>JAEUKP010000002.1 GCA_016794145.1 Alphaproteobacteria bacterium | reverse complement strand
TGCTCAAGCATATTGTAAAAACAGGCAACTATAAGAGCATGATCATCTTTGCTTCTACGAAAGAGAATGTAAAGAAGCTTGATAACACGCATACCTTAAACTCTACTCTTTACCTTTTATATCACTGTCCAACGCCAGAGTCTCCGTGAGCAATTTTACCAAATCATCTTGTGTTCTTTTCATGCTGGATTCCAACTTTTGACAGTCATCCATTTTCTGGATCGGCACAGAGTTCAATTTTTGGTTCCGATAAATAACAGCCTGGTCAAATTTTTTAAGATATGCCCGGACATCTGATGGGCGCGCAAAGCTTTGCAATAAAACCATCTTGTCCAGTTTTTTTCTGGCCTCTCTCATAACCGGTCGCAAAGTCTCCTTCCAGGACTCGAATCCTGTTGAAATTTGTGCCTTAAGATCCGGATGGGCAGAAGAACAACTTTCAACGGCCTTGGAAATAGAGCCTTGAACATCTTCAACTGATCGAATAATGCCAAAAGAATTATTAATAGCAGAAAACTGTTTGATCTCGTTTTCATTTAATTCTTTCAGGATATTGCTTGTCGCCTCTTCAAGCGCCGTGAGGGGGGTTTCGACCAAATTCTTGTCGCTCTCTGCAGATTTGCCCCCTCCCTCTGCCTTTAGAGAGAAAGGGAGGAGCGCAAAGAGAATAGAAACACAGAAAACGGTATAATAACGCATACCCATTCACCTTTTTATTATTTTTCAATCAACTTATTCCACCAACCTCTTTTTTTAGATTCAGAGGCTTGTTGCATGGCTGAGCCTGATCCACCAGTATCATTTGATGGAGAGGATGATGTAAGAGGTGCGTCAACAACAGGATCAACAGAAGGCGTAGACACCCCAGATGTTTTGGATTCTTGTGTCTGTCCGGAATCTGAACGAGACCGGAAGCGTTTTGCGCGGAATTTCTCTTTGGGAGCCTCGGGCTTTACTTCTGCCGCAGAAGAAACGACAGAATCAGAGTCTGTTGCCGATTGGGATTCCGTCTCGACTTCATCTGATACAAATTCCGATTTACGATGACGTTGGCCTTTTTGTGAATCCCGGGGTTTATCTGAGCGGTTACGGTCTCTTCCCCGATTATTACGCGACCTCCCCCGAGATTGTTGAGGCCCATCATCTTCAGAAGATGAACGAGATAAAGACTCGTTTTCTGCTGAAATTGCTTCATCAACTGATTCCATGGTTTCAGCATCTTGCTCGACAACATCACTCTCTTCATCATCCGATTCAGTCGCTTTGATTGTCTCTAACCTATACCCTGTTGGTGCTAATTCCTCATCAACGCGGACGAACACATTGAACCCATAACGGCGTTCAATATCAGCAAGCATTTCACGTTTCTGGTTAAGGATATAAAGAGCGATCTCATTCGGAACAGACAAGAATACTTGCCCCGCACGGGAACGAATCCCCTCCTCTTCCAACGACCGAAGGGCAAGAATAGCGGCTGAGTCAATCGTACGGATATGACCGACCCCCTTACAATGTGGACATTTCTGGAACTGCGCCTCAGTCAGACTTGGATTTAAACGCTGACGGGATAATTCCAACAACCCAAAAGAGGAAATACGTCCAACCTGGATACGCGCGCGATCAGTTGACAACGCATCGCGCAACCTTCTTTCCACCTTTGCATTATTTCGACTATCTTCCATATCGATAAAATCGATCACAACCAAACCACCAAGGTCGCGCAAACGCAATTGGCGAGCAACCTCCTCAGCGGCTTCAAGATTGGTTTTTAATGCTGTTTCTTCAATATGACGTTCCTTGGTGGCGCGGCCAGAGTTAACATCAATCGACACCAAAGCCTCAGTCGGATTAATAACCAAATACCCACCCGAGCGGAGTTCAACTGTTGGCTCTCCCATTGCTGCAATCTGATTTTCAACCTGATACCGATGAAACAAAGGGTATTTGTCGTCTTTATATTGATGAACTTTTTTAACGCTTGATGGCATTAAAAGCTTCATAAACTCTTTGGCTTGTTTAAATCCATTTTCACCAGCGACCTGAATTTCCTCAATATCACCTGCATAGATATCACGTACAGCCCTCTTAACCAGATTGCTTTCTTCATAAATACCCGCAGGGGCAACAGATTGCAGAGTCAGTTCACGAATATTATTCCATAGGCGAACCAAATAATCTAAATCACGTTTAATTTCATCCTGATCGCGCTGAACACCTGCGGTCCGAAGAATAACAGACATTCCATCCGGCGTCCCGAGTTCGCGAAGAATTTCCCGCATCCGTTTGCGTTCTGCAAAGCTTGCAATTTTACGTGATACACCGCCACCACGCGGAGAGTTGGGCATAAGAACACAATAGCGACCAGGTAATGACAAATAGGTTGTAACTGCCGCCCCCTTATTCCCACGCTCTTCCTTTTGTACCTGAATGAGCATAATCTGCCCACGCTTAATCACTTCCTGAATTTTGTAATTCCGATGAAGGGACGGACGGAACGGTTGGTCACTGTCGACGCCCTCTCCCCCAAGAACTTCGACCTGACGATTTTGCATGGGGTAACGCCCACGATTATGACCCCCGCCCTGCCCATTACGGCCTCGACCACGGAAACGACCACGACCGCGATTATTCCGACGTTTTTCACGCTCTTCCTGCTCGGCCGCCAAGGCTAATTCATGGTCGATCTCAATATTATCTTCGTGATACGCAACCCAGACAGACCGTTTTTTAATGCCTCCTTCAGTATGGCGATAGTGAAGACGAACACGCACAACATTTTCTTGGCTTTTTGCCCATTCCTCAACCTTAATGGCGAGATCCTGATCCATTGCAATTGCCTCACCTGCAACCGCACTTATAATCTCAAACGTTTCAGGGTTAATCTCTGTTACGCCACGATAAACAAATTTATGGACCGGTTTTGATTCCCCATCTGCTGGTATTTCTTCTTCCTGTTGGTCCAAAGAAGGAGATTCTTCAGAAGAACCCTCCTCATCAGTTTCATCTTCATTTTCATCATTTTGATCTTCATTTAGATCTTCCTGCATAGAATCTTCGGATGATAATTCAATACCGTCGTTTGGAATTGTTTCTTCAGAAATTTGGTAAGATGATATTCCAGCCGAATTGACTTCATCATCATCCCCTCTCTCATCATCCCCTCTCTGGGATCCTTCTTCCAAAGAAGAGGATTGTCGATTCTTAGCAGCCTCCTCAGCGGCTAACGCAGCCTCCTCAGCGGCGATTTGGGCTTCCTCGGCAGCCATTGCGGCCTCTATCTCGGCCTGTTGAGCTGCCATTAAAGCTTCCCGATCCGCGACAGGAATCCGAAAATAATCAGGATGAATTTCAGAAAACGGAAGAAATGCATGACGGTTTCCACCGAAATTCACAAAGGCCGCCTGCAACGACGGCTCAACCCGGGTTACTTTCGCGAGAAATATTCCACCCTTTAATTGTTTCCTGAGTTTGCTTTCATAATCAAATTCAACCAAACGATTTCCATCGACCACTGCAACCCGAGTTTCTTCTGCGTGTGTTGCATCAATCAGCATTCTTTTTGCCATGTTTATGTTCTCCCGAACTTCTATAAAAAAGGCCGAAGACCGCAAAAATCTTTAGTGCGACGGATAAAGACATTGCGGGCTTGGGCCGCAATTCTTAAAATAAAGGCTTGGGTTTTTGATAAAGCTAGACTCCTCCCCTGAACATAGACCTTTAGAAGGCCCACCAAACAAAAACCGGATTTTGCGTTACCAATCAACAGCTTGTTTAGTGTGGGGGTCGGAGAGCAAAAATCAAGACTCAACCCAACCAGGTCGACAGAGCTAGCGAAACCTTTCATCAGTCAAACGCGTGCTAAAACCCTATCGGTCGCAAAAACACCATATAACGGGTGTGATATTTTTACAACCTGTTTTTTTAAAAACATTATTCCAAACAAAATGCCCCTTACCAGGGTGATAAGGGGCATTGAACACAGTTCATTTTCCTATTTTTTATGGATTTTTAGCCAGTCATTCATCAGTTTTATTTCAGATTCTTGGGCCTTAACAATTCCTTCAGCCAGCTTCTTGATCTCAGGATCAGCACCTTTTTCCAGAACTACTTTTGCCATATCAATCGCGCCTTGGTGGTGCGGGATCATGCCCTGAACAAAATCCACATCTGCATCGCCTGTCGGTTTCACCGAAGCCATATTTTCATGCATAGTTTTCATAGCACCGTCATATATGCCACCCTGCTGCATCATGGCATGATCCATTTTGGAATGATCCATACCTGCCATAGCATCTTCTGCATGTACGCCGGAAGCACCACCCATTATAATCAAGGCAGTTGCCGTCATCAAAAGTTTAGAAATGAATTTCATGTTATGTGTCCTCCTTTAGAACAGTTATATCCCCTATTCGTACCAAAAGCATAAAAAGTTACATATTATCTTACACCCACTCGCTCTACATTATTCCCCGACCAAATTTAACGCCTGCATATCATAAAGGCGTCGGTAGGTCGAAGACGGATTCTGCAACAACGCAGTATGGGTCCCCTGCTCCACAATCCGCCCATCGGCAAAGACCAGGATCCGGTCGGCTTTCTGAATAGTGGCCAAACGGTGGGCGATAGTAATGGTGGTGCGGCCTTCCATCAATCGATCCAACGCCTTTTGGATATAATGTTCCGAGACCGAGTCCAGCGACGACGTCGCCTCGTCCAGAATCAAAATCGGACAATCCGCCAGCAAGGCCCGGGCAATCGCGACACGCTGCCGCTCGCCACCCGACAATTTAATCCCGCGTTCGCCCACCAACGTGTCATAACCTTGGGGCAGCCGTTCGATAAAATCAGCGGCATAGGCTTCACGCGCGGCCTCCCGTATCTCATCCATCGTGGCATCTGGTCCACCATAGGCAATATTATCCGCCAAAGATCGATGGAACAGGATAGGTTCTTGCGGCACCAGCGCAATCGTCCGGCGCAAACTTTCCTGCGTGACCTTGGCAATATTCTGCCCATCAATCCGGATGTCTCCGGACTGAATGTCATACAAACGCTGGATCAATTTGATAAACGTGGACTTGCCGGAACCAGATGCGCCAACCAAAGCCACTTTTTCCCCCGCCTGAATGGTGACAGACAGATCATCGTAAATATTCCGCTCACCCACCTTATAGGCAAAGCCAACCCGATCAAAGGTAATCGTGGCACCTTTATCATGTTGTATCTGCAAAGACGGCGCATCTTTCATATCCTGAATCTCGTCTTCACGAATCCAGAAAGAGACAACATCCTCCATTTCGCTGATCGAGCGTAAAAATTCGTTCGTTTGCCGACCGATATCACGCAAATACCCTCCGATAATAAAGAAGGATGTAATGGCCAATGTCGCATCTCCGGCGGTTGCCTCGCCACGACGCCACATCAGGATAGTCAACGCCATCATACCGATCATCAACGCAATGCGAATATGCACACGAACAAAATCAACAACCGTGGCCGTCAGCCACGCATGTAAAGAATATTTTTTCCATTCCAATGCTACGTTACAGAAATTTTTGTCTTCCTGCCCTTCTCTGGCAAAAGATTTTACAGTCGGAATAGCCGTCATAATATCGGCCAACGTCGCTCCGACCTGTGTATCTGCGGCAGCCGATCGCTTAAACCGTGGCATATTGACCTTGACGGCCAAATAAATACTCGCCGCAATGAACAGAAAAACCAGAGGCAATGCAAACCACCCAACCACAGGCACCTGTATCATCAACATAATGCTCATACCGATGGCAATGATCGAGGCCGGATAAAATCCCATAAAAATTGTATCCTCAAACACATCAAATGACCACATCCCCCGTGTAATTTTCCGGACAGTCGCCCCCGCAAATGCATTAACATGCCATTCAGTCGAGAAGCGCTGCACTTTATAAAAGGCATCCGTCAATAAACGATACATATTGTGAGCTGCATATTTATTCCAATACCAAAGAGCAGCTGCCCAAGTCCAACTGTGAAGAAACTGAACCGCCATTAACGCTGCAAATGCCCATAAAACCTGATGCAGACTTGCATCGGCCTTGGGATCAAGCATCGTGAGCTGATCAACCAATCGGCCCGTATAAACCGGATAAAAAACATCCGCCCCGACAGAGACTCCCATCAAGATAACGGCCAACACGCCATAGGCTTTCTTACCGGACCAATAATGTGTTGCAAATTGAAAAACATCCCGCTTCGTAACAACGGGCATATGAGGGGACGACATGGTTCTTTCTCTCCTGTTTTTTTATAGTTACACCAGAGACACAGAACACAATTTTCAAAATATTTTTATTTTGGGAGAAAACAAAGATGGTCTGAAAATCGCGCTCTGATATCCGGCGGCAGAAATTCCGCCGGGTCACGCGATCTAAAAATTCAGACCCGCAGACCCGGAAACAACGACACAAACTGGGATTATCTTGCGCATACGTGTTTCCTTGCTCGTTCTTACTGTGCCACAGATAATTGCTGCCTTGCAATAAAAAAATAGAAAGTTATTTTTTGCATATACTCTGTTCATGAAACCACCCGAAAGTTTTTCCCCCTCACCCCTCCCTCTCCCCGCGGGGGAGAGGGCAACGCAGGCTTAAGGCTGTAGGGCTTTAGCCGAAGTCGGGTGAGGGGGCTCTTTCTTGGGTCATTAACCGAACGAAGTATAACAATTTTCTTGCATTTTCCCTAATTTATATATTAGAGAAACACATGATCAACGCACAGCTTGCCACTCCTCCTCTTTTGGCCCTCGACATGCGCTTGCGCGTCATGGATATGTTATGCCGCAAGAATGCAGCGGAACAGATAAGCACAGAAACGGCACAAGAGTTTAGAAAGCCCCTGTCAGATTTCTACCTCGATTCTCTTGAAACGATGGACGAAGAACTACAACGTTTATTTTCGGACGCATTTTCCTTTATATCCAATGAAGATGGCAACACTCTGACGGACATATTCACAAAAGACATCGGAGCTTTGGCGCTGGAATTAGAGCTGGATGACTTCGCCCCCGACCTGTTCCCCGTTCCTTTTCCTGACGACAGGTATGATCCAGAACTCTTAAAATGCGTCCCTTTCTTTGCAGCGTGTTATCCTCTTTATTTGGCCGCAGAACGTGAAAAGAAACGACTCTTCAACGCGGCTGTGGCCAAAAGAAACGAAAAACATTCCGTCCCGCTGGAGACATCTTCTCCTGAAGAATTAAAGAAGATTTTTCACCAAGCGGTCGCCGCAGATCATAAAGACGCGACATCCTATATCATCGGTGACGTTACAAGTTATATCACCCACCACATAACCCCCCTCAATCAACCCCGAAAACAACAGGCTTTGACCCGTGTTTTTGTGGAGACAAGCCCGGAAAATCCATCTTCTTGTTTTTTTATAGGGGGCGTTATTTCCAAAGACGCGCCCCATCCTCCCCTCCCATTTGCCACGGGGGATTATATTGCCCTTAACCACATATACCCCATTAATCCCCAGAATTCTCGGCTGCTCACCAAGCTTTTCTCTGTCCAAACAGGGCGGGCCGCACGCACAGTTACACGGCTTCCTGCCGCATTTTTGGAGAGGAACAGTTTTCCCTTTCACATTATCGGAGGAACCCATGAACATGTTCTGGACGGAAAACTGGGGCGTATCCTGATCATCGAGGATGTGAATGGCACCCAACGATTGGTTCCGTCACAAGTTGTGGAAGGCTTAGCATCTGCCGGATACGGCCAACCCTTTCTTCTGGCCACCGGAACAGATTTATCAACCGCCCATATCATAGGAATGCCGACACGCATGGCCGATATCTTCTGGCCACGAGATTGCAGCCCCTAGAGTGTATTTTGAAGCCGCGCCCCACGACGAACAGGGCAAATTTCTGTGGCAAGGCCGGTTTTATCATCCGTTTCAATAAAAACACCACAAACACAGGCCTCTCCCTCCGCAGGGGACAGTTTCTCAATGCTAAATTTACGTGTAAATCTCTGTATCGGGACCTCAGGCCGCATACCGATCACACTATTATAATCACCGGTCATTCCGGCATCTGTTTGATAGGCTGTGCCTTTCGAAAGAATCTGTGCATCCGCCGTCGGAATATGTGTATGTGTTCCAATAACAGCTGAGATCTTTCCATCCAGATACTGTGCCATCGCCATCTTCTCAGATGATGCTTCTCCATGAAAGTCAAGAAAACTTGCTTGAACAGATTTTCCAAGAGGATGTTTTTCAAGCAGTTGCACCATCGCGGCAAAAGGATCATCCATAGGATCCATAAATAAGCGTGCCATTGCATTCACGACCAAAATCTTACGCCCATCATGGATCGTATGAATAATCCAGCCATTCCCGGGGGTTCCCGATGGATAATTGATAGGCCGAATTAATCGCGGCTCTCGCTGAATATAGGGAATAACATCGCGCTGATCCCATGAGTGATTTCCAAGGGTGATTACATTCACGCCAGAATCAAACATCTCAAGACAAATTTTTTCATTAATACCTATTCCATGGGCCGCATTTTCACCGTTTACAATGACGACATCCGGCATCCATCTTGTTTTCAGTTCAGGCAGGAATCTGACCAGAGCTTCCCGCCCAGATCTTGCCACAACATCACCTATAAATAAAATTCTCATAAACGGTTTTTAAGCGGTTTAGCGCCGAAAGTCAAAGACACGTTGAGGTGTAATAACCATATCCAGTCTTTCATCATGATTTTCTATCGGTAGCGGCAACAGGACTGCCTGCTCCGCATAGGCCAACCCCACAGCAAGAACGGTTTTCTGGGCCCGTAAAGAAGCAAGTGTTTCATCATAATGCCCCTGACCATACCCCATTCGATAGCCCCGCTGGTCAAAAGCAAGCAATGGAATAATCAAAATATCGGGCGTACAAAGAACAGACTTGTCTACAGGTTCAGGAATTCCAAATCTTCTGGTTTCAAATTGTGTTTGAGGTGTCCATGGCACAAAAATCAATTTCCTCTGCCCCTCTTTTATACAAGGCAAGCAAACAGTTAGATTTCTCTGCCATAATTTCTCGACAATTGGAGACGGATCAATTTCGCTCCCAATCGGATAATACACGGATATGACTGCATTCTCGGGAAAGGAAAGCATCTCCATAAGATGTCTGGCAGCTTGGGCTGAAGAATCGGGATTCCAGTCTGGTGAAACCACCAAATGATCCCGAAACAATTTTGCATTTCGCCTGATGTCTTGCTTTTCAGAGGACACCTAAATCCTCACCCAATCCAAGATAGATCCGCATAACAAGCTACCCCTCACATATAAAAAAGCGGGAACCACGATGGCCGTGTTGGCGAAAAATCCGCGATGACCCTTTCAATAAGGTGGGCGCCATATATCCAAGACCACGGTCTTAGCAGAGACAGCTCCCGTCGCAAGATTTGTATCGGTCAGTGGGATATGTGGCCGTCACGCACCCCGCAGTCCCCGAAAGAGATATAGAGGATAACCCACACAAAAGAAACGACTATCTCTTCAAAAGATAGCTTTATATCAGGCAAACAGAAAACTTGCCTTTTTATCTTGAAATATATTTTCATATTGCAAAAAATCTTACAATTCAGTATACCAATATATAGAAAACACCTAAGAACAAGGAATTCTTTCATGTCACAAGAAATACCGCTCACCCTCGATGGGGATTTGCAATTGGCTCTTATGGAGTTTTTTGAGAAGCAAGCCCCCAAATCAGTGACAAAATTACTAGGATTTGGTGATCCGTCCAATTTTAATAACTTTCTTTATCTTATGAGCTGGCGAAAAGAATATCATAGCTGGACAGGCCGGTTCGCATTTCCTGTCATTGATCAGCTTACCTACTCAAGTGAACTAGCGGAGAGTATTAGATCATTAGACAATATACTCTTCACCCCAAACTATACTCCCACCCAAATAGATATTGAAAATATCCATGCATTACCGGATCGTCTGGAGGAGATCGTAGATTATCTAGATCGTTATCTCGGATTACTGAAAGAGGTCGAGCAAATCTATCAAAAACCCCCTAAAGAAGGCCCACAACCCGAACTGGTCACCAAATTTGAGAGGGCAGTAAGAGTGGATTATGCAACTTTCTCTCGCCATGCAAGAAAAGAGAGGGAAGAGATTTATCCCGTTATTGTTGCAGATGGTCGGAAATTCATCGAGGAACTCAGACAAGTTCTAACTCCTAAACAAGCACTTTCCGTTATTCCTGCGATTGGGAATGACAGATCTCCATAATTCCGATAGAATGGGATCATGACACTCCCAGACACCGATTCCATTCTCCGCCTTCTCGAAACATCGGGAGTGGCCCTGTCCAAGCGCGATATCTGCACCGCCTTTAAAATCAAAGGAGAAGCCCAGCGCATTGTCCTGAAGAACATCCTGCGCGAGATGGAAGACGATGGTCTGGTGATCCGCGAAGATGGAAAATCGTATAAAATTGCCGATACGTTGCCAACGGTCTGTGTGGCGGATATCACCGGACTTGACCTGGATGGAGATTTGCTGGCCACTCCCGCCGATTGGCAAGAGGATGTACAAGGCCCGCCACCCCGCATTGAAATTATTCCCGAACGCAAGGGGCACCATGCCCTGATGGCGGGGGATCGTGCGCTGGTGCGTGTGCGGAAAATCGGACATAATCTGTACGAAGCCGCGGTCCTGAAAAAAGTCGATGCCGTAAAAGCCAAGGTCCTTGGATTTATCCGTAAAAACAAAAACGGCTATCTGTTGTCGCCGATTGACCGCCGTGCCAAACATGATTTTGACGTCCCTTCTACCGAATTGAAGGGCGCCCAAATTGATCAGGTGGTCGTGGCCGATATTCTCCCCGGCCGATCCGATTTGCGCAAAAAAGTCCGCGTGAGCGAGATTGTCGGAGATATAGATGACCCAAAAACAATTTCGTTAATGGCTCTCTATGAATCCGGATTACGCCCTTTCTTTCCGGAAGAAGTCGTGCAATCCACAGATGGTATGGTCGTCCCGCTGCTTGGGACACGCACCGATTTGCGCGATCTTCCGTTGGTGACCATTGATGGCAAAGATGCCCGCGATTTTGACGATGCTGTGTTTGCCGAACCAGACCCTCACCCCGATAATGACGGCGGGTATCATCTGGTGGTGGCGATTGCCGATGTTGCCTATTACGTCACGGCGGGATCTCCGCTCGACAAAGAGGCCTATCTGCGCGGCAATTCAACGTATTTCCCCGACCGTGTCTTGCCCATGTTGCCGGAGAAATTATCCAATGATTTGTGTTCGTTGCGACCGCACGAACCCCGCGCCACTCTGGCCGTTCACATGTGGATTAACGCACGCGGCCAGTTGATCCGCTATAAATTTGTGCGGGGACTGATGTTGTCACGGGCGCGCCTCACCTATGAACAGGTACAGGCCGCAATCGATGGGCACGAAGATGCCACCACCGCTCCGTTGATGGCCGATGTGATTCGCCCGTTATATGCGGCGTGGAAAGTTCTGGATGCCGCACGTGTAAAACGCGGAGCCCTGGATCTGGATATTCCGGAACGCAAAATTGTTGTCAATGAGGCCGGAGAAATGACGGGTGTCGCCGTGCGGGAACGTCTGGATGCCCATAAAGTCATCGAAGAATTTATGATTCTGGCGAATGTGGCCGCCGCGATGGCGTTGGAAGATAAACGCGCCCCCTGTGTCTACCGCATCCATGATCGCCCGACAGGCGACAAATTGATGATGGCGCGTGGCTTCCTCGAAGCCTTTGGCCTGTACCTTCCCAAAGAAGGTGTGGCTGGCCCTGCACAACTCAATCATCTTTTGACCAAAGCCAAATCGATGCAGGCTGGCTTCCTGATTTCCGAGATTATTCTGCGGTCGCAGGCCCAGGCCCTGTATCACCCCGAAAATATCGGACATTTTGGCTTGGCGCTCGACAAATACGCCCATTTTACATCCCCCATTCGCCGCTATGCCGATTTGATTGTCCACCGCTCCCTGATCAAGGCTTATGATCTGGGTGAAGGGGGATTGTCCGATCTGGAATCGGTGAAATTGTTCGAAATGGCCGATCATATTTCAGGAACAGAACGCACATCGGCCGAAGCCGAACGCAACGCCGTGGACCGTTTTACCGCCGCATTCCTCAAAGATAAAATCGGCATGGAATTCGTCGGCCGGATTAGCGGTGTGACCCGTTTCGGGCTGTTTATCAAATTACAGGATACAGGCGCTGATGGCCTGGTCCCCATCCGGTCCTTGCCCAGCGATTATTACGTCCATGACGAAGCCAATCATGCGTTGGTGGGCAAACGGACGGGCCGTGTCTTCCGTTTGGGTGCGCCGGTTCTGGTACGGATTATCGAAGCCGATCCCGTCACCGCCAGCACAGTGTTCGAATTGGTCAATGGTGAAGCGGGTGCCGAGGTGGATGGATATAAATCCAAAGGGCATTCCTCAGGGGGATATTCTTCTCCGTCGTTCCGCAGAGACAAAAACACATCCCGCTCCGGAAAACAGACCAAAAAAGGCAAATTCGGCGACAAAAAACGTAATGATAAACGCAAGAAGCCTTCTCGTCCGAAGCGAGATGATTAATTATTTTCTTGCAACACATCTGGTGTTATCCGATCATAATCTCTCAACGCGGTTGCGACATCAGATGATGACAAATAATCCTCTCCCATTGTTTTACGGGTAAAGTTAAAAATAACCAAAAAATCATTTCGATCGATACCGCTCGCCTTTGAGGCAATCGCTAAACTGCGGCCACTTTTTTGTTGTAACATCGCAACAACAACAGAAACAGGCAATTGGGTAAATTTTGAAAATTGCGCGATAAAAGATCCAATCTGACCACGTTTTAAAGTATTCAACATTAACGTCCGATTGATCTTCCCCTCTTTCATGAATAATTCTGCAGCTTTCAACATGGATGCAGTCGGCATAAAATGAGGTGGTGGTGTAACCGTAAACTCTGCCAAAACATCCTCAAGCGTCTGGGATACATCCTGTGACAAATCGCCACATTTTTCAATCAACACAGTCTTCAGACTTTCACCTGCATAGGCATAAATCCTCCGTGCGAAATCACCTTTTAAACTCTGGGCACGGTCAATCAAACATGCATTCAAAATATCTGTTTCACTTGCAAGTCTTACAATTCGACCAAGAGCATAGTCAGAAAAAATAACATCGTTATTTTCGACAAGATTTTTGGCTGTGATAATATCTTTTGTATCAACCAATGTTTCGATGACATTTTCACCCAGATTCTGACGCTGTGCGATTGCCTGCCAGAACGGAGAATCCCTCGATTGAATGATATAAAGGAGATCAAGATCATTCAAAACCGGGCTCTTCCTTAAAACAGGCTTTGCAATGTCAATATCCTCATTGATAAATTGTAAAATCAATCGAAGTGGTGCCTTATCAAAAACAGATAGCCTTTCGGAAATCGCTTCCTTAAGATTTTTTTCGGCATGACGCAATAAAGAAAGAAGAATATCAGCTGCCATCTCCCGATCTGTTGGACGCTCTGCCATCTCAATAAGTGATGCAACGTCATCACATAGATCCGTACGATCTTCAGATGACATCGTGCTGATTGCTTCGGCACGAATTCCGTGTGAAAGATATAATTTTGCCAGCACAGGGTTTATTCCCCCCACTTTGACAGATGCAAATGCCGTATCGGCATTGGAATAAGATAAGTTACTCATTTTGGCGGACCCTAACGTGTCACAGTGTTTTGATTTGTTTTTTGTGTCCCGACACCCGCCAGAGCCCGGAACGTGACACACCCTTATTTATTTCGTAGTCATTTGGATTATGACAGCAAAAGATTTACAAGTGGTAAATATAGAAAATAAATTCCCGTTTATAAGTTTCAAAAATTTATTAATCATTTTGCGATACGATAGACTTTCAGGGTAAATGTATCGGTAGATAGTTTTGTGGAACAGAATGGTTACAACACCCCCATCAACAACAAATATCAATTTCGGGCTGCAGAATAAGAACTCTGCTTCTGAACGCATATCTGCTATTCAATCCGCCCAGCAGAGAGTCCAGGAAAACGCGATCAATCTTCGGAATATGGATTCAAGTGCAACGTCAAGCTTAGGATTGCAAAACAGAGACTCTGCTGATGAACGAATCGGATCGATTGTTTCTCTCCAACAAAGAGTCGTTGAAAATCATGGGTATGATGCCAAGGAGTTTATCAAAGCATCCCTCACAAATAATTCAAAAATTATCAATACCCCTGTTCTGGAACGAGGAAGTCTTCTAGATATCAAAATATAGGGGTTGGCTTTTTGTATTAGAAAATCCATATTAGACACATGAACAATGATTTAACGATTACTTCTGCGGCCTTTAATCGTATTGAAGACATTCGCAACGCGAAATCAGATGCTTATCTGAATTTGCGAATCACCGTTTCTGGCGGTGGTTGCTCTGGTTTTAAATATGAAATGACATTTGACTCTCAAATTAACGATGATGACCTTGTGTTCGAACACTCTGTTGTTATTGACCGCACATCTTTTCTGCTTCTCTCTGGTGCAACGATTGATTACGTCACAACCCTGATGGGGGAGAACTTTAAAATTACCAATCCCAATGCCAGTTCAGGGTGTGGGTGTGGTGAGTCCTTTTCCTTATGAGCTATCGAATCGCATCATGGAATGTTAACTCGGTGAAGGCACGACTTTCTCATCTCCAGACATTTCTATCTAAGACGATTCCGGATGTTCTTTTTCTTCAAGAAATCAAAGGTGAGACATTACCGGAAATATCAGTCGAATATCATGCCGTTTATAAAGGCCAGAAAACCTATAACGGAGTAGCCATCTTAAGCAGGATTCCGGTCTCTCCCATCCTTCAAAACCTGCCGGGGGATGATCTGGATGAACAGGCCCGCTACCTTGAAGTTGAATGGCAAAATATACGCCTGATCAATATCTACCTTCCGAATGGAAACCCTGTTGAAACAGAAAAATTTAATTATAAGATCAATTGGTTAAATAGGTTTATTAAAAGATTGGATGAACTTCGAGGGGCCCGAATTCCCTTTCTTATTGGTGGAGATTTTAACATCATTCCAGAAGACAAAGATTGCTATGATCCAGAAATATGGAAAAAAGATGCCCTTTACCACCCGGAGATTGTCAAAAAATTCCGGTCAATCCTCAATTTGGGATTAACAGATGCTTTCCGTGTTTTTAATTCAGCCCCAGAAACATATACTTTTTGGGATTATCAGGCGGGCGCATGGCCGCGCAACCGTGGGGTCCGGATCGACCACTTTCTAACCTCCCCGACAATCACTGATCGATTGATCAACTGTACGATTGATAAAACGCCGCGAGGATGGGATACCCCCTCCGATCACACGCCAATTATCGTCGAGATTTCGGAATAACGCTGATGATTTTATTCTTAAGTCATGATATGGTGACCTAACCACTCTGAAGGGATTCCTCAATATGACTTTTCTACGTTCTTTGTTGGCGTTCGCCTGTGCATCTGCACTCCTCTCTGGCTGCTATAGCGATATGTCGGTAATGCGTGATGATGCCGCCAAGCGTACCGCAGCCCCCGTTTTTATGATTCCCCGCGACATTCCTTCAGAAAAATTTATCATTCAGGCGTATGAGCGGGTGTACAAAAAAGGGAATCCTGCGACAATTTATATTGAGGGCGACGGAACGCATACGATCGCGATTAAAGCCTTGAGCCGTGAAAACCCGACCCCTACCGATCCGGTCGCCCTCCGCTTGGCTGCGCAGGATGGTGGAGAAAATGTTATCTGGGTCGCACGCCCTTGCCAGTACAACAAAGGGTGGAAAGATGGAAAAATATGTCCTTCTGAATATTCTACATCGAAACGTTTTTCACCAGAGGTGATTGAAACCTATCATCAAGTTCTGGACAACCTTAAATCCTATTATAATATCCCATCATTTGATCTGGTTGGATATGACGGCGGCGCAGCTATTGCGGTTATTCTAGGAAGTCAACGGGCAGATATTTTGTCGATCCGTACCGTCGCCGGAAATTTGGACCCCAAAACCCTGTCTTACATCACAAAAGCCCCCTACAGCCCGGAATCTTTAAATCCTGCAGACTTTGCAGCAGGCATTGCGAATATTCCACAACGCCATTTTATTGGAAAGATGGATTCAGACACTCCTCCCGCTATTTATAGCAGTTTCGTACAGGCCTCTGAGAATCGTGGCTGTATGAATGTAACCTTGGTAGATCAAGCGGATCATCAGTCCGGCTGGGCCGAACAATGGAAAGTTTTAAAATCCATTCCTGTTGATTGCGGCGCAAATGCCGAAGCAGAGCCAGTTCGGTTTGACCCAACACCCCTTGATGGGGATAAGACCCATCTTAAACGAAGACTCTAAAGCGAACTCATATTTGCACTGAACATATCAATACTAATCAACAAAAAGCCGGACATTTTGCCCGGCTTTTCCAATATCTGTTTTTATTCCGGATTCTCTTATCGAGCAGCCGCACGCTGAAGGATCGGAAGATCATCCTCTTCCATTGGCACTTGCTCAACAGAGGCATGCGCCTTTTGTTCCTTCACAGGGGAAGCGATGCTCCCCCTATGCGGCTTTTTTCCAGAGGAGTCCCCCTTGACTCCCAAAGGGGTGATTTTACCATCAATGGTCGCGCCGGCCTCAACAGCCAATTCCTTATACGCGATCGCACCTGTGATCGACCCCGTCGAACGAACAGTTAAACGACCATTCACGGTCAGGTCACCTTCAAACTTGCCTGCAATCGTTGCTTCATTGATTTCAACAGTGCCGTAGAACATCCCGGTTTCAGAAATTTCAAGGATGCTTGCACCTTTCAAAGCAGCTTCGACAGTTCCCTCAACAACCAAAAGGTCGCAGGACTCGATCTCACCAGACATGGTGATTCCATGGCCAATGACCAAACGGCGTGCCTTAGGATCAACAGCACCCGCAGCAGCAGGGGCCGCCGCAGCATAAGCTGCAGGATATCCACCATAAGCTGGTGGAGCCATTCTTACCGGTGCAGCCGATGGCGCACTGGCCGCAACAGCCGCAACAGGTGGTTGACCTGGACGTTGGAATGGGCTTGCAGGTATATCAACCGAACGATCAGCTGACGATTCTCCGGATTCATTATTTTGTGTCATGGTTTTGCTTTCCGCTTGTGTGCCCCCAATTGAAGGAGCAGGTTGGTCGTTGGGTGATGTAGGACGATGAAACATAAACTGTTTAACCTTTCCAGTTTTTAGTTGATCAATAAAATTCCAAAACAAACATTAAGGGACAAACGCAAGGCCCATCTGAACAGACCTTCATTCTTTAATGTTTCTCATGGAATACAGATAACCTAACACGGGAAAAACACGCTGTGCAAGAATTTAAATTGTCCCGGAATGAAAAAATCCATATATTTTTTTGGCAAGGTCTTTGGATATGCCCTTAACTTTTGAAAGATCCTCGATTGTTGCATCTTGAACTGATTTGGCAGAGCCAAAATGGAGCAATAATGCTTTTTTACGCAAAGATCCAACTCCAGGAACATCGTCTAACAGACTGATTTCAATTGATTTATTTCTTTTTATGCGGTGGGATCCTATTGCGAAACGATGCGCTTCGTCCCTTAATCTCTGAAGATACTGCAAGGTTGGATCATGCAAAGGTAGCTGAAAGGCTTTCATCTGCCGCCCCTTTTCAACCATATGGAATTTTTCACGGCCCGCATTCCGGTCTTCACCTTTTGAAATCGCAACAACCGTCAAATGGCTAAAAAGATCCATAGCTTCCAACTCCTCTTTCACAACTCTTAACTGTCCCTGCCCCCCATCAATCAGCAAAAGATCTGGAAAGTTCTCATCAATCACAGCTTTTGCAAAGCGCCGCTGCATGACTTCACGCATCATACCATAATCATCGGATGCTGCCGCTTTTTGGATATTAAATTTACGGTATGCTTTTTTAATGAATCCATCCGGACCCGCAACAACCATTGCCCCAACCATATGGGTTCCACCTGTATGCGAATTATCATAAATTTCGATGCGAGAAGGGGGGGCCGTCATTCCGAACAATTCTACTATCCGCAACAATGCCTGCCTATCAGAGGCCACCTGACTTCTATGGCGCACCAAAGACTCACGGGCATTTGCCTCAACCATCTGCATAATATCTTTGCGCTTTCCGCGTTGAGGTACAGAAATTGCCAATTTGTGTCCCGATATCTGCACCAGGGCTTGCTGCAAGAGATCCCTTTCTGCGGGGATTTGATTGACAAGTATTTCGGAAGGAATCTGCTTGTCCTCATAAAACTGTGCCAAAAAAGAAGCCATAATATCAGAGGGATCCATTTCATCTGTGCGTGTCGGAAAGAACGATCTATTCCCATAGCTTTGACCATTTCTAAAAAAGAAGATCTGCACACAGACCTGGCCCTCATCCTCTACCAAGGCCACCATATCAGCATCTCCGACGGCATACCCATCAATACCCTGTCGCGATTGAATAGAGGTTAGAACCTTGATTCGATCCCGATAAAAAGCAGCCTTTTCAAAAGCCTGATCCTGACTGGCTTCCATCATCCTGACCTGGAGCCTTTCCTGGACATCACGACTCTTGCCAGTCAAAAAATCCTTTGTATCACAAACCTGTTGCGCATATTGCTCAGATGTTACTTTAGAAACGCAAGGGGCCGTACATCTTTTAATATGATACTGAAGGCATGGTGTTTTACGCGTTGAAAAATCTGTATCTTTACAATTCCGGAGCTGAAAAACCCTTTGGATCGTCTCAAGGGTTTCAGACACAGCAGACCCGCTTGCAAATGGACCAAAATAATCCCCCCGCCCATCCGGGCGCCCCCGAAAGCGAACAATTTTGGGAAACCCCAATGTATCCAATAAATGAATATAAGGATAAGATTTATCATCCTTTAAAAGAACATTATAAATTGGATTTAAGGTTTTGATTAAATTTGCTTCAAGAAGCAAAGCCTCTACCTCTGTTCGCGTCAGAATGAACTCCATCCTACGGGCCTCTGATACCATCCGCCGCAAACGATGAGGGAGGCGGTTGGGTTGCGTATAATGAACAACCCGCCTGCGTAGGGATTTAGCCTTACCAACATACAGCACATCCCCCTTTTCATTCAGCATGCGATAAACACCCGATGAGTCGGTTAACCTGGACACTTCGGCCCTAATCATCTCGATCCCCTGCTGCAGGCGTAATGGCAATTGCATATCCGTCATAAGATCCTCTTTAAATATTTTACGAAAAAACTTGACTTTTGAAAGCCATTTCTTTTATTACTACCGATATAGCAAGTATATTGTCTATTTATCTTCTGGGGAAGATCATGACAACGAAAAACACCCGGACTGCCCTGATTAAAACATCAGCGCAGAAGGATGACTGTTTTGAATTATACGGAGAAAGAGACCATGCACACAATCGAATTAATAACAACAACCGGAAAGCCGATTTATACAGGCGACCATCATCATATAAACGACGCCATCGAATCAGCGATCAAACAAAACATCTGCCTTGATAGGATCGACCTCTCAAACAAATCAATCCGGCATATCAATCTTGATGGCATCAGAATCGAGAATGCATCCTTCAAAGGAGCAGACCTGAAAGGGGCAAATATGAGCGAATCTACCTTTGTGGGATGCAATTTTTCCCGTGCCCATCTCGAGGATGCCTGCTTTTGCTATACAAATATCATCGATTGCAACCTAAAGTTATCTCACTTTAGAGACACAGACATATCGATGTCATCCATTGAAAACTGCGACTTTGAAGGATTTTCAGCCCTTGGCCTTAAGTTCCATAAAGCATACAAAACAGACAAAATGACATACACTCACTTTAACAAAAAATACCCCTTAACTTTGCCACCGACCCTTATTCAGTCAGGGGACGTATCGATGGCAATTATAAATAACATTTTGTTTTTAAAGGATATTCCACATACTTTTGCATATAAAAATATCGCCAAAAGGATACTATCCTATACCACCGAAGACATGCAATCTTTGGTTGATTTTGCAAAAACAAATTCTCAAAATTAACCAATTATTACAGAGTTCCATGCAATACTTGTAAAACAAGTTTAAGGAATGTGGATCATCTACAGCGTGGGGTAATACATGAATTTCTATTTCAAACATAGGAAGTGGGGAGCTATTTTTATTGAGATATCCCCCCATTTAGGTCTATATCCATTGTATGGCTTTAGCAAATGGCAAAATGAGCGTATAGTTGAATTTCCTTGGATCAAGGTTATATTGACACCCGCATCGAGCATAAAAAAAGAAATAGAAAACATCAGAAATGGCGAAAGAAACAACACCTGCTAACCCTTTCCTTCAGGCGCGATCTGCCTTGTTGTTAGAGATACTTCAGCGCATTCAGAAAATTGATTCCGAATTTCCTATCCAATATTTGATTTGCCTTGTTGTTGTCTCTCAGGATGAAGGGTGCTCAATTACAAATCTTGCAGAGAAATCGGGGCTAGCCCTGTCGACCGTCTCACGTATCGTTGGAGCCTTGTCAGATTACAGACAGCTTGGTCAACCTTACGGTTTCATAGATGTTCGCATCTCAGAAAAAGAACGCCGCAGAAAAGAGCTGTATCTGACAGATTTGGGGAGAGAAGCACTTAAGAGTATTCTTCACCCTCTCGAAAATTTGTCATAGGAATTTCGTATAAAATAGTTATTTTTTGCTTGGCGGATTTTCAATTTAAAGATATAGATATTCCCTCATAAGCGGGCGTGGCGAAATCGGTAGACGCAACGGACTTAAAATCCGTAGGGCCGCAAGG
This sequence comes from Alphaproteobacteria bacterium, assembly GCA_016794145.1. GTDB lineage: Bacteria > Pseudomonadota > Alphaproteobacteria > Micavibrionales > Micavibrionaceae > UBA1573. The sequence continues at coordinate 43,205 of JAEUKP010000002.1, read as the reverse complement.
CCTGTGGGGGTTCAAGTCCCCCCGCCCGCACCACCTCGCCCTACACCACTAGGGGTTAAGGGGAGACCAAGCAGGGTCAGAGCCATCTCCATTTGTTTTCAAAACATGCTCATTATGCCCAGTCAAATCAATGCTGTACAATTTTGACGTACGACCATTACTCCCCGGAGATTCCTTAAAATAAGCAATCACACGACCATTTGGTGCCCATGTTGGACCCTCGAGATGATATGCATTTGTAATCAGCCTTTCGCCCGTTCCATCAGGCTTCATAACACCGAGATAAAATTGCCCTTTTAACATTTTGATAAACGCAATCAGATCTCCACGAGGGGACCATACGGGGGAGGCATAGCGACCATCGCCAAATGAAATACGGCGTTGGTTTGCACCATTCCTATCCATCACATATAATTGCTGTGTTCCGCCGCGATCGGATTCAAATGCAATCTGTGACCCATCAGGCGAAAAACTGGGTGCTGTATCAATACCCGGGCTATTCGTTAATTTTTGTGGATTACGCGCCCGCAGATCCATCACATAAATATCACTGTTTCCATTCTGCGACAAAGACATCGCGACTTTATTTCCATCCGGTGAAAAGCGCGGAGCAAAAGTCATCCCTGGAAAATCACCAACAACCTCCTGGCGGCCAGTTTCAAGATCATAGATATAAACACGTGGTTTGTTATTCGTGCCATAAGACAAATACGTAATCGTTTGGGTACTAGGTGAAAAGCGCGGGGTCAGAACCAAAGCTTGACCACTTGTTAAAAACCTTTGATTTGCGCCATCTTGATCCATAATAGCAAGACGTTTCACACGTTTGATCGCTGGGCCAGATTCAGCAACATAAACAATACGTGAATCAAAATAACCATTTTCCCCTGTCAATCGTTTATAAATTTCATCAGCAATAATATGGGCAATTCGTCTCCAATTCTGTGGAGTCGTCATGTAAGCCATTCCCGTCAACTGGGTTTGACCAAAGACATCAAACAAACGGAATTCAACCCGTGTCCGCCCATCAGGAAGTTTTGTAACCGTTCCATTAACCAAAGCCTGTGCGTTAATTGCCTTCCACTCATTAAACCGGATTTGCGTTTGGAGAGAGGCCGAATCTTGAATAAAAGATTGAGGGTTAATCAATTTGAACAATCCCGTGCTTTCAAGATCTGAAGAAATAACTTTTGGAATATCCGATGCAAATTCATTGTTTGATCCATCCTTTGGAACAAATTGTGTAATCGCAACAGGAATAGGATCCATCGTTCCCTTTGTGACATCAACACGGAGCTCCGCATGCGCGGCCCCAGAAGAAAAAACAATAACAGAAAAGACAATCGCCAAAAAAGAAACCAAAACTCTGATCATGCTATTACTCCGTCCTCTAGAACATTTCTTTAGGGTCAAAAACAATTCTCATCTGATGCCATTGATTATATTTGTCCGGCGGCACCCGAAGAGGCGTACAATTTGGATTGCGCAGTGCTCTCATAGCAGAATCCGCAGCCGCGCGAAAGAAGGGATTTGAATTATACTTTCCTTGATCGACAACTTTTGCGTTTGCAACCGTCCTGTCTTGGTTAACCGTTACAGACAACTCCACTACTTGATCTTGAGGGTTGGCTGCCCCAGCCATCACACTCCAACACTGACTCAATTGTTGCCGCAAAGCATCCATTTCGCTCATGCTTAGAATATCTGAAAACCGACTTACATTCGGCGCAGGATCTGTTTCTGATGTTTGGTCAGAGATTTCATCCGTATCTGGTTGTTGCTTTTCAGCGGGTGCCAAATCTTTCAGGAGAGAGTCAAAATCATTCTCTTCTGTTTTTTTATTAGGTTTATCAGGCTTTTTAGAAGGCTTTGGATCAGGCTTCTTTTCTATTTTCTGAGGGGGTTTTTGTATATCTTTTTCAACCGGTTTTTCTTCTTTTGGAGGATCCTTGAGGGTTTCTTCAACAGGCGGCGATGGTGTTGGCTCTGGCGTTGATTTATGAGACTCTGGTTTTTTCTGCGGTTCCTCTGTTTTTTGAGGCGGTTTCGGAATCGGATCTTTTGGTTTTGGACTTTCAACAGGCTTCCGATTCGTTGTCGTCAATTCACCAATATTGTTAACAAGCTCAATCGGAACTGGTTCCGACAAAATGGGATCAGATTGAAAATGTGGCAACCCAAAAATGATCAAAACAAAGACAAGGAGATGGGCAACCACTGAGATAAGAAGTGGTTTGCGCGATGGCTTGGGGGAATCCCCCTCTTTTTTTCTTGGTTCAACGACCATGTGACTCTTTTAAAAATATTTTAACGTTGAGAGGGTGTTGGCTCAGTAATCAAGGCAACCTTTTTATACCCAGCTTTATTAATAGACCCAAGAATGGCCATAACATCCCCATAAGATAGACCTTGATCGGCTTTAATAAAGACTCTTCTCTCCATATCATCACCGGTAATCGCCGATAGCTTTCCCAATAAAGCTTCACGCGTGACTTTGGTTTCGCCAATATAAATCTCTCCGCTTTTATTAACGGCTACCTCCAAAGGCTTTTCATCTTTTTCTGACATAGCCGCAGCCTCTGTTTTCGGCAAGTCAACAGGGATTCCGGCACTTAAAAGCGGTGCTGTTACCATAAAAACAATCAATAGAACCAACATGACATCAATAAATGGGGTGACATTGATCTCCGACATAGGCCGATAAGACTTACGATACCCCCCTCTACTCCGCCCGGATCCTGATTGAATATTTATGCCCATATGATTTTATGTCCCTACTTTTTTGCTGGATGCCGATTCGTAGTCTGCCGCTTCCTGTCCGTCAAGATGACGCGACATGATTGCAGAAAATTCGGTTGCAAAATTATGCAACCTATCACCATACCGCCCCAAGGCAGTCGAAAACACATTATAAGAAACCATTGCAGGAATGGCTGCCACAAGGCCTGTCGCTGTTGCGAACAAGGCTTCAGCAATCCCTGGAGCCACAACGGCCAAAGAGGTATTATTCATGGCGGCAATCGCGGTAAACGAATTCATGATTCCCCATACGGTCCCGAATAAGCCGATAAAGGTCGCCGATGATCCGGTTGTTGCCAAAAAAGTCATCCCACGTTCCATCATATCCATTTCGCGCACAATCGCGAGAGACATCGCCCTTTCAACCCGTTGTTTTAAACTTGCCTGCAAACTTTCCGACCTTGGAATTCCGGCAGCAACGCCCGCCTGCCATTCCTCCATTCCCGCAGTAAATGTTATCAACATAGGATCGGGCGCAGATTTACGGACACGTTGGAATAACTTATCAAGGGACTCACCAGACCAGAAAATCTCTTCAAATTTTTCGGCCCGGCGATTCAGCTTTTTAATCGTAAGGCGTTTGGAAATAATGATTGTCCAGCACCAGATAGACATAGAAATCAAAACCAGCATGACAAACTGAACAACAAAATCAGCATTCATGAATAACCCAAGAATAGAAAAATCATGCCCCCCTGCGGACACGGCTCCGGCAGCAACATTCGAAATTGCATCGGAACTAACAGGTGTTGTGGCGGTATCTACTGGCATTATAATTCAACCTCTTTTACAAATGATAACTTAACGGCATCAGGAATTTTTGTCGGCCGCCCTGCAGCATTGACACAAACCAAAACAGCGGTCATGCCAAAAATTTGCCCCTCGCCGCGATAAATATCCTGCTTCATCACAAAACTGGTATTTTTAACGGAAAGGACTCGGGTTTGGACCACCAGAAAATCATCGAGCCGTGCCGGAGAAAAATACTCTGCTTCAATGTTTTTAACAACAATAATAATACCGTAATCGTCACGAATTTTAGAATTTTCAAAGCCCAAGGCTCGTAAATATTCGGTTCTGGCCCGTTCGGTAAATTTCAGATAATTGGCATGATAGACAACACCCCCTGCGTCGGTGTCGTCATAATAAACCCGTACTGGAAAATCATGGGTGATCATGAGCGCTCCATAAAGCTTTCGACTTTGACGATATATCCTAAAGTATAATCATCATGCCCCCTCACCCCTCCCTCTCCCCGCGGGGGAGAGGGCAACGCAGGCTTAAAGCCGGAGGCTTTTAGCCGAAGTCGGGTGAGGGGGGGATTCTTTTGGGGGATATAAGACATTGTATGTTTCATTCTACCCCTCCCCAAACAAGTTTTCTTGAAGCGTTTTAGGAGCCGAAAGGCCCAAATAGCGGAACCCTTCCGCCGAGAGCATCCGGCCGCGCGGTGTGCGGTTAATCAGGCCTTGTTGCAATAAATACGGCTCCACCACATCTTCGATGACATCCCGCTGTTCGGCCAAAATGGCGGCCATGGTTTCAATCCCCACGGGGCCGCCCCCATATTTTTCGGCAATTGTGCGCAGATAGCGGCGATCCATGCTGTCCAGCCCCGCCGAATCCACATCCAGACGGGTCAGGGCGATATCGGCGGCTTTGGCATCAATCACGGCGCCGCCCCCTAACACATGGGCAAAATCGCGGACGCGGCGGGTCAATCGCCCGGCAAGGCGGGGCGTTCCGCGGCATCTTTTGGCAATTTCCATGGCGCCGTCATCGGTCATGGCAATATTCAACAACCGCGCAATGCGGGTGACAATTAACACCAATTCGTCCGGAGTATAAAATTCCAACCGCATTGGAATCCCGAACCGGTCGCGCAACGGATTCGTTAATAGGCCGCTGCGGGTTGTGGCCCCGACCAGAGTAAAGGGTGGCAAATCAATCTGAACAGATCGTGCGGCGGGTCCTTCGCCGATCATCAGATCCAATTTGCGATCCTCCATTGCAGGATAGAGGATTTCCTCAACCGCCGGATTCAGACGGTGGATTTCATCAATAAACAAAACTTCATAAGGCTGTAAGTTTGTCAGCAACGCCGCCAAATCCCCTGCCCGCGCGATCACTGGCCCCGATGTGGCCCGAAACCCGACTCCCAATTCGCGGGCCACAATTTGCGCCAGAGTTGTTTTGCCCAACCCCGGAGGACCAAAAAACAGCACGTGATCCAGCGATTCTTTCCGCGCGCGCGCGGCTTCAACAAATACTTTAAGATTGGCGCGCAAATCCTTTTGCCCAATAAATTCTTCGATTGTTTGCGGGCGCAAAGCTCCCTCTTCTCCCTTTTCATCGTCAAAGGGAGATGCGGACAGATCATTATCCTTAAGAGCCTCAGTCATTCTATCACCTGATTCTTTTTGTTTGCCTAGTTTGCGATAAAGACAGAACGGGGGCAAGCATGAAATAAGGGATCATCAAAAAGCTTGCCCTTTTTTAGAGTACGATTACTATGCTTTTATGACTCTTGATTCCCCTCCCTCTCCACTCCACCTAAAACCATTTTATCTCCTTCGTCACGGTGAAAGCGAGGCAAATCTTCGGCAAGCAGTTGCAGGGGGAAATCTCGATAGCCCTTTAACAGAACGCGGAATTCAACAGGCAGAAGATTTAGCTCGTCAAATCGAGTATCTTCAAGTTAAACCATCCTGCATTTATCATAGCCCTCTTTCGCGTGCAGCAGAGACAGCACGACTTGTCAATCAGTCTCTTGGGCTTGAAATGATTGTAAGACCGGATCTGAAAGAGCATATATTCGGTGACTGGGAAAACCAACCATGGTCAGCCATCAAAATAATGATTGATAAGGGTGTAGAGCCGCCGAACGGTGAAACTTATCTTGATTTTACAAAACGGGTTCAATCTGCTTTCAATACTATTTTATCTGAAGACCATAGCTCCCCTCCTTTATTGGTTGCTCATGGCGGAATTTTTAATGCCTTTGCCCGTCTTTATGATCAAAAATTCGGGGAGATTGAAAACTGTATCTTACACTATTTTGTTCCCTTGCCAGACAATCAGCCCTTCCCATGGGAGATCACACTGTTGAAACCTTCCCCTCAAGAGGGCTTGAGTAAAGATAAATTCAGATTATAGTGAATCTGACCCCATGTGACGAACTGCACAAGACACCACATACATATAACAAAAGATTTCTGGACAGGCCAGCCTATGCTGAATGATAACGAATTTAAAACTCAAAGAGATCGGTTTCTTGCTTTTTCATTCGCCAGTGCAGACTTATTATTAGAAATAGATCCCACAGGGAGAATCGTCTTTGCGATGGGGGCAACAAAGGCCCTTTTGTCTTTGGACGAAAAAGAACTTCTGGCAACAGATTTTCTGAATATCTTTGCTGAAAACGACCGCGGATTGATGTCGGTTATTCAACACTCTGATGAGGTCGCAAGAAAACAAGGCCCTTATCTGGTGACACTCCAATCCCCCAAATTCCCCGATAAGATCAAGCATGTTTTTCTAAACAGTTTTAAATTCACACCAGATGGCCATACAAGCATTTCAATCTCACAAGGGGATGGTCTTTTAAAAATGATGGGGCTGGAAGATGATGGAACCAGCTCTAAAAAGATTATGGATGCAAAAGAATTCGAACAGATCATCCGTAAAAAATTAGCCGAACGCATGTCAAAACGTCAAGATACAAACGTTCAGATGTTAGAATTGTCAAATATCGCAGACTTTAAAAAAGGTTTAGAAGATAATAGCTGGGCAGATTTTGTATCCTCTCTGGGACAAATTATTATGACAGCTTCAATTGACGGTGAAACGGCGGTCAAACTTGATGACGGGAAATATATGTTGCTCAACGATGACGCATCAGATGAGACTGTTTTGCATGAAAAGATAACTGCCCTTGCAAAAAAATATCATGTTGATATTCCACTTGATCTTGATACGCGCCAAATAACTGCGGACCCTGATGCTTTGAACGTGCGTGAAACAACGCGTGCAATCATGTACACCTTGAATAAAATGGAAAAATCAGGACTGGATCAGTCCCCCGATAATTTAAAAGATGCATTCGGCAATTTCCTTCAAGAAAATGCCAAAAAAATTGTTAATCTCAAACGCGTTATTTCTCATCAGGAATTTAAAATCCACTTCCAACCCATTGTATTGCTATCAGATAGATCAATTTCTCACCATGAGGTCCTGATTCGTTTTGATAACCACACCTCTCCCTATGAAATGATTGTGATGGGTGAAGAGGTTGGAATTTCTCCGGACATTGATCTCTCGGTATGCAGACAAACAATTAAATATATTGATATGAACAAAAACAGAAAAATTGGGCGGCTCGCGGTTAATATTTCAGGGGCCTCAATTCAAAATGATATTTTTCTTGATAAACTTCTATCAACACTGAAAGAATATCCAAAAGAATCAGAACATATTCTGTTTGAGCTAACAGAATCGAGTGAAATTAAAGATCTCGACAAGGTTAATAGGTTTATCCAGCAACTCAGAAAAACAGGATATGCTGTCTGCCTTGATGATTTCGGAGCAGGCGCAGCATCATTCCAATATCTACAAAGATTAGAAGTGGATGGCATCAAAATTGATGGATCCTATATTAAAACAATCATGGAAAAACCACGAGATGCAACAATGGTCAAAAACATCACAAAAATGTGCCATGAAATGGATGTTTATGTTGTGGCAGAGATGATCGAAACTCAAGCTCAGGCAGACTATTTAAATGCAATTGGTGTTGATAAAGGGCAAGGTTGGTTATACAGCAAGGCCATGCCAGATGTTCTTGAATCACTTTAAGCCCGGTAGAAATATGAAATTGCAGATTATATTTTAAAGAACAGGAGTTTTAAAATGTCGACATCCCTGAAAAAACAAAGTGTAAAACGAAAATCATCTTCTAAAATTGCGAAACAAGAATTCGATCTACTGGCTTTGCCTGACGTCATTATAACACAAACACCAAAATCAAAATCCACCCCTCTCTGCTTTATTGAATCAGAACAATTTCCGGATTGGATTCAAAAACAATCGATATCTATTCAAAACCAGTGTGAGACACAAAAATTTACATGTAAACCCGGACAGATTGCCTTAACCCAGAATAATGAAGGAAAAATTGATTCTGTTCTAATCGGTTACTCAGGAAAAGTAACACTTTATACCGTCTGCCCCGCTCTTGATAAAATTCCGAAAGGTGTATTTCATATTGGCACGCCAGGATTAAAACAACATGAAATCGACAATATTGTGACAGGCTGGCTTTTAAGCTGCTACCGCTTTACAGCCTTTAAAACAGGATCAACGGATTTCCCCATTTTAGCAATTCCAAAGACAATAAACGATACCCGGGCCAAATCTTTGGCACAGGCTATTTACCTTGTTCGCAATTTGATTAATTTACCACCAAATGCCCTTGGTCCACAGGCTCTGGCCGAAGCGGCTGTTATGGTGGCCACCCTTTTTAAAGCAAAGTCCCGGGTCATTGTGGATACGGATCTGATCACCGAGAATTTTCCGTTGATCTTCGGCGTAGGTGATGGCAGTGAACGCCGCCCACGTCTGGTTGATTTCACATGGGGGCATACAAAAAACCCTAAAGTTACTCTGGTTGGAAAAGGTGTCTGTTTTGATACCGGTGGCTATGACCTGAAACCATCTACTGCCATGGCTTTACAAAAAAAAGATATGGGTGGTGCAGCGATGGCTTTGGGTGTGGCCTATATGATTATGGCGCTAGACTTGCCTGTGCGTTTGCGTGTATTGATTCCTGCCGTTGAAAATTCTGTGTCTGGTCGCTCCTATCGCCCTAGTGATATTCTCCATTCCCGCAAAGGTCTCACAGTAGAAATCAATAACACAGATGCAGAGGGGCGTCTTATTCTGGCTGATTGTTTAACACTCGCGTCTGAAGAATCTCCCGATTTACTCATTGATTTTTCAACATTGACCGGGGCTGGACGAGTCGCGACAGGATATGAAATTGCGCCCATTTATTCAAACAATGATGATTTGGCTCATAGGCTTCAAACTCTTTCGCTTCAGATAAATGACCCTCTCTGGCACATGCCATTGTGGGAAAATTATCGCAGTGATATTTTGTCGCCGAATGCGGACCTAAGCAACAGTGGCAATAACCCTGCGGGATCAATTACAGCAGCTCTTTTTCTGCAAAGCTTTGTAGGGAATGGTATCGACTGGATCCATTTAGATCATTACGCATGGGAAATGACTGGAAAGCCAGGACGTCCCAAAGGAGGAGCAGACACAGGCATGAGGGCTGTTCTATCTTTAATTGAAGAAAAATATAGTCATTTATAGTGATTCCCAATAAGAACGGGTCATTCTGGATTGCTCCAAAATCTTTTACAATCCTAACGGATTCGGGAAGACTGAAGCAAGACTAGGCCAACACTCCAGAAACCCAGCCCAAGGCACCATCCGTTGCCGCGTAAGCTTCATATACATCTTTGACAAAACACAGGGCTTCTGATTTTTCTCCCGGGCAGTAGGATTCTTCATGACACGCCGCTGGAATTTTTTTCTTCCCCATCAGGAAAGGCGCGAAATGTGGATTGTCTGCATGCCCTTTCAACACCCATCTTTCGGCTGTCTTATTTGGCTTGCCTTTTTTGTAATGCACCAACGCCCCCAAAAAAGCCCACATCGCCGTATAATCTTTTTTATACCGTGTGTGCAAAGCTTTCGCTTTATCCCATTGCTGCGCCTTTATAAGCCGAGGCAAAAGAATATGACGTGCGCCTTGATTATCGTTTTCATTCAACGTCAGAATTTTTTCTGCAATCGCAAAAGACTCCTCCATCCGATTGGCATCCGCGTATAATTCCGAAAGTTCTCCCAAGGCTCGCATATAAGGGCGAGCAGGAATATGCATCCATAATTCCCCCGCGTATTCCCGAAGCGCGCGCGGCCCGACAAATTTTTCTCCTAATCGAACCGCCTCTTCACACGCCGCAATCTTATCGGCCATATCGGGCGTATCAAATTCTATCAAAAATAGACGGGCATCCACCATATACGGTGACATAGCCACTATTTCTTTGGCTTTGGCTACTGCTTCTTTTTCAGTGTCCTGATCATAGACCTCTCCCAGCCTGTCAAATGCTTCGTAATAATCGTCTTCTTCTTCCTGAGATACACCGGATTCCATCTCAAGCGACTCCATCAAAAACGAATCAAGAAAGACTTTCGCCAAATCCGACATGTCCGGAAGAGATAGCGCTTGTCCTTGCTTTTGGGCCTTTTTGGAGGTCTGTGCACGGGCCATGGGGGTGTCTCCTTTTGAGGTGATGTTTCCCAAAATTTATAGAAGTTTGCTCTCAACCACAATTAAAAAAAACACCCCCGTTATGCGGGGGTGTTTTAATGTGTCTTGGACGGTCTTGATCTTACCCGTTCACAGCTTCTGGAAGAGGATCGGCACTCTCGTCACTCTCAACTGCCATCGCTTGTTGTTGGGTCGCAATTGCAATTTTATCGCGACCGACAGCCAGCTTTTTAAGTTGAGAGACATAAGCCCCTGTCCCAGCAGGAATCAACCGCCCTACAATCACGTTTTCTTTCAGGCCATGCAATACGTCTGATTTACCTTGGCAAGCTGCCTCAGTCAGGACACGCGTGGTTTCCTGGAACGATGCCGCCGAGATAAAGGAACGAGTCTGCAAGGACGCTTTTGTGATCCCCTGAAGGATTGGACGACCAACTGGTGGGCGTTTTCCATCGGCAGCGAATTTCTGGCGTTCGATTTCAAATTCATCACGTTCGACGTGCTCACCAACCAGATAGGTTGTATCACCGACCTCAAGAATTTCAACTTTCTGCAACATTTGACGTACGATGACTTCAATATGCTTGTCGTTGATTTTTACCCCTTGCAGGCGGTACACATCCTGAATTTCATTGATCAGGTAATCAGCCAAAGCCTCAACCCCCATCACATCAAGGATATCGTGTGGAACCATCGCGCCATCCAGCAACGAGTCACCCTTACGAACATAATCCCCTTCCGCGACAGCCAAATGGCGTCCTTTTGGAATCATGTACTCGCGTGGCTCCTGCGTCGCATCAATCGGTTGGACAATCAGGCGACGTTTTGCCTTATAGTCTTTCCCGAATGACACCTGCCCTTCGATTTCTGAAATAATCGCAGCGTCTTTTGGACGACGGGCTTCGAACAATTCAGCAACGCGTGGAAGCCCCCCGGTAATATCGCGGGTTTTAGATGTTTCCCGAGGAATACGCGCAATGATATCACCAGCTTTGATTTCCTGTCCATTTTCAACAGACAGAATAGCATCAACAGACATGTAATAATTTGCAGGCAATCCATTTGGCAACATAATAACCTCACCCTTGCTGTCAAGCAAAGCAACACGAGGCTTCAAGTCTCCACCACGAGGTTGTGAGCGCCAGTCAATGACAACTTTCGAAGAAATACCAGTTGCCTCATCAACCTTTTCAGAGATCGAAACACCTTGGATCATATCGAAATAATGAGCAACCCCATCTTTCTCGGTAATGATTGGAATCGTAAACGGATCCCATTCTGCCATTTTGTCGCCCGGTTTAACCTTAGCACCTTCAGAGGTCAATAACCGCGCACCATAAGGAACCCGATGAATTGCTTTTTCAGCGCCCTTGGCATCTTTCAACACAATTTCGGTGTTGCGTCCCATGACGATATTCACGCCAGACGAGTTTTTAACAACGTTATGGTGACGGATCTCAACAGTTGCAGGAATAGTTGCCTCAACAGATGATTTCTCCGCCCCTTTCTGGGCTGCCCCACCAATGTGGAAGGTCCGCATCGTCAGCTGTGTTCCAGGTTCCCCAATGGATTGAGCAGCCATAACACCAACCGCTTCGCCCATATTGACAGGAGTTCCACGAGCAAGGTCACGACCATAGCATTTCGCACACACACCAATTTGGGTATCGCAGGTCAGAACAGAGCGCACAAAGACAGAGTCAACACCAGCGGTTTCAACCTCTTCTGCTTTGACTTCATCAAACATTTCATTGCGTGCAACAATAACCTTGCCTGTCAATGGATGAACAATATCCTGCGCCGCCATACGACCAAGGATCCGTTCAGACAAAGACACGACAACATCTGCCCCGCTCATGACTGGACGAATGGTAATACCGCGTGTTGATCCACAATCATCTTCATAGATGACCGCATCTTGCGCGACATCCACCAAACGACGAGTGAGATAACCCGAGTTCGCCGTTTTCAGTGCGGTATCCGCCAAACCTTTCCGCGCCCCGTGGGTCGAGTTAAAGTATTCCAGAACCGACAACCCTTCTTTAAAGTTGGAAATAATCGGTGTCTCGATAATCTCACCCGATGGTTTTGCCATCAAACCACGCATACCAGCCAACTGACGGATCTGAGCCGCGGAACCCCGCGCGCCCGAGTGGGCCATCATATAAACCGAGTTTGGCTTGCCAGATGACATACTGGAGATCCCCTTCATCATCGCATCGGCAACTTCGTCGGTGCAACGGGACCAAATATCAACGACCTTGTTGTATTTTTCGCCCTTGGTGATCAGACCATCCATATATTGCTGTTCATATTCCTTGACCTTCGATTCCGCATCAGCGACCAAAGCTTCCTTGGCAGCAGGAATAACCATGTCATCCTTACCAAAGGAAATACCAGCGATACACGCGTAACGGAAACCAAGCTTCATCATACGGTCACAGAAAATAACAGTCTCTTTCTGACCACAATGGCGATACACGACATCAATCAGGTTCGAGATTTCTTTCTTAGTTAATGCAGTATGAAGAATTGTTACTGGAACATTTTTATTCCGTGGCAACAAATCAGCCATCATCATGCGACCTGCGGTCGTATCAATAACCTTGGTTATTGGAGCTCCATTTTCATCAACAGTCGAATAACGAGCTTTGATTTTGGAATGGAGCGTGATCACTTTCGCATTCAATGCATGGTGAATTTCACCCATGTCACGGAAAATCATGCCTTCTCCCGGCTGACCATCAATCGCAAGCGAAAGATAATACAGTCCCAAAACAATATCCTGAGACGGAACGATAATCGGCTTACCGGACGCAGGCGACAGAATGTTGTTGGTAGACATCATCAACACGCGGTTTTCCAACTGCGCCTCGATCGATAACGGGACGTGAACAGCCATCTGGTCACCATCAAAGTCAGCGTTAAACGCCGTACAAACGAGTGGGTGCAACTGGATCGCTTTGCCTTCGACCAAGGTTGGTTCGAACGCCTGAATACCCAAACGGTGCAAGGTCGGCGCACGGTTCAACATAACCGGATGTTCACGGATAACTTCCTCAAGGATATCCCAGACTTCTGGACGCTCGCGCTCGACCATTTTCTTCGCCGCTTTCACTGTGGTCGCCAGACCGTACAGTTCCAGTTTGTGATAGATAAAGGGTTTGAACAATTCCAGAGCCATTTTCTTTGGCAGACCGCATTGGTGCAGTTTGAGTTCAGGCCCAACCACAATCACCGAACGACCGGAGTAGTCCACCCGTTTTCCGAGCAAGTTCTGACGGAAACGACCTTGTTTTCCTTTGAGCATATCCGAGAGGGATTTCAAAGGACGTTTATTCGCACCGGTAATCACACGGCCACGACGACCGTTATCGAACAACGCATCAACGGCTTCTTGCAGCATCCGTTTTTCGTTCCGAACGATAATGTCCGGCGCACGGAGCTCCATCAAGCGTTTCAGACGGTTGTTCCGGTTGATGACACGACGGTAAAGATCGTTCAGGTCAGACGTTGCAAAACGGCCACCATCCAACGGAACCAACGGACGCAATTCCGGAGGCAATACCGGAACAACATCCAGAATCATCCATTCCGGACGGGTGCCGGAGGCCAGAAACGCGTCGATCAATTTCAAACGTTTGACCAGTTTTTTGCGTTTCGTTTCCGATGTGCAATCCCGCAAATCTTCTTCAGTTTTGACTTTTTCGGTTTCGAGGTTGATCGCTGAAAGAATCTCTTTCATCGCTTCCGCACCGATACCCGCACGGAAATTGTCATCGCCGAACTCATCCTGCGCATTCATGAACTCTTCTTCAGAGAGGAGTTGGAATGGTTTCAGGGAGGTAAGACCAGGATCAATTACGATGTAGTTTTCAAAGTAGAGAACGCGTTCCAGATCTTTCAGAGTGATATCAAGCATCAGACCGATACGGGATGGCAACGATTTCAAGAACCAGATATGCGCAACAGGCGATGCCAATTGGATATGGCCCATGCGTTCGCGACGCACCTTGGTCAAGGTGACTTCCACGCCACATTTTTCACAAATCACGCCTTTGTACTTCATGCGTTTGTACTTGCCGCACAAGCATTCATAGTCTTTGACAGGACCAAAAATACGGGCGCAGAACAAACCATCACGCTCTGGTTTAAAGGTACGATAGTTAATGGTTTCTGGCTTCTTCACCTCACCAAAAGACCACGACAAAATCTGCCCCGGGCTTGCCACCGAGATGCGGATTGAGTCAAAATTTTGAAGGCCAGTTGGCTTTCCAAAAAGGTTCATCAGTTCATTCATGTTTTTCTACCTTTTAAATATTGCAGAATTTAGATCAAATTATTTACGGTCTAAAATTTTCCTTATTAACCACAAAGTATTCATCAGAAGTTGATCATCGCGAAGAATTTTCAACTCCTCGCAATGATCATTAAGCCTTATTCCTCTGATTGGTTCATCTCGACGTTGAGGCAGAGAGCTTTCAACTCTTTGGTCAACACGTTGAAGGATTCAGGGACACCGATTTCAAAATTGTCTTCGCCGCGGACAATCGCTTCGTAGACTTTTGAACGGCCCGCCACGTCATCCGACTTGATGGTGAGCAATTCTTGCAAGGTGTAGGCCGCGCCATACGCTTGCAGAGCCCAAACCTCCATCTCCCCGAAACGCTGACCACCAAACTGGGCTTTACCACCCAGAGGTTGTTGCGTGACCAACGAGTATGGACCGATAGAACGAGCGTGAATCTTGTCGTCAACCAAGTGGTGAAGTTTCAAGACATATTTGTATCCAACAGTAACCTGACGGTGGAATGGTTCACCTGTACGACCATCAATCAAGGTAACCTGACCGGATGAATTCAAACCTGCTTTCTCGAGCAAAGCTGTAATATCCGCCTCATCAGCACCATCAAAAACAGGCGTTGCCATTGGAACACCACCACGAAGATTGTTCGACATCTCAACAATTTGATCGTCATTAAGAAGCATCACTTTATCTTTGTACTCAGAATCCCCATAAACGTCTTTCAACTTGGCTTTCAACTTATCCATGTCAGCAGCCGCAGGGTGCTTCGGATTGTGGAAGCTATCAATCAAATCACCAATCTGACGTCCAAGAGTCGCCGTTGCCCATCCTAAGTGAGTCTCAAGAATCTGACCGACGTTCATACGGGATGGGACCCCCAGAGGGTTCAAAACAACGTCAACCGGTGTTCCATCCTCCAGGTATGGCATGTCCTCACGTTTCATGATGCGAGAGACAACACCTTTGTTTCCGTGACGTCCGGCCATTTTATCACCTGGCTGGATTTTGCGTTTGATAGCCACGAAGACTTTGACCATTTTCATGACACCCGGAGACAATTCATCGCCGCGTTGTAGTTTTTCAACTTTGTCATCGAAACGGGCTTTCACATCATCGACAGCCGCATCAATCGATTTACCGATCGCTTCAAGTTCGGCCATCACAGCCTCATCCTCAACCCCGATCTGACGCCACAAACCACGTTTTTCAATCGATTCCAGATCCGCAACCGTGATTACAGCACCTTTTTTCAAATCAACACCTTTCGGCGCAGTCGCAACGGTTTGCCCGGCCAACAACTCTTTCAAACGGGAATAAAAACCATCTTCCAGAATTTTCCGCTCATCATCACGGTCTTTTGCCAGACGCTCAATCTCATAGCGTTCAATCGACAATGCACGAGAGTCTTTGTCAATACCACGGCGGTTAAAGACACGCACCTCAACAACCGTTCCCTGGGTTCCAGGTGGCAAACGCAAGGAAGAATCTTTCACGTCGGCTGCTTTTTCACCAAAAATCGCGCGGAGCAATTTTTCTTCCGGAGTCATCGGGCTTTCGCCTTTTGGTGTGACTTTACCGACCAGAATATCGCCCGGGCCAACTTCTGCACCGATATGAACCACACCGGATTCATCCAAGTGCTTCAAAGCTTCTTCCCCGACATTTGGAATATCACGGGTAATTTCTTCAGGTCCAAGTTTGGTATCCCGCGCCATCACTTCGAATTCTTCGATATGAATAGAGGTGAAGACATCCTCAGCAACGATGCGCTCAGACAGCAAAATCGAATCTTCGAAATTGTATCCATTCCAAGGCATAAACGCGACCAGAACATTCCGGCCCAGTGCCAATTCACCAAGTTGGGTAGATGGTCCATCGGCAATAATATCACCAGCTTTGACGAGATCCCCAACCTTCACCAAAGGTTTTTGGTTGATACAGGTTGATTGGTTTGAACGTTGGAATTTCATCATTTTATAGATATCAACGATCGGCTCATCGTGGCGCAGTTCTTCCGTCGCCCGAATAACAATACGATTGGCATCGACCTCAACAACAACACCGGCGCGACGCGCAGCAACAGCGGCACCCGAGTCACGGGCCACCGGCAATTCCATCCCTGTTCCTACCAATGGTGCTTCAGCACGCAGCAAAGGAACAGCCTGACGCTGCATATTCGACCCCATCAATGCACGGTTCGCATCATCATTTTCAAGGAAAGGAATCAGCGCGGCTGCAACAGATACAATCTGTTTCGGCGACACGTCGATATACTCAATATGTTCAGGCGTCGACATCAGGTTCTCACCCGCCTTACGACAAGACACCAAATCATGCTCAAAACCACCTGTTGCGTTCAACGGTGTGTTTGCCTGCGCAATTGTATACTTCGCCTCTTCCATAGCCGACATGTAAATCACTTCGTCGGTCACTTTTCCGTCAACAACTTTGCGATATGGGCTTTCAATAAAGCCGTATTGATTCACGCGCGCAAAAGTAGATAACGAGTTGATCAGACCAATATTAGGCCCCTCTGGCGTTTCGATCGGGCAAATCCGTCCATAGTGGGTTGGATGCACGTCACGCACTTCGAACCCAGCGCGTTCGCGAGTCAATCCACCAGGGCCCAAAGCTGACAAACGGCGTTTGTGGGTAATTTCAGACAATGGGTTGGTCTGGTCCATAAACTGGGACAATTGCGAGGATCCAAAAAACTCCCGCACAGCAGCTTGAGCCGGTTTGGAGTTGATCAAATCATGCGGCATATAATTATCGATATCCACCGACGACATACGTTCACGGATCGCACGCTCCATACGAGTCAAGCCCAAACGAACCTGATTTTCCATCAATTCCCCAACAGACCGCACACGACGGTTGCCAAGGTTGTCAATGTCATCAACCTCACCACGACCATCTTTCAATTCATGAAGATATTTTAGAATGGACAAAATATCTTCCTTCGTCAAAACACGCAGAGTATCAGGCGCACCCAAATCAAGACGTGCATTCATTTTGACGCGGCCCACAGCAGACAGGTCGTAACGCTCAGGATCAAAGAACAAAGAATGGAACAGCCCCTCAGCAGATTCAACTGTCGGAGGCTCACCCGGGCGCATGACACGATAAATATCAATCAAAGCCTCTTCGCGTGTATCAACTTTATCCGCCATCAAGGTATTACGGACATAGGGCCCAATATTCAAATGATCAATACCAAGAAGAGGCATCTCGGTTACACCAAGATCAACCAATTTCTTGATGTCATCAACTGACAGCTCATGACCAGCTTCAAAAATAACCAAGCCAGTATTCATATCCATGACATCGGAGGCGATATAAGAACCAATCAACTCCTCCTGCTGAACGAGGATATCAACCAACCCATCTTCAATTAATTTTTTAGAAAGACGCGGGGTAATTTTTGTCCCTGCATCCGCAACAACTTTCCCGGATTTAGCATCAACCAAATCGTGAATCAGTTTAATGCCACGGAAGCGAGCCGCATCAAAAGGCGTTTTCCATCCTTTTTTGTCATGAGTATAAGTTACACTCTTATAAAATGTACCGAGAATCTCCTCATTGCTCATCCCCTGAACAAGCAATGGATCAATCGGCTTATCTTTTTTCTGGCATTCCAAAATGTAGTCTTCAGTTTCAGCACCATACAAAGCGCGCAAGAATGTCGTCACAGGCAATTTACGGCGACGGTCAATTCTGACATTTAGGATATCTTTTGCATCGAACTCGAAATCAAGCCAAGACCCACGATAAGGAATAATACGCGCCGCAAAAAGATACTTACCTGACACATGCGTTTTCCCACCGTCATGATCAAAAAACACACCCGGAGAACGATGCATTTGAGAAACAATAACACGCTCAGTCCCATTGACGATAAAGGTTCCGTTACGGGTCATCAACGGCATATCCACCATGTAGACATCTTGTTCTTTAATATCGCGAATAGACCGAAGACCCGTTTCTTCATCCACATCAAAGACGGACAAGCGCAACGTCACACGAAGCGGAGCCGCAAAAGTCATGCCACGGGCATAGCATTCATCCGTGTCATATTTGGGTTGCTCAAGTTCATATTTCACGAAGTCGATTTCAGCCTTGTCGGCGAAATCCTTGATCGGGAAAACAGAGGAGAGAACCTCTTGCAACCCCTGCATTTTCCGATCATCTGCCGGCACATGCATTTGCAAGAATTGTTCGTAAGAATCTTTTTGAACCTCAATCAGGTTCGGCATCGCAGCAACCTCACGAATCTTACCAAAAGACCGGCGGATACGTTTGCGCCCGGTAAAGGTATTCACGATGGCAGCGGGAGAGAGTACAGGGGATGCTTTTTTAGCAGTAGCGGTTTTTTTCATTCCTAGGCCCTATCGAAAAACCCTGATAAACAGGGATGTTAAAAATCTTGAGTGGAAAAACACAACCTTATTCATTCCGTCAAGAAGTGGGTCAGACGCGCGGATTGCCTGAAGTACACCTGATGACAATTCTCGAATAAAATCTTATATTTTCCTTGGGTCCGCAACATAAAAACCAGACAGAAAACCTCTATTTTTCTGCCAGGAGTGTTGTGTTTTAACCAATTGACTTGGGCTTGTCCAGTAAAAAATCACTGTTTTATAAACTATTTTTTAATAATATTCTGGAAAATATTTAGCCCCACAAAGACCACAAAGTGAATAGGAAAAATTGAAATGGAAAAAATGTGATCTGACTTCATAATATGCCCAAAAAAGATAATCACCAAAGACCTCCTTACTCGCCTTCACTCTTGCCCTCTGGATCAAGAGCATGTACTATATTTTCCTAAGCAATCCTTTTCATATTTCGAATTCCTCCTTAACCTGATGACCAGCCTTATCCTTCTTAAAATTATCGGGGGCGTTTGCCTCCTCCTCTTTGGCCTTAAACTGGTCAGAAGCGGTGTAACACGTGCGTTTGGCCTTCAATTGAGGCGCGTAATCTCTATGGCCACCAAAAATCGTGTGACAGCACTTCTGGCGGGCATAGGTGTGACAGCATTGGTTCAAAGCTCGACCGCCACAACAATGATTATTTCAAGTTTTGCAGGACAAGGGTTGATCTCAACAACATCGGCACTTGCTGTTGTCCTGGGTGCAGATATAGGCACCACAATCGTAGCCCAGGCTTTAACCTTTGACCTATCGTGGCTATCTCCTGCTTTTTTGATTCTTGGTTATATTTTTTATTCGGGGAAGGAACAAGCAGGGACACGTCGGCAAGTTGGCCGAATCCTGATTGGTCTTGGCCTGATGTTATTAGCTTTGGCAACAATCAAAATGGCAGCAATCCCGCTGAAAACATCCCAAACGTTACCATTGATTCTAAGCCCTCTCGATACAGATCCTATTCTTGCCATTCTGGTGGGCATTATTTTGACTTGGGTTTTTCATTCATCCCTTGCGATCGTGCTTTTGTTGATGTCAATGGTGGGTGCGGATGTTATCCCGCTTCATCTTGCTCTTATGATGGTTTTGGGCGCGAATATCGGAAATGTGATTGCCCCTCTTATGTCGTCACTCAAAGATCCCCCCCAAGCCGCACGAATCCCTGCTGGAAATCTTGTGATGCGGTTAACAGGGGTTTTTTTGGCCTTGGCCTTTTTCCAATTTCTAAGCCCCTATTTTCATTATCTCGGAAAAACAGATGTATCGATCATCATCAATTTTCACATGGTGTTTAATATCTTTGTGGCGATCTTATTTTTGCCTTTTCTTGACTTTGTAACACATCTGGTTACGCTTGCTATACCCGAAAAACAAAGCCACCACGATGATGCAAATAAACCCAAATACCTTGATGACCGTGTTCTTGAAACCCCCACAGTTGCGTTAACAAACGGTGCGCGTGAAGTGTTGCGTCTTGCCGATATGACAGACCAGATGTTGCAATTGGTCTGGCAAAGTTTTCAAAAAAATGATTTGTCCATATTCGACAGAATTCGTAGCATTGATGGAAACGTCGATAAACTTTATCGACTTCTTAAATCCTATCTGGTGCGGATCACACAAGAAACAATGAATGACGATGAAGGAAAACGACATTTCCAGATCTTGACATTCGCAACAAATATCGAACATGTCGGTGATATTATCGATCGGAATTTAATCCCTCTTGCTGAAAAACGGGTCCGTTCAAAAGTTGATTTTTCAACCGATGGAAAAAAAGAACTTGATCATTTGTTCCAACTGGTTATTGACTCCGTGCGTTTGGCTCAAACCGTCTTTATTTCCGGAGATGTCCGCCTTGCACGACAATTGGTTGATGATAAAGCAATGATCAAGCAAGCAGAGCGTGATGCATCTGTCAATCATTTGGGCCGCCTGCAACGTGGTGTTCCTGAAACACTGGCAACAAGCGACTTACACATGGATATTATCCGTGACCTCCGTCGGATCAATTCTTTAATGACGGCAATTGCGTACCCGATTCTTGATGATTCAACAGAACGGACAAGATCAAATTTAAAAGACAGCCAAATAGGCAATTAGAATAATTGATATTAGAAATCAGCAAACTGTCATGTAAATTTGTAAGGTTTTTCTAACCATACCATCAAATAGAAAATCACGTTCATACCGTCTCCGGCCAGCATTTCCCATTGCAAAAGATTGGTTTCTATCCACGATCATTCGACGCAATGCAACTTCTAAAGATTCCAAATCCCCCCTAGGGATAAGATACCCTGTCTCAGAATCTTGGACAGCTTCGCTCACCCCTCCAACATCAGAAGCAATAACAGGGAGCCCCTGACGCATTGCTTCCAGAATACTGATCGGCAATCCTTCCCAACGACTGATCAATAAAAAAATATCTGTGTTTTTTAAAAGGGTTCCAACATCTTTTCTTTCACCCAATATATTTACACGGTCGACAAGATGATAAGCCTTACAATCAAACAGACATTGATCTACATTCCCCCCTCCCACAAGATCAAGGGTCCATTCCAGATCTTTACATCGACTTAAGGCACGAAGAAGCAAAGCATGGTCTTTTTGTTGTCCAAAACGGGCAACCATCAACAATCGAACGGAGGGCAATGAGGATTGAGATCTGGGAACAAAATCCACGATATCAGGAATACCATTATGAATGACTTCTATCTGATGATCAGGTGCGATCCGATATTTTAATGCCAGATCTTTATCATACTGACTAACCGTGATCAGATGATCTGTGAAATAAACCATGATTTTTTCAACAGCACGATATATTTGCGCCGTTCTACGAGGAACGCCCTCTGTAAACGCCCACCCATGAACCGTAAAAACTGTTTTGATTGCACATAATTTAGCCGCCAAGCGGCCTAATAATCCAGCCTTTGACGAATGACATGCCACAATATCGGGTTTTATCTTTCGCAAAATACGAACAATTTTTATCCATGCCATCAAATCACGAAGAGGATGAATTTCACGTTGCAACGATGGAACATAATATATAGAAACCCCGGCGTCCCGTAAGGTTTCGGTGATATGCCCTCCATCTCCACCGCAAAGGACAAAAATATCGTGTCCCTGTCTTTGATACTCAAGAGCAAGGTCCCTAACATGGATCTGCGCCCCACCAATTTCATCCATTCGCGTAATACAATAGGCAATCTTCATAAAGACTCACTGATATCTGGATCCTAGAAATACTTCATCATAAAATAGGTCGTTATATTCGAAATAACCTCACCCATCAACAGGTCGGCAACCGCAAAAGAAACGGCTGTAAAAATACTTACACGCAGAACATATATTATCATAAAGGCCAAAAAACTATAACTGTAAATACCAAGCAATAACATCATGGCCAGAACATCATCCCATGTATTTACTCCAGAAATAGCCAGAAGAATAAGTGGAATATTGACCACAAAACCTGAAAGCGTTAACCAATTATAGGCCGTAAGACATTTTAGAAAATCTTCGAATGACGTATTTTTTCCCTTGAACCCGTAAAGAATTGTGCCGAATGCAGCGGTTCCAAGATACATCTGAATACACATGAGAGAAAATCGCCAAATGAACGTTCTATCAGTCTCATTTTCAGCATCCGGAATGATCCAGATAATAAGAGGAAGACAAAAAAGAGGCACCAAGAGAGAGCGATAAAAAGCCGCTTTCTTTCCTGAAAATCTTGTCGCGCCTTTTCTTAAATAGAGAGAAATTTCAAGACATCCCCAAAGGGCATTTCTCACTTCGTCTTTAATGGATGTCAACATAATATAAGCTACAGTTCTAGGATTCTATTTTATAGTAATCCCTATACCAAGCCACAAAACGTTTAAGTCCATCCTCTATAGGTGTTGAGGGTGAAAAACCTGTCTCTTGCATAAGATCACTGACATCGGCGTAGGTGGAGGGCACATCCCCCATTTGCATGGGTTGAAAATTGCGGATAGCCTTCTTGCCTATTTCTTTTTCCAAACAATCAATCATTGTCATCAATTCAACTGGGGAATGATTCCCTATATTATAAAGTCGGTACGGAGCGCTGCTCTTTGATGGCACGGGATGGTTTGAATCCCAATCCAGCGAAGGTTTAGCAGGCACAGAAACCAATTTTACAATTGCAGACACAACATCATCTACATAGGTGAAATCGCGTTTCATATTCCCGTTATTAAAGACCTGAATCGGCTTGCCTTCAAAAATTGCTTTTGTAAAAAGGAATACAGCCATATCAGGCCGTCCCCACTCACCATAAACCGTAAAAAACCTTAACCCTGTGCATGGCAACCGATATAAATGAGCATAGGTATGCGCCATTAATTCATTGGCCTTTTTGGTTGCGGCATATAAACTTAAAGGATGATCTGCATGATCATGTGTTGAAAATGGAACATGCGTATTCGCTCCATAGACAGAGCTGGACGACGCATACAACAAATGCTTGACTTCCTGATGACGACAGCACTCAAGAATATTGGCGAACCCAACAAGGTTACTATCGATATACGCTTTTGGATTGGTAATCGAATAACGAACCCCTGCCTGAGCCGCAAGATTGACAACATATTCAGGCTTAAACCCATCAAAAGCCTGTGTTAATCCTTGCATATCCTCAAGCGAGACTTGACAGAAAGAAAAGCCTGGATGCTTAGAAATCTGGGACAGACGATCTCGTTTTAATTGAACATCATAATATTCATTCAGGTTATCAATCCCCAGGACCTTATGCCCTTCACGAAGCAAACCCGCGGCAAGATGAAATCCTATAAACCCTGCAGCTCCTGTTACGATGATTGAACTCATACCCGGCCCCTCTTTTCCTGTATCCGACCCGGTTAGACCTCAGACTGATTATCTTCTGGTCTTTCTGCGTGTTCTTCATCAGATAGATTAGCTTCCCCGTCAAGAGTGACCATTTCCTCTTCTGGTTCATCATCCTGATCTTGTTTTAAAAGAGCGACAGAAACAATGTGTTCGTCTTCTGCCACGCGGAAGAGAGTTACCCCTTGCGCCCCCCGTCCGGTAAAGCGAATTCCCTCCACTTTCATGCGGATCATTTGGCCCGCATCCGTCACCAGCATAACCTGATGATCATTGGTCACAGGGAAGGTGCCCGCCACCGACAGACCATTTTTCTTGGTCAGGCCGATATTGGTAATCCCCTGCCCGCCGCGGCCCGTCACCCGATACTCATAGGCCGAGGTCCGTTTCCCGAACCCGCCCGTGGTCACCGTCAACAAGAATTGCTCGCGGGCCTGTAATTCGGCAAAACGTTCATCCGAAATGCTCGCGGCATCGCCTTCGAATTCCATCCCATCTTCATCAGATCCGCGCATTGCTGCGACGCGTTTCAGGTAAGCCGTGCGTTCATCCGGTGTCGCGTCAATATGTTTCAGGATCGACATGGATATAACCTCATCCCCCTGTTGCAATTTGATCCCGCGCACCCCGGTCGATGTCCGTCCGGCAAAGACGCGCAAATCCGCAATTTCAAAGCGAATCGCACGGCCCAAACGGGTCGCCAGAACCACATCTTCGTCATCTTTACAGATTTTGACGTCAATCAGTTTTTCATCGCCTTCGAGCTTCATCGCAATCAGGCCATTGGACCGGATATTGCGGAAATCGGATAATTTGTTCCGGCGCACCGACCCATGGGTGGTGGCAAACAGGATGTCCAATTGATCCCACATATTTTCGTCTTCCGGCAGGCGCAAGATCACCGAGATATTTTCATCCGGATCCAATGGCAACATGTTGACAAAGGCCTTGCCGCGCGATTGGGGATTCCCAAGCGGCAATTGATATACCTTCATCCGGTGAACAATCCCCTTGGACGTAAAAAACAAAATTGGTGTGTGGGTCGACGCCACAAACAAATCCGATACGAAATCCTCGTCCTTCATATTGACGGCAGACCGGCCTTTTCCGCCGCGTTTCTGCGCCCGATAGGTCACAAGTGGTGTCCGTTTCACATACCCGCCATGGGTAATGGTGACCGCCATATCTTCGCGTTGAATCAAATCTTCGACATCGGTTTCAAATCCGCTGTCGATAATTTCGGTCCGGCGAGGAGTCCCGAATTTTGCTTTTATTTCAATCAATTCATTTTTCATCACGTCATATAATTTTTCACGCGACGCAAGGATGGATAAAAGTTCCGCAATGGTATCTGTAATTTCTTTCAGTTCATTGCCAATTTTTTCGCGTTCCAGTCCGGTCAAACGGTGCAAACGCAGATCCAGAATCGCTTTGACCTGAGCTTCGGACATTTTGTATTGCCCTTGATCATCCACGAAATAATCCAGGTCATCAACCAAAGCAATCAACGGGGCCACATCCCCCGCAGGCCAGGAGCGTGCCAATAAATGTTCCTTGGCAATCGCAGGATCCTTGGCGTTGCGGATGATGGCAATCACCTCATCAATGTTGGCCACGGCCACAGCAAGCCCCACCAAGATATGCGCGCGATCACGGGCTTTGTTCAAATCGAACACCGTGCGACGGGTAATGACGTCCTCGCGGAATTTGATAAAAGCCGCAATAATTTGTTTCAGCAACAACGTCTGTGGCCGCCCATGGTGAAGGGCCAAAATATTACATGGAAATGATGTTTGCAAAGCTGTGAATTTATAAAGTTGATTCAAAACAACATCAGCATTCGCATCACGTTTCAATTCAATGACAACACGAACACCATCACGGTCGGATTCGTCACGAATCTCTGCGATGCCCTCCACAATTTTCTCACGTGCGACCTCACCCAACCGCTCTAGCAATGTACTTTTATTCACCTGATACGGTACTTCGGTAACAATGATCGCTTCGCGTTTATCCCGGATCTGCTCAATCTCTGCTTTTGCACGCATAGGGACCGAGCCCTTGCCCGTGGTATAGGCGTTATAAATACCGGAACGTCCTAAAATCTGACCACCCGTCGGGAAGTCCGGTCCGGGAATATAGGTAATCAATTCTTCGTTGCTCACGTCAGGATTGGCGATATACGCCATACACCCATCAATGACTTCACCCAGATTATGCGGCGGAATATTGGTGGCCATACCGACCGCAATCCCCCCTGCCCCGTTGACCAGCAAGTTCGGAATACGCGTTGGCAGCACCGAGGGTTCCTGCAACGATTCATCATAGTTCGGGCGGAAATCGACAGTGTCTTTTTCAATGTCGACAATCATCGCATCGGCGGCTTTGGCCATGCGGGCTTCGGTATAACGCATCGCGGCGGCGTTATCGCCATCCATCGATCCAAAGTTCCCCTGACCATCGACCAAAGGCAAGCGCATCGAGAAATCCTGCGCCATACGAACCAAAGATTCATAAATCGCGCTGTCGCCATGCGGGTGGTATTTACCCATCACGTCCCCGACGATACGGGCGGATTTTTTGTACGCTTTATCCGAATGATAGCCGCCTTCCTGCATTGCAAACAAAATCCGGCGGTGCACAGGTTTCAATCCATCACGCACATCCGGCAAGGCCCGCGAGACAATCACGCTCATGGCGTAATCGAGATAGGATTTCTTCATCTCGTCCGCGAGGGAAATCACAGGAAATGGGGCTTTTGCGGGTGTCATGTCCGACATAAAAAATCTCGTTTTCTAAAGGCTAAAATGAATAGAGGTTTTATACCAAAAACCCCCTCCCGTCACAAGAGCAAAGGGTCATTTTATCAAAGTTTTACAGGATTTTGATCGATGGATAAAACCACCGCAACCAATTATTTTCCCTGTATTTTCGGGAGGGATTTTTCCGGAACACCGTCATATTTGGCGGCCAGAATCGCGGCGTCGATTTCTTTCGTAATTTCCTGACCGATTTTATTTGTAAAAGTTTCGCCTTTTGCTTCTGCTGATTGACCATCGGGTGATCCGAAATAACGAATCATGGCTTTTAACTCCGGCGCAGTATAAACCTCTGCCGCGTATTGAATCGATTTCGACTCCAACCCATCAACATCAATTTTTAATTGGACATATCTTTCAAAATCAACACGGTCTTCTGGTGGGACCGCAGCAGCGGCAAGATCTATCATCTCGCGAATACGATCCCCCATGTGGCGAATATCATGCAAATCTTTTGATAATCTGATGCGCTCTGCCATATCGTCCTTCACCGGATCGGCAAAGGAGTCCATTGATCCCGTCAACAGCAAAAAAACTGCCACAAGAAGATAAAAATTTTTCATCTTCATATCTTCTTTTCTAGAACGGAATATCATCCGCCAATTCATCCACGCGCCCTGCCGGAGCAGCAGATCCATAAGACGGTCCACCACCATATCCTCCACCAGAGGATGGGGCATCAGAATATCCACCGCCATCATTGGCCGCGGCCCCGCCGCCCTTGCCATCCAGCATGGTCAACTCCCCACGATAAGGGCGCAAAACGATTTCGGTTGTATATTGATCTTTACCATCTTTGTCTTGCCATTTGCGGGTCTCGATTTGGCCTTCAATATAAACTTTCGACCCTTTTTTTAGGTAATTTTTGGCAACCTTGACCAGGCCTGCATTAAAAATAACGACTTTATGCCACTGGGTTCGCTCTTTGCGTTCACCTGTTGCTTTATCACTCCAGCTCTCGGATGTTGCAATCGACAAATTGCAAACCTCATCACCAGATGTCATGGACCGCACGTCCGGATCCGCGCCCAGATTTCCAATAATCATTACTTTGTTCAAACTTCCAGCCATCTGCGCCTCATTCTTGATTCCATCAATACACTCAATTTTATGAATAAAAAACTATAGACAGAAACAGAAAATTGTCCAGTCCTTTTGATGATAAAATCACACCTCGTCAAAAAGAAACGGGAAGTGGACAGCTCTGCCCCACCAATAAAGTTATGTCAAAATTTACAAAACATCTGTTAAAGATACTTGCCCACTACCACGACGTGCGGGCTGTTGTTGGGATTCATGTGGAGCCCAACCAATCACAAAAATAATTTCATAGCTGGCGGTCACACGACCATCTGTCTCGGTAAAATGATCTTGATAAAACTTGGCCGCCTCAAAAAATAAACGGGATGATGACATTGATTTGTGACAGTCATTAAGGGCATTTGATTCGCCCATTCCACGAATATCAGCAATCAGATGAAACATGTCCCGATAGGAAACCTTTAAAAGCTCTGAGTCAACAACCGGCAAAGCAAACCCGGCACGTTGCATCAAGCCAGCCATTTGTTGCTTATCAACAAATGGATAGACACGGGGACTTGCACCACCACTTACACAAATTTCAGCGTGCATCAAAGCTTGCCGAAGTTCATACAAATTTTCTCCACCGGCAAACGCACACAGAAAAACACCATCTGGTTTTAAGGCTCTCCGCATCTGAACCAACAGGCCCGGTAAATCATTTGCACAATGCATCTCGCCTATTGATAGGATACAATCATAGCGAATACGTTCTTCGGCCAGTTGTTCGGGACTAGTGTTGGCTGATACAGTCGCCCCTGGGAATTTTTCGAGGAAATAAGGTGCCGCATAAGGACCACTTAATAAAACAGATTTAAACTCCCGTCTGATATCCGATAACCTATCCATCATATTCTTTGCAACCCATTGGTATAAAAAATCATGGGCAGAAAAGCGTGGTTTTCTACGTTGAATGAAATTATTTCGCCGCTTTGTATTAAAAATAGAAGGAGAGTCTAATATCATATAACAACACTATAAAGGCACACGCGGCGAGCGCACATCTGCGATTTGACTTTTCTCAGACTTTAAAGCGGAACCTTGATTTTCTGAGGATGACATCTCAGAAAACGAAGATGCCGTCGTGGAAGATGATGTCAATGATCCTCCGTAGGATAAAACAGAGCTTTCAATAACACTTGCTTTCTGCGCTGCATCTGCAACTTTAAAATCAAAACTATGTTTGAGTGATAAATCACTGTCCATTAAGTGTTGAAATGCTATTGCTGCCACTTTTAGAAAACTGTCATGATTATCCCAATAGATAAGCTTCCATAAATCTTTCAACATCGTGACTTGAGTCACGCCATGGGTAAAACCATCATAAAACCCGCGCATATCCGTGACCACAAATGGATAAATCCGGTGTGGGGTTACTCCAATATGTGTGAAATAACTCTCTCCCATACGCGCAACATGCTCTGGTTTAACCTTGAATTGCTCGGCAACATAAAATTTAGCCGCCTCGATATCTGTAACTTCTTTCGGCAAGGGAAAACTGGGAAGGGTTAAAATTTGACCTGTTCCGCTATACCGTTGAGGAACTGGCAAATATTGCGTCACGACACCTGCCATGACTTCACCATTCAAATTTTTAACAAGTGGCATGACAACCGCTGTATTGATCGTGCCGTTTTCAGGAACGGCAAATTCCAGATCACGGGCAGCAAGCCCTGCCATTCCGCCCCCTTGATCTCGGCCTTCATCAACAAAGACAGACTGGACTAACCGAATATTCCCGGCACTCCCGCGAACAGCTTTAAACCGATCATCAGAAAGACTATACTGCTTTAAAATATCATTGATTTTAAGAGTTTCTTCGACTGGAACCTCTGAAAGCTGCAACGGGGAATCACTCCAGACCTCCGATTTTAAATTCATCATCTGGAAAAGTGCCAGAATCTGGACTTCCAAACGAGACGCCGGAATAAAACCAACCGAGATCGCATTCAAGACTTCCTGTGCATCAAACTCACGAATGACGCCGGGATTCGAAAACCCCTCTGTATCCTTTAATGTTTCCTTGACAGGAAATTGTTCATGATAATTTTCGACACGATAATAATAGGTAACGACACGTTCATCAATTTGATTGGGATCAGGGTAGAACCCACCCCCCTCTATTAACTTTGCATCCAGAGACGGAGAAACACCAACATGGGTAACCAGGAACTTTTCAAGTTCTGCATGACCAACCTCTTTTAAACGATTCATATCATAGGCAGATACGCCTATTGCCTCAATCATATGGCCGGACCATTTTCGTCCATCCAGATTAACCCCAGAACGTGGAACAGAGTTAACCAGTCCACGCGGAACATCTTCATGCAAATAAATTTTAAGCTTGTGATCTGGTGTGACCCGAAACGGCAAAACCTCTGAAATTTCGGTATCACGACAGACAATATCTTTGATCTCACCCGATTTTTCATCACGAACACTCCGGATATAAACCGATCCTGTCCGCGCACGCGATGTACGACGTTCCATCACCAACTGGCTTGTATTTTCTGCAACCTTACGGGCAACAAAAATATAATTGCTAGGCGGAGGGCCCAATTTTGTACCATCTTCCTTGTAAAGACGCATCGCCCCAGTATAACGGGCTTTGATAAAGCCCTCATCCCAATGAGGCGCAGTATACGAAACTCGGGCACCAAGACCACGCAAATGTTTTCTAAATTCTTGCTCAGTATAAAAAGCATATTCCTTGGATAACTCTTCGCGCATTTTCTGACGGTTATCCTTACGCAAGATAAACTCATACGCCCATTTAGCGGGAATCCGGAACAATCTTGTCCGCGGGTAATTGGGAGGCAACTCCTCAAGAAAAAAACCGGAATCGGACAAAGCTTCATTTCCTGCTTTGGCACGGGCATGATCGGCAAACCAGATTAAAAGCTCTGCTTCGGATAATGTTTCAAACGTATCGCCGGAAGGAATTTTATCGGTAAACTCCAACTGTACATATTCACCTGGTGTTGGGTTAATATAATCACGGATAAGCAAAGATCCCCTATCTTTCAATGCCTTATATTGTTTTTCCAACGCCAAGTGGATTAACCGATCATTGTAGAAGGATGCCGAATAGATCTCATGCAGGAAAAAGGAATTAACAATCAGATCATATGTATTTTCAGGGAGATCCACATAAATATTTCCAACCTGAAATTTCAAGTTGGGACGTTTATACTTTGCGGATGCGTCCTTAATCAAAGCCGGGTTTAAATCCATACCAATATATTCGAAACTGGGATTCAAAACTGCCATGACGTAGGTCATCTCGCCGGTATTGCATCCGGCATCAAGAATCTGGGCCCCGGGGTTTAACAAAGCATGCGCCATCGTAAACCATGCTTTTTTGACAATATGAGGGGGAATGTCCTTTAGTAACTCGACACGATCATTGGTAAAAAAGTGTTCTAATGTCCGGCTACGACCTTTTTCAGCGCTTATTTTGTTAAGCTGAGACGTCTCATCTAAGGCGGAATCGACCAAAGAATCTGGTAAAACAAGACCAGAATCAGAAAAACCTATGGCTTTACGATGCCCTTGGCTCAGCGTGTCTTTTTTAAGCCCCATGGTCAATATATTCGCCCCGATACCGCGATTTATCTAAAATCTTTGATTACGGGGCGACTATACACATTTTCAACCAAAAAATACAACAAAAATAGAGAGTTAGACTATCTTATCCCCTTAATTTCCCTGCAATCTCGGCAATCCGTCGACCATAGCTAACGCCGGTATCAAGATCACCCTGTGGGATTTCATCAACACTGGCATCTGATGGAGATTGAACCAAAAGACCGACAGATCCCCCAAGATTATTCATATCTGCTCGTGTTGATGATTTTTTATTACTTGGAAGAATCCCTAAGCTCACCCAAATTCCGCCATGTTGCGATGCCAGGGTTTGCAAAGTAATCAAAGAAACCTGCTTATCCCCATTAAAACTTGCACTATTTGTGAATCCGCCAAAGACTTTATCTTTCCATGCCTGTGTAAACCAGAGCTTAGAAGAGGCTTCAGCAAATTTTTTGAACTGCCAACTAACATTGCCCATATAAGTCGGGGCACCAAAGATAATCGCATCGGCAGCAGTCAAGCTATCCCATCCTCCGTCCGGAAGATTTCCTTCGGCATCGATTGGGATTAATTTTGTATCAGGCCCGGCGCCCAGAGCAATACTCTCAGCAACGCGTTTTGTATGTCCATAGCCAGAGTGGTAAACAATTGCAATTTCAGGCATCAGATTTTCTCCTCAATATTTTTAAGTTTGATCTTCACCATTTAAATCATTACCTTATCTTTTCAAGAGAATTATAGGGCAATATTTTGAATAAAGCACATATACTCGGTAAGAAAGCTCTGAACTGGGGATTAGATTTAGTCCTTCCGCCGCGTTGTCCTATAACAGGGGATACAGTCCGGACTGTGGGGGCAATCTCTCCACGGGCCTGGAAAGAAATAACGTTTATAGCCCCACCTTATTGCACATGTTGCGGAATACCATTCGCTATTGACCTTGATATGAAGGGCTTAAACCCGGATGATTTTCTATGTACGGATTGCATTTCCTCAACGCGTGCGTTTGACCAAGCAAAATCTTTATTTGTCTATGATGACGGATCACGAAAAATGATCTTATCTTTCAAGCATGGAGATGCAATTCATCTTCATACAACGCTTGCACCCCTTCTTTGCAAAACAGGTGTTGAATTCTTGAGCCCCGATTCAATCATTGTTCCTGTTCCATTGCATTGGATGCGGCTTGTCAAACGTCGATATAACCAAGCCGCAATCTTGGGAAACGAGGTTGCAAAATTATCAGGCCTCACTTGTTGGCCAGATGCCCTTATTCGAACGCGCCCTACCCCCCCGCAAGGACATAAAACCGCAAAAGACAGAAAACAAAATGTATCAGGTGCCTTTGATATCAACCCACCTTATACCAAAAAGCTATCAGGTCGAGAGATTGTGCTAATAGATGACGTTTTCACAACAGGCGCAACTCTTGAAGAATGCTCGAAAGTCCTAAAAACTGCAGGCGCAAGATCTGTCAATATCCTGACACTTGCAAGAGCCGTGAAAGAATAATAAAACGATTCACCATCGGCAGATCAACACACCTAAGCCGCTTTACAGGCAGGTGCAGGCAAGTACCCCACTGCACCATATCCTATCAACTCCAAATAATCCTGAAGCCCAGATGGGTAACGCCCTAATTTCGCCACTCTTTCGGGAGAAAGCACCACGGCTCCGAATGCGAAGGCAAGATCTATATCCTTGCCGGTGCGGCTCAAATCCGGCTCTGTTTCTTTGTTGAATCGTGTATCAACCGGATCAATCATCAACGCATCAAAGAAATCAGGGGCAAGTGGCAAGTCATATTCCTCTTTAAATCTCTTACATGCCGCCTCTATCATCGCCTCTGTCACTGGCGCTTTATTCAAGAATTTTTTCAATTCCGGCAGAGGTGCCTTAGCCCCCTCATACCCATTGGCCAACGCATTAAACAAAGTTTTGAACGACGTTACACCTTCTGGCAAACCAGAAATTGCTCTCCTGTTTACCGCCTGATAGGCATTGCACCATTTGCTGTGATCTTTTAAAGGCCCGAATGCGATGGCTGCTTTATCGTTTGTCGCCGGAATCTTTCCCGATGCCATAATGGTTGTAGCAAATGACTGAATTAAAGCATCTTTTAATGAGTACCAATAGGACCGTGTTTTTGGATCAATCGTCAATTGTTCCAAAGGCGTGTATACCAACGTATGAAGGCCCGATGTCCATTGCTCATGCGTGACATGAGGAATCGTCCAGACTTTCGGATTCTTTTTAAGCTCACTTATTTGCAATATATCTGTGTCCTGATAAGGAGGGGCATCCCGTTCCACATAGGTCGTATGTCCGCGATAATCGCACACCGCAAGACAGGTGCGGCTTTCATCTTCCATCTCCAAATAAATCAGGTTATACGGCTTTTCGGCAATCCCCTCCGTCTTAACCGGACGTTGGTCCCACACAACCGTCATATAAGCGAAGGGAAAAGACGTATCGTCGGCCAATATATGATTAATCAAAGCCTGCGTTCTCTTTTCAAAGGTATCCCCAACCGGAGAGGATAGAGCCTCATCATTCCCCTCCCCATCTGGCGCATAGCCCATACCCTCAGTGTTATTTCCAGACGTCACCAATGGCCGCCGTACAAATATTTCTCTGATACGGGGGTTGGCACAAGAAGACGACGCTGCCATTTCTGGATTCGTCTCATCTGGACTTGGCTCTTCTGGCACCGGATTATCATTCGCCCCAACGACAGCAGGAGTCTCTCCGGATGGAGGCTCCACCGCTGCATCCTCTATAGCGGGCATGGAATCAATTTTTTGGGGTGGATTTGTTACTGCATTTCTTGCTGCGCACTCCGCTATGAATTTTGCGTTCTGCCTTTTCCAGTTTTTATAGGCCGTGCGAAATTGAGAAGAAAATTCCTTTAGATCACATTTTTGCTCAAACTTCTCCGCAAGACCGTATAAATGGACCATCTGAAAGATAGAGATAAAAGGATGTTTCTTGTAATAGGAGTTAAATAAATCTTGCGCTAAATCTAACTGTTGCCGTCTCACCTGAATAGTTTCGCCACCCATCCATTCTACTTCCTGATAATACTCAAATAAAAAACTAATGGGCAGAAAATGAAATTGTAAATGCCATACAATTATACGCCTATCCTCCACAGTGAAAGAATCGTATCCCTCTACAGCAAGATCAAAAAGCACTCTTTTAAAGGCCATAAAACGCTTGGATAAACGTTCCTGAGCACCTTGCCCCGCCCGCCGAAGCTGCGCGGATTCGATCTCCCAATTTACTATATGCTGATATAAATCCAGAGATACTTTATTATTCCCCGCAGCTCTCAGCTTACCTTGATAAAACTCCAAATTAGGGGCAGAGGGAATAGCTTCACTCCCTATGTGTTTCTCAAGTTCGTCCGAACCCATATTCACCACCATTTTTCTAAAATTAAATTTGGGAAATAATTAACCACACCACAAATCTTATGTCAATAAAATTGCATGGCCAATAAAAAAACCCCTGTAAAACAATCGCTTCACAGGGGATTTTCTTAGAACTTTAAGAATTTGGCGTGCACTACACCCCAAATGTTAAGCCCGTCTTATCTGTGCCCACCGTTACAGTGGATCCATCAGGGATTTCGCCGCGCAGGATCATGTCCGCCAACGGGTTTTGCAGATAGGTCTGGATGGCCCGTTTCAATGGCCGCGCCCCATAGACCGGATCATACCCGCGCTCGGCCAGCCATAATTTGGCCTCCGCCGACAGATCCAGAAGAATACGGCGCGTGTCCAGCAATTTGCGCAGATTGCCCAACTGGATATCCACAATGCCCGACATCTGCGCCCGCCCCAATCGCCGGAACAACAAGATTTCATCCAAACGGTTGAGGAATTCCGGACGGAAGAATTTGCGGACTTCATCCATGACTTTGCCACGGACTTTTTCGACGTCCTCGCCTTCTTTCTGATTGGCCAGATTTTCGGCCCCCAGATTGGAGGTCATGATCAAGACGGTGTTGGAAAAATCGACTGTCCTTCCCTGTCCATCGGTGAGACGCCCATCATCCAGAACCTGTAACAACACGTTGAACACATCCGGATGCGCTTTTTCGATTTCATCAAACAGGATGACCTGATACGGACGGCGGCGGACCGCTTCGGTCAAAGCGCCCCCCTCTTCATAGCCAACATAGCCCGGAGGCGCCCCGATCAAGCGGGCAACCGAATGTTTCTCCATATATTCCGACATATCAATCCGCACCATCGCGCTGTCATCGTCGAACAGAAATTCGGCCAGAGCTTTGGTCAATTCGGTTTTCCCGACACCGGTCGGGCCAAGGAATAAGAACGACCCGATCGGACGATGCGGATCTTGCAATCCCGCCCGCGCACGGCGCACCGCCGAAGCAACCGCTTTAACCGCGTCGCTTTGCCCCACGACCCGCGCTTCGAGTTTCTCTTCCATGTTCAACAATTTGGCATTCTCGCCTTCCATCATTTTGTCGATAGGAACACCCGTCCAGCGCGAAACCACACCCGCAATATCATCAGGTGTCACTTCTTCGTTGATCATATTCTTGACCGATGTTTCGGCCACGGCTTTCAAGTCCGCTTCCAATTGCGGGATACGGCCATATTTCAACTCGCTGGCTTTTTCCCATTTGCCGTCGCGTTCGGCCTGCTCCAATTCGATCCGCGCCTTGTCCAGATCTTCGGTCAGACGTTGGCCTTTGGTGACCTTGTCTTTTTCCGCCTGCCATTGCGCGGTCAAATTGGCCGAAGAGCTTTCCAACTCTTTCAATTCATCTTCCAGTTTGACCAGTCGATCTTTGGACGCGGCATCAGTCTCTTTTTTCAAAGCTTCGCGCTCGATCTTCAACTGGATAATCCGGCGATCCAGCTCGTCAATTTCCTCGGGCTTGCTGTCGACTTCCATGCGCAAGCGCGAAGAGGCTTCATCGACCAAATCAATCGCCTTGTCCGGCAAAAACCGGTCGGTGATATAGCGGTTGGCCAGATTGGCGGCCGCCACAATCGCACCGTCGGTAATCCGCACCCCGTGATGGACTTCGTATTTTTCCTTCAGCCCACGGAGAATAGAAATCGTATCGGCAACCGTCGGCTCGCTCACGAATACCGGCTGGAATCGGCGTGCCAAGGCGGCATCTTTTTCGATATGTTTGCGGTATTCGTCAAGAGTGGTCGCCCCGACCATGTGAAGTTCGCCCCGCGCCAAAGCCGGTTTCAACATATTGCCCGCATCCATGGCCCCATCGGCTTTTCCGGCCCCGACCAAGGTATGCAATTCATCCAGAAACAGAATAATCTCGCCCGATGCATTGCGAATTTCATCCAGAACCGCTTTCAACCGCTCTTCGAATTCCCCGCGGAATTTTGCACCCGCAATCAACGCACCCAAATCCAAAGACATCAATTTTTTGTCCCGAAGAGATTCGGGAACGTCGCCGTTCACAATCCGTTGCGCCAAGCCTTCGATAATCGCTGTTTTCCCGACCCCTGGCTCACCGATCAGGACAGGGTTATTTTTCGTCCGGCGTGATAATACTTGAATCGTCCGGCGAATTTCTTCATCGCGGCCAATGACCGGATCCAATTTCCCGTCCCGCGCCAATGCCGTCATATCGCGGGCATATTTGTTCAGACTGTCAAACGTATCTTCGGCGCTGGCACTATCGGCTGTGCGCCCTTTGCGCAGCTCGTTGATGGCGGCATTCATCGCCGTGGCGGTCACTCCCGCCGATTCCAGATGTCCGGTAATGTCGCTGGCCTTGGCGAGTGTCATTGCCTGCAACACACGTTCGGTGGTCAGGAATTTGTCGCCCGATTTTTCGGCCAACTGCATTGCCTGATCCATAATTTTGGCCAAATCATTGGAAAGGCGCAGCCCACTCGCCCCGGGCCCTTCGACCGCAGGCAGCTTGGCCAAAGATTGTTCGATATTCTTTTTCAATATGGCCGCGTCCCCACCGGCCGCCTTGACCAGACGCCCGACTTGAGCGTCCTCTTCCTCCAACATAACTTTCAAGACATGCTCGGGCTCTAACGATTGATGTTTCGACCGCATCGCCAGCGTTTGTGCTTTTTGCAAAATGGAACGGAATTTTTCACTAAAACGATCAAAGTCCATGATCACCCTCCTCGGAAATATCTTGGTCTGTTATAGATCATTTAGGAATATATTTCTATAAGGAAAGTGCCTAAGGCGAATTTTTTAAACGCTCATGAACCCATGTCAAGAAATGTCCTTTCCATGTTTTACGGGGTGGCCATGTGTCTGGTGTGACCATCGCTTCTCTGGAAAAAGCCACATATAAATTCGAGCAGGCCAAAACATCGATCGGCACTCCATCCGCCATAATCAGGCAGGATAACGCGCCCCCCTTTTTATAGCACCCCGTATCCACAGAACACCGCCCATCTGTGATGTCCGGGTATCGCCCGATGATCGTGTGGCCATGCACAACCGTATATTGTCTTGAGCCACTGTCCTTCAAAAAAGCCCCGCTTGTCCGCGCAAATTCTTTGCTGATTTTTAGACCATTCGGCCCTTTTTTATCCATTCCCAAAAGAACAGCATCATCCTGTTCCTCCAACGGTTTGGAGACATCCACCCCACCATGACAGAATAACAGATTTTCATGTGCCAACCGCACCGTATGGGACGTTATCAAGCCTTCCAGAAAATCGCGATGCCCCCCCCCAAAAAAAGTCCGTAGATAATTGCGCGCACTGAGGGCTTCCGCGTCGCTTGGTGGAAATACGTTTGGATTTTGAAACCATCCATAACTGGCCAAGGTTTGCAATAAGCCCTTACGCACAAGCTGTTGATATTTTTCATGACACGCGGCGGAATCTTCCTCGGCCATAAAATCGAGTACAGCCACATCATTATTGCCCTTAATGGTGATAAGTTTACCATACTCCGGCAGAGCGTTGCGGAAAGCAATCAACCGATCCAGAACCCCTTTGGCATCGGGGCCACGATTCAGATAATCCCCCAGTGTGACGACCTGAAACGATTGCCCGGGATAGTCCTGCATATACCGCGTGATTTTACGCAGCAGAATTCCCAATTCTTCGGTATGTCCGTGAATATCACCAATTGCGAATATGAATTGAGGGCCCTGTTTTTCCTTATTGCATTGATGGCTGGATACTTCTTGACCTTCTAACAAAATGGGACTTTCTGTAGACATATTTTTCTTTTCTCTTACGATTGCCAGCCTTTATTTGCATAATATAAAAAAATAGGCAACAAAAAAAACATGTCGACTATTCTAAAGCCTTAAAGTTTTATGCAAAATCAAATGACGCAACTATATTTTCTTAACCTATAAGCATTTCACTCGACATTAGACCGAGGGACGAGAAACTCTCTTTCGTGTCATTGTTAAATATTGCTACAAAAATATGAAAAATATTAATAAATTTCTCATAATTCAGGTGTAAAATACAAAAAGAATATTGCCGTACCATAAAGGAAGTATAAGCCATATGAGCTGGTCCGCAGTCTCAAAAGATGTCTATGAAATTCGATTAAACAGCTATCGAATTCTGGACGCATTAGCAGTCACAGCCGTTCATAACGAAGTGGCGTTTTATAAAAATGGAAAACCTATTCTTGCCTTCAACGGAAATGCGCATAGCCGAGAAAATGGAAGCTTAAGCGCGTTTGCCATTTCGCCCGATCATACGCTGCGCGTCAGCGCAACACAGAAAGATCTGAACGAACTAGGTGGAAATAAAGCGAATCTTCTCAAATCCGTTAAACTTGGCGAGCTTGATAAAGATTTGTGGATACATAAAATCGACCTTGCCGTGAAAGTTTCTCGATTCATCAACGCCAATGATATTGATTACATTGTTTTGGGAAATGCTGAAAATGAAGCTCAAAACTCAAACTCTGTTGCAAGATCTCTCGTGGCGGCCCTTGGATATGAATACCCATCCAAAGAATTGGAAAATTTGTGGGCCCCTGGGGATAAAAGAAATTTACTGCCTGACAATTTGGACCTTCATATTCCAGTTGGATTCAGTAGCCTCAATGAGCTCTTGCTCAATCCTTTTCATATTATTGAAGATCTCAAGGAAGAGCGACAAAAATCTCGCCCAGAGGAAAGTAAGAATGACAAGGGTATAGACCGGGCCGCTCACCAAACCTATTTCGACCCCAAATCACCTGGAGTGATTTATCCCAAAGATGAAACCGTCTCCGACCCCAATACAGAAGAAAATAACCTTAAAAGAATAAGACGGGTTATTAACGCCACCGAAAAAGATAAAAATGTCTTGGTAGCTGATTTCATCATTCTATCGATAAAGCAGAAAGCTCCCTATTTGGGCGACATTTTTTTAGCGCAAGAAAAGCCAGAGGATATAACACCCGAACATAAAAAGGCCGCAGAAGATGTGCGAACAGAAATGATTCATGCTGTTGCAAGTGAGGCTCATTTATCATTTCGCGCTGCCAATTCATTGTTATTAGAAAATCACAAAAAATTTATAGACATAGTAGATAAATGCCTTAAAAACGGTAAAATTCCTGCCACTCATTTACGACCAGAGAATGATATCAAAGAGCTTCTGGCAAAGGAAATGGGGATTTCACCGGATGAGCTTGAAACAGAAACATCACCGATACCTCCTAAGGGGGCTATTGAAACTTATAAAAAATTAAGAGCCGAAGGAAAGTTTGAAGAAAAAAGCCCTGATAATCCACATTTATTAAAATATATAGCACAATACATAGATGCATCACGCATCACCTCTATAGAACTTCCTGATCCTGGACCGGATGAGAGCGAGTCCTCCCCTTCCGAAGTGTGAAAGGAAGAATTAGAAACACAGATGAAAAGCGATGCCTATTACTTAGAAACAGGGCTGAGAGCGGATGCCTATTACGATGTCGGTCAGATTCTGCATGGTGTTGTTGCCAAAAAGCTGGGCATTCGAGTAGACGACATTCTTTCAGTAGATGGTCGGCAATATCTTCAAATAATTAAAGAGGCCTATAGAAAAGGTGAAATCCCTTTAAGAACATCATACCCCCTGAGTGAAGACGAACAAAATCAACTGATTGCAAGTGAGCTGGGAACAGATAAGGAATCATTGTACAAACATCCTGTTTTTATTCAGAAAATTGCATTCGCCAAATTAGATTCTGCTGGCATGTTTAGAATAATGCGACCAAACCCATATCTTAGGGAGGAAATTGAAAATCAGATACGGTCATATGAACAAGATTTTCCAAAAGAAACTCATAGAAAAGGATCAACGAGAAAATCTACGGTTTCTGTAGATATCCGAAATGAAGGGGGACCAAATATGAATGTCAGCGGGATTCCAATGAAGGATTACTTCGCTCAACACGTCTCCCCGAATCCCCAGTTACCCGAAGGCGATACCCCGTACCCCCAACTCGTCAAGCCTGGCGCTCAAACAAGACCAATTGGTTTGGAACCGCGTTCTACTTAAACAAGGCCACTCAAGAACCTCAAATCTAGAGCAGTCCCAAATTACCTAAAGCCCAGAAAGGACATAGAATCAACCCACCCCATGCGACTAAAAAAGATAACAACAGGAACGTATGAAGCCATAAAAAGACTTAAAATTAGATTCGACCTTTTTCCTGACCCCACCCTGTTTTGTAGAAACATCACAAGATTTATTACAAACAAAACTAGATTGCCGCCCCAAATCAAAAGGATAATATATGGGTATTTATCATTACCGCTCATGACTCCTGCCCCTATAGCGAAGAGAAAAAGTAAAGCACAAAGATATGTAATAATTCTTAAAAGCACAATTTGTTCTTTCTTCATCTATTCGAGGGATGTTCTTTTTACCTTGCTCGATTGGAAAGCTAAAACCATATTGCCTGCTAACTCCTCATTACTTAAAAGCAATCACTTTTCTTTTGCAAGCACATTCAGTAGATCAGCCAGTCATATCACGAGAACATTCTGTGGACAGTCCTTGACATCCTCCCGAACCATTAAAGGAAAATTGGGTTAACTATTTTATAATGACACAAAGAATCGAAGGAAGGGACGCAAATTATGGTGATGCCCTCATGTGAACAGTTTTATTTACGGTTCAAGCGCACGGATAGAAGGGACAGTTCCGTTGCTCGGCGCCGATGAAAAAGGGTTATCAGGAATCACTACATCAAGCGCATATTGCTCTGGCGTAATGGGACAAAATTCTATTATGCCTTCCCAGGCTTCTTTCCATTTACCTTCAAACTCTTCCCTCTTTTCAGCAAGCCGTTGAGCCCAATTCTCCCTTCCTATGAATAAGTCCAAACACGCCAGCCCCCCTTCATAGGTATTCATATGAACGGCCAAAGTGACCAATGACTCTAGAGCCCCATTGGAGTCATCTATATATGGTAAATTCATTTGAACCTGTTGAAGAACAGCCAGGTCGGTGCTCCTTAGGGTCAACATCTGTCTTTTGTCTTGACATAATAATGATGCAACAGGAGTATGCACGTGTGTAGCCCACTCTAGCCACAGATCATTTATACGTTGCTCTGTTTCTGTCAGTTCTGTAAGCACCATTATCACCCATTGTCTTGGCCACAGTCTTTAGGTGTGGGTTTGTTTTAAGTAAGTACGACTCGATTTTCAGATATTCATTAACGTATCGTGAGGAAATCCGCAAAATACCATTATGGCAATATAATGGCACATACGACACCAAGAATCAAGCTTACTTAAACAAGGCCGAGATAGACCTAT
Source organism: Alphaproteobacteria bacterium (assembly GCA_016794145.1). Lineage (GTDB taxonomy): Bacteria > Pseudomonadota > Alphaproteobacteria > Micavibrionales > Micavibrionaceae > UBA1573. The sequence continues at coordinate 1,213 of JAEUKP010000002.1, read as the reverse complement.
CTTCAGCAATGCGAAGAATAGCCTCACCCAATAATGGTGCAATCGTCAATTGTTCGAAATGGCTGGATGCTTTTACGGCGTCACTGGCAATAATCGAATCTGTTGTAATCAATTTCTGAATTGGTGAATTCTCGACTCTTTCAACCGCCGCACCTGACAAAACACCATGAACAACATACGCATAGACCTCTGCCGCGCCATGCTCCATCAAGGCTGCCGCCGCATTGCACAATGTTCCTGCAGAATCCGCAATATCGTCGACCAAGACACAGCTTTTGCCGGAAACATCCCCAATAACATTCATGACCTCTGAGACACCAGCCTGCTCGCGGCGCTTGTCGATAATTGCCAGATCAGCCCCCAGCCGTTTTGCGATGGCACGGGCCCGTACAACTCCGCCAATATCAGGCGATACAACAATCACCTCTTTACCCGCAAACCGTTTTTGAATATCCGGAACCAAAATCGGAGAAGCAATCAGATTATCAGTCGGAATATCAAAGAAACCTTGAATCTGCCCCGCATGAAGATCAAGCATCAATGCACGGTTTGCCCCAGCCGTGGTGATAAGATTAGCCACTAATTTCGCAGTAATTGGTGTCCGTGATCCGGTCCGACGATCCTGACGGGCATATCCAAAATAAGGAATGACAGCCGTAATGCGGCGCGCAGAACTCCGACGTAAGGCATCAATAGCGATCAAAAGCTCCATCAAATGGTCATTGGTTGGAAAAGATGTTGACTGAATTAAAAAAACATCCTCTCCACGGATGTTTTCATCAATATCAACAAAAATCTCCATATCCGCGAAACGCTTGATACTGGCCTTTGCGAGGGGAACCCCGATATAGTCAGCAATAGCCTGGGCCAAAGGGAGATTGGAATTACCAGCAATCAGTTTCATGGGTCCGCCTAATATTCAAATGATGTTGATTTGCGCACTATAGAAATTTTCACCAAAAAAGCAACTCTTTCGTGATCAATAAATCAAGGAAAGATTGAATTTTTGAAGATGACTTAGTGTCCATCCAAAAACTTTTCCGCAGAAATCTGCGGCGCCGAAGGCAATTCGTAAGAATTGTAAAAGATCTGGGGCAATCCAGAATTCTATTCCTATTTGTTCCTTGATTTGTGCGGCTTTGCCGCACCTATTCACTGGATCCCCCGCACGCGTTTCGTTTTGCTTTCGCAAAATCTCCACTTGGCGGAGGAT
>JAEUKP010000019.1 GCA_016794145.1 Alphaproteobacteria bacterium | reverse complement strand
GGGCAATCCAGAATTCTATTCCTATTTGTTCCTTGATTTGTGCGGCTTTGCCGCACCTATTCACTGGATCCCCCGCACGCGTTTCGTTTTGCTTTCGCAAAATCTCCACTTGGCGGAGGATGACAAAAACCGCAGAAATGCGCCACAAGTTTTTGAACGGACACTCAGACAGATGATGGATGAAGCCCCCTCTCTCGGAAGGGCTCTTCTATCAATACGATGGCATCAAATCCGACCTTATAATTTTACGTAATTATTACGCTGCGGAATTACATATCTGTTAATTTTTAAATGTTAAGCTGACTGGGTCATGGATACAAATGAGATTATAAATCTAAAGAACACGTGCACGAATATTTCTGATAATATTCGCATGGTCTTTCCCAACCTTAATCTTCATTTTTTAATTTGTAAGCCGGATCAGAAACAAGATGCCGTATCAGACCTATTGCTGAAACTGAATGGTCACACTGCGTATAACGAGGCTCTCCAAGTTCTAAAAGCTTGGTCATCATCAAATACCGGTGGAACAGCTTTTCTAGGTCTATCGGAAGGGCAGGAAAATATTCTTCTTAGCTTTAAAACACGGCCACGAACTCTCGCTTTTATTGCTGTGGACACCTCACAATACAAAGAATTATATCCTGCAATTCAGGCTATTCATTTCCAAATATCAATGTTTCTTAACACGTATGCAGGCCATTTAAAAAAACCGCTGACAATAAACGGGAATGTTCTTCCCCACAAAACAACGCAGCTTGCGGTTTGCCATCTCAATTTGAAATCTGACATATACAGTGTTCTACAGCTTTTGCGGGAAGGTCAATATGATGCCCCTATTTTATTAGCGCAACAACGGAGTTTAGACACCCTTTCCCCACAATCAAATTCATTCCCTGAGGAATATGCTTTTCCAATTGCCCTAGATGTTATCAACTATACGATCGAAAAACAAATCTCATCGACTATCGCAACACGGAGCCCCGCTCCACTGCTCGCCCAATATCAACTCGCATGCCAGATAGCCGACTGTTTTGATGCTGATAATTTAGAATCATGGATTCAGTTTGTGACATCTTCACAAACTATGGCATGGAGTGGTTTTACACCAAGCCAGATTCTGGGGGCCGCCATCAACACATCAACAAACCCTTTTATCAAGGCAATCGGACATATATTAGCAGAATTAACAAATCTTGCCCCGACAGAGGAATCCCATCTGCCTGGTGGATACAATCCATTTTTGGCTCCGCAAATCAACAAAATACGACATGAACGAACTTGCGAAGAAACATTTGAAATGATCATGTTCCATGTGATGGAGGCAGACAGTCATCTTCCCCTGCTCCGTGTTGCGAATAACCAGAATGAATCTCTTCTTAAAGGAAAAATTTCAGGATGGTGTGCAAACGCATTACATGCCTCTGCGAAGGCTTATATCGGGGCACGGGATCGTGGGATTCCTCCTGTACAGGCCGCCCGCCTTGAATTCCAATCTGCGCATTTGCAATCCAACTGGAAATTGCTGATGCAATTAGGACGTTATATTATTGATATGAAACGGCATGGCGCAAGCCTTAATATGGATGACTTACTGCAATGGTCATTACAACAACCAGAGTCAAAACATCTCTCCGACTCATTGAGCATCACAATTTCAGATCCTCATTATACGGGAAGTTTTGAATCCTCAAAAGAGACTGAAAAGCCATTCGAAAATATTCCTTTGAAGAAAGTTGAACAGGATAAATTTCTGGTTGATATAGAAGAAACAAGCAGTAAACCTTATCAGGATCCTCGCCCTGCTGACCCCTCTCACTCACCAGAATCAACGGGTTTCACCTTTGCTACAGAAGACGATTAACACTAAAAAAGGCCGATGAAAACCGGCCTTTTTAAAAAAAGATTTTATCAAATCATTCAGATTCTAATTGACAACAGACCAAGTTCCATCAGCCGCTTTACAGGCCTGACCAACTGCTGTTTCTTTCTTGCCACCAACATAAATTGTCTGTGTGTACTCACGGCAAACGCGACCTGTTGTGTTGGAAACGCCCTCACGGGTTGGGGTGATAGTACCAGAATTCCCGGATTCAGGATTGTTCCAGCTAATTGACTGACCGACTGGTGCACTATAAGCACGATCGGTTGCCTGCTGTGCATATGCCAAATCCGCTTTATCCAAAGAAGCACCTAACTCGCTCCCCAATAAAGTTCCCAACAATGCACCAACCCCAACGCCAACAAGCTGACCTGATCCTTTCCCGACCTTAGATCCCAAGACACCCCCAAGAATAGCACCGGTCGCACCACCGATCATTTGCTTATTGCCCATACCGGTTGTGCTACCTTGACCTACACCTACGCCTTGTTGGCAGGCTGTCAAAGCCATTGTTGAAATAGCAAGCATTGCCAAAATTTTTGTTTTCATCGTCCTTGTTTCCTTTTTTAAAATAAGCTTTTCATTAAAAGCCTGTACTGATAACGGTATAGTATATATAAACCCCCCATAAAAAAACTGCTTTTTATTTTTTTTTGATATTGATTGATATAACCATGACAAATGTGATTTCAGATTCAGAATTAAGACTTCCAGAGACCCCGCTCGATATTTTTCATATTTGGATATCCGACGCTAAAATCTCTGAACCTTCAGACCCTGATGCAGCTTGCCTTGCAACAGTTGATGCGAACGGATACCCAAACGCACGCGTTGTCCTGATCCGAAAAATTGATGATCGTGGATTTTGTTTCTTTACAAACACGGAAAGTCAGAAGGGGCATGAGCTTGCGACAACAGAAAGGGCCGCTATCAACTTTCATTGGAAAAGTTTAAAACGTCAAGTGCGGATTCGAGGAGATATTGAACGTGTATCAGACATAGAATCCGATATTTATTATACATCAAGACCTCTTGGAAACCGCATCGGGGCATGGGCCTCGATGCAATCACAACCACTGGAAAACCGACAGATATTAATTGATCGTGTGGCCGAGATGGAAAAGAAATGGGGGGAAACTCCACCACGCCCGGCACATTGGGGAGGATACAGACTTGTCCCCCACTCTATTGAATTCTGGCAAGAGGAAGAGCATCGTCTACACAGACGCATACGCTATGACAGGAACCACACCGGCGTTTGGACATGGTCTATCCTTTACCCATAAACTCTACTTTTAAAATTAGATTTTCTAAAGAAGTGATTTCAACGGGACAAGCGGACGTGGGCCCATGTGACTAATCACCTCGCTTGCGGCAAGTGATCCTAAACGACCACACTCTGCCAAAGATTTTCCTTCTGTATATCCAAACAGGAAACCCGCTGCATAAGAATCTCCGGCACCGGTTGTATCAACAAGCTCTTTGGGCGAGATTGCTTTAACATGAATGGTCTCATCTTTTGTAACAATGACCGATCCTTGGCTGCCCAAGGTGACGGCAACAATGTCACATTTATTACGGATTGACTCGATTGCTTTATCAAGATCAGACATCTCGGTCAACTCCTTCAACTCTGCTTCATTTGCGAATAAAATGTCGATATGATTTTGAACAAGATTTTTAAATTCCTCCCGATACCGCACAACACAAAAGGGATCGGAAAGAGTGAGAGCAAGCTTACGATTATGTTTTCGAACCAAATCTGCAGCCCTGAAAAAAGCAGCTTTTGCTTTTGGTTCGTCAAAGAGATACCCCTCAAGATATGTAACCTGCGAATTGGCAATCAGGGTTTCATCAACATCTTGCTCTGTCAACTGGGTACAGGCTCCGAGAAAGGTGTTCATCGTCCGTTGGGCATCAGGGGTCACAAGGATCAAACATTGCGCTGTTGGTGCACCGCCGATAAGTGGCAAAGAATCGAAATGAACCCCAATGGCCCGGGTATCATGCGCAAAAATCCTCCCCAATTGATCATCCGCAACTTTACCGATATAGGCCCCTTTTCCACCAAAAGAAGCAAAGCACGCCATTGTATTTCCTGCGGACCCCCCGGACATTTCTGTAGCCTGCTCCATCAAATCATAAAGTTCTACCGCCCGCTCTGCGCCGATTAGATTCATTGTATTCGGATTCATCCCCTTTTGTGCCTGGGAAAGAATAAAATCATCTGTTGCGTGAGCCAAAACATCAACAATAGCGTTCCCGATAGCTGTTAATCCATATTCTGTTGCCATAAAAATCACCTTAATCATCTGTGTTTTGATTTGGACGTTGAAAACTTACGTCAGGAGGAGTATTCCTTTTGTTCCATGGGCGCTAGAAAACCACAACCGATAGAAAATTCAACAAAAATCCGCAAGCTTGTTCTATCTGCGGCACTTGACGTTGCCGCCGACACCCCTTGGGAATTTGTTACAATGAAACAAATTGCTGATTCCGCCGGACTTACCCTTCATGATCTTAACTCACAATTTTTGACAAAGTCTGACATTCTCCGGGCGATTATCGATTCTTTAGACCGTCAGGTTGAAAAAAATATCAAAGATCTTCAGAAGGATACAGATACCCCTGCGCCAGTCAGAGATAGATTATTTGATGTTTTAATGGAACGCATCGAAATTGCGAACCAACATCGAGCAGCCCATATTTCATTTTTTAAATCTTTTGGATGGACAAAAGAATCAAGCTGTAATGACCTTTCTCTTTTAAAATCAAGTATGACTCGCATGGCACACTGTGCAGGAATCCGAACCGATGGGCTATCTGGTCAGCTTTATCTCTTTGGGCTTTCATCGACCTATCTTTGGGTCTTATTAACATGGATGACGGACACCTCTCCTGATTTAGGAAGAACCATGTCTAAGCTTGATCAGACTTTAGGTCGCGGAGAATTTCTTGCGGACTCAATACGCCAGTTTTTAAAAACCATATCTCCAAACGAAAACATCTAATCGCTATGCAATTTCCGGCTGAGGCGAATCCAAAGAGTTGGAGCATAAAGAAGACTCTAAAAGCCCTTTCATCAACCGGCTATAAGCTTCTCTGGGGTTTTCAGGTTTGTTCTCCGCTTCCAATATTTTTTGAATGACAGCAAGGATTTTCGACTGATACTGTTTAAGCTCAGAAAGATCCTCCTCGGAAGTCCCTTCTCTGATATAAAGGGGAGAAAGATATAAATCAGGTTCTATCTGACAAGCTTTGAAAAAGAAACGAAGTCCCTCTTCACCCCGCAAGATCCCGCTGGAAAGTTTTATAAGAATTTCTTGCTTCATCTGATCAAGGGCTGAAAGGGGCGCAACTGGGTGAGTTGCCCCAGAAAAGTTTTCTTTATAAGAGGTTGCAATCAATCTATCCATATTATGGTTAATTTAAAATAAGAAAGGGCCCTTGTCAAAATCTAAATTGCCCTCTCAGTTTCACCTAAGCAGTTCCACCTAAGTTACCAAGATCCGCTGCTATATCAAGCACCCCTTTGACGCGGTCTTTGACACTGTCCCACGCGCGTAGAACCGATATTTTCTGGTCGGGACGGATTTTCACCGTGCTTGGGCGTTCGGCAATCCACGCAAATAACCGTTCAGGATGCGGCGGGGTATCATTGTGAAAGCGAATAATCGCTCCCTTTGGCCCTGCATCCAGCTGGACAATTCCGGCGCGTTTGCAATACATTTTAATGCGGACAATTTCCAACAAATTGGCGACATCCACCGGCAAGCTGCCGAAGCGATCCACCAACTCTGCCGCAAAACTGTCAATATCGGCGTCACTTGTCAAATCTCCTAAACGGCGATACAGACTCATGCGGATTCCCAAATCTTCCACATATTTTTCCGGAATCAACACCGACATCCCCAGATTGAGCGTGGGGCTCCATTCATGATCGGCGCGGGATACTGTATCCGCGAGCCCGCAGCTACCATTTCCTGACGCACGCGCCGCCGCCACCGCATCTTCCAACATTTGTTGGTATAATTCGATTCCGACTTCTTTGATATGGCCGGATTGTGCGTCCCCCAACAAATTTCCCGCGCCGCGAATATCCAGATCATGACTGGCCAATTGAAAGCCAGCCCCTAGATTGTCGAGCGTTTCAAATATCTCCAGACGTTTTTGCGCATCCTCGCCCAACACCATATTCGGAGGATAGGTCAAATATGCATAGGCCCGCACTTTCGACCGCCCCACCCGCCCGCGGATCTGGTACAATTGCGACAAGCCAAACATATCCGCCCGATGTACAATGATTGTATTGGCGGACGGAATATCCAATCCGGATTCAATGATATTGGTGGCCAACAACACGCCGTATTGCCCGTCATAAAAAGCATTCATCCGGTCTTCGAGTTCGGTGGGAGTCATTTGACCATGCGCCGAGATCGTTTTCACCTCTGGCACCAATTCGCGCAAATGCTGTTCCAATTCTTCCATATCCTTGATCCGCGGACACACATAAAAGCTTTGCCCGCCGCGATAATGTTCCCGCAAAATCGCTTCACGTACGACCAATGGATCAAACGGCATAACAAACGTGCGAATGGCCAGACGATCCACCGGTGGTGTGGCTATCAGACTCATATCCCGCACCCCCGTCAACGCCAATTGCAAGGTACGGGGGATCGGTGTTGCCGATAGAGTCAACACGTGCACATGGCTTTTCAATTCTTTCAGATATTCTTTTTGTTTGACGCCAAACCGTTGTTCTTCATCCACCACCACCAATCCCAGATTGGCAAATTTAATATCCTTGGCCAATAACGCATGCGTCCCGATCACCACGCGCACCGAGCCATCGGCCAAACCATCCTTGACCACTTTGGATTCTTTGGCGGTCACAAGGCGGGATAATTGCTCGACCCGCAGCCCCATTTCGGCGAAACGACGTTGGAAATTCGCGTAATGCTGACGCGCCAGAAGCGTGGTCGGAGCCACGACAACCACTTGCGCTCCCGACTGGGCCGCCACATAGGCCGCCCGCAACGCCACTTCGGTCTTTCCAAAGCCAACATCCCCGCACACCAGACGATCCATAGGCTTTCCCGATTTCATATCGGCCAGAGCATCGTCAATTGCGCGCAATTGATCGTCCGTTTCCTGATACGGAAAGCGTGAGACAAATTCGTTATAATGGCCGTGATCAATCTCCAGAATTTCGGCGTCGGACAGCAAACGATCGGCGGCAATCGCCAATAACCCTTCTGCCATTTTCATCAAATCTTTTTTGACACGGGCTTTGCGCGCTTGCCACGACGCACCGCCCAGCTTGTCGAGTTCCGTCTGTCCATCGCTGTTGCCAAAGCGCGACAGCAAATCGATATTTTCGACCGGAACAAACAGGCGATCACCGCCCGCATAGGTAATTTTCAAGCAATCATGAAGCAAGCCGCCAGCCTTCAGGGTTTCCAACCCCTCGAACCGCCCGACCCCATGATCCACATGTACCACCAAATCGCCCACCGCAAGGGCCCCGACTTCGCGCAGGAAATTATCGGCTTTCTTGCGTTTGGTTGATTTCCGCGCCAGACGATCCCCCAGAATATCCTGTTCGGAAATAACGGCGATATCATCGGCCACAAAACCATGTTCCAGATGCAATAAAACGGCACCGACCTGCCCCGCTTTCAATCGCGTGACCTGATGCCATGAGTCAACGGGATACGGCAATCCGGCGCCGCCTTCCTCCATCATCACTTTCAGACGATCCCGCGATCCTTGGGAATAACATGCAATCAGAACTTTTTTATGATCGGCCTGTAACGACCGGATATAGGTGCCTAACTCCGCGAACACATTCCCTTGGGGATTGGCACAAATATCGGCAAAATCCCGGGCCCGTCTGGCACTTACTTGTTCCCCTTTCCCTCCTTGATTCCCTTGATTCCCCTGATCCTCTGGCACCGATGGATCCCGAAAACTTTGTAACACCACAGGATCGGTTGTATCCACATAGGATTTAAATTCATCGTCCAGCACATAAAGCCGCTCCGGCGGCAGAGGATGATACGCCACGCCTGTCAGGCTCACATCGTTTCCTTTTTTCCTGGAACGGGCTTTCAGGGATTCATCCAATGTGATGCGGGCTTTATAAAAATCCAATGTCTGGGTGAGGCGTTCCTGACGCGAGGCATCCGCCTGCCCATCCATCGTCACCACCGGATTCGGAAGATAATCGAACAGCGTCGCCATTTTTTCATGAAACAACGGCAACCAATGCTCCATCCCTGCATGCCGCCGCCCCTCGCTGACGGCTTGGTACAGGGGATTGGAACTGCTGGTGACACCGAACGCATCACGGTATCCGGAGCGGAACCGTGCCACAGCAGCGTCATCCAGAAAGAATTCAGTCACCGGCCGCAATTCAAACCGATCCAATATGCCGGTTGTCATTTGCGAGGATGGATCGAAACTGCGAATGCTTTCGATTTCGTCGCCAAACAAATCCATGCGCACGGGCATGTCATACATGGGCGGGAAAATATCCACGATATCGCCACGGATCGCAAACTCTCCGGCTTCACGGACCGTATCGGTGCGCAAATAGCCATTATTCGCCAGAAAACGTTGCAAATCTGTCAGGGATAAAGTGCCGCCTTTGCGGGCCACCAACTGCGCCGCCACCAAACTGTCCGGTGGCATCACCCGTTGCATAACCGCATTCACCGAGGTCAGGACGATGCGGGGTTTAAACAATCCGTCCGCGGCCCATTCCAACATAACCGACAACGCCGCAACGCGTTGCGCCACAATATCCGCATGGGGCGACACGCGGTCATAAGGAAGGCAATCCCATGCGGGAAAGACCAAAACATCGACATCCGGGGCAAAAAATGCCAGACATTCCGCCAGCAAGGCCACACGCACGTCATCCAGAGCAATATGAACCACCGCCTGTTTCCGGCGCGATGCGTCCATCGCTTGCGCCGCCAAAAAACGTGCATCCTGCCCTTCTGGAAGGGCATAGATGGTTTGATATGTCTTTTGTTTTGGTTCGTCGTTAACTACGGTCATTCTAAAGCTAATACCAAGCCCCATAAAATGCTCGGAGATAGAATATACTTACTAAAAATATTGGAACAATCGATAAATAAATGCACCATCTAAATACAAAATGAAGTTGTTTTGTTTTTAGTAAATAAATAGCGTAAGGCCATACTATAGCGATCACTGAATCAGCCAGTGCGAAGATTGGATAAAATTTGGGAGGACACATGCCAATTCCAATGCACAGCCCTCCCCCCCCGAAGACATATGCAGGAAGAGGAAATCCTAGCCATGCACTAGAATCCTCAGCGGCCATATTCACTTTCACTAGATAAAGAAGAAAATTCATTCCTAATAAATATAGAAACGGAATAATAAACCATAGTTTTTTACTTTTAAAATTCATTTTTACTCCACAAATTTATGTCCCAACAATAAATCCAACACACGAGAGGCCAAAGCCTGTGGCGGGGTTTGCCGCCCGATAATCCAATCATACACATCCGGATCATTGTTGATCAGAATTTCTTCAAAAATCGTCAGATCATCCGCATCAAACCCCTGGATATATTTCTCGGCAAAGGATCCGATCAACAAATCCATCTCCCGCGTTCCACGATGCCATGCGCGAAAGGTCAGGCGTTTCCGCCAATTTTCGATTGTCTCGACGTGCTGTCCGTTTTGGTGCATAATACCCTCGGTTATCGTTAGGAGCCCATATATATGTCGATTTCCACATCTAGGGAAGCCCATTTCTTGCCGCCCTCTGATGAACCCCGCCCACCATGTTGATTTACTGACAGGGTAAAATCGTAAGACTTCAGGAAGTCGTAAAAAACCAGTTTCAGGAAGTGTTTTTTGATTGTTCATTTGGATTTGCCTTTCTTTGTTAAGGAACAAGACAATTCAATCATGTGTAAGAGGCATTCAGGACGAACTCGGTTTCAGCAAAACCGAATTCGGTTTAGGCATCGTCTCTGGGCAATATCTCTGCTGCTTCTTTTACCCATTTTCTAATGGTATCAGGATCAAGCGAAAGTCCTAAAGAAGCCAGATCATCCGCAATTTCTTGTATAGAAGTATTTTTTGAAGCTTTCGGATCATAGCTATATCCCTTGATAGCCATACCAATAATCATTTTTTGCAATGTTTCACGCTCTTTCACATGAAGAGGCTTAACAGTACGCTTTTGAGTAGATTCTTGACCTGTCTCACCTTTCAAAAAAGCTATTTGCCGCTCAAGGCTTACTATTCTGTCTTGATCACTTTCCATCTCCCAACGTCGTTTTCCACTTTTTATTTTGCCCCTTTGAACAGAAATGAAATTCATAACAGATTCAGCTAATCTACTTTCGCTTTCTGCATATTCCTCATACCAATCACCAGATAAATTGATACCTCTCTCCGAAAGCCAACTAAATAAATGGCTCACTTTTAAATAAGTCTCATTTGTCCTTATCGTTTCATCAATATTTCTTGATACAAAAACAGGGACAAGCGTTTTCCTTTCAATGCCAGAAAGAAGAATAAACTGTACGCCCCCTGCGCCCTTTACGCCAGAAGATATAAAAGCAGCAAATAATGGAGTCTCACTCCAAACGGAAGCAAACGCTGACAAACCGAAGAAAGCGTCTAAATTTACTCGTCAGCCAACTAAAAAATAAGGGCGCAACGGGCGCTCAGGGCGAATAAAGCTGTTTAATGAGGTGGGGATGGTAAAATAGCCCCACCTTTATTTTTTGCTCTGTTGTTCCAGTTTGTCGATGACTGTTCTGGAAGAGCCAAATAAATTTAGGGGGTCAATTAGGGGGTTGAGCAAGACTGTAACTTATAAGCCATTGAAATACAATGGAAATTTATATAAATTGGCGTCCCCTACGGGATTCGAACCCGTGTCGCCTCCGTGAAAGGGAGGTGTCCTGGGCCTCTAGACGAAGGGGACGTCTGCAAAGTCTTTTTAAGACCGTGGCCTGTTTGACAGGCGTTCTTATACCTATATTCCCGCCCATATTTCAAGTGATTTTTTTAGTTTTTTGAAAAAAAATGGCGAAACTTGAAAGCTCCGCCATTTTTCATTCTATATCTGTTGTTATTTGACGCGTTAATCGTGGTCATGCGAGTCTTTATGGAATAATCCCGCCCCGACTGTTTCTTTCAAGAACAGCGATCCAATCACCACGGTCATCAACGCGACCGCAATTGGATACCACAAGCCGTGATAAATATTCCCACTGGCCGCCACCATCGCAGTCCCGACCAGAGGCAACATCCCCCCGAACCAGCCATTCCCGATATGGTATGGCAACGACATAGATGTATAGCGGATATTGGTGGGGAACAATTCCACCAGATAGGCCGCAATCGGTCCGTACACCATGGTAACATACAACACCATGATGGTCAGGATAGTGATTGTCGGGATCCATGAGATTTGATCTTTATCAGCTTTCTCCGGATATCCGGTCGCAGCCAAAGCAGCTTTGTAAGCCACCGGATCAAATTGACCAGATCCATCCACTTCGTCGATCACATGATCTCCGATCGTCGTGACGACAGCTTTTCCATCGACAGCAGGCAAGGTTTCAAAATTCAGACCCGATTTGGTGAGAAAGTCTTTCACCTTATCACATTTTGTAAAGTTGGTTGTTGGCAAGACGAAAATATGGAAGTTACAATCCGAAGCCGCCACCGATATTTTCACTGTATCCTGATATTTTTCCAGTGCCGGATTAACTGTATGAGTTAAGGCATGGAACAACGGGAAGTACGTGAAAACACCCAAGAGACAGCCCGCCAGAATAATCTTCAGACGCCCGATTTTATCGGACAAGGCCCCGAAGAAGATAAAGAACGGAGTGGCAATCAGCAAGGAAATCCCGACCAAGGTATAGGCCGTCACGAAGTCGACTTTCAACGTAATGGTCAGGAAGAACAGAGCGTAGAACTGGCCTGTATACCAGATAACCCCCTGCCCCGCCGTCACCCCGAGAAGCGCGAGCAACACATATTTGTTATTCGGATACCGGAGGAAGCTGTCACGAAGAGGCGATTTCGACGCCTTTCCTTCGGATTTAATCCGCTGGAAAACAGGAGATTCGTTCAGTTTTAAACGAATATACAGAGAAAAGAGCAGAAGAAAAATAGATACAAGAAATGGAATTCTCCATCCCCACTCTTTAAAGGCTGCCTCATCAATATAGGTCCGGCACAAACCGATCACCAACAAAGACAGGAAGAAGCCCCCTGTGGCCGTTGTCTGAATCCAGCTTGTCGCATACCCGCGTTTGCCTTCTGGCGCATGTTCGGCCACATAGGTCGCCGCCCCGCCATACTCACCCCCAAGAGCCAAGCCCTGCAGCAAGCGAAGAACAACGAGGATGACCGGAGCCGCCCATCCGATGCTGGCATAGGTTGGCATCAACCCGACCGCCGCCGTAGACAAACCCATGACCAGAATGGTCACCAGGAACGTATATTTCCGCCCCAGCATATCGCCCAATCGTCCAAAGACCAAAGCCCCGAACGGACGCACAATAAATCCAGCCGCATAGGTTGCAAATGCCGACAGTAAGGCCGCCGTTTCATTTCCGGGCGGGAAGAACAAGGCTGCAAAGAACGGGGCCAATGTTGCATAAAGGTAGAAATCGTACCACTCGAACACAGTTCCCAAAGATGAGGCAAAGATAACTTTACGCTCTTCTTTACGGGTTACAATATTGGTATCAGCATTAGATAAAGTCGTCATGCGGCTCTCCTGATAGATCTCATTGATAGACATCTACAATTCTAATTCGATACGTATCAGAATAGCTATGCGCAACGCAGCAAATGAATCAGAATTCATTTCAAATTTTATCTATAAGCACCAACCCTAAAGCTTCTGTTCCAAAATTTCTGCTGCATACTCCCAATTCGCAAGGTGATCAATCCAGGCCTCTAAAAATTTAGGCCGCGCATTACGATAATCAATATAATAGGCATGTTCCCAGACATCACAAGTTAGCAAGGGTGTTTTATTATCAGTCAAGGGCGTTTCTGCATTTGCAGAATTTGTGATTTCCAATTTTCCTGTTTGATTATCAAGAACCAACCACGCCCATCCAGATCCAAATTGCGTTGTCCCTTTTTCGATCAATCCTGCACGAAGCGCGTCATACCCACCCAGATCTTCTATCACTTTTTTTTCAAGCCTACCGGGCAGTTTATTGCCGCCTCCATTTTTTGCCATCGAAACCCAAAATAAATTATGATTATAAATTTGACCAATCTGGTTAAACAATTTTTGATGACCAGCTTTCTTTGCAGCAATAACGGCATTTTCCAAAGACAGTGTTTCAAATTCGGTTCCAGCAGCAAGCTCATTGGCTTTATTGACGTACGCCAAATGATGTTTTCCGTGATGGAAATCAAACGTCTCAGCAGACATATAAGGAACCAAAGAATCTTTAGAGTAAGGCAATTCTGGCAAAACGAAGGGCATAACAATCTCCTGGTAAAATATTCTGAATGGATAGGACGAGCTTAGTTTAAATTCAGGATAAATCAATACAGGGATCTTATAATAATCTGAGAATAATCTGAAATCCGATAATACTCTAATGATCGTTTGCCGCTTGTGCATTGAAATAATCCGTATTGGTACGGTACCCATGAATGCGGGGGTTTAATTTGAAATAGGTCCGGATTCGCCCCTGTCGGGTTTTGACCGCATATTCGGCAGTTTTGGGGTTATAATAGGCGGTATCGCCATCCCTCTGACTGTTTTTCAGGACTCCCTCCGGCACGGGATCCGTCGTAAACGCGATGGCCGCAGCCACATAGTCCTCTTGGCGGTGAAACCCGAATTCCGCTCCGTGTTTTTGAAAATGATACGCGGCATTTTCGGCTGCATCCCCGCTTTTTCCCCGTGTCCAGATCTGCGCAATATCGCGGGACATCCCGATAGCGGGTGACGGGGCAAGGCTTGACCTGTCACGCGAATAAAGATCGGCCCCATACGCAAAAAGGGATAGCAGCCCGATGACTGCTATCCCGATGAATTTTTTAGGAAATTGACCACTCCACATGGATTTAAAAATGCACGGCCTTGCCATAGGCGGAAAGCACCGATTCATGCATCATTTCCGACAGGGTTGGATGCGGGAAGACCGTGTGCATAAATTCCAGCTCGGTCGCTTCCAGAGTTTTGCCAATCGCAAAGCCCTGAATCATTTCGGTGACTTCTGCCCCGATCATATGCGCGCCCAACAAGGCACCGGTTTTGGCATCAAACACTGTTTTAACCAAGCCCTCCGGTTCGCCCAAGGCAATTGCTTTGCCGTTGCCCATAAAGGGGAAACGACCAACTTTTACGTCATAGCCTGCGGCCTTGGCTTTGGCTTCGGTCAAGCCGATGGACGCCACTTGCGGATGCGCATAGGTGCACCCCGGAATGCCGGATTTGTCCAGTGGATGGACGTCCTTCACCCCTGCGATTTTCTCGATGCAAATAATGCCTTCATGCGAGGCTTTGTGCGCCAACCACGGGGCTCCGGCCACGTCACCAATTGCATAGACTCCGGCCTCATCCGTTTCCGAATATTTACCGGTCACGATTTGACCTTTATCGGTTTTGACTTTGGTGTTTGCCAGACCAATATCTTCGATATTCGCCACAATCCCCACAGCCGCGATCACACGATCGACGGTAATTTTTTCGACTTTACCATTGGATTCCACATGGCAGGTCACATTGTCCGCGCCCTTTTCCAATTTGACCACTTTGGCAGAGGTCAGGATTTTCATGCCTTGTTTTTCAAACGCTTTTTTGGCAAGCCCCGAAATCTCTTCGTCTTCCACCGGCATAATGCGATCCATCACCTCGACCACCGTCACATCGGCCCCCAAAGTGCGATAGAAGGAGGCAAATTCAATCCCGATCGCCCCTGACCCAATCACCAACAAAGACTTTGGCATCGACTCCGGCACCATCGCTTCGCGGTATGTCCACACCAACTTGCCATCTGGCTCTAACCCCGGCAAAACGCGGGCCCGCGCGCCCGTGGCCAGAATGATATGCTTCGCTGACAAAGTTTCCTTGCTTTTGTCTTTCTTTTCGATCTCGATTTTGCCTTTGCCTTGCAAACGTCCATAGGCATCAAACACGGTGACTTTGTTTTTCTTCAACAAATGCGCAACGCCTGCCGCCAATTGTTTGGACACCCCACGCGAGCGTTCCACAATTTTTTTCAGGTCAAAGGACGGCTTCTCACATGCCAATCCATACTCTCCTGCATGGCTCATCAAGTGATACACCTCGGCCGAGCGCAGCAACGCTTTGGTCGGAATACAACCCCAGTTGAGGCAAATTCCCCCCAGATGATTGGCTTCGACCACAGCGGTTTTCATCCCCAGTTGGGCCGCACGGATGGCCGCAACATAGCCACCTGGCCCACCACCAATTACAACAACATCAAAATTTTGTTCGGTCATTTTGTTTTTCCTTTTTACTTTTTATTTTGAGATCCCTGCTTTCGCAGGGATGACGAATAAAAGAAAATTATCCCGTCATTCCGGCGAAAGCCGGAATCTCATTGCGTTATATCGTCATATAAATCCCGCCAATCAGGATTTTCTTTTTCTATCAATTCGTTTTTCCACGCGCGCTTCCAGTCTTTTATATTCTTTTCGCGCTTGATGGCGTTTTCTGCATCATCGTGATTTTCAAAGTACACCAACTTATTCACGTTATATTTGGATGTAAACCCATCCGCGACTTTGTTTTTATGCTGCCAAATTCTTTTTACCAAATTCGAAGTAACGCCCGTGTAAACTACACGATTTGATTGATTGGATAAAATATAAACATAAAAATTTTCTTTCATACATATCCTTTGAGATTCCGGCTTTCGCCGGAATGACAAATAAGGGCTAAGCCAACATCAACACAGGGTTTTCGATGAATTTCTTGAAGTACTGGAGATATTCGGCCCCAACTGCCCCATCCACCGAGCGATGATCCGTGGACAAGGTCACCGTCATCACCGTACGAACAACCATTTTGCCATCGTCCACGACCACACGTTCTTCCCCTGCACCCACTGCCATAATGCAGCTTTGTGGAGGATTCACAATCGCTTGGAAATTTTTCACGCCGAACATTCCCAGATTGGAAATCGAGAACGTCCCTCCCTGAAACTCGACCGGTTTTAACTTGCCGTCTTTGGCACGTTTCGCCAGATCTTTCATTTCATTGGAAATTTCGCTGATGGATTTTGTCTCCGCAGCTTTGATAATCGGGGTAATCAGGCCATTCGGCGTGGCCACAGCCACCGAAATATCCGCATGTGTGTATTGCAACACGGCATCATCTGTCCACGAGGTATTCGCCGCAGGATAGGCTTTCAGTGCCATCGCATTGGCCTTGATAATAAAATCATTGACCGAGAGTTTATATGCCCCGTTTGCGGCCTCATTCATGGCCGCACGCGCTGCCAGCAAATTGTCCAGAACACAATCGACCGACAAATAGAAATGCGGGATTGTCTGCTTGGCTTCGGTCAAGCGACGCGCCGTTACTTTCTTAATGTTGTTATTCGGAATTTCGGTATACGCCATGCCCAACATATCGGCCAATTGTTTCGCATCCGGCCCGGACGTGGTTGGAGCCGATGCCGCTTTCGGAGTCGCAACAGGGCCCCCTGCTTTCGCAGCCTCGACATCCGCTTTGACAATGCGACCATGCGGGCCAGACCCCGCGATGGTTTTCAGATCGACGCCTTTTTGGGCGGCAATACGACGTGCCAAGGGAGAGGCAAACACGCGATGACCAGAAGCCGCAACTGGTGTTGCAACAGGAGCCGACACAACCGACTGAGGGGCCGCTGCAGCTTGAGAAGACGCTTGTGGAGCGGCCTGTGGTGCAGCTGGTGGCGCAGATGGCGTAGAAGGTGCCGCAGATAGGGCCGACGCATCTTCTCCGTCTTCCAGAATCAGGGCAATCGGGGCGTTCACTGCCACATTCGCGGTTCCTGCTGCCACCAGAATTTTTCCCAAGACACCTTCGTCCACAGCCTCGACCTCCATCGTGGCTTTGTCGGTTTCAATCTCGGCGATCACTTCGCCGGCCTTGATTTTGTCTCCCTCTTTTTTGATCCATTTGGCCAAGGTCCCTTCCGTCATAGTCGGCGACAAAGCAGGCATTAAAATTTGAATTGGCATTTTTAGTTTCCTTTTAAATTCATTACTTCAAAACACACAAACTAGTCTCTAAACTCAATTCCAGTTACTATTTCGTAATTTTTCTTACCACAAAGACACGAAGTTCACTAAGTATAACACGAAGCATTTTATCGCCTTTTTGAAATATAGCTTACAATATTTTATACGCAAACCTATCCCGGCATTTATTTAATAAACACGAAAGCTGCATCAATGACCTGCAGCAAAAAACCATCAAAGATAAACTTCGTGTTGTCTTTGTGGTCTTCGTGGCTTCGTGGTGAAAACGTCCTTCCTTATATCATTCATCAAAAATTTCTTCGACCGCTGTCAGCAATCACTACCGATAACACACTCGCTTAACCGCTGCGACGATATCCTCGGGCTGTGGCGTGGCGAGTTTTTCCAGATTAGTTGCATACGGCGTTGGAACATCCGCCGCGCAGACACGAGCGACAGGAGCATCCAGATAATCAAACGCATGTTCGTTGACCAAGGCCGCAATTTCCGATCCGACCCCTGCGAATGGCCATCCTTCTTCGGCACTGACAATCCGGTTGGTTTTCTTCACACTCTCGATAATCGTATGACGATCCAATGGGCGAATGGTGCGCAGGTTGATAACCTCGGCACTGATCCCCTGCTCTTCCAGGATTTTTGCAGCTTCCAGAGCCTTGCCCACCATAATCGAAAACGCCACAATCGTTACATCCGTGCCGGCCCGTTCAATTTTTGCCCGACCGATCGGGATCACAAAATTGTCATCGACAGGGGTTTCAAAAATCTGGCCATACATCAATTCATGTTCCAATACGACGACCGGATTTGGATCACGGATCGCCGCCTTGATCAATCCTTTGGCATCTGCTCCCGACCATGGAGCGACCACTTTCAGGCCAGGGACATGCGCATACCACGACGCATAGCATTGGGAGTGTTGCGCGCCGACTTTTCCAGGAGCCCCATTCTGACCACGGAAGACAATCGGGCAGCCCAATTTCCCACCCGCCATATACAAGGTTTTGGCCGCCGAGTTCACAATATGATCGATCGCCTGCATGGCAAAATCCATCGACATAAATTCGATGATCGGCTTCAAACCAGACATAGCGGCCCCGACACCCAGCCCTGTAAATCCGTATTCGGTAATCGGGCTATCGACCACGCGTTTCGGGCCGAATTCATCCAGCATCCCTTGGGAGACTTTATAAGCCCCGTTATATTCGGCGACTTCCTCACCCAACAGAAACACATTTTCATCACGGCGCATTTCCTCACTCATCCCCATGCGCAAAGCTTCACGCACTTGCATCGCTTGTGTGTTTTGCATGTAGGGAGCTTCATCAAACGGAGGAGGTTCAATCACCACACCTTGCGCATATAACACATCCCGGTTGGCAATCACGGCTCCGGCGGGTTGATCGACCACCGTCGTTTCGGTCGTGGCCGTTGCCACGGGGGCGTTATTCGGAATACAGGGGATATCACCCGCCATGCATGGAGATGGCGCGATGCCTTGTTTTACTTCGGTCTCACCGTCTTCCAAAAGCACCGCGATCGGAGTATTCACGGCGACCCCTTGGGTGCCTTCGGCCACCAGAATTTTACCCAGAACGCCTTCATCCACCGCTTCGACTTCCATGGTGGCTTTATCGGTTTCGATTTCGGCGATCACTTGTCCCGCCTTCACAACATCACCTTCTTTTTTCATCCAACGGGTCAAATTCCCTTCAGTCATGGTCGGCGACAAAGCGGGCATTAAAATTTGAATAGACATTTTTTCCTCATTTATTTCATTAAAATCTTTTTCACCACGAAGACACGAAGCTCATTAAGTTTATAACACGAAGCGTTTTATAGCCTCTTTGAAATATGGTTCACCAAAATTTATCAGCAATCCGGTCTTTAGTCCTGATGTCTTCATATAGGTTAAAATCTGGGCCTTATGGACAGGAATAATTTTTTCGACGCTTTTTAGTTCGATAATAATTTCATTATTTACAACCAAATCCAGTTTGTAAGTTGCTGGAATTTTTTCTCCTTCATATACAATAGGCACTTCAACCTGTCTTGAAAAAGGAATCTTCCTTTTTCGAAATTCCACCACCATACATTCTTCATAGATTGATTCCAGAAGGCCCGTCCCCAAATTTTGATGAACCCGAAAAGCTGCATCAACCACCTGCCGCGACATATCATCAAAAACAATTTTCGTGTTATCTTTGTGGTCTTCGTGACTTCGTGGTAGAAAAGCAGAATCGGACATTCCAAAATCCTACACACTAATCAACACATCCGTCCACAATTCGGCAGCGTCCGGCAACGGAGAGTCTTGGGAGAATTGCGCAGCTTGGGCTACAATATCCTTCACCTCTTTGTCAATTGGCTTCAGATCATCTTCGGTGATGTTGTATTCTTTCAGCAGCGCGGCCTTGATCCCGTCAATCGGATCCAGAGCTTTATACCCCTCGACTTCATCTTTGCTACGATATTTTTGAGGGTCCGACATCGAATGTCCCCGATAGCGATAGGTGACCATCTCAAGAATATAAGGGCCATTGCCGGAGCGAATATCTTCGAGCGCACGGGACGACGCTTCGCGTACTGCGAAAATATCCATCCCATTCACTTTTTCGCCCTTGATTCCAAATCCTTCGCCACGGCGATAAAATTCACCGGCCGCATGACGTGGAACGGATGTTCCCATGCTGTATTGGTTGTTTTCAATGATAAACAAAACCGGCAAATTCCACAGTTTGGCCATATTGAAACTTTCATAGACCTGCCCCTGGTTGGCCGCCCCATCACCCATATAAGCAATCGCGACGCCCCCGTCACCTTTATATTGATGCGCAAAACCCAATCCGGCCCCGATTGATACTTGTGCCCCCACAATTCCGTGTCCGCCATAGAATCCATTCTCGATCGAGAACATGTGCATCGATCCGCCTTTTCCACGAGAACATCCACCAGAACGCCCCGTCAATTCCGCCATAACGTCGTTGGCAGAAATACCAGACACCAGCATATGACCATGGTTACGGTAAGCGGTAATGGTGGTGTCCTGTTTTTTCTGAACCGACTGCACCCCCGTTACCACGGCTTCTTCCCCGATATAGAGGTGGCAGAACCCGCCAATCAGGCCCATTCCGTAGAGCTGTCCTGCTTTTTCTTCAAACCGGCGAATCAACAGCATATCGCGGTACAGTTTTTTCATTTCATCAGCCGATGGCAATTTCTGGCTGTTGCTTGTGGGAACAGAATTCTGATTGGATTTCTTGACATTACTCATTGCATGACCTTTGGACACGGTAAAACCTCGTATTGTAAAAACGTGCCATAGCTACACGATTTTTTGCCGGAGTGCGAGTCAAAAACGCACAGTTTGTGCGCTGCAACACATTGTTTTCATTATGTTTTTGTGGAATTTCAAGAGATAATCTGGGGATAAATTGTTTATTTTCCAACCAAAATGTCTTTTTCGCCCTGATTCCGGAAGCCCAGGACAATACGCGCCCGCTCTTCCAGCAAATCCTTATCAATCGATCCGCTGCGCAGCATCGAAACGCGGGTTTCCAAATCATGGTGATTTGCTTTTAATTTATCGCTTGAGACCTTCATATCCGCGACATTTTTCTGAAGACTGAGAAGCCGGAAATAGCTCCTCTCCCCCTGAAGCAAATGATAAGAGAAATAGAAACACAGGCCCAACCCAACCAGAGTTAGCAGATTTTTACGAACCAAATCATTATGTTCTAAAAGTTGCTTCATCCAGTCAGTGTGAATCAAACGGATTCGTTTGTAAATTCAAAAAATCAAAATTAGCTAAAAAATCAAAAATAAATCCCCTCTCCCTGCCTCGCTTCGCTCGTCCTCTCTCCCCCTAAGGGGAAGGGAAAGCTCGAACCTATTTGGCTCACTGCCATTTGTATCATATTCAACCACAGAGCTAAACAGAGCTTTTATTCCTCTGTTTAGCTCTGCGCCCTCTGTAGCTGAAATAAATCTATCTCACCTACACCCTCTCCCATCAAGGGAGATGATTTTAAAGCAAGATTAGGCTGCGTTTTTCTTTGCTGCGCATTTGATCGGGACAGAACGCAGGATCGATGTTCCTGCATACTCTGCCATGGACCCCAATTCTTCTTCGATGCGGATCAATTGGTTGTATTTTGCAATCCGGTCGGAACGGGACAGGGATCCGGTTTTGATTTGTCCGGCGTTGGTGGCAACGGCCAGATCGGCAATCGTTGAATCTTCGGTTTCGCCGGAACGGTGGGACAGAATAACGCCCATACCTGCTTTTTGCGCCATCTGAATGGCTTCCAGAGTTTCCGACAGCGTGCCGATTTGGTTCACTTTTACCAAAATCGCATTGGCGGCTTTCTTTGAAATACCCATGGCCAAACGTTTCGGATTTGTCACGAACAAATCATCGCCGACCAACTGAACTTTATCGCCCAAAGCTTCGGTCAAGGCAACCCATCCATCCCAATCGTCTTCGGCCAAGCCATCTTCGATCGATGCGATCGGATATTTGGCGCACAGATCCTGATAATAGGCAATCATTTCGGCGGTGGTCAGAACACGACCTTCGCCGTCCAGATGATATTTGCCGTCTTTGTAAAATTCGGTGGAAGCCACGTCGAGCGCGATCATCACGTCTTTACCGGCTTCGTATCCGGCGGTGGCAATGGATGTCATGATAAAATCCAAAGCTTCGGTCGCGGATTTAACCGCCGGTGCAAAACCGCCTTCGTCGCCGACATTTGTGTTCATCCCTGCGGCCGAAAGATTTTTCTTGAGTGCATGAAAAATTTCGGATCCATATCGGACAGCCTCAGAAAAGGTTGGCGCCGAAACGGGCATAATCATGAATTCCTGAAAATCGACGGGGTTATCGGCATGCTTTCCGCCATTGATGATGTTCATCATCGGGACGGGCAACAGATGCGCATGCACGCCGCCAACATAACGATAAATGGGTTGTGACAGCTCTTCGGCCATGGCACGGGCACAGGCCAAGGATACGCCCAGAATCGCATTGGCTCCCAAACGGCCTTTATTTTCGGTGCCGTCCAATTCGATCATGGCTTGGTCAATGACACCTTGGGCTTCGGCGTCAAGTCCGGTGATTTCTTCGGCAATTTCGATGTTGACGTTGTCAACGGCCTGTTGCACGCCTTTGCCACCATAACAATTCTTGTCACCATCGCGCAATTCCACGGCTTCGTGAGCTCCGGTCGATGCGCCCGATGGCACCGCAAAACGGCCCATAGCCCCACTTTCCAAAGTTACATCCACTTCCACCGTGGGGTTTCCACGGCTGTCCAAAATTTGGCGGGCATAAATATCAATAATTGCGGTCATTTTTTTATCTCCTGTTAAATTATAGAACATCCACCAGATCCATTGACTTCACAAGGTCATCAATGGCTTTGGCCTGAGTGATAAATTGTTCGAGTTTATGAAACGGCAGTGCGGATGGGCCGTCACATTTTGCTTTATCGGGATCATCGTAGGCTTCGATAAAGATCCCTGCAATTCCAATCGCCAGAACAGCACGGGTCAAGTCCGGAACCAAGGCCCGACGACCACCAGAGGCCGCACTTCCCGGGAGGCGCATCTGGGATGCATGAACCGTATCGCAAATAATCGGGGCTCCGCCCGAGACATCTTTCATGACGCCAAAGGCCATAGGATCCACAACAAGGTTATCGTACCCAAAGCAGTGGCCACGTTCACACAGGATCACTTGGTCATTGCCGCATTCGGCAAATTTATCGATGATATTGCCCACCTGATACGGCGACATAAATTGCGGCTTCTTGGCGTTAATAACGGCCCCTGTTTTAGCCATTGCTTCGACCAGATCGGTCTGTCGCGCCAGAAAAGCTGGTAACTGGATGACATCGACAACATCTGCCACGGGCTGGCATTGATCAATTTCATGGACATCGGTAATAATCGGCACGTTGTCAAATTCTTCTTTAACTCTACGGAATATCTTGAGGCCTTCCTCCATCCCTGCGCCACGATAGCTATGGACAGACGATCGGTTGGCCTTATCAAAGCTGGCTTTAAACACATAAGGGACGCCCAGTTTGTCGGTGATGGTTTTATAAACCTCGACCGCGCGCAGGGTAATGTCCATATTTTCAAGGACGTTCAGACCACCAAACAGCACAAAAGGCTTGTTATTGGCGACTTCGATATTCTGGATTTTAACTATTTTCATCATTCCTCATATCTAGCCCAGACAGGATCGAAGAGCAAGATAAGGAATCATAAAATTCCGAGCAACTGCCCCCCCCAAAGAAATGATTGTGAAATAAAAGTTAAACTTATGGGGAACAAGCCGCAACGATATATCGGGCAAAATGGCCCCATAATTCTTTTGACTGCACTTTTACAGAGTGTTCCCACTCTGAAGTTAAAGGGGAGAAGGCATTTCGCATGTCTTGTATGATTTGAGCCGCTTTTGGATGATTATCATTGAATTTATTTTGTAAAATTGTACGATTTAAAATGGCCCGCAAGACATCAATTCCCTGAATTTTTGCCGCTGATGTTCCGAATTCTAGAGTCATCGGAGTAACCTTCGCATTACCAATCCGGTAAGATGACCAATAATCAACGATATCCCCTGAGATATCTGCAAAATACTTTTCCGTCATCTGGACCTTTTCAGGGGTCATTAACTGACAGGCATCACGATAGACATGAGCCCCTTCTCGATCGTTGATATAAAGCTGTAGAGCTCCAAATGGACCATCTCCTGTATGGCAATCAAGATGCCAAATTTTTGATACCTCTGTTCCTTCTACATATTTCGAAAGAATCTCCTCCCATGTTAAGCGTGCCAAACAAGGTTCGCCCCCTCCGAAGTAAGGAATATCAGGATCTGTATATTGCCCACGAACAAATCCTTTTTTGAAAGCAGATTGCCCTTGCTCAAAAAATGCAGAATATAAAAGCTTTACCCACATTTTGACAGCACCGTATAAGGATAAATCAGCATCACGCAGAGCTGCAACAACATCATAATTGGCGGTATTTTCTGCCTTTGAAAAATCAATAAAGTTACGTGCAGGATCAATGTTTTTTTGTCCATTTATCCCCCAATCTGTCCGAGTGCCGAACATTGCTCCATATGGATTTAAAGCATGTACAAACAGAAATTTCGTGTTTGGTGTCTGGGATAAAATATTTGAAATTTCAGACAACCAAATTTGCTGAAGCAGTGATCCGGCAGGCAGTTCAACACCGTGAAGGCCCGAACTTACAATGACAATCTGTTTCGGGCTGTTTGCCCCCAAAATCGCGATATCGGTCACCAAATCAACATCTTTATCAACACTCCGTTTATAGGGGATATGGTCAATATATGCGCCAGCAGTCTTGGCTGCATTCAAAAAATTCTGACGATTCAGGGTGTAAGATTGCTCAATCATAACTTTTGACTGTAACAATAGAAAATTGATGATTTGTTAATTTCTTGAATACCCCAATATGCCGATGAAACGTCAACAAATGATTGCCGTAAATAGGATTGCTATTCGTTATATATTCTTTATTTTAAAAATGGAATAATGAAAGCCATCAAAAGTTTTCAAATTTTACACTCACTCTGAGTTGTAAAGAATCAATGAATGGGGAGAAAGTCCAATGGTCCTTCATGATATGCCACTTTTAACGACTGTTGCTTTAGGATTAAGCGGAGCCTTTATCTGTGGTCTTATTGCCCATAAAATGCGCCTTCCTCCTATTGTAGGGTATCTGATTGCGGGTATATTAATAGGCCCATTTACCCCTGGATATGTCGCAGATGCAAAAGTTGCAGAGCAATTATCTGAAATCGGGATTGTTTTGTTGATGTTTGGTGTGGGGCTCCATTTCTCGATCAAAGATTTAATGGATGTCCGGAAAATTGCATTGCCTGGAGCAATTGTACAGATTGCAACAGCTACGACGATGGGCGCATTGATAGCCCATTATTGGGGGTGGCCCCTTCAATCAGGTTTACTTTTTGGTTTAGCCTGTTCAGTCGCAAGTACGGTTGTACTTCTTCGATCACTTGAAGATCATCACTTGATGCAAACATCAAATGGACGAATTGCCATCGGGTGGTTGATTGTTGAAGATTTAGTCATGGTTCTAGCTTTGGTTTTTGTTCCTTCTCTTGCTGCAATCGGAACCACTGAAAATCAAGAATCCTTAAAAGACCTGATAGAAACTGTTGGGTTTTCACTTTTAAAAATAAGTTTGTTTGTCATTTTCATGTTGGTTATTGGAAACCGTGTTTTGCCTTGGGTTGTCAATATGGTGGCCTCCACACGGTCGCGAGAATTATTCACATTAGCTGTTTTTGCGATTGCTGTAGGTGTTGCGTTCGGGGCCGGAAAAATTTTCGGGGTCTCTCTGGCATTGGGTGCCTTTTTCTCCGGCATGATGATCCGTGAATCGCATCTCAGCCAGGAAGTGGCAGAGCGGGCCCTACCCTTTCAGGATGCATTTGCAGTGCTGTTTTTTGTCTCGGTTGGGATGCTGTTTAATCCGTCGATTATGATCAGTCATCCGATAGAGGTTCTAGCCTGTGTTTTGATTATTATGGTCGGTAAATCAGCCGCAGCTTTTTTAATTGTAATGCTGTTTAAATATCCTTTAAAAACAGGCCTCCTGGTATCGGCAGGACTTGCACAGATTGGAGAGTTTTCTTTTATTCTGGTCACGTTAGGTGTCTCGTTAGATATTCTTCCTACAACAGGCCGTGATATTGTTTTGGCAGGAGCGTTAATCACTATCACATTAAATCCAATTACATTTTTAGGATCACGGCTTATCTACGAATTTTGCGAAAAACATAAGAAAATAGGCAATTTTTTCGACATGAGTGATGAAGATGACTTGGCACATTTAAGAGTTGAAGAAATAGAAGATCTAAGGCGTACAGTTATTTTGGTCGGAGCAGGACAAGTTGGTGGATATATTTGCGACCATGTTGAAACACAGCGCACTGAATTGGTAATTATTGAAACGAACAGACAACGCGTTGAAGCCCTTAGACAACAAGGATATCACGCTCTTGTAGGGGATGCGGGGACTCCCGAAACTTTGCGCGAAGCAATGATTGAAAAAGCAAAAGCATTGATTGTTGTCATTCCAGATTCATTTGAAGCTGTCCGAATTGTAGATGCTGCAAAATCCGTTCGCCCTGATATCAAAATCATAGTTGTCGATCGCTACCACAACCATGATGAAGAGGTATTTGAACGCCACCCTGTGGATTTAAAAGTCAAAAGCTATGAGGAAGTCGGACGTCGTATTCTAACCTATATCGATGACATGAAAATTTGAAGTCACAAGGCCAGATTTCAATCATCCACTTTCTGCACAAAGCTATCCAGCAAGCGTTTGGTGGACCCGTCTTTAAAGCGAATATCCAGTTTTGATCCCGCAACATGAATGACGCGGCCCTGGCCAAAGCTTGCGTGGGTCACAATATCCCCCATGGCAATTCCCGTGGTTGAAGCTTTGGTGAGATGAGACGGCAAGTGGGATGAGGCCCCAGCACTTGCTACCGAAATCGGTGCAGGGCGTGATTCATAATGTTTGGGATCGCGACCGGAGGAGTCCCAATGCTGCGATCGTCCCGAACTGTACATTCCGGCTTGGGCCGCGGTTTCAATATGATCCTCCGGCAATTCTTCGACAAAGCGGGATGGTAAGGCGGTGATCCAATTGCCATACATGCGGCGGTTGGCGGCATAGGAAATATACGCACGACGGCGGGCGCGGGTGATCCCGACATAGGCCAGACGGCGTTCTTCCTCCAGTCCCTTCATCCCTGATTCATCCATGGATTTTTGGGATGGAAACAAGCCTTCCTCCCATCCGGGAAGGAATACACAGCCGAATTCCAACCCCTTTGCGCCGTGCAGGGTCATCAGGGAAACGTAATCATCTTTCTCGGCTCCCGCCGATTGTGTTTCCATGACCAGAGAGACGTGTTCCAGAAACGCGGGCAAGGAGTCGAATTCTTCCATCCCTGAAATCAATTCTTTCAGGTTTTCCACGCGGCCTTGGGCTTCGGGAGATTTGTCGGCTTGCCACATGGCCAGATAGCCGGATTCATCCAGAATTTGGGCCGCCAATTCGCCATGTGCCATTGTGCCGAGCAGCGACCGCCAGCGGTCAAAATCTTCCATCAAGCGTCCGACAGTCGCACCTGTCTTGGCTTTTAAGGCGCCTGTGGCAACCATATGACCTGCGGCAGAGGTCAGCGGCATGCCTTTTGCCCGCGATTCGGCATAGAGATTTTGTACGGTGGTATCTCCGATTCCGCGTTTCGGGACGTTGATAATTCTCTCGAACGCCAGATCGTCGGATGGTTGCACCACCACACGGAAATAGGCCAGCGCATCACGGATTTCCGCCCGTTCATAAAATCGTGGCCCCCCAAAGACGCGGTAAGGAATTCCCATCTGGATAAAGCGTTCTTCGAATTCGCGCATCTGGAATCCGGCGCGCACCAGAATCGCCATATCGCGCAATTTTTCGTGACGGATATTTTGCAGGGTTTCAATTTCTTCGCCGACAAAACGGGCTTCGGCATCTCCGTCCCAGACGCCATGCACGCGGATTTTCTCGCCTTCTTCGCCATCCGACCACAGGGTTTTTCCCAATCGTCCCTGATTATTGGCAATCACCGCCGAAGCCGCCGCCAGAATATGTCCGGTGGAGCGGTAATTTTGTTCCAGACGGATTACCTGAGCCTGCGGAAAATCCCGTTCGAATTTCAGGATATTGCCGACTTCGGCCCCGCGCCACCCGTAAATAGACTGGTCATCATCCCCAACGCAGCAAATATTGTTTGATCCTTGGGCCAACAACCGCAACCACATATATTGGGCTACGTTCGTATCCTGATATTCATCGACCATGATGTATTTGAAACGGCGATGGTAGTCGGACAGAATGGCTGTATTCGCGGGATTGCGCAAAATAGAAATAGAGTGCAGCAATAAATCGCCAAAATCACACGCGTTGAGCGATTTTAACCGCGCCTGATAGTCGGTATAGATGCCGAGCATCTGTCCGGCAATGGCGTCTCCGGCCTCTTTCGGGTTGATATCTGTGGGGGACAGGGCGCGGTCTTTCCACCGGTCAATGATGGCCATGGCCATTTTGGGCGGGTTCTTTTTGGGGTCAATGTTGCGCCCGTCCATGATCTGTTTGACCAGACGTAAAGCATCATCGGAATCCAGAATGGTAAAGGAGGACGTAAGTCCCGCTAACTCCGCATGACGCCGCAGCATGCGGGCCGCCAGCGCGTGAAACGTGCCGAGTGCCCATCCTTCGACCGGTTGTCCCACCAAATGGGCAATCCGCTCTTTCATTTCGGTGGCGGCTTTGTTGGTAAAGGTCACCGCCAGAATCTGGGACGGAAAGGCGCGGCCCGATTGAACCAAATGCGCCAGCCGTGTGGTCAGAACCCGTGTCTTTCCGGTTCCGGCCCCTGCCAGAACCAGAACAGGGCCGTCCAACGCCTGAACCGCCGCCAATTGTGACGGGTTTAACCCTTGCATATAGGGGGGCAAATTCGGGGCATCTGGTACATTCTGTGCGGTCATATGTGTCATCATTTCGCCACCATAAGCAAATTTTGATGGGGTGTCTTCCTCTTTTTTACGTTATAGGCTAGGGTAAGGTCACATATCGCACAAAAAGGATAAGATGAAGATGATACAGTTTATCAAGAAGATGGGCTTGATGATGGCAGCATTTGCAATTGTGCTGGGTGCCAGTAACCCCGTGCATGCCGAGAACAAAACGAACAACGACACAGCTCAGGCCGAAAACTACTTTCAGCAACTTAAGACCGTCAAATCCCGCTTTGTGCAGACCGCCGCTGATGGATCGCAAACACGGGGCACATTTTATCTGAGCCGCCCCGGAAAATTGCGGTTTGAATACGATCCACCTAGCAAGGATTTTGTCGTGGCAGATGGGTTTTTTATCTATTTCTATGATGGCGAAATGAAACAACAAAGCAATGCCCCGATTGGCCAGACCTTGGCGGATTTTCTTCTCCGCAAAGATTTTAAGTTATCAGGGGATTTAAAAGTGACTAAAATTATGCGCGCAGGCGGATATATCCAGATTACTGTTATTCAATCAAAACTTCCCAAAGCAGGGGATTTAACCTTGGCATTTACAGAGGCCCCCAAATACCAGTTAAAAAAATGGCGTGTAAAAGATTCCGTCGGCAATATCACAGAGACAGAGCTTTTTGATATGCAGACAGGGCTCAAACTTCCCTCCTCGCTTTTTGCCTATCGCGACCCCGTTGCCAAAGGCGTGAATAAGTAGAGAAAAAAATTTTATCGCATTTAGAGAGGTTCATTTCTCTGAAACAAAACACGATCAAGTGCAGATACAATATCTCCGGATGCCCCCGACTCGTCGTAGCCATCACCGACATAAGTTCCTTCATAAAGAAGATGGTATAATTCTGCGTATAGGTCCACAATTTCTCTGAACCGTTCTTCTTGACTGGAATTCCCGGATAAAGCTTGATTGAGTGATTCCAAGTCACGAGCACATCGTAAATTTTCAAGAAAATCCACTGCATGAGGATCAGTCAAATCCAGTTCTTGAATTTTCTCTCTCAACAGAGACAAGGCAGAACCGGAATCTTCATCAGCAATGACTCGCCCCGAAGAAGGGTCTTTCTGTTTCAATCCCTCTTCACTTAACTCCCCACTTAACTCCCTACTTAACTCCCTACTTAACTCCCTCGTTGGCCCTCTTTGACTTCCATGTTCAGCAGACACGATGTCAAGAGAAGGAGAAGGAAGTTTTGTTTTCCCCCCTCCTCCACCGTCTGCCGCCTTACCAAAATCTTCAAAAACAAATGGTTTGGCCCCTATCCACCTATTATCTTTCATAATCCACCTTATCTTGACGCATTTTTATTATGTCATTATCAAAGAGAAAAATCAAAAAAGAATAAAGACATTCACGGTTTTCCTTTAAGGAAAATTTAATCACATTATGTCATTATAAAATAAGATCTGGCGGATTGGTTGTCCGACGACTATTCATGTCCGCCGAAAGAAAGGTAGAATTATAACCTGTTGGAATACAAAGATTATTCTGTAGCCAGAATTTATCTCCAGTTCTTTTAAAAAAATTTCAGGAGTTTCCTTTGAATTCCAACAATAGAGTGTTATATTTATCACACATTGTTAACTGCTTTATTTAAGGAGAAAGACTATGCCATTAGCCCAACATGCTGCATCTGTATCTGCAACTCGTAAACAAGCGCTTCAATCCAAACATTCCGCCCTAGAAGACAGGCTAAATGAATTATCACACCATCCATCGGCAAGTGATCTTGAAATTAAAAAATTAAAACTGATGAAACTGAAAGTCAGAGAAGAGATTGAACAACTTACCTGACAGTTTCTGGTTATATTTAACAATATAGCAGAACTCAAAGAAAGGGCTTGGGCAAAGACCAAGCCTTATTCTTTTCAAGACAATGGAATGGTAATATGAGTCCCCTTATCCGCCAATCCATCAAACAGGATTCTATCTGTTCCGGTCATCCAGACCTGGCCCCCAATATGGGCCAATAAATCATATAAGACGGCGCGACGATGGGAATCCAAATGCGCGGCAACTTCATCCAACAACAAGATAGGAGGAGCTCCTCGCTCCATTCGGATCAGATCTGCGTGCGCCAATACTAAGCCAATCAAAAGAGCCTTCTGCTCGCCAGTCGAGCATTGGGCCGCAGGCATTCTCTTTGCGTCATAGGTTACAAAAAGATCAGTTTTATGGGGCCCCTGCCCCGCTCCGCCATAGACCGAATCATCAGCACGCGAGTCTTTCAAAAAAGCCCTAAACCCATCCTCAATCGAAAGGGCAGATTTTTGACGTATATCTTTCTCCAATTCACCTGTTAGGGATAGATCTGCAATAGGAAATTCAGCACTTTCACGCGTCCTACAAACTTCTTGCAAACGGTCTACAAATAGCGCCCGCGCAGCGGCAACAGCAACACCGCTTTCTGCCATTTGAATTTCAAGAGCATCAAGCCAAACAGGGTCTGCCCCTCCCTCTTTTAAAAGTTTTGATCTTTGGGCCATTGCATTTTCGTATCGCGTGACTCTTCCCGCATGCCCTGTATCAAAATTAAAAACCATCCGGTCTAAAAATTTACGACGGGTCGATGCGGCTTCGATAAATAATCGGTCCATCTGTGGGGTCAGCCATAAACATGTAAAATATTCTGCCAATTGCGCTTGGTTCTTGGCAACCTCACCTTGAATATGCACGACTCGTCTTTCTTTCAAGGGGTCACGCCCTGTCCCTGCACGAATAGAGCCGAATTGAGTCAGAATATCAGCAGATATAGCCCAAGGAGATGTAGCATTCATCCTATTTTGAAGATCACAAAGATCTGCTGCTCTCATCCCCTTACCCGGAGACAGCAAAGAGACAGCCTCTAGAAGATTTGTTTTCCCCGCGCCATTTGCTCCTGTTAAAATAACGAACTCACATGACAGATCCGAAAGATCGATGTCTGTGTAAGACCGAAAATTTTTTAAACGAAGATGAGAAAGTGCGGTCATAAAACAGCAGCAAGAATAAAAAGATGCCCCCTTACTCTATGGAGGAAGGAATAGTCCAAGGGGGCAACAGACCTGAAAATCATACACGCAACGGCATCAAAACATACAAAGAGCTTGGATCGCTCGTGTCTTGAATAATTGTCGGAGAAGACGCATCGGACAGTGTTAGGCGACATCCTTCACCATCCACTTGAGATGTAATATCAAGTAAATAGCGCGCATTAAAACCGATTTCCAATGCCTCTGTTTCTGATTGGACTTCAATCTCTTCCTTAGCACTGCCGGACTCAGCCGAATTTGCAGATAAAACCATTGTTTTTCCATTCAATGTGATTTTAACTGCACGGGACTTTCCGTCCGAAATCGTTGATACCCGGTCAATTGCAGAAGAGAAAATTTTAGGATCAACCTCAACCACTTTATCATTCCCTGCTGGAATGACACGCTGATAATCAGGAAAAGTCCCGTCAATCAATTTCGATGTCAAAACAATATGATCAAATTCAAAAGTAATTTTATTGGCCGATAACTTGATGGATATTTCATCAGCGGCCTCTTCCAACAATTTACGAATCTCAAGAACAGTCTTACGCGGGATAATGACTCCCGGCATTCCGGCGGCACCCTCTGGCAACGGCATCTCAAAACGTGCCAAACGATGACCGTCAGTGGATACCGCCCGCAAGACATCAACCCCTTCATTCTCAGCCGCATGAATATAAATCCCGTTCAAATAATAACGGGTTTCCTCGGTCGACATTGCGAATTTTGTACGATCAATCAGGGCGCGTAAATCGGCCGCCCGTACAGAAAAACTGGTGGGGAATTCTCCGCCACCGAATTGGGGAAAATCTGAAACTGGTAAACTGCTCAAACGGAAATCAGACCGACCTGCCTTGACTGTGATGAAATTTCCCGATGGATCCAGTTCCAATGTGACCTTCGACAGGTCAGGAAATTTGCGGATAATATCGTGAAGCGTCACAGCAGGCGCCGTTATCTGACCTGGCTTTGCAATATCAGCCGCAATTGCCTCTGTCATTTCAATGTCCATATCTGTTGTTGATAATGTCAACATACCGTCATCAGCCTTTAACAAGACATTTGATAAAATAGGAATAGTGCTACGGCGTTCAACAACGCTCTGGACGTGGGCCAAGGCACGAAGGAGGGCAGCGCGATCAATACTAAACTTCATAGGAGGACATCCCTTTTTAAAAACGATTTTATTTTGATGATCGAATATAGCACAGCCCTAGAAAAGACCAATAACGAGCTTCAGATATTCCAGGTTTTGCACAGGCAAGATTGCATATTTCATATTGACACTGGATTTTATTTATCATAATAAACAAAAAAAGAGGCAACATGACAATAAATCTTGGCGATGTAACGGGGTTTGTTTTTGACTTTGATGGTGTTTTTTATCCAGAAAAAGTTATTACTAGGGATTTCAATCGGTTGTGTAACACTATTAAGGCGCAAGTAGCTTTTGGTCTCCTAAAAAAAAGGGGTATGGATCGTAAAACAGCGATCGAGCTCGCCTATAGTGGTTATCAAAAATACGGAGATTCAATTACAGGATACTGCGTCTGGGCCAAAGAAAATGGGGTTAATTCCGAAAAATTTAAACACACCCTATTCGTAGAATATCACAAAAATCTTCAAGTTGCCTTCTATCGCATTGCCCCCCATGTATTTAATCAACGGCGGGATTTAATATCTGCATTTAAACTCTCCGAAGGAGCGGTTAAAAACGGTGTTGCCACACATAGCTGCGCCACTCACATCGCACGCCCTTTTCTTCGATCAATGGGAATTAGAAATCATTTTCATGAAGCTGCGATTATTGGATTAGCGGATGGCGACTATACATTGAAGCACACAACTCCGCACCTGATTGAACTTGCATGTACCGCGATGGAGATTGCCCCTGAGACAATCGGCTTTGTTGAAGATTCTCCAAGGAATCTGAACACATTCAAAGAGAAATATCCAAACGCGCCGACCATCTATATTCATAGTGGAAGCCCGCTTGTCCCCCTCCCCAATTATATTGATTTTCAATTCTATAATATCCTCGAGATGAAACGCGCATGGGCTGAAGAAAGAAGGAGGAAAAACTCTATTGTTCTCCCCCCCTCAAAGATAGAGTTCTAACCTGTCAATCCACGGCGCAGAGTTTCAACATCTTGCAGAAAACTCGGATCCTCTGCAATCAGCTCCTCTATTTTTTTGACGGCATGCATCACTGTTGTGTGGTCACGACCACCAAATTTACGACCAATTTCTGGCAATGATCGCGGAGTCAATTGTTTTGCCAGATACATTGCCACCTGGCGTGGACGTGCAACATTTCTGGCACGGCGTGCAGAGTGCATATCAGCAAGACGAATATTATAATGTTCCGCCACCTGCCGCTGAATTTCATCAATCGTCACACGCCGATCGGAAGACCGCAGCAAATCCTGTAGAACCTCCAGAGTAGACTCAAGGGTAATATCGGATTTAGTAACCTCAGCATGAGCGACGATACGATTTAAAGCACCCTCAAGTTCCCGAATATTCGTTGTAATTTTAAGTGCCAAGAATTCTAAAACAGATTCCGGCACAGATGCAGATAAATGTCCACAACGCGCCTTTAAAATACCCAAACGCAAATCATATGTACTGGTATGAATATCTGCAACCAGTCCCCATGACATTCGGGAACGAAGACGTTCATCAATCCCTTGTAATTCACTGGGGGGACGATCTGCGGAAATAATAATCTGTTTATTTTGATCCACGAGGGCATTAAAAGTGTGAAAAAATTCTTCTTGTGTCGAATCCTTCCCCGCGATGAATTGAATATCATCAATCATCAAGACATCTACAGACCTAAAAATTTCTTTGAATGTCATTGTATCTTGTGCACGAATAGCCCGCACGAATTGGTACATGAATTTCTCGGCAGATAGATACATGACTGTTTTTTCAGGCCGCTTTTCTTTCAACTCCCAGGCAATTGCATGCATGAGATGAGTCTTCCCGAGCCCTACACCTCCATAGATAAACAGTGGAT
Source organism: Alphaproteobacteria bacterium (assembly GCA_016794145.1). GTDB lineage: Bacteria > Pseudomonadota > Alphaproteobacteria > Micavibrionales > Micavibrionaceae > UBA1573. The sequence goes on along the minus strand of JAEUKP010000019.1, from coordinate 9,466 downwards.
TAAAAGGGACATTGCATTCGACAACACGGCTCGCAGCGGCATGCGCCAAAGCATTTGATTTCCCAACAACGAATGTTTCGAATGTAAATCGTGGATCAAGTGGGGATGATAAATCCAGTTTTTCAGCAAGTTCATTGACATTTGCCTTCACCGGAGACGCAACAGCCGTACCCCCCTGAGAGTCAACAGACCCATGAACAACAACGATTTCAAGACGTTTAATGTCCGCGTTTTCAGCAGCACATAATTCAAGAATACGGGCAACGTAATGATTTTGAATCCAGTCTTTCATGAACCGGGTTGGAACAGAGACTTCCAGTGTGCCATGATATGCCGCTTGAAGAGACATTGGTTTTAACCAACTACGGAAGATCGCCTCACCGAACTCTTCTCTCATCTGCTCGTAAACTTTTCCCCATAAGGCTTTGATTTCAGGCGTTGGATCAAATGTTTCCGGCGCCAAAGCATGACCATAAAGTGGGACCACGGCAGATTTTTTTCCCCCAGACTCAAGCATTCTCTTACTATCTCCTCAAATGTTTTTTCTTTTTTCCAAATCAGCCAGCATTCCGCAAGTCATGACTTGTCGCTCCAGATCAAAGGCACATAGCCTTTGTCTCTGACACCCCTATTACACATTTAAAAACTTTTTTAGTTCGGTCGGAAATCTACGTTTCCTCTCCTGTGTCGTACAGCCCTTTTATCTTTTAGACGGGTTGTCTCATTCATATTTATCTTCACGGAAAGACAATAATGGCCCCGACGATTGTTCCGCTTAAGAACACCGTATCCATGAAATATATCTTAAATCTAAAACGTAAAAGAATAAGATGTAAGGGGAAGAAAACCCCCTTACCTGTAATTAAAGATTACTTGTTTTTGGCAGCTTTAATACGAGCAGATAAACGAGAGAGTTTACGCGCTGCTGTATTTTTGTGAATCAGGCCTTTTGAAATACCTTTTTGAACTTCTGGTTGGCAAACTTTGAACGCTGCCTCAGCCGCAACAGCATCACCTGCCGTCAAAGCCAATTCAACCTTCTTGACAAAAGTACGCATACGGTTGCGATTAGCACTGTTAATTTTTGCCTTTTTTTCGTTTTGCTTTGCGCGCTTTTTTGCGGACACATGATTTGCCATGTCGTTAACTCTCTTACAATGTGTATTCGTTTGTTTTGCTATGCTTAGGTTTTAGTCCGAGTTATCCCCAACTGTCAAGAAAAGAGTCAGAAAAAAGATGAAATTTTTTGCATTCTAAAACAAAAAACTATCTTGACAGCGGCGAGAGTTGGAACCTGACAAGGACCTCGCGTGTCAGTTTCTCCGCTCTCACTACCAATTGCTCATTATTTCTTTGAAAAACACCGGTTTTCAAGGGTTTCCAGCCAAGCTCTGGCAAAACCGTTTTATAAAATTCAACAGGGTCTGCAGATGAAGATAGGGATAAAAATCCTACAACTTCGACGACCCGCCCCTCTGCTTTGTCAAAAACAAAGGCTTGATCTGTTATTTCAACCATCCCTGGCATCACAGGGACGTCAGTCAAAGCCGTGAAATACACCTGATTTCTTTCCTGATTCCCCTCGGCAAACCCAGGGGCGGTAAACCCAGGGGCGGCAAAACAAACCAGAATTCCAAGGCCATACAAAAAATGGATAAATACATTTTTCATTTACTGTTTTGTCCATACAAAATGGGCGGTATCCTGCCCCTGCCCGATAAAAATCTGCTGCACTTCGCCTAAAATTCTTTTCTGTTCAGAAAGCGGCAAATCCCAAACCATCTGATTTAGATCAAACTGTACAACTGTGTTCAGATCCTTCATAGGCATTGGAAGATATTTCATCCATGGCCTTGAAGGATCGATAGGAGTCCCAAGATCAGATCTAACACCTAAAACCATGACATCCCCAACGATTCGATAATTGCCACGCGCAAAAAATTGAGCTTCTTGAAGATCCCCCAAGGCCAGAATCCATTCAAAACGGTCCCCGATAATCGTAAATGTCATCGCATAGCCAGTATTCTGATACACCCAATTCCCCTGGATTTTACGACTATCAACAGGCGTAAAATTCTCAGACGGAACAAGACGCAACGGCATGAATTCAACGGACTCGCCCGAAACTTTATTCAGATGAAGGGCAAAAGCCGTTAAAACTGCAGTCGTTGTCGAAAGCAGAAGAATGACAACCAACGCGGTTGGAATCCGTCCAAGAGAATCCAACAACATTGATTTTAGATTTAAAAAAAAATGATCCTGGACTTCTCTCGAAGCACGGCTGGGTGGCTCTTTTTTTGTATTCATGCTGTTATTTTAAGGGCTTATATCTTTGCGCTCAAGCCAAAGAATCGCTTCCAGGTGTTTTCCCCCACAAAAAAAGAAAAGAGCCGCTGTAGCGGCTCTTTAAATTGAAATAAAGGTGATCTGACGAGATTAGAATCCCATTCCACCCATATCGCCCATTCCGCCAGCGGCATTTCCACCTGCAGATTCTTCTTTAGGAAGTTCACAGATCATCGCTTCAGTTGTGATCATCAGACCTGCAACCGAGGCTGCGTTCTGAAGGGCTGAACGAACAACTTTCGCAGGGTCGATAATACCAGCCTGAACGAGGTCACAATATTTGTCAGCCTGGGCATCATATCCATAGGTGGATGATGTTTGCTCCAGCAATTTGCCAACAACAATAGAACCTTCTTTACCAGCATTCTCAACAATCTGACGAATAGGCGCCTGGATTGCACGACGAATGATATCAATACCAGCTTGTTGGTCGGCATTATCACCTTTCAGTCCTTCAATCGCACGTGATGCATACAACAACGCTGTACCACCACCTGGAACGATCCCCTCTTCTTTTGCGGCGCGTGTTGCGTGATATGCATCATCAACACGGTCTTTGCGTTCCTTAACTTCGACTTCACTCGCACCACCAACACGGATGACCGCGATACCACCAGCAATTTTTGCTAGGCGTTCTTGCAATTTTTCACGATCATAGTCGGAAGATGTTTCTTCGATCTGGGCTTTGATCTGACCAATACGTCCATCAATATCGGCTTTCTTACCCGCCCCATCAACGATCGTTGTATCGTCTTTGGTAATACGGACTTTTTTGGCAGTTCCAAGCATATCAAGAGTTACGTTTTCAAGTTTAATACCAAGATCTTCGGAAATGACTTGACCATTCGTCAAGATTGCCATGTCTTCCAGCATTGCTTTGCGACGATCGCCAAAGCCAGGAGCCTTGACAGCAGCAACTTTTAAGCCACCGCGCAGTTTATTGACAACAAGCGTTGCCAGTGCCTCACCTTCGACATCTTCAGCAACAATCAACAACGGACGACCAGACTGAACAACCGCTTCCAGAACAGGCAGGATCGATTGAAGATTTGACAGTTTTTTCTCATTCAAAAGAATGTAAGGATTATCAAGCTCAACAACCATTTTTTCAGGATTTGTAACAAAGTACGGAGACAGATAACCACGATCAAACTGCATGCCTTCAACAACATCCAATTCGGTTTCTAAAGATTTTGCTTCTTCAACAGTTACAACGCCTTCTTTGCCAACTTTTTCCATTGCTTCAGCAAGTTTCTTGGCAACATCGGAATCACCATTCGAAGAAATATACGCAACCTGTTCAATTTCCTGAGTTGTATTCACTTTTTTTGCAGATGCTTTCAAGTTTTCAATACAAGCCGCAACAGCTTTGTCAATTCCTCGTTTGATATCCATTGGATTCATACCGGCGGCTACTGACTTAATACCTTCACGGATAATTGCTTGAGCGAGAACAGTCGCGGTCGTTGTTCCGTCTCCGGCCTGATCATTCGCTTTCGAGGCCACTTCGCGAACGAGCTGGGCGCCCATATTTTCGAAACCGTCTTGCAACTCGATTTCCTTGGCAACAGATACACCGTCTTTTGTAGAACGTGGCGCACCAAATGAGCGGGCGATCACAACATTACGACCTTTTGGGCCGAGGGTTACTTTTACAGCATCAGCGATAATATCAACACCAGCCAACATACGACGGCGAGAATCCGCACCAAATTTAATTTGCTTTGCAGCCATTTTATATCTCCATTTAATATTTGATTTATAACACGAGTGGATAGGTCAATTAGGCAGCGATCACGCCCATAATATCCGACTCTTTCATGACCAATAGCTCTTTACCATTGATATTGACCTCAGTTCCTGACCATTTCGAAAACAGGACAGTGTCGCCTTCTTTAACATCGAGCGGAATAACTTTACCGGACTCATCACGGGCACCAGAACCAACGGCCACAATCTTGCCTCTCATCGGTTTTTCTTTCGCAGTGTCAGGAATAATAATTCCACCTGCGGTCTTGGCATCTTCTTCCAAACGTTCTAGAAGAACACGGTCGTGTAAAGGACGAAATTTCATTTTCAATTTTCTCCATATTTTTTGTTAAACAGCAAATTTTCTAAAACCGTCATAAGCTTTTAGAAAACTCCCACATCATCAAAAACAGTGTTTTAGCACTCGTCTTTTATGACTGCTAAAATATATAGAGACTCCATCCCCAAAAGGCAAGTTTTTGAGAGATTTCATCCCCAACCTGTCGATTCTTTTGAAACCTGATATGTGTTAGGATCAATATGAATTGTAATATGTAAATATTTGTTTGACTGTATAAAGAGCTGTTCAAAATTAAAAACCAGATTAAAAATCTGTTAAGATATTCACTATAAAATTATAGAATGGCAAATCTGGTTGTGCAATTGCATGATTATCGACTAACCACGGCAGAGATTTTATATCACTTGCCCGACCATCCTGCGCTACTGCAATCCTATATCTGGCAGGAATATGATATCGCCCCAGAATTTCCTGGTCTTTTTAAATTCCTGAATTTCTGGACAAAAGAAATTCAAGGAAAATTACACTCCGTGACCGTCGGATCCAAAGAAATCATTACACCCAGCAACCCACGATTCTTTGACATTGAATTGACAGTTCAATAATTAGTCCAAGAATCACTTAGTCTTTTAAAGACCCAGGAGCCATCGTAACACGAAGCCCATCCAACTCTTCTGACATCAGGATCTGGCAGGACAAACGCGAACTATCCTCAACCCCTACCGCATCTTCCATCAGCCGATCTTCTTCATCATCCGTTTTAGGATAGAGCTTATCCACCCATTCGGGATCAACATAAACATGACAGGTTCCGCATAGACAAGCTCCACCGCATTCAGCCTTAATTGGCAAGCCGTAATCACGGATAATCTCCATGATACGCCATCCTTCGATACCTTCTAATTCGTGTTCTATGCCATCAAAATCTGTTACAAAAATTTTCATTTACCACCTGCCATTTTAGGAAGAAAATCTTTCATTGCCCACACGAATGCAGCTGTCGAAACCAACCATACAACCGTATCGGCAATCACAGCAAAGAACAACATGATAAACCGGGCGACACTCTCTCCGTTATCAAGAATTCCTTCGGAAATACCGAAAACAAGCCTGCTGATAACAATCAAAACAAACATAACCGGAACCATCGTACAAAAATAAAGGATAATCATTTTCACAGAGGTCATGATCCCACGAATTTTTGTAAGATACTCATCAACAGGCATTAAAATCGATAAGGGAATATAAACCCATAGCAGCCTGAAGCCCCATAACAAGCCAACAACAGAAAGTAATAAGGGGAAAATCATCCATGGATTCATATCGGCCTTTTCTTGGCTTCCTAACTCTGGTCGCGCAAGAAGGTCTGACACATCGTCATGAGTTGCCTGAAAGTCACCAAGCATAAGACCAAAAGCCAGATAACGAATCATGTACAGAGCAAGAGAAATGAGCCCATAAGCAAGTGTAGCCGCAACAATACCCCTGGCCCGCATGAGTAATTTGTCCAGAATTTTATCATCAATATCCGCAGGAAGGATTGTTGGCCATCTCTCCCCTTTTAAAAGGGTTCTTAAAAACTGGGCAAGAACCCATCCCTCTGCCAAAACCCCGGGAAAAAGAATTAATCCCTGCCGCAAAATATTTCCTTCAATTTCTAAAACCATAACAGCAATCATGCATGCGAACTTAATCAGCAATGGAATGGTGGCAAGTTTTAATAAATAGACTCGCTCCCCCCAAACACGGTAAAAGCCGTATCCAGCAGCATCCATGATGTTGAAGTTGAATTGGGACACGTTTTTTTCCTTTTGACTCTTGCTTTTTGGGGGCCTATTAGCGCCAGATAGTTATAACGCAGGCTCTGCAAAAGACAATAGGCACACTGCCTAAGTCGCGTCTTTAACCCCTAATTTCCCTTGTAAATCACTGGAAGAGGTTGTGTATTGAAACCGCAATTTTTTATCTGGATAAATATAGCGGAATGCCTGTTGTGCCATCAATGCCGCTTCATGAAAACCCGATAGGATGAGCTTCAATTTTCCAGGATAATAATTAATATCTCCAATGGCAAAGATTCCTTTTTCTGATGTTTCAAACTTTTCTGTATCTACCGGAATCAAATTTTCATGCAGATTTAATCCAAAATTCGCAATCGGACCCAGCTTCATCGTCAATCCATAAAAAGCCAACAAAGTGTCACAAGGGATTGTTTCCTCACCACACTCTTTCGATTTGACATTTAGGCCGGTTATCTGGGGCGCAGTCCCTTCGATCCCTACCAGATCAGCAATTTTAAGTGTCATCTTTCCTGCCGCCACCAATTCCCGCATTTTATTTACACTATCAGGAGCAGCGCGGAAATCATCACGCCTATGAATAAGGGTCACATGTTTTGCAATAGGTTGTAAATTGATTGTCCAATCCAGCGCGGAATCACCCCCACCAGCAATCACCAAATTCTTATCACGGAAATGATCCATCTTCCTGACCGCATAGAAAACAGATATCCCTTCAAAAGATTCAATCGCTGGCAAAGAGGGCTTTTTCGGCATAAAAGAGCCTCCCCCCGCCGCAATAATAATAACAGGTGCGATAAGGGTTGTTCCGATATCTGTAACCACCTTCCATTTTCCATCATCTGTTCTGGTCACGGACTCGGCCATTTGGGATAAATGAAAGGTCGGCTTGAATGGCTCGATCTGCTTTAGAAGATTATCTGTCAGCTCTTGGCCTGAAATCATTGGGTAGGCTGGAATATCATAAATTGGTTTTTCGGGATAAAGTTCTGTACACTGTCCCCCTGGACGATCAAGAATATCAACCAAGTGCGCTTTAATGTCCAAAAGACCAAGCTCAAATACAGCAAAAAGGCCAACAGGCCCCGCACCAATAATCACAGCGTCTGTAAGATATTCGTTTTTCTCTGTTGTCATACCGCAAAACCTAGTAATACATGTGTTGGATTTTATATAAACTTATAGCCAGTTTGAAAAGACCTGAATATGACTGAAATCAAGAATAATACCCGTATTTTGGCAATCTGGCTATTTTTCTGTGCCTTCATGGTCATGGCTATGACAGGGATCGGGGCTGTTACTCGACTGACAGAAAGTGGTCTTTCTATCACAGAATGGAATATTATCAGTGGTACAATCCCCCCCTTGACCGAAGACTCATGGGCCTTGGAATTTGAAAAGTACCAAGCAACCCCGGAGTATCTTCATAAAAACCAGTCCATGACCCTTACCGAATTTAAAAAGATCTTCTTCTGGGAATGGTTTCACCGGCTTTGGGGAAGGCTGATCGGCATTGCATTTTCCTGTCCTCTGATTTTCTTTCTGATCAAAGGATATATCGCCAAAGAAGATAGATCTCGATATATGATTCTCTTCCTTCTTGGCGGATCCCAAGGGGCCCTTGGATGGTTTATGGTTCAAAGTGGCTTGGTTGATCGACCATCTGTTTCTCATTTTAGATTGGCCGCACATCTTTCCCTTGCCCTAACAATTTATGCAGGACTTCTTTTGATGGCCTTTCGAAACCTGGCACTTGCGACATACGCCCTACCGTCCTCAATTCGTATTCATGGTGTCATATCATTGATGGCATTGGCTATCACCATCATATGGGGCGCCTTTGTAGCCGGATTAGATGCTGGAATGATTTATAATAGCTTCCCATTCATGGGAAAAGGGATCATGCCACCTGAACTTGGAAAAACGCCTTTTCTCTACGATCCCGCCTCAATTCAATTCACCCACCGTGTGTTAGGAGTCCTCACAGGGGTTCTGATCTTTCTATATGGATTACGGTGGATGCGATTTAATAAGAAAATTGGCTGGATTCTCTCGACCTGCGTCTGTATCCAAATTATGCTTGGGGTGATGACATTATTAAGCATGGTCTACATACCAATTGCTGTGACACATCAGATGAACGCTGTGATTTTATTAAGTTGCGTGATCTATACCCTTTATATCGGAAGACCTTCCCGCCCCAGAATATCTTCATAAAAAGAAATATAATCCGATACAATCTTTTCGCGTGTGAATTCGTTTTTATAACGGGCATATCCCGCCTCAACCAGACGATGACACAGCCCGGTATCAGAAATTAATTCTTTGATTTTGGATGCCAATTGATCAACATTGTCCACATCAAACATCAAAGCGTCCTCAGCATCACGAACAAATTGTAAAGGGCCTTGGGATTTCGAACAGATAAGTGGTATCTTTTGAGCCCAGGCTTGTACAACGACATTTCCGAATGGTTCAAAGCGCGATGGAAAAACACAGATATCTGCAGCCTGAAATAAAGCTGCACGGTCACGGCGCCACCCCAGGAAATGAACGCGATCGGCAATTCCCAAATCGTCAGAGAGTCGTTTTAAATCGGCTTCTTGCGGACCTTCTCCTGCTAACCAGACATGCACATTTTCAATACCCACAACAGATTTGAGCAATACATCCAACGCCTTGGCCTGATGGTAGCGAGCAAGTGACAATAAAACGATCGCACTGTCTGGGGTTCCGAAATCAGATTTCTTTAAAGGCTGATCCGGTGTTTCCTCAATTGCAAAGTTATGAATGACTTTGACTTTTTCAGCGTCGACCCCTTCACGAATTAAATAATTCCGGATATCGCCTGTATTTGAAATAAAAAAATTGGTCCCCTTGTAATATTTTAAGCCATAATACCCACCAAGTCGCGCCACCTTTAAATATTGTTTTTGTTTGTCAGCGGCGGGGGTTTTATGTGTTGCGCGAGACATCCATGTCTGAACAATTTGTGGTTTGAAATCTGCGATAATCCTTTTTATTTTCCAACGAGTGTACAAATCAAAAGCCCCGCCAAAAGGCAAAGTTTCAACAGGAATTCCAGCATCCTGAAATTTTTGAACTCTCTCTAGGTTATTGTTGCGAAGAATTATTTTTTGATCAACGCCCGCCGCAGAAAGTGCCAAAGAAATATCTTCAAATGCTGTTTCTGCACCACCTTGTGAGGCACCCGCCATGACTTGAATAACACGCATACCTTAAACTCTACTCTTTACCTTTTATATCACTG
>JAEUKP010000014.1 GCA_016794145.1 Alphaproteobacteria bacterium | reverse complement strand
ATGGCAATACGCCGCCAGTCTTTGAGTTTTGCGAACATGTTTTCGATTTTATGGCGCTGGCGATAGAGCACCTTATCGTAAAAATGTTGGATTGCTCGGTTCTTCTTTGGGGGGATGCAAGGCGTTATGCCCATAGTTTTCAAAGCATCACGAAACCAATCTGCATCATACCCTCTATCCGCAAGCAACTCCCGAGCCTGTGGCAATTTCTTCACCAAACTTCGTGCGCCATCGAAATCACTGATATTGCCTGCCGTAAGCTCCAACAAAACAGGGCGTCCAGACCCATCAGTTACAGCATGAAGCTTTGTGTTTAAGCCACCTTTCGTTCTTCCGATAAGGCGGGGTACATCCCCTTTTTTAGCAGACTGGCTGCTGTACGATGGGCTTTAAGGTGAGTGGCATCAATCATCAACCGCTCTGGCTTACCCCCGTCTTCAACCAATGCAGAGAATATTTTATCAAACACACCCATCTTGCTCCACCGCACAAAACGATTATACAGCGTCTTCGGTATTCCGTATTCCCGTGGCGCATCCCGCCATTGCAAGCCGCGCTTTAAAACATGAATAATCCCACTGATAATCAGCAAATCATCTACACGCGGCTTTCCATGGGGGTACGGAAAATATTTCTTAATTCGATTAAACTGCTCTTCACTCAGATAAAACAAATCACTCATGGCGACACCTCCACCACCAGTGAATCACATCTCAATCATTTTGTGAATCCATAATCATTAAGTCCTGAGCCTAAGATATCAATTTGGGTGTTGCGGGGAGCAATCTGCGCCGCAGCTACAAATTTGTTACATAGCTCGGTCAGTCGAGGGTCTGTGAGGGGCGTTGTCAGGGGGAGGGATGAAATGCTAAGTTTTAGTCGATGCGCTTCGGCTGCATGGAGTCTCGTGCTTTCCTCTTGAGTTGCTGTTCCTGCCGTAATTTTTTTCTGCATAGCTCGTCGTGCCAGTGTCTTTGTCAGCATATGATCGCTCCTTTTTATTTTTCCAGAACGCATAAATATAATAGTTATGGCTAGAAAGCAAATAATTTTATGGGAATATGTTTGTTATTTGGGGGAAGAGGATTTTGCCCACCAACTTTCCATGATGTTGCCATAGAGCGAGGCGGAGGGCGGGTGGGTGATACGGGTCCAGGAGGCCACAAAATCGCGTCCGGTATAAAATAACGGGATGGTGTAATATTCCGCCATTAATACGCGGTCGAGGGCGCGCACGGCATCCGTCATCTCGGTGGTGGTGCGGGCGTTCGGGATTCGGGCAATCAGCGCATCGACGGCAGGATTGCAGATTTTGGCATAGTTAAAGCGGCCTTTTTGTGACGCCGCGGCACAGCCCCAATACACGGCTTGTTCTGTCCCGGGCGAGAGTGTGTTCTGCCAGTTATACATCACCATATCGTAATCATAATCGGTCAGACGTGATTGGAATGCGGCCGCATCCAATGTGCGCAGGGTAACGGTTACCCCCAATTGGGCCAAAGAGCGTTTGAACGAGAGAGCCAGTTTTTCTTCCTCCGCCGATCCGATCAGGATTTCGAACTGGAGCGGCGCGCCGGTTTTGGCATTGACACGCACGCCGTTACGGATCACCCATCCGGATGTGGTCAGCAGGGAATCCGCCGCCATCCGGTTGGCGCGTAGGGCGGATTGTGACCCTGTGCGCGGAGGTGTCCAACTGGGGCCAAAGACGTCTGCGGGAAGGTCTTTGGCAAACGGGGTCAGAAGGGCCACTTCGCCCGCGCTGGGTTTCCCTGTCGCTGCAAGAGATGCGTTGGGGAAGTAACTGGTCAGGATGTGATACTGGCCATAGAACATGTTGCGGTTGATCCAGTCATAATCGATCATCAGGGACAGGGCTTTGCGCACATCGCGGTTATCAAAGGGCGGGCGTTGGCTGTTGAAAATAAATCCCCACATTTTCTCGACCCGCCCATGGCGGATATCTTCCTGAATCACGTGCCCGTTGTGCCGCGCCGGAAAGTCATAGGCATTCGACCAATGCGCCGGATTGGGATCAATCCAGATATCGGTGTTGCCCGATTTAAAACTTTCAAAGGCCGTGGTCTGGTTGCGGAAATAATCAAACACAATGCGGTCAAAATTATATAACCCTTTGGCAACCGGAAGGTCTTTGGCCCAATAATCGGGATTGCGTTCCAGAACAAGGCGGCGGCCCACATCGATCGCCGTGATTTTATACGGGCCTGTGGCATTGGGGGGTGTCAGAATCGTTTTGTTCAGGTCTTGGTGGCTCCACCATGCTTTGGACAGGACGGGCATCATCGCCAGAATCATCACCGTTTCCTGTGTGCGATCCGCGCTTAAGGTAAAGCGGACGCGGCGGTCATCCAGTTTTTCGGCGCGCGTGACCAATTTATAGGTATTGCGCATATTGGGGCGGCCATTGTCTTTCAACGTGGCAAACGAATACAACACATCATCGGCGGTGATGGGGGTCGCATCCTGAAAACGGGCTTTGGGGTTCAGGGTGAAGGTGATGGATGACCGATCCGCAGGCACATCGACCGATTCGGCAATCAGGGGATAGAGCGTAAAGGGTTCATCCCAGGACCGCATCATCAGGCGGTCATAGACCAGATTCAGGCTTTGGGCGGCGGTGCCTTTGATGCCGAAGGGGTTGATGGTGTCAAAACTTCCCAGAATGGCCTGATGCAGGGTGCCGCCCTTGGGGGCATCCGGATTTGCGTAGTTGAAATGGGAGAAGCCCTCTGGCATCATCGGGGCACCCACCATAGATAAGCCTTTCATCTCGGTCGCATGCGAGGCTGTTGCGATCAGAAGAGCAAAAATAAATACAGAACGAAAGCAAAGCGATATGAGGGTCATAGGCCCAGAGTAGCAGAGGCAATGTGATGATCCAAATAAAAATACCAAAGCAACTTATCCACAATTTAAATATGTGTTTATGAAGGAGATCTAAAAATTTTAAATCTGTATTAATCAGAATCTTAGATGGTGGCCATAACACCAAAATAGGAGGCCGTGATGAAAAGTAATGATAACCCCTTTGAAGGAGGAAATACCCAGTTACCTTTGCCACCCCTGGATAGAAGGGCTGAATTTGATATGGAGATTTACGCACGCTTCATGCGCCATTTGAGAGATATACCGAATTCACGCACAGAGATCCGTATCTTAACAACAATTCAATTTGTTGCAGATATCATGGATGTTCAGGATGCTTTGGTATCCAAAATACTTGTTGATCTTGGACTGCGGGCTCCGCGAATGGCGTTTCCAGAGGCTTATCTTGAATCTGTTGATCATATCATTATGCGTCAGATTCATGATGTTGGTTTAATGAGCCCTGCTTTAAAAGATTTATGTGATCATTGGGAGACAATTGATCAGGATAGGTTTGCTGCTTTTAGAAGATGTTATCCGAAATTAGCAGATGCCGTATTAACGCGGGTCTAATGACTTTTTATTGGTTAGTCGTTCAGTCGTTGATAGCCAACTTTATCTCCGGGTTTATCGGGGGTAAAGGTAGGTGTTGGTACAAAGTTAGATGAGTCCGATGTCATTGATCTTTCTTGTAGACTAGGTAAAGGTTCTGACATAAGGCTTCCGAGCATATGTGAAAAATCATTTTCAACGATGCTTTCGCCTTTTATCAGTTCATAACTGGATGGAGATGGATCTGATTTTGCAGCGGTAATAATTTGTTTCCACGCGCGCGCAGGAACAGCGCCGCCGGTCATAGATGCTTTCATTGAATTATTATTGTCATTCCCAAACCAGACAACAGCCACATAGTCGCGGGAAAATCCATCAAACCATGCGTCCCGGTGATCTTGGGTTGTTCCTGTTTTTCCGGCAACAAAGAATGGGGATCGCGCAGCTTGGCCTGTTCCATTTTGAACAACACTCATCATCATATTTGTGATGACCTGAATATCAGTGTCCCGGAAAACCCGGGGTGCTGGCTCTGCTTTATATTCAAATAATATTTTTCCAGCAGATGTTTTTATTTTTCGGATACCAAAGGCTTGAACAGCATAACCGCCATTATTCAATGTTGCATAGGCCTGGGCCATTTCTGTCATTGGAATTTCTGAACTTCCAAGAGCGAGCGATAAATTAGGCTCAAGGTCTGCGGTAATGCCGGCGCGTCTAGCAACATTGATAACATTGTCAACACCAACAGCTTGTGCAATCCTGACAGAAACTGTATTAAGCGACAGAGTAAGGGCGTCAATCAGAGTGATATCACCATAGTATTTATTACCAAAATTTTGTGGAGCATATTTACCAATTTTGATAGGAGCATCTAAGACAGGTGTATATTCATTCGCCCCTTGTTCTATTGCGGCAAGATAAACAAAAGGCTTAAACGAAGATCCGGGTTGTCTTAGGCCTTGGGTAACTCTGTTATATTCGCTTTTATTATAGTCAATACCACCGACCATTGCGACAATACTGCCATCCGGCCGCAGAACAATTGATGCTGACTGGGTGACATTGAAATTTTTGCTATTTGATTCAACTTCTGTTTTTAAAATATTGGCTGTTGATTCCTGAACCTGTGGGTCCATAGTTGTTTCAACAATAATGTCTTCCTTTGGGATTCCGATAAGATTATCAAGGTTATCAACGACCCAGTCAGAAAAATAATGACTTGATTGGCCGACGGCGGATACAACTTTTCGATCAAGCTTTATACGTGATGCTCTTGCTGCTTCTTTGCTTGTGATGTACCCGGCATCGACCATCGCAGCAAGAACAACTTTTGCACGGGTTTCTGATTCAGCAGGATTAGAGAGAGGGGAGTATCGAGATGGAGCTTTGAGCAATCCTGCAAGAATCGCAGTTTGTTGTAATGTTAAATTTGAGGCGGATTTTTGGAAGTAAACGCGCGATGCGGCTTCTACACCGTATGTCCCTGCGCCCAAATAAACACGATTCATGTAGGATGCAAGAATTTCATCCTTGGTTAATTTATATTCAAGCCAGACCGCAAGCATAGCCTCTTGTAATTTACGTTTAAGGGTTCTTTCTTGGGAAAGAAATAAATTTTTTGCCAATTGCTGTGTAATAGTTGATCCGCCCTGAACAAGGCCTTTATGGGTCAGGTTCACGAACATCGCTCGTAATAATCCGATGGGGTCAAGCCCAAAGTGATAATAGAAGCGTCTGTCTTCTGTTGCCAGAATTGCATTGGCAAGGTTCTTCGGGATGCTGTCAGCAGAGATGTTATGGCCTTTAATATCGCCATAGCGGGCGATGACACTGCCATCATTTGCAAGCACCGTAATTGACGCCTTGCGTTCGAATTTCGGGTTGTCGATAATGTCCGGAAGTTCCCGCGCATACCATGCCAGAACGCAGCCAACGCCAAGAATGGCCCATAGCCCAAGAACAAAACACCATTTGATCAAACGGGAGAGAACAGACGGAGAGCTTTCTTTTTGATAGTGATAACGGGCCATATCCAGCCATTTAGCAAAAATAGACGCGGAATACCAGCGGAATGATGAAAATAAAAATCGGAGATACAGATCCTTTTACAGATAGTTTATGATGCTGCACCGCAATTTTTCTTAAGGGCCTATAAAGTTTTATAATTAAGTTTCTTTATAACTCAAAAACGCAACATAATTACATAATATTTCGCGCCGCATCAAGGAAAATTTAATGATTTTCTACACTGTTCGTATCGTATCGGTTATAATAGAATTAGGTGAGGATAAACGTCGAATCAAACAGAAATCTTAAAAAGAAATCTTAAGGTCCCGAGTTTATAAAACACCTAAAACAGGAGATGGAAGTGGATTGTGTTACACCAAATTTTTCCCCCACATTTTCCCCGACGCTTTTCGGGGGCGGTGATACGGTAACACCTTTGGACAAATGTCCGGCCCTCATTTTAAACGCTGATTATCGCCCACTCAGTTATTACCCACTCTCAACATGGTCTTGGCAGGAAGCTGTTAAGGCCATTTTTCGTGAAACTGTTATCGTTATTTCTGAATATGCACGGGTTGTAAGGTCGCCAGGAATGGAAATGAAATTACCCTCGGTTCTGGTATTGAAAGAATATGTATCGACTGAGCGGACTCCCGCTTTCACCAGATTTAATGTTTTCTTGCGCGACGGGTGGATTTGCCAGTATTGCAATACCCGCCACAAGACAGACGAGTTGACGTTCGACCATGTGATTCCGCGATCACGGGGCGGGCGGACAGCCTGGACAAATATTGTCACGGCTTGCCAATGCTGTAACTCTAAAAAAGGGAATCTTTTGCCAAAAGAGTGCAAAATGTATCCGCTTTCGCAGCCAAGGGAGCCATCAATATTTGAACTCCAGGAGCGGGGACGAAAATATCCTCACAACTTCTTGCATGAAAGTTGGTCGGATTTTTTGTATTGGGACTCAGAATTGGTGGATTAGAAAAGAGTCACGATTTCTTCGGATATATAAATATAACGCGGCAAACGAATTAACGACGAACACAGGAGGTTGTCATGTTTGGATTTTTAAAATCGCTGGATGTTTCTAAAACACATTCTGTTACCGATGCAGTTTGGTTCTATATTACAGGGCTGATTATGATGATTGGTTTTACAACGGTTCTGGGGTTTATCTTAGGGTCGTTGGGAATGGTTGAGAAAGTGGGTAGTTTCTTTGATGGCGGGCATACCTTTACTCTTCTGGGGACAGGCTTTGTTCTCCTTCTTTCGAGCATGATATTAACCGGACGGAAATTAACCGGAGATCTTTTCTCGATTGTACTCGTGGGGATCGCTGTTTACCTGGCATTTACCACATCCCTCATCTTGGGGTTGGTCCCTGTTGCCTTATTGACCACATTGCAAGGTCATAAAGAAAAAGAATAATTTTTCTAAACCCATACTAAAAAAACTTACAAAAGCCGCAAATTTCTGCGGCTTTTTTCTTGCTTTTTTTATCTAAAATCTTTTAGAAGAAGAGGATGGAGAAAAAAATGCTTAAAGATTTGTTCGATTTTTCAAAACGCCGAAGCGGCAAAGATGCAATTTTATTCTATGTGTTTTATGTTGGATGTTTTGTCCTTCTTACAATTGCACTTGGTGGAGAGGTGTAATCAAGCGGTGCTTAATCGCGTTTAAAGTTAGGGCCACCTCTAAAAACCCTCATTCCGGCGAAAGCCGGAATCTTGAATTTTTTTGAAATCAAAGAGATACTAGCTTCCGCTGGTATGACGATAAGGGTTTTTAGAGGTGGCCTTAGGAAATTGTTTTTTCATCCAGGACTTCTTTGACCTTTCCTGCCAACTGCTTCAGTGTAAACGGTTTTTGAAGGAAATAGATTCCTTGACCCAATGTGTCTTTTAATTTTTCTTCAGTATACCCGGATACAAAAATAATTTTCAGATGTGGAACAACAGCCCGAATTTCACGTGCCAAGGTCGGCCCATCCATTCCAGGCATCATTACATCAGTAACCAGTAAGTCCAATGGCTTTGTTTGTTCTTTAAAGACAGCCAAGCCAGCCTCACCATGTTCTGCTGTGATAACTTCATACCCTTTATTCATCAAAGCACGGGTTGAAAAAGTGCGGACAGCATCTTCATCTTCAACAAGAAGAATGCGAGCTGTTCCTGTCAAGTCGCCTTCTGTATCTTCTGGGGGCGTGATGGGGGTTGTGTTCTGGGACTCTTCTTCGCTTGCTTGGGGAAGGTAGATCGAAAAAGTTGTTCCGACACCAACCTGACTATCGACACCAAGAAACCCATCTGTTTGGCGGATAATCCCATAAACTGTTGCAAGCCCAAGGCCGGTTCCTTTTCCAACATCTTTTGTTGTGAAAAATGGCTCAAAGATACGTTTCAAGACATCTGGCGGAATTCCTGTACCTGTATCTTGGACATCAATCACAACCCAATCTCCTGACGGCATCGTATCCTCTCCGAATGTCGTCGGGGTTGTCGTTTTCAAGGATCTTGTTGTGATCGTCAATGCCCCTCCATCAGGCATCGCATCGCGAGCGTTGACAGCCATATTGACAAGGACTTGTTCCATTTGACCACCATCGACTTTTACAAGCCCCAGGTTGTTTCCATGAACAAGCTTGAATTCAATATTCACACCGATTAATCGCCGCAGAAGATGTGATACTTCGGTTAGAATGTCTGTAATATCTTGGACTTGGGGACGTAAGGTCTGTTGACGCGAGAAAGCCAATAATTGACGAACCAAATTAGCAGCGCGGTTTGAATTTTGTTTGATTTGTTGAATATCACTAAAAGATGGATCCCCGGGTTTATGGCGTAATAACAATAAATCGGAAAAGCCAATAATCGCGGTTAGAAGATTGTTAAAATCATGAGCTATTCCACCAGCCAGTTGTCCGACCGCCTGCATTTTCTGTGATTGGATAAATTGCGTCTCAAGATTTTTCTGTTTTGATAAGTCAATAAAGTGGAGGGCAATATGCGATCCCTCCTTAAACTGTCGTGCGAATAATTGACAAGGAATTGATGATTTTAAGGAGTCAATCCATAATCTGACTTCGATAGCATCATTGATGATTTCGCCTTTGGAAATACTTGCAATGATCCCAGTAACAGTTTTCCAATCTGCTTTATCAAGCATTTCGCTATATGCTTTCCCTTCGATTGTTGAAAGGGGGCGGCACAACAGTTTAGAAAGAGCAGTATTGCAATCTCTTACAATTCCATCTTTGTCGATTAATGCAATACCAAGAGGGGCTTCAGCAAAAAATCTTTCAAACCGACTTTCTGAGTCTTCTAAAGCCTGACGGATTGTTTTTTCGGCTGTTAGGTCATTAATAACAGCACGGGTTCTGACCTTTCCATCCTCTTCATGAACAACGGTTTGGGTTATTGCAGCAAGAAATTCTCGGCCATTTCTGCTTTTAACGTTCAGTTCAGCAATTTGTCGGACCCCACCACCCACTTTAATGTCATAGGGGGCTGCTTTGTCGGGCGGGGAAACCAAAAGATCATGAAGTTTAATATTCGACAATAATTCTTCGTTGCTGTATCCGACCCAACGTGTAAATGTTGCATTCACAAAAACAAAATGACCAGTTTCATCAACCGAAAAGAAGCCAACAGGTGCATTGTCGGAATAATCAATAAGGGTTGCTCTTTCTTGCAGGATTTGATGGTTTTGGGTATGTTGATCAGTGCTATCTTCAATCCACCAATGGACGTAACCTTTGAAACCTGCAATGGGCTGAGCAACAATTCTATACCATCGGCGTTGTCCCAATTGAACGGTTTCAATTTCAATGCGCCCTATCTGGCCAGATTTAGCAAGAGTTTCGATTCTTTCAAGATCATCTTTCCGATCGGCCGCAAGACTCAGTAGGGAATGATAACAGGGCGATCCAAAAGGAGTACAATAGGCGCGGAATTGAGAGTTTAGAAAAAGATTTTCGTTATTTTCATTAACAACCAATCGCGCTCCACGACTCGACTCTAAGACCTCATAAAATAACTTATTTTTTTTTCTATATTGGATGTAGGCTCTATAGAAAAAATAAAGAGCAAGAGATGCAACGGGAAGGGCAAAAAAAAGATATATCGACATGATAGATCTAGAATGGCAGAAAACTCTTATTTTGACCAGAGAGTTTCTTGCCAAAATGCCTAATGATCAAATGATTTAGGGCGATGGCTTTATTTTCCCTTTTTTCTTGTAAACGTACGAAATGATTTCTGCAACGGCCTTGTAAAGTTCAACTGGAATAGGATGATCAATATCGACTGTATCAAAAAGGGTCCTCGCCAGGGGCGGGTTTTCGTACAGAATAATGTCATGCTCTTTTGCGATTTCACGAATACGAAAAGCCACATTATCAACGCCTTTTGCAATAACGATCGGGGCCTCAGATATTTCTGTGTCATACTTCAGCGCAATCGAAAAGTGGGTTGGGTTTGTAATAATGACGTCTGCTTTTGGAACGTTTTGCATCATGCGTTGACGTGCTTTCTCCATACGCAACTGCTTAAGCTTTCCTTTGATAAAGGGGTCTCCCTCTGTTTGTTTGTATTCGTCTTTGACTTCTTGTTTGGTCATTCGCATTTGTTTCATAAATTCCCAACGTTGGTAGAGGAAATCAGCAAGAGCAATCGCCAAAAGGGCAATTAAAATCCCCACCATCATGCGTATGGCAAGTGATTTTATTTCTTCCAGAATATCAAAAGGTGAAGTGTCAATACTGTGTTCAATGTTTTCGAGATAGGGGGCTACGAGCGAGAAACCAATAGCTCCAATCGCCACCATTTTTAGAAGGCCTTTTAAAAATTCAACAAATGATTTTAAAGAAAAGAGCCTGGAAAATCCTTTTGAAATTGAAATTTTACTGATATCAGGTTTTAAAACATCGGGTGAAATTAATAGACCTATTTGCATTGTCGGGCCAAGGATAGCTGCGAAAACAAGGACAATGAAAAACAGAAAAGAACCCTTCAGTGCGATCAAAGATGTCGTTGCAAGAAGGTTTTCAATATCAGCAGAGCCCATTGTAAATTGATGGGCATGTTCTAAAAAAGCCTTTAGGTCATGGGCAAAATTCTGGAACATGGAGGGGGTTGCAGCGCCGATCAAAAGTGTGGCGGCTAAGAACATAACCCATGTGCTTAAATCACGGGATTGGGCGACCTGTCCACGCTTTCGTGATTCCTCAAGTTTTTTTGCCGAAGGGTCTTCGGTTTTTGAGGCGTCGTCTTCTTTGTCGTCGTCTGCCATGGTTTTATACTTGCAAAAGCGGGGCCAAAATAAATAATGACGGGCTCACTCTGCACAATGTGGGGCCCGTCATTCAAAACGTTATTATGCCTTAAACTAACCTGGGGCCTAAGTTTCTCAGGCGCGAATTTTTTGTAGAATTCTGCTCCAAATCGGCATTTCAGCCATATGCTGCTTGACAAGAATTTCTTCTTGACGTGCATTTTCGTTCTCGGCTTGGCGGCGAAGACGCTCTTCCATTTGCTTTTGACGTGCAGCACGTTCACGGGCTTCGCGTTCACGAAGCTCTTGTTTCAAATCTTCGGCATGTTTCTGTGACATTTGGTTGGTGATCAGGATTTGTTGGGCTTGCTTTTGCCATTGGTCACGTTGTTCACGCATATCATCCAATTGAACTTGTGTCATATGCAGTTGATCTTCAAGCCCGCGAACACGCATTTTGATTCGTTCAACTTCTAAGAGATCTTGTGCGCGTTGAAGTTCGGCGCGGATAATAGTCTCGCTCTCGCTCGCCGCTTTCGAACGGAACGGTCCGTAAACGCGTTCCAACTCAGACGTATCGATAACTTTTTCTCCTGATTCATCCAATTCAAACGATAATCGTCCTGAATTCATTGCACGCAGAATGGTTGCTTTTGATTTACCAGATAGATCAGCAGCTTTAAGAGTTGAAACTTTCGCCATCGTTCTTAGATTCCCTATAAAAGTTTTATTACATTCATTAAATTTATAATTTTCGAAGTGCCTAGGATTAGCACAAGCTCTTTACGGTTTTCAAGTTTTCGATACGCTTTGATTCATAAAGTTGTGAATTGTTTAACTATCACGCAGGGTTTTTAAGTAAATCATTTAATTTACGAGTGAGTCGGGGCCATTGTGCGCCCGAAAATAAATGGGCATAAATAAAGGGTAGCCAGCCTTTTTTGCGGAAATCAAGAAATGTCTTTTCGTCTAGGTGAGATAGTTTTTCCTCATCAATGATACGGAACCCAGAGAAGTTTATTTTTTGCCCTCCGGGCGTTACGATTTCCGCCGAACGTTCGACCAATAAGCCTGATTGGTGAATGTCCTTTCCGAAGGCGATCGTTTGTTGGGCGGCACTATGATAGGATTTGCAGAATTCCAAGGCGTTTTTAGCCAATGCCGTTGGTTGGCTATCGGGCTCAAAAAATTTTTGCTCTCCATTTTCTTCTGTTACTTTGTCATTCATATCAATGCACAAGGTTAATTGTTCCCCGTCAGGTTGTTCCGAAAAAATAAACGGATATCGACGGATATAGGACGGAATGTAAAGATCGTTACTCCATTCCCCTTTTGTGGTTACAAAAAGATTTTCATTATCGCGAAGGCCCAAAATCGCAACTGGTGTGGCATTTTCATCCGGACTAAAGGCAATCGGATAGGCGTGACAAACCTGAGGGAACTCAATCATTGTAACGGGCACAGCATTTACGTTTTTTGTAAACCCAAGCCCGAAATTTTTACGCAAGGCTAAATTGGCATGCCGTTTTGCTTCAAGGGGCTCCGGGTTTGTGTAGAACAAAGGCAAAAGAGACTGATTTTGATTTTCGTTTGACATGCTTATGAAATCTTTCAAAAATAAATTTTTATGACTTTAACCTTTATTCAAAGAAGCGAAAAGGGATTTTTTTCTTTACATTCCTTATAAAAAGTCATTAGGTTTCAGCATTATTTTATTACAAAAGGAATTTTCTATGAAAATTGGTGTTGTCGGTACGGGATATGTAGGTCTTGTTTCAGGGACTTGCTTTGCAGAGTTTGGGATTGATGTTGTTTGTGTTGATAAAGACGCAGGAAAGATTGATCGTTTAAAACAGGGGCAAATCCCGATTTACGAACCCGGATTGGAAGATTTGGTGGCCAAGCAAGTAAAGGCAGGTCGCCTTCATTTCACAACGGACCTAGCCAACGCGATGGCAGGGGCTGATGCTGTTTTTATTGCTGTTGGAACTCCCCCCAGTGTCATCGACGGGCAGGCGGACCTGACCTATGTTTTTGAGGCAGCAAAAGAAATTGCACAATATCTGAACCATTATACTGTCATTGTTAACAAATCCACGGTTCCTGTCGGAACGGCACGTCGTGTTGAGGAGGTTATTCGGGCTGCAAATCCGAATGCGGATTTCGATGTTGTTTCGAATCCTGAATTTCTTCGGGAGGGCGCCGCCATCGATGATTTTATGAGACCAGACCGGGTTGTTGTTGGTACAACATCCGAAAGAGCGCGGGCGGTTATGAAGGAGCTTTACCGCCCCCTTTATATCAATGAAACGCCAATGGTCATGACAACGCCAGAAAGTTCAGAGATTATTAAATATGCCAGCAATGCTTTTCTGGCTGTTAAAATTACATTCATTAATGAAATTGCGAATCTTTGCGAATCTGTCGGTGGCAATGTTCAGGATGTCGCGAGGGGGATGGGATTGGATGGTCGGATTGGATCAAAATTTCTTCATGCCGGGCCGGGATATGGTGGGTCATGTTTTCCCAAAGATACACTCGCACTGGTTCAGATCGGACAGCAACATCAGGCCCCGCAAACAATTGTTGAAACGGTTGTCGATGTCAATAAGGCACGTCAGAAATCAATGGCGGATCGTGTGATTACAGCATGCGGCGGAACCGTTAAAGGTAAGAAAATTGCAATTCTTGGAATTGCGTTTAAACCCAATACAGATGATATCCGTGAGGCTCCGTCCTTGGTTATTATTCCAGCCTTGCAGGCTGCGGGTGCAAAGGTTGCAGCAACAGATCCTGTCGCCATGGACAATGCAAAAAAAGTCCTGAGCGATGTTGAATGGTGTGATGATGCCTATGCGGCAATGACAGATGCGGATGCTGTTGTTATTGTAACAGAATGGAACGAATTCCGTGGGCTTAATATGGATAGAGTGGCAGATCTTGTAAAGCGGAAGTGCATTATTGATATGCGTAATATCTATAAACTTCCAGAAATGGAGGGACGAGGGTTCCACTACATTTCTATCGGGCGGCCTGAACTTGTGGATGGAAAATCAACAGAAAGAATGCGCATTGCATCATAGTTTATCCAATCAGAGTCTTTAACAATCCTTTTGTTGATCCGTCCAAAGACGGATCAATTTTCTGGGATATTATATTTTCTTTTAATGGTTTGGCTAATTTTTTACCCAACTCGACTCCTGGCTGATCAAAAGAATTCAGATTCCAGATAACACCTTGAACGAAAACCTTGTGCTCATACGCTGCGATTAACATTCCCAAATAAAAAGGTGTTAATTCGGGGAGGATAATGCTGGTCGTTGGTCGGTTGCCTGTAAAAACCCGTGATATATCGCTTCCTGCCTCATCCAATGTTTGTCCAATCGCAAGAGCCCGGGTTTGTGCAAGGAAATTCGCAATCAGAGAATTGTGATTTTCTTTTAAATCATGTGATGGTTTTTTTACAATCAGAAAATCTGCGGGAATAGGGGTTGGTGATTGGTGAACCAGTTGCATAAAAGAATGTTGGCTATCTGTCCCTGGCTCCCCGAAAATAACCGGGCCAGTTGCATAGTCTACAATGTTCCCGTCGCGGTCAACTGCTTTCCCGTTCGACTCCATATCCATTTGCTGGGCGAATTTGGCAATTTTTCCAAGGCGTGCATCATAGGGAAGTAAAAGATGCGCGGTGTATCCCCAAAAATTGATGTACCAGATCCCGATCATGGCCATTAAAACAGGGATGTTTTGATCAAAGGGGGCGGTTTTAAAATGTTGATCCATCGCGTGGGCCCCATCCAACAGAGCGCGGAAATGTTCGAACCCAACCGCCAAAGCGATTGAAAGGCCGATGGCAGACCAAAGCGAATACCTCCCACCGACCCAGTCACGGAAGGGAAACATATTTTCTTTTAATATCCCGAATCTTAAAACAGCTTCCTCATTGGTTGAGAGGGCAACAAAATGTTTTGAAATGGAGCCAAGTGGTGCAGATTGGAGCAGCCATCTTTTGGCAACTTCTGCATTCAACATTGTTTCTTCCGTCGCAAATGTTTTTGAAGCAATAATAAATAATGTTGTTTCGGGTGATAATTTTTTCAATGTTGATGAAATATCATGCCCATCAACATTGGAAACAAAATGCAATGCAGGACCAGAACAAAAATCAACCAAGGAATCAACAACAAACCGTGGGCCAAGGTCTGACCCGCCAATGCCGATATGAACGATATCCGTTATTGATTGGCCTGTGTATCCTTTATGGTGGCCAGATCGAACTGATTCCGAGAAGGATCTCATTTGGTCGAGCACATCATAAATAAACGGGATAACATTTTCTCCGTCTACCATGATCGATGAGGATCTGGGTGCCCGGAGGGCTGTATGAAGGACTGCGCGATTTTCTGTTATATTGATCTTCTCGCCTGCAAACATTTTGTCCCGGATATCTTCGATATCCATGCTGTGAGCCAAGGAGAGAAGAAGATCTTGTGTTTCATCTGTTATCAGATGTTTTGAAAAATCAAAGACCATATTCTCTAGAGAGTGTGAGTATTTTTCAAATCGTCCTGGGCCTTCCAAAGCCGTGCGCAAAGAAAAATCTTCCATCTTCCTTTTATGATCGGAAAGTTTTTGAAAGTCAGCCGTATCCGGGAAGTAGGTCACAATCTATCCTCGCTTGGTTGTGAGGATAGATTCTATGCTTGCCTTATATTTGTCAATAAGCCTAAGCAGATAATTTTTGATCAACTGGTGATCTAATCAGCATATCAACAAGGCAGAGGTAAAGCGAATGACTAACTTGTTCGGTCGGGGTTGCTGTCACATCATAGATCACGCCATCAACATCGGCATGAACCACCATGTCTTTTGTAAAGCTGGGGGTATCAATCCGCTCGGTAACGATTGCCTGTCTTGGCGATAGGTTGGCGTAAGCGTAAAAGGTGTTTTTAGGAATTGTTATGTTTTGACCGCTTGACAGGGTGTGGATGTTTTCGCCAATTAGAACATTCAGCTGCCCAAGTTCGACGGATAAGTGAAGGTCAACAATGTGGTGAGAAAGTAAAGCTGTAATTGTATTGGGGTGGATAGTTACGGGTGTGCTCATGATACTGCCCTCTTTGTTATGATAATTCGCAATGCAGCAAAAATAACTCAAAACCATGAAAATGACAAGAAAAAAGAGAGATATAGCCGTTTGAGTCAGGTTGAGTAAATAAGTGAGTGTTTTTTCTGTCTATCCCTGACAAAGGGGATCAATTGATAAAATGTCCTAATTTTTAATCTTAATTTTCTGAATTTTTCCATTGACCAGTCCAAGGGCAGTTTCTCCGCTCATCATCAAGATAGCTTCAGATCCAAAAATTTCGGATCTCCATCCTTGGGTCAGGCTGGGTGTTGATTTTGGATCGCGGACGTAGTTTTCCAATGTTTCGCTGTCGGCAATCAGTCGTGGAGCGACATCATGCTCAGATGCCTGTATGCGTAGGAGCATTTTAAGCATTTCAAGTGCGGGGGTTAGTCGCTGGGGGAGGGGATCTCTGGTTGTCGCGATTGGGCATGACGTATCAGGAATAGCCAGGCCCCTAGCTATCGCATCGAGTACAAGTTTACCAAATTTACCTTTGGCCATATCGGCCGAAACTCCACGAATGCGCGCCAGTTCGCTCTCGGTCCGTGGTTTCTGATAGGTGAGGTCCAAAAGGGTTTCATCTTTTAAAATACGTCCACGCGGAACATCCTTTTTTTGGGATTCCATTTCTCGCCACGCTGCCAATTCTTTTAAAACGGCAAGGTCCCGAGGTTTGGGAGAACGAAGTTTAAGTCTTTTCCAGGCGTCTTCCGGTGGAAATTGATAAAGTCCAGGGTCAAGTAGATTTTCTGTTTCTTCTAAGACCCAATCATTCCGGCCTTTTCTATCAAGCCGAGCTTTCAGCTCTTCATAGATGGTTTTTAAGAAAATGACATCATTTAAGGCATAACTGATTTGCTTCTGGCTGAGGGGACGATGAGTCCAGTCGGTAAACTGGCTTGATTTATCGGCTTTTGCTTTGCAGATATCATTGACCAGAGACTCGTATCCGACTTGATCTCCATATCCACAGACCATTGCAGCGATTTGGGTGTCAAATAGGGGGGTAGGGAGAGCGCCGGACAGTTGATAGATGATTTCCAGATCCTGACGCGCTGCGTGAAAGACTTTGACAATATTTGGGTTGGCGAACAAGGCCCAGACAGGAGAGAGGTCAAGGTCTTCCTCCCCCGCCAGAACATCGACCGCCGCAGCATCGCGGTCAGGGCCAGAGATTTGTAACAAGCACAATTTCGCGAAATAGGTTTTTTCGCGCATAAATTCGGTATCAACGGTGATATAGGGGCAGTCGGACAGTGTCGCGCAAAATGCCTGCAAAGCGGCATTGGTCGTCAAAATGGTCATCAAAATCTCGTCTGGGTTTGTATATGGCTTATCAGATTTTGAACCACGAAAGGGACGTTAATCTTAAAATCCCCTTTGTGGTTCAAAATGTCTGATAGTTGCTGATATGTTTAAAGGAAGGGAAACAAAAAGGGAAGAAAAATCCAAAAAACCATTGGAATCAGTCTCTTCAGTCGCTATAAGGGGGGCTGAACCTTTTTTTGTTGAAAGAAACATTATAATGCACACCTATCGTTCTCATACCTGTGGCGCGTTGCGCCTGTCTGATGAAGGCCAAACCGTCAAATTATCCGGATGGATTCATCGTATCCGTGACCATGGCGGGGTTTTGTTTATCGATTTGCGGGATACGCACGGTTTGACTCAATGTGTGGTGAATCAGGATAGCGCGGTGTTGGCTGATGCCAATAAATGGCGTATCGAATCTGTGGTCACTATTACGGGGGTGGTGACATCCCGTCCGGTTGAAATGCGCAATAGTAAATTGGCGACCGGAGAGATCGAAGTTTATATTTCCGAAGGAGCATTGCAATCCGGGGCGGAAGTCTTGCCGTTCCAAGTGGCCGACCCTGACAATGCCGGAGAAGATCTGCGGTTGAAATACCGCTTCCTTGATTTGCGCCGTGATGGAATGCATTCCCGCGTGCGGTTGCGTAACAACATGATTGCGTCGCTGCGTCGCCGGATGTGGGACAAAGGGTTTCAGGAATTCAATACCCCGATTCTGGCGGCATCCTCCCCCGAAGGGGCGCGGGATTATCTGGTTCCGTCCCGTTTGCATCCGGGAAAATTCTATGCGTTGCCACAGGCTCCGCAACAATTCAAACAATTGTTGATGGTGTCCGGCTTTGACCGGTATTTCCAGGTTGCCCCATGCTTCCGTGACGAAGATGGTCGGGCGGATCGTCTGGCAGAATTCTATCAATTGGACATGGAAATGTCGTTCGTGACACAAGACGATATTTTCAACACCATGCAGGATGTGATTGGCGGGATGTTTGAAGAATTCTCCAGCTGGCAGGGTTCCAAACACAGCGTAACGCCGGCGCCGTGGCCGCATTTGACATGGGATGACGCCATGTTGAAATACGGAACGGACAAACCGGATTTGCGCAATCCTTTGGTTATTCAGGACGTAACAGCCATCTTCCAACGGGCCGACGTGACCTTTAATGCCTTTAAATCTGTACTGGAAAAAGGCGGTGTGGTGCGGGCGATTGTGGCACCGAATGTGGGCGATAAACCACGGTCTTTCTTTGACAAACTGAATGACTGGGCGCGTGGAGAAGGTGCCGTTGGTCTGGGCTATATCGTGCGCGAAGCGGGTGAAGGCAAAGGCCCGATCGCAAAATTTGTACCAGCCGAAGCTCAGGCCGCGTTGTACGATTTGACTGGTATGAAGGACGGCGATGCGATTTTCTTTGTCTGTGATAAAGCGGATAAAGCAGCCAAAATGGCGGGCAAAGCGCGTGACAAGATTTGCGACGATATGGGCAACCGCGAAACCAACGCGTTCAAATTCTGTTGGATTGTTGATTTCCCGATGTATGAAATGAACGAAAAAACGGGCGCGATTGATTTTGCGCATAACCCGTTTTCGATGATGCAAGGTGGTCTCGAAGCTCTGAATACGCAAGATCCATTGACGATCAAAGCCTATCAATATGATGCCGTCTGCAACGGATTTGAAATCTGTTCAGGGGCCATCCGTAACCACCGCGCCGATATCATGGAACGCGCGTTTGCGATTGCCGGATATCCGAAAGAAATTCTGGAGAAGAAATTCGGCGGGATGCTCAATGCATTCCAATATGGCGCTCCTCCGCACGGTGGCTGTGCGTTCGGGATCGACCGGATGGTTATGATTCTGGCGAACGAGCCAAACCTGCGCGAAGTTTACGCCTTTGTGATGAATGGCGCGTACGAAGACCAGATGATGGGATCGCCAAGCGAGCCAACCCCTGAGCAATTGCGTGACCTGCATATCAAGGTTGCCGAACCAAAAACAAAGGTACAGGCCGTTTCGTAGGTCGTTTTTAAATAGTGGAGGAAAGTGATGAGCAAAGCTTTTATGGTTGCAGCTTTAGGTGTTTACTCCCTTGTGACTTTCTGCACACATGGGAATAAGTTGGAAGGGGAGCTCGGGGCAGCGGCTGATTTATCTGATGCTCCGATTTCTCAAACTGCTTATTGTCAACTGGTTATTGACGAACGGGGTGCGACGACGGTCGAGCTTCGCAGTAACAATGGTGATCAGCTTATAGAGAAATTTGCCTATAACTCTGATAACTCTGATAACTCTGCCTCTGTTAAAGAAAGACATTTTCTTTCCCTTGAATTTAAAGATAGCGATGCAGAAAAACCTGAAAATGCGACATGTGACATCAGGGAGGGGACTGGCCATCGTAAGTATATAATTCTTCAGTCGGTGCTCAACTTAAGTTAATGAATGCCTCAAAATCCCTGAAATAAAATCCCTAAAATTTTATCTATTTGTAAGAGCTGATTAACCGGACTTTGATAGTCTTCTTCTGTGCAGTGCAAAATAATGCGCTGCAAAAGAGAAGGAGAAATCATCATGCCAGATATTCATTCCAGTTTTACTTTACAGGATAATGGCGCTATCCGGATCACTCTTGATGACCCTACCTTTGTTCGGGCTGAAACAGTTCTTGTTGATATGGAAAGTGGCGAGGTTCATGCCTTGTTGCAGCAAAAACTACATTCCTTAGGGGCTGCACCTGCTAATATTATGAGGGCTTTTTCTGAAAACAGTGATGTGATGCTCAGCGCAACCCGAATTGATGGGTCATCCTTGGTTCTTCGTTCCCATGTTGTTATATGGCATTAGAAACGACTTCTATAGTAAGAAAAAACCCGCCATCGAGCGGGTTTTTGTATAATCTCTGATTGACACTTATTCTTGTGTTTGCGCTGCGTAGTCTTTTTTCTCGACAATACGTGCTTTTTTACCACGTAGGCCGCGCAGATAATAAAGTTTTGCACGACGTACGGTTCCACGGCGAACCAATTCAATAGTTTCAATCCGGGGGGACAGCAAAGGAAATACGCGTTCAACACCCTCACCATATGAGATTTTACGAACAGTGAAGCTTTCGTTCACGCCGTGACCTTCACGTGCGATGCAAACTCCTTCATAAGCCTGAATCCGTTCGCGGGTACCTTCAATAATCTTAACATTAACTTTTACAGTATCGCCGGGGCGGAATGCAGGGATTGTTTTGCCAGCAGTCAGTTTTTCAACTTGAGTGGCCTCGAATTTTTGTAATACGTTCATATTTTGCTCCGTTTTTATACGAACCCCGATAAGGAGATAGATGTCTCCTGCGGATCCATTATTTTGTTAAAGTTGGAGGGTTATACCCTGATTTGAACCAAGAAAGCAAGGGTTTTTAACATTTTTTAAGCAATAAATCTGGTCTACGGGCCTGTGTCAGCTCTAAAGACTGGTTATGTCGCCATTTGGCAACATTTCCATGGTGTCCACTGGTCAGAACCTCCGGGACGGCGCGGGAAATACCGTTTGCATCTGTCCATTGGGCCGGACGGGTGTAATGGGGGTATTCCAACAATCCATCGGAAAAACTTTCCTCGATCGGGGTATTGGCATTCCCAACGGCGCCATCCAACAGGCGGATACACGCATCCATCAGGATATGGGCGGCCATTTCGCCCCCCGTGAGGATATAGTCGCCAATGCTGATTTCTTCGAAATCATGGGCGTCCAGAACGCGTTGATCGACACCTTCGTAACGCCCACAGAGAAGGGTCAGGGTCGATTCTCGGGATAAGGCCTGGACAAGGTGTTGGTTTAGGACTTTCCCCCGTGGCGACATATAAATTTTGCGTCCAGAATTCGGAAACGAAAGAAGGGCGCGTTCAACTACGTCCGGTTTTATAACCATACCGGCCCCCCCCCCGAAGGGAACATCATCAACTGTTTTATGTTTGTCGGATGCAAAGTCGCGGATATTTCGGGCGTCATAAGACCAGATCTGTTCGGATAAAGCGCGCCCAGTGATCGAGTGCCCCAAGGGCCCGGGAAATAATTCAGGAAAGAGGGTTAGGATATTAAAATGCATATAATTTAAGGGCCCCCATCATGCCATAAATTCTTCGGCGGGGGCAACAACAACAATGTTTGATTCTAGATCGATATCCAGGACATATGGCTCAGTCAATGGGAGATAGTAGGTTTTGCTTCCATTAATGGGCTTGATTTCGATCAGATCACTCGCTCCGAAATTGTCAACAGAGAGAATGCTTCCAATTTTATGACCATCAACATCAATTGCATCACACCCAACCAAATCTTCGAGGTAGATTTCACCATCATCTGTTTCCGGTAACTGATCGCGGTCAATAAAGAGTTCAATTCCTCTTAATAATTCTGCTTGATTGCGATCTTGAATACCATTGACTTCTGCCAACCACTCGCCCTTGATCGGGTTTTTTAAAACAATTGTATATGACTTGCCATCGCTCCCTTCTAGAGGATTATAAGTCTCGATATCTTTTGCATCCTCAAGATAAACAGCCATTTTAACAAGGCCACGAATCCCATGTGCGGTCCGTATATCCGCGATGTGCAGTTTTTTTTGTTTCACCATTTTTATTCCTATTTATTGATAGTCATGAGTAACCCAAGTTTACGCCAGAAATCAACAGGATAAGCAGAAAAGATAATCTTTTAAGACCCTGACAGCGTTATTTAGAGCCTAAAATTGCTTAAAACCGCTTGGAATCGTGAAGATTTGTGTTTATAAATGTCGCTTCATAAAAACCTTTTGGAACCGAAAACAGAATGATCGTTGCTGCCCAACCTAAACAATTCACGCTTAAGGATGATGGATATATTTATTTTCAGCCAGACTCCACAAACCCTTTGCCTGGTGATGTTTTGGCTGTTCTGCGTAAGGGAGAGAGTCTCTTACAGCCACGTGTCGAGTTGACTCCTGCTCGTGATTTAGGATCGGAATCTGTTGCGGATGTTCTCATGGCTGTTGAGACATGGGTAAAGGCTCATATTTATACAGTCCTTGAACCTTTATTTTCGCTTGTTGGTGATGAAACATTGTCGGAACCCAATAGAGAAATTGCATTCAAATTATTCGAACACACAGGAATTGTTCCCCGTGGGGATGTTGAAGCATCGATTGCAAAACTTGATCCCGAAATGAGGAAAGTGTTGCGTGATAAGAAAGTCCGGTTAGGTCCTGTTCTGGTATTCTTGCCAGAGTTAAACAAACCAGTGGCTGTAAAACTTCGTGCGATTCTATGGTCCCTGTTCCATGAAAAACCACTGCCCGCGCCAACACCTCGTGATGGCGCGATGTCTGCTGTTGTTGATGTCACAACGGCAGATCCAGATTTTTATCGGGCAATCGGCTATCCTTTATATGGTCCTCGCGTTATCCGGATCGATATGTTGGATCGTGTGATTAATGCTATTTATGATACTGCAAAAGAAGGAAAATTCCGTGCAGAGCATAAAATGGCCGAATGGATGGGGTGTCCGATTGCCGATCTTTACGCCATTCTAGAGTCAATGGGGCATCGTCGGATTCAAAAGCCGATTGATCCTGTTGTACCTTCTGTTGTTGCTGAAGAACCAGTTGTATTGACAAATTCTATTCCATCCGGGCAAGATGGGGAGGTAGAGTCTGAAAAGAAAGACGATGCAACGATTCCTGTCGATTCTGAAAGCAAAGCAGAGTCAGAAGGGATGACACCTGATGTACCTGAAACCAAAAAACAGGAGCAGAAAAAACCAGAACTGGATTTATTTTTGCTTCGTCGCGGAAAAGCCCATGTCGATCGGGCGGAACGGCCTTTCCGACCAAATCGTACGGCGCGAAGCGAAGTAGATTCTCAATCTGACTCTCGATCTGACTCGCAAGGCGAAATGGAGCCTGTAAATAAAAAGGTCTATTCAAAGGCTGACAAAAAACCATTCCCGCCAGAGCGTTACGCCCCCAAGGGTCAGAAAACAGATCAGAAATTTAATAAAAAAAGAACTCAGAGTGATGAAAAATTGGGTAAAAAAGGATCTCGTCCCTCGAAAGGGGATGACGCGTCAGATCGTCATAACCCTCGCATTTATACCGCAGAGGCATCAGAATCTGATAACCCATTTGCGATTCTTCAGAATTTAAAATTGAAATAACCCCATTGGATTCCGTTTATATGTCGATACGGCTGCCAAGTTCCATGACTTTATGGCTTGGTAATTTATAATAGTCGACAATGCTGGCTGCATTTCGTGTCATTAATGCGAAAACATGCTCTCTCCACAACGCCATTCCAGGAAGGAGGGTTGGAACGATGGTTTCTTTTCCTACAAAATAACTGACATCTTCCATCTCCATGTCAAGTCCATGAATGTTTTCTTTTGCAAGAATCGCAGGGACATCGACCTCATCCATAAACCCGTACCGGATGGTAAAGCGATAGAAATCATGTCCTAGATTAACAATGCGGACCCGATCTTCTTCGCTGACATAAGATTTTTCTTCGATGCTGACATGTAAGAAAATATTACGTTCATGTAAGACTTTATTATGGCGTAGATTTAACATTAAAGCACTTGGGATACCCTCATTCAGATTGAACATATAAATTGCTGTACCCGGAACTTTTGGAAAGTTTTCACAATAATCACGGAAAAAGATATCAGTTGGCATCGATGATGATCGAATGCGTGCCAGCACCAATTCTCGACCGCGTTTCCATGTTACCAATAAGATAAACAGGACCATCCCAAGGACCAAGGGGAACCAGCCACCATGGGGAATTTTGGTGCAGGTTGACAGAAAGAAGGCAATGTCCATTATAAGAATAACAGAGATAAAAGGATACGTGATTTTCTTGCTCCAGTTCCATAGATGAAGCATAACAACACCTAGAAGCATGGTTGTAATCAGCATATTTCCGGTGACAGCAACCCCGTACGCATGCGCAAGGTTGCCCGATGTATGGAAGGTCAAAACAAGACCATAGACAAAAATAAACAACATCCAATTGATAAATGGAATATAGATTTGTCCCATATGTTTATCACTTGTATGAATAATCGTCATGCGTGGAAGATACCCCAGTTGAATCGCTTGTTTGGTAAGGGAAAACGCACCGGAGATAACAGCTTGTGATGCAATAATCGCAGCCATGGTTGCCAAAATCAGGAGGGGCCAAAGCATCCATTCGGGAGCCATCATAAAAAATGGGTTTTCTAATCCCTCGGGATTTTGTGAGACATAAGCACCTTGTCCAAAATAGTTTAACAGGAGGGCCGGAAAAACAAGCCATGTCCATGCAAGCTGGATCGGAAGCTTTCCAAAGTGCCCCATATCGGCGTATAAAGCTTCACTTCCTGTGAGAACAAGAACCACTCCTCCCAGTGTCAGAAATGTGATCAGAGGAGATTCAATTGCAAATTCGATCGCATAAATGGGGTTGATTGCCATCAAAACAGAAGGGTTTTCAAGGATGTTATAAAGTCCAAGAACAGCAAGCGTTGCAAACCATATACACATAATAGGGCCAAATAACTTGCCGACACTGTCTGTGCCTAATTTCTGGAATGCAAAAAGTCCTGCAATAATTGTCAGCGTGATGGGGGTCACCCAGTGGGAAAGAGCGGGGGCGGCAACTTGTAATCCTTCAATCGCCGAGAGAACAGAGATGGCAGGTGTAATAACACTGTCACCATAAAAAAGGGCTGCAGCGAAAATCCCCAGAATAGGAATGAGCATGACAGACCCAACTCTTTTTTTAGAAAAGCGGTTGGCAAGCGCCATGAGCGCAAGGCTGCCTCCTTCCCCCTTGTTATCGGCGCGCATTGTAAAAATAATATATTTAATGCTGACGATAATAACCAATGCCCAGAAGATAAGGGATAAAACAGAAAGGATATGTGGCATATCGACTTCTAAATGTTGGCCATTCATCGATTCTTTAAACGCATATAAAGGACTTGTTCCTATATCCCCAAAGACGACACCAATTGCGCCTGCAATCAGCTTTGCCATATGACTGGTTTCATTTCCAGTGTGAGGGGGGATTGTGTTCGGAGAGGTTGTATTGGAAGAGAATGTTTCTGAAGACATGATCAATGAATGATTTCTGTGTATGGGATGTAGTGAATTCTGACAATGGATGATATCTTGAACTGGTTCTGTCGCAAAGCCTTTAATTCGGGTTTTACAAAATCGATCCTTTTTTAATTTTCGCCTGGGCTCTATGAATCTAGGGTTTCAATGATGTGGGGGGTATGTCCATTTTTCTGTTTACCTGTGTACCACAAAGCCAAATAAAGCAAAGGCCAACATTGTTTTGCCCCTTCTATTGTTGGCATTAACTTGGGGATCAAATCCAAATCAGATCGCGACAGTAACTCTGTTATCAATGGGTGGTGGATCATGACATCTGAAAGATTGCGGGCGTCTTCGCACATCCAGTGCCCAACAGGAACCGTAAAGCCTTGTTTCTTTCTAAAGGGTTTTGATTCTGGTAACTTAGAGTCCAGCCATTTCTTTAAAAGATACTTTCCTGTCTTACCGTCTAATTTTAAATTGTCCGGCAATGTAAAAGCAAATTCCGACATGGATTGGTCTAGGAAAGGGGTTCTCCCTTCTAATCCATGCGCCATGAGACAGGTGTCCAGTTTAATTAAAAGATCGTTCGGTAGGTATTCGCCAATATCATTTGCTTGCTCGCGCTGGAGCCGGGACCAATGAGGGGATTTTATATCGGAAAAGGCTTTTTTTCGTTTCCGCCATTCTTTCCACCATCTGTGGCGGTAACGACCGTATCCGGCAAACAATTCGTCCCCACCTTCACCGCAGAGTACAACTTTTTGCTCTTTGGCTGCGACCGCTGCCAATTTCCAGGTTGGAAGAATAGCATAATCGGCCACTGGGTCGTCCATATAGGCCGCAATCTGGGGCAGAAGCGAAATAAAATCCTGCTTTCCGAAGGGGACCTCGTGCAAATGCGCATGAGTTGAATCGGCGACAGCTTTTGCATAGGACCGTTCATCTGAGGACCCAGCGATATCAAAATACGCGGTATAAGATTGAATAGCTCTGTCGGGGGATCGTTGTTTTCCGATCATCGACAGAACTTGGGTGATTGTAGAGGAATCAACCCCACCTGATAAGAAAATTCCGTACCCAACATCAGATCTGCAATGCACATCAACACAGTCAATCAGTGTTTTTTCAAGATGGAGCAAAGCAGTTTCCTCATCCTCTATGCGGGGAGGCGCATGAGAAATGGAGGGGCGCACAGAGGACGATACTTTAATTCCATGCTCATAAACAAGAATTTCACCAGGTTGTAAACGTTGGATGGCGGGGTAGGGGGATCGCACGCCCGGGATATAATTTTGAACAACAACAGATCGCAAAGCAGATATATCGATTGTATCACTCGCATAGCCAGATTGAATCAGGGCTTTTGGTTCTGATGCAAAAGCAACATGGCTTGGTATATCTGTTATATAAAGTGGTTTAATTCCAAAGGGGTCGCGTGCAATGACCAATCTGTTCTTTGTTGGATCGTAAAGGCCAATTGCATACATGCCTCGCAGATGGTTCACAAAGTCGAGTCCGTAGACATCATATAAAGCCAGAATGGTTTCGGTATCGGATTTTGTTTGGAAAGGATAAAGATCCTTGAGGGTATTCCGGATTTCAACATAATTATAAATTTCACCATTAAAAACCAATACAGCGCCCTTGGGGCTGATCATTGGTTGATGACCTCCCTCTGAGTCAATAATGCTCAGGCGGGTATGAACCAATCCGATTGACTGATCTGTGTAAACACCATCACCATCAGGTCCGCGGGAATGCAGGGCCATACACATCTTATTAAGCGCCCCATGGTGAGGGGGGCCTCCTTTTTTAATAAAAACTCCGCCTATGCCGCACATATTTACCCTGCTTGATCCCTCAAGTTCCAGCCCATGGCTTTCCCATGATTTTTTCGCTGTTATATACTAGCTGAATTTAATAGAGATCCTACTAAATTTTGTATTTGGTAAATATGACGCTTTATTGAATCGATGTTTGTGTGTTCATCTCATCTCTGACACGCTGGCGCAATCTGTCGATTGGGAATGAATTCTTACCGTCTTTGTAATGCCAATAGGTCCAGCCGTTACAACTTGGGGCATCCTGCAATGCGGCCCCGACCTTATGGATTGATCCACGATATTGGTTGATTTCTGTTTTGGCGATAACGCTGCCATCCGCCCCAACTTTTGCTTCTATCTTGTTTTGGCTATCTGTCAGGACAGTCCCGGCTTTAATCAATCCCCGTTCAATTAACCATCCGAATGGCACGCGAGGTTCTTCGCGTTTCAGTGTTTGTGTCAATAACTCGCTCTCTTCTATCTGTTCGACCTTTGCAATCCGTTCAGTCGCGAGTTTGATATAATTGTCTTCCCTTTCTAAACCGATCCAGTTCCGTCCCAGTTTTTTGGCAACAGCCCCTGTTGTGCCTGTGCCAAAAAATGGATCAAGAACTGTATCGCCGGCTTGGGTTGAGGCCATCAGAACGCGGTAGAGAAGGGCTTCCGGCTTTTGCGTCGTATGGCCCTTCTCACCGTTTTCGTCCTTTAGACGTTCCCCCCCGGAACAAATAGGGATAGTCCAGTCACTCCGCATTTGAATATCATCATTCAATGTTTTCATTGTGTCATAGTTAAAGCGGTATTTGCTTTTTTCGGATTTTGCAGCCCAGATCATTGTTTCGTGGGCATTTGTAAAGCGGCGTCCGCGAAAATTCGGCATCGGATTGGATTTGCGCCAAACAATATCGTTCAGGATCCAATATCCTAATTCTTGTAAAATGGCACCAACCCGATAGATATTGTGATAGGAGCCGATCACCCAGATAGAACCATCATCGGTCAATAAGTCGCGGGCGGCAGATAGCCACTCCCGCGTAAATTTGTCATATTGTTCGAAGGAGGAGAACTGATCCCAATGGTCATCAACGGCATCAACCTTTGAATTGTCGGGCCGGTGGAGGTCTCCTTTTAATTGCATATTATAAGGAGGGTCGGCAAAGATCATATCAATAGAACCTTTTGGCAGGCTTTTCATTGTTTGAATGGAATCGCCTTTCAGAATCAAATTTTTAGGAACCCCTATGGATAAGTCTGTGGATAATATTGTGGGCTTCTTTGTGGATTTTTTTGTGGATTTCTTTGGTTCATTAGATTTATTGACTGGCATTTTCTTTTCCTTTGAGTGTCTCAGGAAAGAATCATGATTCATTTTGGAGTCTTCGTCAAGTAAATAAATCTATGATTCATTTATGTGAATCAATGTGTTATTAATGAATCTTCATGTGAAATTTTATATACTATTTTCTTTTAGGGCTCTGTCGATAATGGTATCGGCATGTTTGATATAGGGATCAAAGGTAAAGATGGCATCGAACGCCGTTTTATCCAATTTGGATGTCACATCGCTGTCTTGTTCCAGCATATCCCGCAGGGATGATTTCCCATCCGATTCCCAGACTTTCATGGCGCTGCGCTGAACAATGCGATACGCATCTTCCCGCGCAATGCCGGCTTGGGTCAGGGCCAGCAGGGTGCGTTGCGAGAACACCAATCCGCCCATACGTTCCAGATTGGCCATCATGCGGTCCGGATAAATCAACAAATTATCGATCACACCTGCCAAGCGGTTCAAGGCGAAGTCCAAAGCCACACAGGTGTCCGGAGCAATAAAGCGTTCGACAGCCGAGTGCGAAATGTCGCGTTCGTGCCACAGGGCCACGTTTTCCAGAGCCGGTGTCACGGCCGAGCGCACAACCCGCGCCAACCCCGTCAGATTTTCGGTCAGGATGGGATTGCGTTTATGCGGCATCGCGGAGGAGCCTTTTTGGCCAGCCGAGAAAAACTCTTCGGCCTCGCGGACTTCGGTGCGTTGCAAGTGACGGATTTCAACCGCCAGATTTTCAATGGACGACGCAATCACTCCCAATGTGGCAAAGAACATCGCATGACGATCCCGTGGAATGACCTGTGTCGACACGGTTTCCGGTGTCAGATGCAATTTTTCGGCGACATAGGCTTCGACTTCGGGCGGGACTGTGGCAAAGGTGCCCACCGCGCCCGAAATGGCGCAGACCGAGATTTCATCCCGTGCATTCAAAAGTCGCTGTTTGGCGCGGGCAAAGGCCGCATAATGTCCGGCAAGTTTAATGCCAAAGGTGGTGGGTTCGGCGTGAATGCCGTGGCTCCGGCCAATCGTGATCGTGTGGCGGTGTTCCAGTGTGCGTTTCTTCAAAGCGGCCAGAACCTTGTCCAGATCAGCCAGCAAAATATCGCATGATTGTTGCAATTGAACCGCAAAGGTGGTGTCTAGAACATCCGACGATGTCATGCCCTGATGCATAAAACGGGCTTCTTCGCCGACATATTCCGCCACATTGGTTAGGAAAGCAATGACGTCATGTTTGACTTCGCGTTCGATTTCGTCAATACGGGTGGCATTGAAATTTCCGCGCGCCCGCAGGGCGTCTGAGACACCTTTCGGGATCATGCCGATCTGTTCCTGAATTTCGGCGGCCAATGTCTCGACCTCCAACATGATGCGGAATTTATTATCGGTGTCCCAAATCTGGGCCATATCAGGGCGGGTATAACGGGGTATCATGGTCTGTCATCCTTTTTATAGCGCCTTTGATACGCGATATAGGTTTAGGAATCAATATCCGAAGCTTATGTTCATCATGCATCCCAAGAAGAAAAGGGTTAATTTTTTGCCAGAAGTTTGACCTTCGGTGATAGAAATCTATGTCTATGGTTATCTGAGAGAGGCAAAAGAAAACGATGTTTATTAAGAAATTAGGGGTTATCACGATTCTAGGGGGAGTAATCATGATCTTTGGGATAGGGCTTTTCGGCGGAAACAGGTTGGGTCAGGCGGCGGGGGCATCCGGAACCAACCCTTTTTCAACCTTGGCCTCTGGTGGGGCAGGGGGATGGGTGAATGTGACCCGCCCGTTGACCGAAGCCGATATGAAAGGCCGGTTGGTTCTTCTCGATTTTTGGACCTATGGATGTGTCAATTGTATGCAAATTGTGCCTGATTTGAAATATCTGGAACAAACATTCGGGGACAATTTGCTGATTATCGGGGTGCATTCGGCCAAGTTTCGCGGCGAGCAGGGCAATGACCGGATTTTATCGGCTGCCAAACGTTTCGGGTTGGAGCATCCCGTGATTAACGATTCGGATTTTGCGATCTGGAAAAATTTCGGGGTGCGGGCTTGGCCAACTCTGATTCTATTGGGGCCCAACGGGCAGGAAATTTCCCGTTACGAAGGGGAGGGGCATCGGGAGGATTTAAAGGCCGATATTTCGAAAAACAGGGGAGCCGCAGTCAAGATTGAAACGCCGGTGGCGTCATTGGTGGCTAAGGAACGCGGCTCATCCGTCTTATCATTTCCGGCACGGGTTAAAAAATATGGGGATTTGATCTATGTGGCGGACTCTGGCCATGACCGGATTGTCGTGATGGATAAGGCTGGTAAAATGGTTGCATCCTATGATGGATTTCATCATCCCCGCGGGTTTGATGTGGCGGGGCATATGCTGTATGTGGCGGATACGGATCATCACAGTCTGGTTGCTGTCAATATGACGACCGGCGTGCGCGAGATATTGGGGGGCGATGGAACACGCGGGCGGATATGGGCGTCCCCATGGGATGTGGGTGTTATGCCGGATCACAGTCTGGTGATTGCCATGGCTGGAACGCACCAGATTTATCGCTTTGATCCGGAACGCCGTACGATGTCCGTAGTTGCCGGAAATGGTCGGGAAGGGATTGTCGATGATGTGGCCGAAGATTCCGAATTGGCGCAACCCAGTGCCTTGTCCGTTGATACAGCCGGACATATTTATTTTGTCGATGCCGAGAGCTCGGCTTTGCGTGTGATCAAAGACGGGCGTGTTCAAACTCTGATTGGCACAGGACTTTTTGATTTTGGACGTGCTGACGGAGTTTATCCCGTGGCCCAGATGCAGCACCCGCAAGGCCTGTCTGTAAAGGGGGATCAGGTCTATATCGCCGATACATATAACAATGCCATCCGGATTTATGATATCCCGACGGGACGGCTTTCGACGTTGTCCGCAACGGGGGAAACGCTTGATGAGCCGGGGGCTGTCTGGGTGGAGGATGACCGGATGTTGATTGCTGATACCAACCATAACCGGATTCTCGTTCTGGATTTTAAATTAAATCAGTTATCAGAATGGCCAGGCTCAAAATAAGAAAGGGCTTTTTCCATGATATCTTTGGCCACGATATCGGGGGTATGCGTATCGGTGCTGAGGACTTGGCGGAAATGCCGTGCCCCGCGCAACCCGTTAAACAATCCCAACATGTGCCGTGTGACCGAATGAATGGATCCGTCTTGTCGGGCGATGTAATCGACCATAGCGTGACAGATATCCATGCGATCGGGTTGGGGGATATTAAAAAAATGATGTTCCAACGCGGTCAGAAAATAGGGGTTTTGGTAGGCTTCGCGCCCGATCATAATGCCGTCAAAATATCCTATATTTTCAGTGACTTGGGCAAGGGTTGTTAAACCTCCGTTCAAAATAAGGGTCAGCTGTGGAAAGTTTTTCTTGATGGTGGCTGCGATATCGTAACGTAGTGGCGGGATCTCACGATTTTCTTTGGGGGATAGTCCTTTAAGCCAGGCCTTTCGAGCGTGGATAATAAACGTATCGCAACCCGTTGAAGACACGGTCTTTATAAAATTTTCCAAAAACGGATAATCGTCGGAATCATCAATGCCGATCCGGCATTTTACGGTGACGGGGATGCTGACGGTCGCGCGCATCGCGCCGATACAATCCGCGACAAGCTGGGGCTCGGCCATCAGGCAGGCTCCGAACTTTCCTTTTTGCACGCGGTCAGACGGGCATCCGCAATTCAGGTTGATGTGGTCATAGCCATAGTCTTCGCCAATTTTGGCGCAGGTGGCAAGGTCCGCAGGGTCTGATCCGCCCAATTGAAGTGCAACAGGATGTTCTTCGGGGGAAAAACCCAGCAAGCGATCGTGATTTCCGTTCAGAATGGCGCCTGTCGTTATCATTTCCGTGTATAGCAGGGCGTTGGGGGTGAGGAGGCGATGAAAATACCGGCAATGCCGATCCGTCCAGTCGATCATGGGCGCGACGGAGAGAATGGGGTGTTTTGTATTAACACTTGAATTTTTTGTATCTTTTCTCATAATGGCCAAACTGTTTACGATAGAAACCTAACCCTCGTCCAGATGTTTATGACCCGATTTTTGTCCCTATTGATGTGTGTGCTTCTTGTGGTTTCTGGGGAGGCTGTTCGCGCGGCACCTCCGGTTGAGGATCAGGGCGTCTCGGGTGATAGGGAAGCCGATGACTCGGATAAGGACATGGATGCGGACAAAGGGTCGGGGTTGCCTTTACCGCGTTTTGCGTCGTTAAAATCCGATAATGTGTATGTGCGCACAGGACCGTCCATGGATTATCCGATAAAGTGGATTTATAAGAAAGAGGGGCTTCCTGTTGAAATTGTTCAGGAATTCGATTCTTGGCGCAAGATAAAAGACCCCAGTGGCGAAGTCGGCTGGGCTCATAAAATTCTTTTGTCTGGTCATAAAACGGGGCTGGTGATCTCATCCGACCCTTTAATAGCCTATGATAGTCAGGACAAAGATAGGCCTATCGTCAAATTTGAAAAAAACATTATTGTAAATAT
Organism: Alphaproteobacteria bacterium; assembly: GCA_016794145.1. Taxonomy (GTDB): domain Bacteria; phylum Pseudomonadota; class Alphaproteobacteria; order Micavibrionales; family Micavibrionaceae; genus UBA1573. The sequence goes on along the minus strand of JAEUKP010000014.1, from coordinate 127,831 downwards.
TGAAGAATGCCAAAAATTGATGTGCCGTGTCCATTTTGCACCATATAAGGGATGGGTTGATAAAAAATCTCTTTGGGGTGTTTACGGCTCTGATATTTTTAACTAGTCTTATATCTCAGAGGGCGAATCAAAGAGGCTTGTTCCACAGTCTCTCTCCGCCATCAAATTTATCCACATACTATCCACATACTTGTCCACCGTTTCCGTGCCCATTTTTATCCTTGAATAGGGAATTATATATATGTTGAGCGTTGAAAAAGCTGAGGTTGCGCACCTCCTTCAGGAAAGCTTGTCCAAAATGGCCTTTACAGAAGGAAAGGGGACTGACATTCGCCTGATGTTACAGGTCATGGGTGGTGTTTTAACAGAAACAGCTTTTTTCTTTGAATCGCCTGATGAGACTCTTCAGTCCATTTATACCAAAATTTCTGCTGTTCTGGGGTGTGATGCCTATGAAGGTGATTTGCCGTATTGGATTGATTTCGACCCGGTCCAGATTGATTCCTACACTGAACGGGGCCGCGTTCTGGCCCGTATGGCCATGGAAGATTGGGCGGATTGTGAATTTGGGTTTGTTGATATGTTGACCATGTTGACCCATCATATGATGATCAGTTGGGAGGAGGAGGGAATCCCCCGCGCCGAATCTTTTCGGCTATTAATTGAATATGCAACACGTTGTATGTGTTTCGAGGTTGCTGCGCAAGAGTTATGCGATGTCCTGATTGAAAAGAAAATGGGGCGCGATGGTTGGACTTTGGGGGATTGTTTGGGTGGATTATCAGGCGCTGCTGGATGGAGATTGGCCAAGCTGAACTTGTTATATAACAAGAAAGACAAAGAAGAGGTCCCGTGTCCAAGCGATTTTGATTTGGAACATCTTGTGACGGCAATGACCACTGAGGCTGTGCGAATGGGAGTTCCGGCGGGAAGTGACTGGCGTTTTGGGTTGGCTGCTAATGATTGCCCTGCGAATCCTCCCATTGAATTATTGAATGGCGTTGAGCCCTATGCGCAATTGTTTTTTTCAGCAGTTCCCATGCATGATATGCGGGATCAAGCGGTTGCCTGTGCCAAGGCAGCAGGCCGGATGTTGGCTGTTTTATCGACAGGGGATGAGCCGGAAATCGCGCCTGTCATTGCAAAGCCTTTGGCGATGATGGCGATGACAGAGACGTATCAAGCTTTTTGGATGGGATATTAATAATTTTTAGCAACGTGCCTTTGGGGTTCGGTTGATTTAAAAATTACCATAAATATATAGTAATTTAAAATACGAATTTGTCATTCTGGCGAAAGCCAGAATCTCCTCTTATACAAGTGAGATTGCGGCTTTCGCCGCAATGACGAAAAATTGGAAATATCTAATTGTTATTTTAAATTACTATAATACTCAAAAGAGTAAGATTAAGGTTGAGAAACAATACGGTCTGACATAAACTCTCCCCGTTGCTTTTGGTAACCAAAAAACTGTAACTTTGAAAATAAACGATAATGACAGACTCTTCACTTTCTCAAGACATCAAAAAAATGGGCTTTGAATCGGCGTTAGCAGAGCTTGAAACAATTGTAAAAGATCTCGAGTCCGGCAAGGTCAGTTTAGAGGATTCTATCGCTGCTTATGAACGTGGGATGGCGCTTAAGGTGCATTGTGAATCGAAATTGCAGGATGCGCGGATGAAAATTGAAAAAATTGTTGTGGGCTCTGATGGTGCTGTCACAACGGAAAAGTTTGAAGATCAATAAAAATTAAGACAAAGAATTAAGGAGATGATATATGGCCCCGTCCCTACGCGAGACCAGCCCTGAGTTGAAAGAAGCTTTGGAAGACACCGTCCAAATGGTGGACAAAGCGATTATACGGCTGCTTCCTGAGGGGGAATTGGCTGAGTCGACTTTATATGATGCGATGCGTTATGGGACATTGTCGGGCGGAAAACGTCTTCGGCCTTTTATGGTGATGCAATCTGCAAAGTTATTCAATGTTGATCCCGCGCGCGCCAAGCGCGTTGCCTCTGCGATTGAGCTGATTCATGCCTATTCTCTCATTCATGATGATTTGCCAGCGATGGACAATTCTGACTTGCGGCGTGGAAAACCAACAGTTCATCGTGCGTATGATGAGGCGACCGCGATTCTCGCCGGTGATGCGCTGCAATCTATGGCTTTCCAGATTTTGGCAGCACCGGAAACGCATGAAGATCCGTATGTGCGGTGTGCTTTGGTTGCCTCGCTTGCCGATGCATCAGGTCTTCACGGTATGGTTGGTGGACAGATGCTTGATTTGATTGGTGAAACGACCGAGTTTGATCTGGGGACAATTAGTCGTATGCAGCGCATGAAAACTGGAAAATTAATGGCTTTTTCTTGCGAGGCTGGGGCAATTTTGGGCAAAGCCGGAGATCAATATCGTCGGGCTTTGACATCTTATGCCTATGATCTTGGTCTTGCGTTTCAGGTGACTGATGACATTCTGGATGTTGAGGGGAATCTGAACGAAACAGGAAAACCTGCCAATCAGGATGAGAAAGCAGGGAAATCAACATTCGTGTCGACGATGGGGAAAGAGCAGGCTAAGCAACGTGCGGAAATGCTTGTTGATCAGGCCGTTCGGCATCTTCATATTTTCCAAGGACGAGCGCAGATGCTGGAAGAACTCGCTTATTATGTGCTGAACAGACGGGCATAGGATAAAACTTGCCTTTTCTGCTCCCCCTGCATTAAAACAGATGACTATGAAACACATCATAAAACATCCTGCTCCGGAATTGCGTAATTCTAAAATTGATGACCCTGCTGATCTGCGGGAGATGTCTGTTGACCAGTTAAAAAAGGTTGCAGACGAATTGCGGGCAGATCTTGTAAGTACTGTTGCTCAGACAGGGGGGCATTTGGGCGCAAGTTTGGGGGTTGTCGAACTGACCGTTGCCATTCACTCAACATTCAATACTCCGGATGACAAATTGATCTGGGATGTGGGGCATCAGGCGTACCCACATAAGATGCTAACCGGGCGTCGTGACCGCATCCACACAATTCGTCAGGGGGGTGGGCTATCTGGATTCACAAAACGATCTGAAAGCGAGTATGATCCTTTTGGAGCAGCGCATAGCTCAACATCAATTTCCGCAGGATTGGGTATGGCCGTTGCCCGTGACTTAAAGCAGGCAAAGAATCATGTCATCGCCGTCATTGGAGATGGATCAATTTCTGCTGGTATGGCCTATGAAGCTATGAATAATGCGGGAGTTCTGGGGTCCAAATTGATTGTTATCTTGAATGATAATGAAATGTCGATTGCCCCGCCTGTTGGTGCGATGAGCAAATATTTAACACGCCTTGTATCCTCTAAACCCTATTTAAATGCACGGGAAATTGCCAAGTCGATTTCGGGCCATCTCCCCGCACCATTGCGGGAGGCTGCAAAGCGGGCGGAGGAGGTCGTCCGTTCAGGAATTGGTGGTGGAACATTATTCGAAGAGCTGGGGTTTTATTATATTGGTCCAATCGATGGGCATAATCTTGATGAACTTGTTCCGGTTCTTAAAAATCTTCGTGATTCTGATGGCAAAAAACCAATTCTTCTTCATGTTTTGACTAAAAAAGGGAAGGGATATGCCCCTGCGGAATCGGCCCCGGATAAAATGCACGGCGTTGTCAAATTTGATGTTATCACAGGGTCTCAACGTAAATCGATACCTAAGGCACCTAGCTATACGAACGTGTATGCAGATGCATTAATCGCAGAGGCAAAACGTGATGAAAGAATTGTAGCAATTACTGCTGCGATGCCAACAGGAACGGGGCTTGATCGATTTGCAGATTTTTTTCCAGATCGGATGTTTGATGTTGGAATTGCAGAACAACACGCGGTTACTTTCGCAGCTGGAATGGCGGCAGAAGGATTTAAACCTTTTGTGACAATTTATTCGACATTCATGCAGCGTGCTTATGATCAGATCGTTCATGATGTTTGTATCCAGAATTTGCCAGTTCGCTTTGCAATGGATCGCGCAGGATTGGTTGGGGCGGATGGCGCAACCCATGCTGGATCTTTTGATATTGCTTACCTTTGTTGTTTGCCGAATATAGTTTTGATGGCCCCGAGTGATGAAGCAGAGTTAATGAACATGGTTGCCACCGCTGCTTGTTACGACGATGGCCCGATAGCCTTCCGTTATCCACGGGGGGAAGGCATAGGAATCGCTCTTTCAACGCAAGGGGCCCCGCTTGAAATTGGAAGAGGTCGCATTCTTCGCAGAGGGACTGATGTTGCTATTTTATCCTATGGGACACGACTTACAGAATGTTTAAAAGCGGCAGATATGCTAGAAAGCAAAGGGGTCTCTGTAACAGTTGCAGATGCTCGATTTGCAAAGCCCCTGGATATTGATTTGATTAAGGATCTTGCGACAACACATGGAACTTTTATCACTATCGAAGATGGATCGTCCAATGGATTTGGCGCGTTTGTTTTACAAACAATGGCCAATCTCGGCCTACTGGATGGGCAGTTGAAAATAAGGACGTTGCATTTGCCAGATCGGTTCCAGGATCAGGACACCCAGGATAAACAATATCAGGATGCAAATCTATGCGCTCTTGATATTATACGGATGGTTACAACATAATGCCGGATACACATTTTATAATCCGGGGCTCATGTCGTGATGAGGCCGGAATTGTTTCTCGCATTACAACATGCCTTTTTAATCATGGCATGAACATCGAAGAAGCAGCGCAGTTCAACGATAAATTATCGGGGCATTTTTTCTTCCGGATTGTATTTTCATCCAAAGTGGGGGACGTCTCATCTTCCTTTTTAGACGAGTTTTCGGGAATAGCCGCTCGCCTGCAGATGGAGTGGTCATGTCGTCCTTGTCAACAAAAAGTCAGGACACTTCTTCTGGTTTCAAAGTCCGATCATTGCTTAAATGATATTTTATATCATTGGCAGAATAAACTGTTACCAATTGAAATAACAGGTGTTGTTTCAAATCATCAGAATACAAAAGATCAGGTAGAGGCGCATGGCCTGCATTTTTACTATTTACCTGTGACCGATCAAAACCGGCATGAGCAAGAATCTGTAATCGAAAAGATTATTAGATCAACCGAAAGCGAATTGGTTGTTTTGGCTAGGTATATGCAGATTTTGTCCGAAAGCTTAAGCCAGAAATACATGGGGCGCATTATTAATATTCACCATTCTTTTCTGCCTGGGTTTAAAGGCGCAAAACCTTATCATCAGGCGTATGCTCGGGGGGTCAAAATTATTGGCGCAACAGCACATTTTGTTACATCTGATCTTGATGAAGGTCCGATTATTGACCAGGATGTGACACGAATCAATCATGCCCACACACCAGATAAACTGCAAATTATAGGGCAGGATATTGAGTCACGGGTTCTTCTGTCGGCAATGAAATATTATTCAGAAGATCGTATTTTCTTGCATGGTGCGCGGACCATCATTTTATAACAAGGTCGATGTTTTACTTTCTTGACTGAGGCCGTATATAGTTACGTCCAAATAAAAAGGCCGGTGAAAATTCAGATGAAGTTTCACCGGCCTTTTTTAAATAGAGAATTCGATTATTTCACAAAGGTAATCTCTGCACGACGATTTGCTGGCTCCCGGACTTCGTCGGCTGTAGGAACCATCAGGTTATCTTCGCCCATGCTATCAACCATCAACAGGTTGGCATCGATTCCACGAACAACCAATGCATCCCGTACCGAGTTTGCACGTTTTGCAGAAAGACGTTTGTTATATTTTTTACTACCTGATGTGTCTGTGTATCCGATAATGTTAACAGCCCTGATGTTCTGTTTTCTAACTTCCGCAGCGATAGAGTCAACAACGCTTGCTCCACCGGCATCGATTTTAGAAGCATTAAAATCAAAGAAGACAAGGTATTTTGCATCCTCAGGAGCCATCGGGGCAGCCTCAGCAGGAAGGGCCGTAACAGGAGGCATCATTTCCTCAGGTGCGGGAGGCGCAACAGCACCGCCGATTGCATTTAAAGCATCAAAAAATTGTTGTTTGCATGTTGAAATATCTTTTGTCTGCCAGTTCTCTTCTTGTTGTTCAATCCAGCAATCAAAACGGGCTTGAGCGACAGCTGCTTGTTTGGGGGCAGTTTCACGCGCACCACGATCAAGCGCGATCACAAGCTGAGAGCGGGCAGAGGTCAATTCTTCAATATGTTCTGGTTTAAGGTTCCAGTCAGAGATAGGTTCAGGAAGCACAATTTCACCAGCTGCAGCGGCCAGACCTTTGCGTGCAAAGTGCAAGGCATCTGCGTAATCAAATCCGATATTTTGCTCATGATTCGCGTAGTCGCGGTACTCAGAGGCAAGAGATTGTGTAAACGGGCTACCAACAGCTTTAACTTCGTTTAAAGCTTCAACTTCAGAATGGCTTTTAAAACCGGAACATCCTGCCAATGTAAGGGATGTGGCGGCAACAAGCGCAACAAAAGAAATACCGCGGAAAACTTGCATAAAATGGCTCCTTACTCATTCAAGAGTCTAAAAATTATATATCTGGGATGTTTTTACCTGTGTAAGGACTGGTTTGTAAAGAAAGTTTTTCCCTATTTTTAGGATATTAACAGGGAAGACGATAAAATCTGATATATTGATTCTTTCCTTGACTTGTGCACCGTGTTTCGACTATTCTCAGCCCACCCCAAATGTTTGTCATAAATTTCGATCTATTCTTCTTAATAGGATACGGCGGGTCGAAAAAGGGGATCAAAAAAGTAATAAAAACAACACATTAAAATATAAGGAGTTCCCCCAGATGCAAAAACCTCTTGCAGGCCTAAACGTCGCTATTCTTGTTGCGAATGGTTTCCATGAAATTGAAATGACAACTTTTCAACGTGCCCTTTTGGAAGCTGGCGCATCCCCGAAAATTATCAGTGTTGAATCATCATTGGCGCATGGCTGGCAAGGCAAAGGATGGGGGCATTACCATCCAGTGGACAAACATCTTTCAGACGCTTTGGCGGCTGATTATGATGTATTGTTGGTCCCGAGCGGGCATCGCGGCCATGAAAAATTGAAACAGACAGCCCATACACGCCGATTCATTGGTGGATTTATGATGGCTTTTAAACCTGTCCTTGCGATGGGGGATGCTGTTAAAATGATGGCTGAGCTTGGTGTTATCAAAGGGATGATGGTATGTGCACCAGAAGAAGCGCAGCCGGTTCTATCCCAGAATAATGTTATTGTTTCTGAAAACTCTCCGACAATTCACAGCAATTTGATGAGTGTATTGTCTGAAGGCGACAATATTCAAGAATCAGTTGCATCTTTTATCGCCTTTGTAGAAAATATGATGGCGGAATCCGAAGACGGTAACAACGCGCAACAAGCAGCTTGATTGATTTGAAATTTTAGGCCCTCCCGCTGCGAGTTTTCTTATGGCTGCGGGAGAGGTCGGTTATTATTTTTATTTACCTATTTAATTGAAAGTTACAGATTTAAAGAAAAGATAGAGACCCCGAAAATGCGTGCCGATATACAATCTGTTATTGATTCCATTTCTTATTCAATTGATCTTTTGCGGAGGCATCTTTGACTGGCCAGTTGCTTTATTACGGCTTGAGGAGTTAGAGTCTTTGTCGGCCAGCCCAGAGTTATGGGCGAATCCTGATCAGGCCCAAAAACTCATGCGTGAAAAGAATCGGCTTGAGGCACAAATCAACGAGGTTAAAAAGATCCAGAATGGGTTGGCTGATCAAATAGGCCTTATTGAAATGGCGGAAAGTGAAGGCGAAGAGTCCTTAATTAATGACGCATGCGCAGAGCTTAAAAGTCTTGAAAAAGAGGCCTCGAAATTACAGCTCCAGAGTCTTTTGTCTGGTGAGGCCGACGGGAATGATGCATATCTTGAAATTAATGCAGGGGCCGGAGGAACAGAGTCCTGTGATTGGGCATCCATGTTGTTACGCATGTATGTCCGATGGGCAGAGCAGCATGGATATAAAGTATCCTTATTAGATGAAACAGAGGGGGACGGAGCCGGCATAAAATCCACGACGATTCGTATTGAGGGATATCAGGCTTACGGGTGGTTAAAACATGAAAGTGGTGTCCACCGGTTGGTCCGTATTTCACCTTTTGATTCAGCAGCACGGCGACATACCAGCTTTGCCTCTGTTTCTGTATCACCTGTTGTTGATGAAAATATTGATATTGAAATTCTCGATAAAGATTTACGTGTCGATACGTATAGGTCCAGTGGGGCAGGCGGGCAGCATGTGAACAAGACAGACTCTGCTGTACGGCTTACCCATCTGCCTACGGGAATCGCAGTGGCTTGCCAGAATGAACGATCTCAACACCAAAACAGGGCCCAAGCAATGGCCATGCTAAAAGCAAGACTATATGAGGCAGAGTTAAAAAAGCGCGAAGCTGTAAATAATGCCCAGTATGATTCGAAGACAGAAATCGGGTGGGGACATCAAATTCGTTCTTATGTTCTTCAACCCTATCAGATGATCAAAGATCTACGAACAGGGGTTGAGCGAACAGATTCCCAGGTTGTTCTGGATGGAGATCTGGATGATTATCTCCATGCTTCTTTGGCGCTTAAATTAGGTGGAGAATCCGGTAAAATAGAGGATATTGCTTGATTTAAGCGTGGAAGCCGTTGCAGAGCTTTACGAATTGCGTTAAACACATCTCTAGAACTATTGATCTTGGAGGGGGTTTGACGATGCGTATCGCAAAAATAGCAAAAACATGGTTCAGGGGGCTTATCTGTCTTATTTTCCTTGGGGCCTCATTGACTGTTATTGCGCCTGCTTATGCGGAGGGACCCACTTCTGATTCGCCTGATACGATAGACTCTGCAGAGCCTCAAGTTATTTTAAGGGCCAGACATCCTGGAACAACTCCTGATTTTCTGCCTTTTTCACCCGCTCCTACCTCTCCCCCTGTACCTACGCCTATAGTTGCCTCTACATCGACTGATTCATCCGCACCTTTTGAGAGTCAGGCTGAGAGACTCCTCGCTCAGAAACCTGGAGGTATACAGGTTGTTACTCGAGTTCCTGTTGAATCGTGGCGTGCTAGAAAAGGAGAAACTGTTCGGGATGTCTTGCAAAGATGGTCTGTGAGAGGTGGCACCGATTTAATGTGGGCATCCCCAGATTCACCGGTTCTACAAAAGGGATTTACCTATGTTGGAAAATTTCAGGATGCTGTAAATGCTCTTATCAGGGCCGAAGGTGGTAATAGAATCCACAGCCAGTATCGTTCCGAGGGATTGAATCCTGTTATGATGGCCCCGGCATCTATGGTCACAACGAGCGCGCCAGCAATAGACCCCATATCCCCGATAGTATCCGATAAGAATTCTTTATCCGCTGCGCAATCAGAATCTGTAGCGCCGGAGTCTTTCTCGGAAATTTTTCAGCCAGAGCAAAAAAAAGATGTAAGGCCTGAAACAAGGTGGTTTGCTTTATCTGGGGCGCCTTTAGCAGAGGTTCTTCAAATATGGTCTGATGATGCTGGTATCCAATTAATCTGGCAGTCCGAAAGAAACTTTGCTGTCAAAGAATCTATTTCGCAAATCGGACATTTTGAGGATGCTATCTTTAAAGCTTTAAGTCAGTATAATGCTGAGGATATCAGGCCTGTTGGTGAAATTTATCGGGATCCTCAGTCGGGGCAACAAGTCCTTGTGGTTAGAACTGAAGTAAATTAGTTTTTTTATTGTCTATTGTCTATTTTAAAAGGTGACCTTAAATGTCTGTGAAAGTAAATAAATCCTGTTTGAAACACAGTGCAATTTTTGCGGCTTTGCTTGGATGCTCTGCACTTTCTGTTCCTTTAGGGGCAAGTGCTGCTGCGCCGGTAAGTGCAAAAACATCCTGGGCCATTCATTCTGTTGAAAATCAAGCTGGGGAGCACTCTGGCGGTAGTTATTGTACAATGGCACAGAAATATGCAGATGAGACTGTGTTGACATTTGGTGAAAATCTGAAGGGTGAATATTCTCTCGCTCTTGATTTCAAAGATAAAAAATTTACACCTGGCGAAAAAGAATCAGTTTCTGTTGCTGTTGATGGGTATCCGTCAAAATCTTTTTCTTCTCTTCCGCGGACGCAGAATACGATTGTTTTAAACCTTGGCAATCAGTCAGATTTTATCAATCAAATTTCAAAGGCCCGGAAGTTGAAAGTTAAAATGGATTCTGAATCTTCTGATTTTGGACTGAGTGATTTTGGGGCGGGTCGAAAAGAGATGGCATTATGCATGGAAGGGCTTCGAAATCCGGCTCATCAAGTTGTTGCATCTGTTGAGCCTAAAAATATAGAAGAGGTGAAAGCAGAACAGAATGGGGAGCCAAGCGTTGAAAAATTACTCGCGGCTGCACCGAAACCATCTGGAGATATGACTTCAACTGAGCCGGAGATTGTGCCATTGAAGCCTGTTGTTGCTGGGGCCTCTCCTTCTCCAGCGCTTAAAGCAAAACCAATCTCAAGCCTTAATCATCAGATGGTTACAGCCAAGAATGCAGATGCTTTGAATACAGATGCTCTTGAGGTTGAAATGGCATCCCTTCGGGATGAGAATGAAAAACTATCTCGCATGCTGTCTGAACAACGGAAAGTGTTAGACGAGAAAAAGGCAGAAGAAAATCCACAAGCCTTTGCAGATCTCCAGAAAAAATTAGAGGGTGTAACCTCTGAAAATCAGGCCCTAAAAACACAGGTCGAGAAATATTCATCTGCAGAGGCTCAAAAAGCGGTGAGTGCGGAGTCTGTTGCAAAACTGCAGTCTGAAAATAATCAGTTAAAAAAGGAAATTGACGACCTAAAATTGGCAGCACAAAAAGCGGCCACGGTTCCTGTCCCAACACCTGTTATTTCAGATGAAGAACTTAGCAAACTGCGAGCGGATAATCGAAAATTGGCGGATGAATTAGCGGTATTAAAGACAGAAAAAGATAGCCTGCAAGGCGAATCCGCACAATTAAGAAAAGATCTTGAGGGAAAACAGTTGAAACTCTCTGGTGGAAATTGGGATCTAGAGCAGGCGACCCGGCGGTATCAGGAAAGTCAGAGAGAGATTGTTCGTTTAGGAGCTTTGATTCAATCAAAAGATGCGAAATGTACAACTGAGAAAAAAGATATTGAGTACATGTTGTTTGATCCTGCGATCGCAACAAAGGCACAAATTTCCATGCTGAATGATCTGGAGCGCCAAATAAAAGAAAAAGATGAGAAATTAAAAGCGCTAGAGACAGAGTTGGCTTCTGTTAGGGCTCAGGTTTCCCCTGATAAAGATACAAAAATTGCGGAGCTTCAAAAATCTGTTGAGGAAGCAAAAGGGGCTGTTGCTGAAAAAACCAAACTTTTGGTAGAGACGCAAGAGAAAATGCAACAGACCAATCAGTCGGCAACTCTCTCTGTCTCCCAAAAAGAGGCAGAGCTGAATTCTTTAAAAGTCCAATTGGCAGAATCTCAGAAAACAATTGCGCGGCTAGAGGGGGAAATTTCCGCTGCTCAAGCAAAACCGGTTAACGTCGCGGCGGCGGTGCCTGCTGCTCCTAAGGGGCCAGTTCTAGACCCTATGCCTCTTGCTCCTTCCGAGGCAGAACTGGTTAAGGCAAACAAGACGCCAGTTGTCAATCAGCCCCCTGTGATGCCATCTGTAGGAGAGGGCGATTCGGTACCGCGATTCCAATCTGCTCAAGACATTGCATCTTTGTTAAACAAGGCAGGAATCGGAGTTGAGGGGCCTATACAGGAGGTAAAGGGTGGGGATCCGTCTTCTTACCGTGCATATAGTTGGAAAACAGATCGTCTTTATGGTAGCGCAGAAATGAGACGCATATCTGGTGTTGACCAGTTTGATTCGGCTGTCACAGACTATTTGGATCGTGCGAAATCAAGATGTTCTGGTGATTTCGCAGCTGTTCCATCCCCCGTGAAATCTGCAAGTTCACAAAGCCAAGCCTATGAAATTGCGTGTGTAGGGCAATCTTCATCCAGCTCTGCATCTGTTTTGTTTACTTATGGAGATCGTGTTGCAACAATCGTTGCGCATGAAGGTCCCGCAGAAATTATGGATTTGGCAATTGATGCGCGTGATAAACTCTCTTCAGAAGTGAATCATTCGTATTAAGGTAGGAGTGAGTTAACGTTCCGTGCTTTATTTTTCATCTGTGATGGATTCAAATTTTTGATAGGCCATTTTAAGGATGGTGTAGGCCATATTGATTCTTTTTAAAAGTTCTTCAGCCTCTGGGTTTGCGCCATGATGGTCCGGGTGGTATTTTTTTGCCAAAGCTTTATATTTGGCTTTGATATCAGATAGGGTTACGGGTGGCTCTAACCCCATTAGGGCCATCGCCTCAAATTCAGGGCTTTGTCGATTGACAGGGTTTGTTCTTTCCTGATGGGTTGAACGATCGTTTTGAGAAGAGGCGGATGCTTCGGTGAAGTGATATGTCTGCCAGGCTTTTTGTTTCAAGGCCTCTGTAGCGGCAGCCATGCCGTCGTATCTGCGGGTAGGACGGTCCCAGACAGAGGCCGTATTGATATAATCTTCAACGTCGGCCATTGACATTCCGGAAAAATAATTCCACGCCTTATTATACTCTTGGACATGGGGCAGGCAGAACCAGTAATAATCTGTCAGAGCCCTGTCTTTTGGTGCGCGATATTCACCTGCAAGCTCGCAATCCGGCATATCACAGCATCGTTTCTGATCCGGCCTTTTCCGTTCATTCCCATCATCAAATTCTGGAGAGTTTGGTTTTAAAAATATCTTTGGCATAGGATTTATGATAAAATGGGAATTATTGTGTAGGTAGGAAAAATGTCGTTACAGAATTCTATTATCAGTATTCTTACAAAAGAGCTAACCCCTATTTACCTGAATGTAACAGATTTTAGTGAAAAGCATCGTGGCCACGCCGGATACGGAGAAAAAGGGGAAAGCCATTTTGATGTTTTGATTGTTTCTGATGTTTTTTTAGGCAAATCTAAAATTGATCGCCATAAAATGGTTTATAAGTCTTTGGGGGCAGAAATGAAATCACAAATTCATGCGCTGACGTTAAAGACTTTTACATCTGAAGAGGCCAGAAACAGGAAATTACTTCATTAAAAGGTTAAGTGAGTTTCTCAGATCTAATCTCAAGCTTCTCTTTTTTCTTGCGGAAGGCACAGTGCCCCAGTGTCGCACCCTTAAAGTGTGTATTGATTTTATGGGCAAGTCTTTCAATATCCTCAAGGCGTGGAGCAGAAAGGGGAAGAGAGGAACGAGCCGATGAACAGATGCTCTCATGAATTTTAGAAATCAATAATGCAAGAATTCGTATTTTGCCTTCGATTGGAAGATCTAAAAATCGATTAAAATCAATTTCGATGCGCTGCGGATGCATCGAAAGAAGTATTGAGCTATACTCTTTTTCAATGAAATAGTCGATTAATTGAACTGATTGAATAATTCTGTTTGAAAGCGACGAGATACGAGTCGACGAGAGTCCTTCATTTTCTAAAGATTGAAGTGTCTGTCTCATCCGAACTCTTGCATACGCATTATTTTTGTTTGATGGATCTTCAATCCAATTTATGTTCTCTGATTTTAATGTGGCTAAAAGATCCTCATGTGAGAGAGAAAGCAGAGGTCTTAGAATGATCAATCCATTTTCTAAAATATGAACCGGGCGCATTCCAGCGAGACCATCAAGCCCTGTTCCTTTTGCGATTCTAAATAGAATGGTTTCCATTTGGTCTTGGGCATGGTGCGCGACGCATAGATAAGAGATTTTATGTGTAAGACAATAGTCAGACATCAATTGATAGCGCGCTTGTCTTGCCGATTCTTGAATTCTTGTTTTAGGTTTTTCTCCTTCCCATGCCAGTATTTTATGCAAAATCCCAAAAGGTTTCAAAATCTTCGAAACGGTTTTGGCTTCTTCTGTCGACTCAGGTCTTAAGCCGTGATCGACTGTCAGGGCATGAATACAGATCCCCTTATCCTTAGCCCAATTTGCGAGTAACATAGTTAGGGCAATGCTGTCGCCTCCGCCAGAAACAGCAACGGCAAGATTTTTGGAAACTGAAAAGTCAATCCCCAGTAAGGACATAAGCCCCGAAAATTTTTCGGGGCTTATGATATTGGCAGCCTGTTGTTTAGAGGCAGGCAAAACGTGAAATCTCCTGATCTGCGCGCCTTAATGTCACTGAGTTCCCAGTTGGAAATTCTTTTTTCAGTTGTTTTAAGGCAATACAGCCCTCTTTTTTCTTTCCAGAAGCACCAAGAGACATTCCCATTTTTAGGAGACTATCTGCAACTTTGGGGCCTTTGGGGTATTTTTTATAGCTCTCGGCAAAGATGCGAGCAGCCTTTTCAAATTCACCATTCGCGTAATAACTTTCCCCAAGCCAATAAGTTGCATTTGAAATGAGGGGGTGTGATGGATTTTTTGCAATAAAGCTTTCAAACCCACTTTTAGCCCCTGTAAAATTACCGCTTTTTAGCAAAGAAAAGGCAGATTCATATTGTGATGTGGCATCGCTATTTTTAGGTGATATTCCTGCGCCCCCTGGGGCAACAGCCATAGAACCTAAATTCTGGACGGTAGGCGATGATTGCGATGCGGGTGCGTTTATGTCTTTTGGGGCGCCTTCATCTTGATTTTCGGAGGGGGCAGAGCCTGTCTCTTCGCCTGTATCTGGTGATGTAAGAATTGGAGGGGATGATTTTTCACCGCCTTCTTTATCCATGTCCGATGCTGAGCTGGGTGTTGAGCTGGATACTGGGCCTCCCATATCATTTGGGGCTAACGTTCCTGATTGTCGAGTTTGCGGATTTTGAGTATCCTCAAATCTGAGGTTAATGTCTGTGAGCGCTTTTTCCAGTCTTGTTTTTAATTGAGAATTTTCAAATTCCTGTTTTTCAATTTTACCTGTTAATTCGCGTAACTGTGTTTCCAAGGATGAAAGACGACTTTCAACCGAGGCCTGATAATCTGCTGTTGCTACCCCATTCGACAGAGGGAGCGGAGATGATTCTCCCTTAAAGACGGCACGGTTCAATGTATCAACGCTTCCTTCCAACTGGCGGAGTCGGCTATCCGTATTTTCTGCTCTCGCACCCGAGGGAAGGGCAATGGCGGCCATCAGCAAACAGGCCGCAAAAGCGGCCTGAGTGACATGACGGACAGAAGGGGATAAAAGAAGATTCATTTTATCTCTCCTTCATATTTTTAGTTAACAACAGTTACAGTACGGCGGTTTTGAGCCCAACCAGATGGAGATGCATCTGTAACGGCTGGGCGTTCTTTGCCATAGCTGATGGTTTGGATGCGGCTTGCCTCAATCCCTTGTGACAACAGGTAAGATTTTGTGGATGCGGCACGACGTTCACCCAAAGCAAGGTTATATTCGCGTGTTCCACGTTCGTCGGCATGACCTTCGATTGTTACGGATACATTCGGGTATTGCTTTAACCAAGCCGCTTGGCGGTCGAGGGTTGCTTTACCTTCTGCAGAGATGTCAGATTGGTCATAACCAAAGAAAACACGATCGCCAACATTAACGACGAGATCCTGTTGTGTTCCAGGTGTAACACCGTTCACAGGTGCGGCAGTGCCATTCCCCATGTCGGTTCCGGCCAATTGCCCGGCATTCATTCCAGCCATAGATGTATCAACAGCAGCATCTTCATCAGAGGAACATGCGGCAAGTGAAACAAGGGCGACAGACATTAAAAGTAGATTACGAATAGCCATATAGAGGACTCCTGTGCTGGTTAGATAGAATGTGAATGGACGCGTCTGATTGATTCGTCAGACAGTATCAGAATACGAAACATAGATAGCCTTAACTTGCTCTCTTCGCAAGGGGGTCTTGGACATTTTTTATTAATTTTATGAAATTTTTGATCGTATTGATATAATCACTTTATAATCACTTTGTTGCATTTTTTGGGATAACCACTTGATGCGGTTTTGGGGATTGTTTTTTTTAGGCATCATAATTCTCTTGCTCTTTTCCTGAAATACCCATAGGGTTCAAATGGTTCGAGATTTATGAAGTACTGACTTGCTATTGTATTCCAACGATTACTGCACAAGACACACTATTTTCGAATGGCCACATGGCGGTTGCTGTGTGGAAAATTCACGCATTCCGGTGCATTTTTTATAATGGAGGCCAATATGGCACAAGGTACAGTAAAATGGTTTAATACAGAAAAAGGGTTTGGTTTTATTCAACCACAAGATGGCGGAGCAGATGTGTTTGTTCATATTTCTGCGGTTACTGCAGCAGGATTTCGGACCTTAAACGAAGGTCAGAAAATTTCTTATGAAGTGACGTCTGAGCGCGGCAAACAAGCGGCAACGAATCTAAAGAATGCCGCTTAGAAAATATAGTTAGCTATCTTTATAGTTAGCTATCTTTTACGGCTGTTCTTTTCAAAAATTAGATTAAAAACCCGATAGAGAATAAGTGATCGGGTTTTTTCTTGATGATCTTACTCTTTCATCTTGACCCGGGGTTCTTTCGGGATATATAGTCCCTCCTGGCGTGAATTGGCATAAAACTGAAAGTCCAATGGCTTAAGAGGTTATATATTTTGCAGCAGTTTCAGAAGCGTTTCGAAAGACATTTCGGCTGGGCCGTTTTGGCATCAGAGTTGAGTCATGTTTTCTGCTGTGTTATTCCAACTCTTGTTACGATTTTGTCTGCATTTGCCAATCTTGGATTATTTGTGGTCTCACCGGATGGAATCCTGATGGGTATACATAATAAAATGCACAGCTACGAAATTCCTATTATCCTTTTTTCTGGTGGAATGGTCGCTCTTGGTTGGGCGGCGCATTTGTTCAGCCAGAAAGTTGATTGTCATGATACAGGATGTGGGCATCCTCCGTGTACTCCGCAAAAGGCGCGAAATTCAAGGGTTCTTATCGTTGCAAGCGTGTTGTTTTGTCTCAACATAATCATTTATTTCGGGGTTCATTTGAATGTCATGCATTTTGATGCATTTCGCCCCCGCCCGTTAGAGAGTCGTATTCATCAGGACCACCCACATGAAAATCAGGCAGAATCACTTTAATTCATTGCTTTTTGTAGATTTTTCTGAAAAAACAGCTCTATTAAACATTTAAACACATAAACGCACAGCGCGAACGGATACGTATGGATTTTGGTCAATTAGGATTAGGTGACGCATTATTGAAAGCAATCGAAGAGATTGGTTATACAACTCCCACACCTATTCAAGAAAAAGCAATTCCCATTGTTTTGATGGCCCGTGATTTAATTGGGTTGGCGCAGACTGGCACTGGAAAAACAGCAAGTTTTACGCTGCCGATGATTGAAATGCTCTCTTCTGGTCGTGCGCGGTCCCGTATGCCGCGTTCACTTGTTTTGGCCCCCACCCGTGAATTGGCAGCGCAAGTGGCTGAAAATTTTGATAACTATGGCAAGTATCACAAATTAACAAAAGCTTTGTTGGTGGGTGGGGAGTCTATGGGGGACCAGATTAAGATTCTCGAGAAAGGAGCGGATGTTCTGATTGCAACACCTGGCCGCTTGTTGGATTTATTTGACCGGGGGCAAATTTTGCTCAGCGATATTAAAATCCTCGTGATCGATGAAGCAGACCGTATGCTTGATATGGGGTTTATTCCTGATATTGAAAAAATCATTACGTTGATTCCTATGTCGCGTCAGACCTTATTGTTTTCGGCAACAATGCCACAGGAAATCAAAAATCTGGCTGACAAATTTCTTAGCAACCCCAAATCTGTATCTGTTGCGCCGGCAGCGTCTCCGGCAGCAACGGTTGATCATAGGTTGATGCAAGTATCACCAAAAGATAAAAAATATGCGCTAAGAGATTTGATAGAGCGCGAAAACATCAAAAATGCTTTTGTGTTTTGCAATCGTAAAAAAGATGTTGATATGCTTGGAAAATGGTTGTCGGAAAAAGGATTTTCGGCCGCAGCGTTACATGGAGATATGGTCCAATCAAAGAGAACAGAGACGCTTCAGGCGTTTAAAGATGGAAAGATTTCTTTGATGGTTTGTTCCGATGTTGCGGCCAGAGGTCTGGATGTATCCGGTGTATCACATGTTTTTAACTATGATGTGCCTTTTAATGCAGATGACTATGTGCATCGTATTGGCCGAACAGGACGTGCCGGGCAAAGTGGGAAGGCGTGGACTTTGGTAACTGAATCTGATGACAAACTGATTGCGGCGATTGTCAAATTGGTGGGACGTGATATTCCGATCGAAATATCCGATAAAATTGCCAAGCCTGATCATCTGGATAAACGTAATTCAGACAAGCCTGCTGAAAAGCCGATCAAAAAAGAGCGGGCTGATAAAAGGAATGACCAAAAATTGGTGACCGTTAAAAGATCATCGAAACCTGATACCTCTGGACGTCGTTATCCCATTCTCCCTGATGATGAGGGAGATAAGTTTCACGAGGATAACATGCCTGCTTTTTTAAGAACGTCTTTATAGGATTTTCGGCATAATAGCTTGATCTCGCACTTGAGATTGTTCAAGGAGATGGATAGACTGCACCCATGTCCCATGATTCTTCTTTTGCTTATAATTACTGCGCTTTGCCGCTTGCCGCTTATGCGTGTCGCCCGGACCTGTCGAAAGGCCGGATCATTGTTGAAGATGAAAGCAAACATCGTACGGCTTTTCAACGCGATCGTGATCGTATTATTCACACATCGGCTTTCCGTCGTTTGAAATATAAGACCCAGGTTTTTGTATATCATGAAGGGGATCACTATCGCACGCGCCTTAGTCATACAATTGAGGTTGCTCAAATCGCGCGGACGATTGCTCGTGCATTGATGGTGAACGAGGATTTGTCAGAGGCTGTTGCTTTGGCACATGATTTGGGACATACGCCATTTGCGCATATGGGTGAGGATGCATTGCAGGCATGTATGAAGGATTTGGGTGGCTTTTTCCACAATGATCAATCTCTTCGCATTCTAACAACGCTGGAACAGAAATATCCTTTATGGCCAGGATTGAATCTGACATGGGAAACTTTGGAAGGTGTCGCTAAACACAATGGGCCGGTTCTTCAGAAGGGCCAAAATCCATCCCGTGATCTTTTACCCATTGCGTTGTTCGAGCTTTCACAAAAAATGGATATGGAGCTGGATCAATACGCCTCTATTGAGGCGCAGGCTGCTGCAATCGCTGATGATATTGCCTATAATAACCATGATGTCGAGGATGGACTACGGGCTGGGTTTTTTACCCTTGAGGAGATTGAAAATCTGAATCTTTTCAAAAAACCATTTACTGCTATTCGCAATGCTTATCCAGGGATTACGACCAGTATTTTTATTGCAGAAATGGTCCGTCAGATGATTGGAGAAATGGTTGAGGATGTATTGGATACAAGTATAGCCAATATTCAACGGATTAATCCGAAATCCCCGGCTGATGTCGCCAGAGCGGGGGAACAAATTGTACGATTTTCAGCGCAGATGAATCAGGATGTTCTGGAATTGCGAAATTTTTTGTTCAAAAGAATGTACCATCATTATACAGTAGAGCGAATTTCTTTGAAGGTAGAGCGAATTCTGCCTGATTTGTTCAATGCTTTCTTTCATCACTATAAATTATTACCAGATCATTGGCAGATGCGTGTCGAGCAAGCAGGAGGAGCTGCCGATCATATCGCTCGTGCCCGCGTTGTTTGTGATTATATTGCAGGTATGACGGATAGGTTCGCTATCCGGGAGCACGAACGCATGTTTGATTTGTATTGGGATTTAAAATAAAAATTTGAAAGGAAATAAAAGATGTCAAAAAAAATAAAAGGTGATTTTGACGATGACGAAGGGTTCTTTGAAAGCCTGATGAATCGCAAGGAGAGCGTTCCCATGCCAGATTCAATGGTTAAACTATTGAAAGGTGCGGTGGCATTTTCTGTTTTGGTTATTGTTGGCTTGCTTGGGTGGGCTGTCTGGCCGAATGGGGAGAGGGGGGCTGATGACTCTGTCCCTATTATACGAGCAGAGTCGGACGAATATAAGGTGCGACCGGAAGATAAAGGCGGAATGATTATTCCGAATAAAGACAGCACAATTTTCGAGACAATGTCGTCTGATGCGCAATCTGAGTCTGGGAACGAAAAAAAAGTTGAAAGTCTATTGGAAGATTCTGAACAACCCCTGAAAAAAGAGGATGTATTCGTTGAGGATAAACCTGCAGTATCTGCAGAGAAAACAAATGATGATTCTGTTCCCCCTTCATCTGCCCCTTCTTCATCTGAGTTGACATCTGTCAAAGAAGATACAGTAGAAAAAGACTCTGCTAAGGATCAAAAAACAGATGTTATTGACGTTTTAAAAGCAGAAGCCGGCACAAAGGATATGAGTGCCTCGAAACAGTCGATAGCCAAGAAAGAAGAAAAAACATCTGCAAAACAAGAAACAAAGGGATCGGTTTATATTCAGCTGGCAGCAGTTAAGTCGGAGGGCGATGCAAAAACCAAGTGGGATAAGTTAAAATCAAGCTATCCCTCTCTGAACAGTTTATCCCTTAAGGTAGAGAAAGCTGATTTGGGGGCAAAAGGTATTTTCTATCGGGTGCAGGCCGGTCCGACATCTGCAGCCAATGCCGCAACTCTATGCACAAAGATCAAAGCTGCAAAGGGTGATTGCTTAATTATAAAGTAAAAGGGGATGCGTGATCATATGGTGCAGGAACGGCCATTACCGTTGGCATGTGTCTTCTCTGTTGAAGGGAAGAGTTTAACACATGCCGAGAAATCCTTGTTTTCTGCGGCACAGCCTTTTGGTTTTATTCTCTTCGGGCGCAATTGTGAATCGCGGGACCAGGTTAGAAGGCTAACCAACGAATTGCGTTCTATTGTTGGATGGCATTGCCCGATTATGATTGATCAAGAGGGCGGGCGTGTTGCCCGGTTGCGTGCCCCTGATTGGCCGGAATTTCCCAGTGCTAAAACATACGGGGATCAAATCGGGGGGCGCGATGAATCTGAAGATGAATCTCTGGCGGCCTCTGTCTCTGGATTGGATAATTTGCGCAGGGATATGATCCATCTGGCTCATATGTTGATTGATGTTGGCATTGATTCAAATTGTGCGCCTGTTTGTGATGTTTTGTTTCCCGAAACTCATCAGGTGATTGGGGATAGGGCCTATTCATCTAACCCAGAGATTGTTGCAATAGCGGCAGCAGAAGTCTGTCGGACATTCCTGGATTCCGGGCTCCAGCCAATTATGAAACATTTGCCAGGGCATGGTCGGGCGATGGCAGACAGTCACCATCATTTGCCTGTTGTCAATACAAGTATTGAGGATTTACAGAAAACAGATTTTTTGCCGTTCCGTGAGTTGTCCAAAGCGTCTTTCTCGTCCCAGATATGGGGAATGGTCGCCCATATTATTTATACTGAAATAGATCCTGATTTTCCTGCGACCCTTTCTTCAAAAGTCATAAATGACATAATTCGAAAAGAAATCGGGTTTAAAGGGCTTTTGTTTTCTGATGATCTGGATATGAAAGCGTTGGAAAAGTATGGGACAATTCCAGAAAGAGCCAATCTTTGCTTGCAAGCTGGTTGCGATATTGCTTTATATTGTTGGGCTAAACTGGATATCATGGAACAGCTTGCTGCTGAATTGCCACCCTTGTCTGCGAAATCGTGGGCACGGTGGAATTTCGCCCGTTCCTGATTTTTAAACAAAGAATATAGTTAAGATAGTCCCTGGAAGATGAGTGAAAACGCAGAAAATTTTGTTGAAGATCCGGTATCGGTGACCTTGGGTGCCGATACAGCTTTGTCGACTGAATTATTGCTTTTGAAACTTGATCAATTTGAAGGACCACTGGATGTTTTGTTGCAATTGGCACGGGATCAGAAAATTGATCTGACTCACATCTCTATTTTACAACTGGCGCGTCAATATCTTGCCTTTATTGATCGGGCCCAGCAGCTATCACTCGATGTT
This sequence comes from Alphaproteobacteria bacterium, assembly GCA_016794145.1. Classification (GTDB taxonomy): domain Bacteria; phylum Pseudomonadota; class Alphaproteobacteria; order Micavibrionales; family Micavibrionaceae; genus UBA1573. The sequence goes on along the minus strand of JAEUKP010000014.1, from coordinate 105,813 downwards.
GCCGCAGAATATCTTGTCATGGCCGCATGGTTGGCCTATCTGAAGTCGCGCCTGTTGCTGCCACGTGAAGAAAAGAATGATGATGAACCATCTGCGGAAATGATGGCTGAGGCCCTCTCATTTCAGTTGTTGCGTCTAGAGGCCTTTCAAGCTGTTGCAAAGAAAATGAAAGGGAAGATGTATCATCAGTTGACAGTTTATGGTCGTGGGGAGCGCGAAAAATTTACAGTTTCAACGCCTGATAAATATACGGTTGATTTGTACCAATTGTTGAAAGCCTATGGTGATATTACACAACGTCAAACAAGCAGCCATTATAAACCTTTAACCTTCCCTGTGATGTCGATGGAAGATGCAATGGCACGGATGGTAAAGATGCTTGGCAGGTTGCCGCGGGCAGGTGTGGCCTCTGTATGGACGACACTGACAAGTTTTGTTCCAGATCGTGTTACAGATCCATTATTTGCGCGCTCATCAATTGCCTCACTTTTAACATCGGCTCTTGAGCTTGCAAAACAGGGGAAAGTTGAAATTCGTCAAGATGATACTTTTCGTCCCATTTACCTAAGAGCAGTCGACAGGGAGCCTTCATCTGAAGATGTTGACCAGAATAAAAGCGAAGAAATAAACGTAAAGGCCGTAGATAATGAATGATGCAATTGAAACAGATATGATTGATGAAGATGTCGTTGAGGAGTCTCTTGCAGAGGATGATCAACAGGGGGATATAAGCCCCGATAGCGTCCCCCCTTTGCCATTGGTTCCTTTGGATGATCCTGCTCAACAGAAAAGATTGATTGAGGCGTTGTTGTTTGCATCACCAGAACCTATTGCGTTGAAGGCGATTCAAAGCCGCCTTCCTTCGACTGCCGATGTTGGTTTTATTCTAACACAGCTACAGGAGGAATATGCCGAGCGCGGTGTTAATCTTGTTCGGCTTGAGGATTATTGGGCTTTCCGGACGGCAGTTGATATCGGGCCTTATTTGGCTTTGGCGAAGAAAGAGGAGAAGAAACTTTCTCGGGCGGGGCTTGAAACTCTTGCTGTTATTGCTTATCACCAACCTGTGACTCGTGCAGAAGTTGAAAATATCCGGGGTGTTGCGACCAATAAAGGAACGCTGGATGTTCTTTTAGAGGCGGGTTGGATTAAACCTGGTCGTCGAAGGGAAACCCCTGGTCGCCCTGTCACCTGGATAACAACGAATGCGTTTCTGGATGAATTCGGCATTTCTTTATTGACTGATCTTCCAGGGCTTCAGGAACTCAAGGCTTCAGGCCTTCTGGATACGCGCCCGGCTATTGAAAACATTGTTGGCGCAGATCTTTTTGCAAATGGCGATAGTGCGTTGCCTGATGAGGAAGAAAAAGATCTGCCGATAGGGGAATTTGATCAGGAAACAGAAGATCTTCCAGAAGAATCGAAAGAAAATGAAGTTATAGAAGAAAAGGAAACTGCATCATGTCATTGATACATTGGGCGATCGTTGCCATTGTTATTTTCCTATTGTTCGGAGCAGGAAAATTGCCCCGTTTGATGGGGGATGTTGCCGAAGGAATTAAGGCCTTTAAAAAAGGAATGAAAGAAGACGGTGAATCCACAAAAAAAATTGACCATGTCAAAAACGAAAAAGAATAGTCTAGAGAGCCATAGCCCCAGAGAGATAAATAGTCCTGATGCTTGATTTTGCGTGGTCTGAATTTCTAGTCGTTCTGATTGTGGCGGTGATTGTAATTGGACCGAAGCAATTGCCAGAGGTTCTGTATGGTCTGGGGCGTGTGGTGCGGCGTCTTCAATATATGAGATTTGCATTGTCAAAGCAGTTTGAAGACTTTATGGAGCAGGCAGATCTGAACGAAATTCGTAATTTTAAAAAAACCTCCTTTGATAGTGCGCTGCATCACGGGTTTGAAGAGGATGAGCAGGAGGCTGAAATGAGAGTGATAGATCCATCATTTAAATCAGTCCCAAAACCGTCTGAGATGGTTGAAAAGAAAGAGATCAAATGAAACGCACAAGTCTTCAGTTCCGCGGTTGTTTGATGATATGAATGGATTGTCATGGACCAGCCCAAACAACATTTGTTAGAACATATCAATGAATTGCGTAACCGTCTTTTGTGGGCGGTTGGCGCGTTGATCCTTGGGACAGGGGTTGCATATCATTTTGCAAAAGATATTTATGGCTTTCTGGTTAGACCATTGGCTGATGCGATGGGAGATGGTGCCAATCAGCGGATGATTTACACTGACTTGACCGAGGCATTTTTCACTTACTTAAAAGTGGCTATGTTTGCGGGTGGGTTTTTTACATTTCCTTTTCTAATGTTACAGATTTGGTTATTTGTATCTCCGGGCTTGTTTCCAAAGGAACGGAAAGTAGTTCTACCATTTTTGGTTGCTTCGCCTGCATTGTTTATTTTAGGCGGCGCGATTGTTTACTATCTGGTATTACCTTTAGCATGGACATTTTTTCTGGGATTTCAAAGTGCTGCTGATGAAACAGTTCTGCCGATTATGTTAGAGGCCAAGGTTGGAGATTACCTCAATTTGGTTATGGTATTAATTTTTGCCTTTGGTCTTTGTTTCCAGTTACCTGTTGTTCTGTCTTTTTTGGCAAAGGCAAAGTTGATTACCGCAAAATCGCTTGTATCCAAACGCCGTTATGCCATAGTGGGGATCTTCATTGTGGCGGCGATTTTAACCCCGCCTGATGTGATCAGCCAGTTTTCCCTTGCTCTCCCTTTGTGGGCTCTTTATGAAATTTCAATTCTTTTGGTACGGTATTTAAATCCTGATGTCCCATCTGATGAATCCAACACCGTTTGATCGGTACCAATCACTTTTGAGACATAAAACCATTGATCCTGACCCGATGCAGGAATTGGCTGCCAATATTTTAACGCGTCTTTATAATGACGTTTTAACCTATGAAGAGCAAATTAAGGGATGGAAATATAAAGTTTTATGGCGGATGAATAAAAAGATGCCTCCGCGTGGAGTATATATCCACGGGCCTGTTGGTCGTGGAAAGTCGATGTTAATGGATATTTTCTATGATTCTATTCCTCTTGGTATTAAAAAGCGGCGGGTTCATTTCCATCAATTTATGATTGAGGTTCATGATTATATTCATTCGCGTCGGACAGAGGAGGGGATCCTAGAGGATATGGATGCAGCCTTGCCATCCTTGGCTTTGGTGATTTCAAACAGATCCAGGGTTTTATGTTTTGATGAATTCCATGTGACGGATGTAGCTGATGCGATGTTATTATCCCGATTGTTTACCGCGATGTTTGATCAAGGTATTTCAATTGTTATTACAACGAATTGGGCTCCGGATGATTTGTATAAAGGGGGGCTTCAGCGTGAAAGATTTCTGCCCTTTATAAAGTTGGTAAAAGAACGAATGGAAATCATGGCTGTTGAAAGTCCAATTGATTATCGGGCGCGTCAATTAAAAGAGATGTCTGTTTATTTCTTTCCTTTGACTGTCGATAGTCAGAGGCGGGCTGATGACCTGTTCCGGGCTTTAACAGGTGGGAATGAGACAGGGCAAGATCTGTTGAGTGTTAAGGGGAGGACTATTGAGGTTCCAATCGCTTGTAAAGGTATTGCCCGATTCAGCTTTTCTCAATTATGTGAACGGCCATTGGGGGCGGAGGATTATTTGGCATTGGCAAAGCGGTATCATACAATTTTTTTAGAAAATATACCGGTTTTAGGGTACGACCGTCGGAATGAAGCAAAACGGTTAATGACACTTGTTGATGTTTTATACGACCATCATCGCAATCTTGTTATCACTGCGGATGATACCCCACATAAGATTTATACAGGCCATGATCATGCGTTCGAATTTCAAAGGACAATCTCGCGATTGCTTGAAATGCAGGGGGATGCGTATTTAAACCGGACGGTTCAGTCTTAGGGCCTGTCATTAATTGACAGATTTTGTAACGAGACTCGCGCTTTTTTACCACAGAGTTTTCTTCTTCCCTATCGGTATCCTCCGACGTGATCAAGGAATCTATTCTTTTTCAACCACGAAGTGCATGAAGGTCTCGAAGTTTTTTGTGTGAAGAAGTTTCTTTCGTGACTTAATAGACACTTAGAGCGGGGGGCTCGGATTGCTCTAGTCACCCCAGATTTTATTCTGGAAAACATATTTAGATGATATTTACCTTTAAATGGCTAAATGGCGGTGTTACTATTCTTTATCTTGCGTAAATCTTACTGTCTATGGAGCTAAACATAATGACTTCTCAATATTTCGAGTCTATTCAACTGATCGAACGGTTGCACCGGTATTTTCTGGATGTTGTAAAGACAGAATTGGACCGAAAAGGATTGCAAGACATTAACAACGTTCAGGCCATGATTTTACACAATATAGGCCGAGATGAAATGACAGTAGGAGAGCTGACTCTTCGTGGGTATTACCTTGGATCAAACGTGTCTTACAATGTTAAAAAAATGACTGAAAATGGGTATATCACCCAGGAAAGATCAGTTCACGATAAAAGGTCCATTCGTGTAAAGCTGACGCCTAAAGGTGCAGGGCTTTGTAAAATTCTTGATGAAATGTTTATGAAGCATGAAGATAAACTAAAATCGATAGGGATCGAAAACCCTGACTTGGTTGATCTTAATCATACAATGAAACAATTGGAACGTTTCTGGGCAAGCCAGACATCCTTTACAGGTCTTGCAAGTTTGGATGATTCTGATTTCTAGGCGGAGTTCCTGTAAACAAGTTTTAAAAAATATCGCTGATTGATTTTTTCTATCAGCGATATTTTTTATCTATAGTAATTTAAAATACGAATTCGTCATTCTGGCGAAAGCCAGAATCTGTTCTTGATACAAGCGAGATTGCGGCTTTTATCCCTTGGCGCCGCAATGACGGAAAACTGGAAACGTCTAATTATTATTTTAAGTTACTATATATAAGAGAGTCTGATTTCAGGGTGAAGATCAGATGTTGGCGGCGTTATTTTTTCTCTTCTGTCGTTTTCACAACATCGTTCCGTGAAGCTACAACATGGTCAACCAAACCAATTTCTTTTGATTCTTCCGCAGACAGCCAGCGATCGCGATCCATCATTTCTTCAAGGAGTTTATATTTTTGCCCCGTATGTTTGACATAAGCTTCCGTCAGTATTTTCTTCAGGCGGATAATCTCTTGGGCTTGAATCTCAATATCCGAGGCCATACCCTGTGCGCCACCCGAGGGTTGGTGAATCATAATCCGTGAATTTGGAAGGCAAAAACGCTTGTCTTTTGCTCCTGCCATTAACAAAAATGATCCCATAGAGCAAGCCTGTCCAATGCAGACGGTTGATACATCAGGTTTAATATATTGCATGGTGTCGTACATCGCGAGCCCAGAGCTGACAACTCCACCGGGAGAGTTGATATAAAAGTAAATATCCTTTGTTGGATTTTCGGATTCAAGGAACAACAATTGCGCACAAATCAATGAGGACACATTATCATTCACCTGACCAACCAGAAAAATGATTCGCTCTTTCAAAAGGCGAGAGTAAATATCAAAGGCACGCTCACCCCGCGCAGTTTGCTCAATCACGGTGGGAACGAGGTAATTATTGTATACGTCCATCGGGTCGCGGTCTCTAATCATGGGAATCTCTATCTTTATACGAATCAAGGTGGGTTTGTTTGTTTGTAGCCTATCCTGAACGGCCGCTCGGTTCAAGAGGGGTAATTTATAAAGGAAAAGATCTTGGGCTGAGTTTATAATTATTCCAAAAATTGTTAAAAAATAACTTGATTTCGTTCCTTTTTTGTTCTATTTATTTGGAACGAAAGCAGAACGTTCGGCCAAAAGCTTTAAAAATTTAAAAATGAGGTTTTAAATGTTTGGTTCAAATACAAAAATCCGTCTCCGTTACTCTTTACCTGTCACGCTTATTACATTCTCGGTCTTGTTTTATGGATATTACCAGGCTTGGGCAGATATATAGCTGCCAGCCCCCGCTATGATCCCTATAAATAGGGATTTATAACTTGCTAAGCACTATTACTATTATCAGTGGCCATTTGGAGCATAGGTTGTTTCTATATCATGCTCCATCGCTTCATCTAGAAGGCCTTTCTGATTAAGGTAATCCAGTGCCTTTCCACCAGATATTGCCAAGGATCGTTGGGCAAGTTGCATCAGATAGGGGGATAGTTTTTCAGTATTTGCAGCAACCAAAGCCTCCATCTTTTCGCCGGATCTTTCTTTGTAGCGTCTGTAGCGGGCACTGACCTCTGCATAAGGCTCAGGGAGGAACGTGGGTTGATCAAGCCCTGTTTGCATATGCTCAATCGTTTGAACGGCTTTTCTGGCCATAATCATTTGCGCGCGGTAATATTCCATTTTCTGTTGTAGCTCCGCTTCGGGCGTATCTTGTCCAAAGGGCGATAGAACCAAGCGAACAAGTCTATCAAAAACGTCTTTACGGTCTGTATAGGCTTTAGGGTCAATGTCGTTATGTTGAGCCTGTTCAATTTTCTCTTGTTGAAGGCAAAGCTTGCTGTAGATTTTACGATATGTTTTTTCACTGACCTCGTTGTTCACAAATAATTTCCGGATGGCATATTTCTCAACATGAATCATCGACAGGTGAAGGGATTGGTCAAAAATATCCCTTCCGTGCTGTGCAATCAGAAATTTCCTTTTTTCTTCAGCTTCGAATAGTTTTCTATTCACTTGCTCTAACATGGCTTCATAATGGTCTGCATGAAGGAAACCCTTATTTTTAAAGTCAAGCAACCTTGCCCTCTCTGTCAGGAGGAAATAAATACCAAGGTCAGATGCATGGGCTTCTTTCAGGGGGTCTTTTACATTCATGTCCAATTTTTTCATGATTGGTACAATCAATGGAGCCTTGATAAAGAGCGTCGCAAGAATGCATCCGACGGTCAGCGCCAGAAGAAAATCTCGTGGCGCATGTTCATACGTCCATCCATCAACGGTAAAATCTTTAGGAATCAGTAAGACGATAATGATAGACAACGCACCACGTAAACTGGCCCAGCCCAAAAGTTTTTCCCAAGAGGAAGGAATAGGGTTTTCAAGCTTTAAGGCATTCAATGGTTTTGTCACGATATAAACAGACAGTATGCGGCATGAAGCCACAATCAGGACTGTAACAAGAATAGGAAGCCATAAATGGACAAAATCAACCCCAGAGCTTGCGAATAAAAGGCCTGCCAATAGAAAAACAAGAGAGTTAATAACGAACGCCATATGTTCAATCAATTTTCCAAGATATTCATCAACAGTGGGGTGCAAGACGTTGCGGGAATAGTTTCCAAGAAATAATGCAGCAACCGTGGTTGCAATAATGGATGAAACATGCACGTACCCGGAATGGTTGATCAATTCTGAAAGAATAAAGACCATATGGGCTGAAATAATCAACAAAGTAACTGTTACGAATTCGTTCTTTTTTGTAAAATTCAGGGCTTTTGAAAAAAGGGCAGCCATGACCAAGCCAATAACAACCCCCAAAACAATCATCATTGTAAAATCAAAAATACCACCCAGGATTGTTTCTGTGCCATTAAATCCGGTTAAGGCCACAGATAGGATCACAAGGAATAAGGCCATCGCGGTCCCATCGTTCAAAAGACTTTCTCCTTCAAAAATCATAGCAAGTCTTCGTGGTACGCCACACTCTTTAAACAGGGACAGAACGGCAACCGGATCTGTTGGGGAAATAATTGCTCCGAATAACAGGGCAACAATAAATGGCATCTGAATACCAATTAGAGGCATAATAAAATATAAAAGTGTCCCGACAGATGCTGCAGAAACAATGAGAGATACAACGGATAAAAGCGAAATTACCCATGCGCTGTCTAACATTTTGCGCATATTCATATTGAAACCGGACTCAAATATCAAAACAGGCAAGAAAATATAGAAAAGAAGTTCTGGCGTTAGAACCATATCATCCATAAAGCCGAAAATATGTTTCAGGAAAGGCAGGTTCACCAGCTGAACCAACAGAATTCCTACAAAAACAAGAAGAACAGTATAGGGCAGTTTAAACCGTTTCGAAGCAAAGAAGACAACTGTAGAGAGAGCAATCAGAACAAAAAGGGCCAAGGCCGATGTAATACTTAATACCATATTTTTTATACCTTCTATGAATTGAGGGAGGTATATACCTCTCTATTTCACATCGCAAGATAAAAACATTCCGGAAATTATTTTGACTTTTATCAAATATAGAAAAAATTTATGAATGGGGTGGGGTGATTGAAGGGAGATAGTACTCACTTTTTGCGATAAAATATGTTGACATATTGTTTTTTTTAAATGTAAAGAAGTTTTTCGTAAAATTTAGAAATAAAGGGTGATTGAGAATTATGAAAGATCAAAAAAGGGCAGAACAAAAAGTTGCACAAGGAAATCACGTCATCTTTAGCGAGAAGAAGGATGTTATTCAAGTCTCTGAACTGGATACACCAAATATTTTCAAGGCTTTGAACGGGCAAAAAGGCGGTGTGTTTTTCCGGCTTATTGGTATTGGAAATTATGGGGAAAATAACTATCAAATATGTTTACGACTTTTGCGGATAATAGAGAAAGAGCCTAGCGTCTCATCCAAGAAGGAAAACAAGAAGGCAAAAACTTTTGAATTGGGCCCCAATTCACCCGGGGAACATATCATGCATGAGATTGTTTTGCAGAAGGAACTTACACAGGAGGCATGTCAAGCTGTCTTGGACGGGTATAATGGGAAATTCTATACATCTCAAGAGTTCTATAACTGTCTTGATCAAATGATTGGCGAATACCCAGCCTTGTTCGATCATCCGAAGGTTGTGCGCAGAGTCTGGCCGATTAAAGAAGAAGCCTATCTTGTCTTATCTCGTGAGGATGGTTGCGTTTTATGCAAAACGCGTGGTGACGGGCTGGTGCTACCGACATTGCCGCGGTTTTTGTGTGGGGGTGTTCAGGGTGAACTTAGCGCGCAATTTGGCTGTGCTGTCGAGAGCATTAAAATTCACCCATCCTCTTTTGACCCAAAACTCAGAACGGATTTCATTGGAGTGTCTGGAGTTTTTCTGGGTACACCTCAACTTCAAGAGGAGGGTGTGTGGGTACCTGCCCGTTCCTTGATGGATAGACTTAAAGATCTATATGGAGGCCTTGCGGGTGATATTTTGGGGAAACATAACCGGAGTCCACGATGACATTTTAAACCAATAAGGATACGAAGAGCGCGAAGATATTTCGCACACAAAACCTTTCGTGAGCTTCATGGTTTAAAAATGGGGCATCATAAAAAAACTCCCGCTGTGGCGGGAGTTTTTGTTTGTGAGAAATAAGGGGCGTTAGAAATACGCCTGCAAAGGTTCCACGGTCAGATCTTTGGCTTTGAGTGCGCGGATCGCCATAACGGCGGCCTTGGCCGAGGTCAGCAGGGTGTAATACGGGATCTTGTTCATCAACGCCAAACGCCGGATCGAGAACGCATCCACCACGGTTTGTGACCCTTTGGTTGTGTTGATAATCAAATGGATGTCTCCGTTAATCAGCGCATCCGCGATATGCGGTTGGCCTTCCATCACTTTGTTGATCCGCGTGACCGGCAATCCGGCATTTTTCAGGAAGCTGCATGTCCCGCCTGTTGCGACCAGCGTAAAGCCCATTTGGCTCAATTCTTTTGCCAGAGGGACCAGACCTTCTTTGTCAGTGTCCTTGACCGACAGGAAGACATTGCCGGACGAGGGGAGTTTTATGCCTGCGCCCATTTGCGATTTGGCAAACGCATGCCCGATTTCGCGGTCCAGCCCGATGACTTCGCCCGTGGATTTCATTTCAGGGCCCAAGATCGGGTCAACCCCGGGGAAACGCGAGAACGGGAAGACCGGAGCCTTGACCGCGATATGGTCGGGTGTCATGCCGCGCAACAGGCCTTGGTTCCGGAAGAAGGATAATTTCTCTCCGGCCATGACACGCGCTGCAATTTTTGCGACCTGTGTGCCTGTGGCTTTGGCCACAAAGGGCACGGTGCGGGACGCGCGTGGGTTGACCTCGATAATATAGATTTCATGTTCGCCATTATCGGGATTGTATTTGACGGCGAATTGCACGTTCATCAATCCACGGACTTTTAACGCGCGCGCCAATTGTTCGGCCTGACGTTCGATGTCGCGGACGGCTTTATAAGGAAGCGAGTGCGGTGGCAGAACGCAGGCACTGTCGCCCGAGTGGATGCCCGCTTCTTCGATATGTTCCATCACACCGGTGACAAAGACATCGTCGCCATCGGACAGGACGTCCACATCGACTTCGATCGCGCCCGAGAGATAGCGATCCAGAAGGACAGGGCTGTCGCCCGAGACTTTGACGGCGGTCGAGATGTAACGTTGCAATTCTTCCATGGTTTGCACGATTTCCATCCCTTGTCCGCCCAAAACATAGGACGGGCGGATCACAATCGGGAAGCCCAGATCTTCGGCTTTTTCAATCGCCTCTTTCACGGATTTGGCCAAGGCGTTTTCCGGTTGGCGCAGTTTCAATTGCTTTAACAATTTCTGGAAACGTTCACGGTCTTCGGCAATATCAATCGCATCCGGATCAGTACCCAGAATTTTAATGCCGGCGGACATTAATTTCTTGGTCAGCATCAAGGGAGTTTGGCCCCCCAGCTGGACAATCGCGCCCATGACTTCGCCATTTCTGGCTTCGGCGTGGATCAGTTCGATCACGTCTTCGGCGGTCAGTGGTTCGAAATACAGGCGATCCGACGTGTCGTAATCGGTCGAGACGGTTTCCGGATTGCAGTTCACCATGATGGTTTCGTAACCCGCCTCTTTAAGGGCATAGGCCGCATGCACACAGCAATAGTCAAATTCAATCCCTTGGCCGATGCGGTTTGGCCCGCCGCCCAGAATGATGACTTTTTTGCGGTCGGTCGGGGCCATTTCGCAATGAGGAGGATTCACCCCGTCCCCTTCATAGGTCGAGTACATATACGGTGTGTCGGACGGGATTTCTGCCGCGCAGGAATCCACCCGTTTGTAAACCGGATGAATGTTGTATTTCTGGCGGGCTTTGGTGACGGATTCTTCTTTGACCCCCACCAATTTGGCAAGGCGCGCATCGGAAAAGCCCATGGATTTCAATTTGATCCAACCTTCGCCCGATGTCGGCAATCCGCCGGATTGAATCGCGGCTTCGGTGTCCACAATGTGTTTGATCCGGCCGAGGAACCATGGATCGTATTTGGTAATCGCATGCACATCATCGAGACTCATGCCATAGCGCAAGGCTTGGGCAATGTTCAGGATACGTTGTGGGGTCGGTTTGGAAATCGCGGCGCGCACCTGATCCATATCGGGTGTATCGCCTGAACCGGCAATCGGTTGATCATCAAAGCCGGTCAGGCCTTTTTCCAACGAGCGCAGGGCTTTCTGCATCGATTCTTCGAAACTGCGGCCGATTGCCATGGCTTCACCCACGGATTTCATGGCGGTGGACAAGTTGTTGTCGGTGCCACGGAATTTTTCAAAGGCAAAGCGCGGGATTTTGGTGACAACGTAATCAATGGTGGGTTCGAACGAAGCCGGAGTCCGGCCGCCAGTAATGTCATTGCCCAATTCATCCAGCGTATAGCCAACCGCCAATTTGGCCGCGACTTTGGCAATCGGGAAACCTGTTGCTTTCGAGGCCAGAGCCGACGAGCGGGAGACGCGGGGGTTCATTTCAATGACAACCATCCGGCCATCGGCAGGATTGACACCGAATTGCACGTTGGATCCCCCCGTTTCCACGCCAATCGCGCGCAATACGGCCAAGGAGGCATTGCGCATGATTTGGTATTCTTTATCGGTGAGGGTCAGGGCAGGGGCCACGGTGATCGAATCCCCCGTATGCACGCCCATCGGGTCAATGTTTTCAATGGAACAGATGATGATGCAGTTGTCGTTTTTGTCGCGGACAACTTCCATTTCGTATTCTTTCCATCCCAGAACCGATTCTTCGACCAGAACTTCATGAATCGGGGAGGCGTCCAGACCTTCGCGGACAATTTTTTCGTATTCGTCGCGGTTATAGGCGATCCCGCCCCCTGTGCCGCCCAAGGTAAAGGATGGACGAATAATGGCCGGCAATCCGATTTTTGGCAGCGCATCCATCGCATGCGACAGGGTATTGACCACTTCGCTTTTCGGGCTTTCCAGTCCGATGGAATCCATGATGTCACGGAATTTCTGGCGATCTTCGGCTTTTTCGATGGCGTCTTCGTTGGCGCCGATCAGTTCGACATTGAATTTTTTCAAGGTGCCGTCTTTCGATAGGGCCAACGCGGTGTTGAGTGCCGTTTGTCCGCCCATGGTCGGCAGCAGGGCATCCGGACGTTCCCGTTCGATGATCTTGGCCACGATGGCAGGGGTAATGGGTTCCACATAGGTGGCATCGGCCAAAGACGGGTCGGTCATAATGGTCGCCGGATTCGAGTTGACCAGAATGACGCGGTATCCTTCTTCTTTCAGGGCTTTGCAGGCCTGTGTGCCGGAATAGTCAAATTCACACGCTTGCCCGATAATGATGGGCCCTGCGCCGATGATCAGGATGGATTTTATGTCGGTACGTTTTGGCATGGCATTTTTTCCAGTGGTTTAAGTTTGTTTATAAGAGAAAGACTGTAGGCAATTTTTGTAGTGTTTTTCATTTTTTATCCTCACGCAGAGTTCGCTGAGGCTCCGCAGAGTTCGCAGAGTTTATAAAGCGGTATATACCGTTTTTGAGAAGTGGTTCTTTAAAGTTTAAAATAAGTCCAAGCGGGAATTGCCCCATGCGCAAGTATGTCAGAAGTTGTGCCTTATGAATTTCAGTAATATTTTCAACACTTTTTAGTTCAACAACAAGTTTTTTATCAATTAATAAGTCAATACGATATCCTGATTCAATTTCTTCCCCATCATAAATGACTGGAAAAATTATTTCTGATTGGAAGGGGATTTTCGCCTTTGTAAGTTCTAATTTCATGCAATGATGATAGGCAGATTCAAGAAGTCCTGAACCGATTTGTTTATGAATTTTGATGGCAATGCCAATAATTTGTGAAGTTAATTCATTTTGTTGTATGGAGGTCATTGTTTATTGCTCCGTGAACTCTGCGAAACCTTTGCGTTCTCTGCGTGAGGTTTTAAAAAACAATGCGCATAAATTGAAATGAAATCACTTTTAATTGCTTCGCTGATGCTTGCAATGACGGTTAGTAAAGCTCGGTTTTCAGTGCAAAGGGGCATGGGTGTCCGTTTGGTTTTTTTGTTGGCACTGAAGCCACTTCAATAGTGATATATGGCCGGATTGGCAAGTCTTTTTATGCCTGATTTTTGGATTTTCCGGCAGAAAATCATTCCTGTAACAATTCGCAACGGAGAGTGAATTGTCAGGAAAGGTTAAAAAACCTATTTTAGGGAAAGAAAATAACACTCAAAGGGGTTAGGCTTTCTATGCAACACACCGTATCTCGTCCAGTTGAATTGTCTGGTGTCGGGCTCCATTCCGGAGCCGAGACGGTGTTGCGCCTGTTGCCCGCTGATGTGGGCGCCGGACTGACCTTTTGCCGTGTCGATGTCGCAGACCGCGACAATCTGATCCCTGCGCGATGGGATTCGGTGGTGGATACCCGTTTGTGCACGGTGGTTGCCAATAAAGCCGGTGTTTCGGTTGGCACAATTGAACATTTAATGGCGGCGTTGTCGGCTTGCGGCGTGGATAACGCGGTGATCGAGCTCGATGGGCCCGAAGTCCCGATTATGGACGGCAGTTCGGAACCTTTTGTACAGGCTATCCGTGATGTCGGGTTAAAAACCCAGACCGCTCCCCGTCGGGCTATCCGGATTTTGAAAGATATTTCTGTCGTTGACGGGGATAAATCCGTGGTTTTAAAGCCGGGGGTCGGGTCCCGTTTTCAAGTGGCAATTGACTTTTCTCATCCTTCCATCGGCAAACAAGCCTTTGCGATCGAATTGATGAACGGCGATTTCGAAGCCAAAATATCGGATGCGCGGACATTCGGGTTTGCGCATGAGGTCAAAGCGTTGCGGGCCATGGGTTTGGCTTTGGGTGGGTCGTTGGAGAACGCGGTGGTGTTGGATGATAAAGCCATCCTGAATCCGGAAGGCTTGCGCCATGCGGACGAATTCGCCCGTCACAAGGTTCTGGATGCTGTCGGGGATATTTATATCGCCGGAGGCCAGATTTTGGGACATTATGAGGCGGTCAAGCCTGGTCATAATATGAATAACCGCGTCTTGCACGAATTATTTGCCCATCCGGATCATTGGGAATGGGTGGATCTGTATATTGATATGCTCGCAGATCCGGTTGTGGTGTCTCCTGCTGTGATCACTCAGGACGTGAAGCCTGCAGCGCAGTCGGCGATTGTTGCGGCTTAATTCCCTTTTGATTTTTTCTAAACTTTCCGTGCATGTCCGCATATTTTCTGAAAAAGCCCCTTGAAGTTCTGGCAAGGGGCTTTAATCTGGGCGGATGAAAGACAAAAGGATAAATTTTATGACCGTGTTCAAAAATATACTGCTCATCGCGCTTATTCCCGTTTTTGGGTTGACTGCTTGTTCATCAAAAAAAGACAAGGTTGATCCTCTTACTCTTGAGCGGCCTGCCGAGCAGATTTTCAAAGAAGCGCAAGAGGCGGATAAAAACAAAGAATATACAAAAGCCAGTAAGCTATACTCAGAGGTCGAACGTCAGCACCCATACTCTGATTATGCAACGCAGGCGCAAATCCGACAAGCCGAAGTGGCCTATGACCATTTAAAATATGATGATGCAATTGTAGCAATTGATCGGTTTGTAGAACTGCATCCAGGACATCCGAACGTTGATCATGCCTATTATCTTAAAGCCATGTGTTATTACGAACAAATAACAGATGTACGTCGTGATCAGGCGATGACGCAGAGTGCCCTTGATGCGCTTGATACCGTGATTAATCGATTCCCCGATAGTAAATATGCACGTGAAGCAAGGTTTAAAAGAGATTTGGTGATTGATCATTTGGCAGGAAAAGAAATGGATGTTGGCCGTTATTATCAAGAAAAAGGTGAATATAATGCCGCGATCAATCGCTTTTCAACAGTTGTAAAAAATTATCAAAGCACAACACATGTTCCAGAGGCCCTGCACAGGCTTGTCGAGTCATATACATCTCTTGGATTGAAGACAGAAGCAACCCATGTCGCGGCAGTTTTGGGGCATAATTATCCGGGCAGCGAATGGTATAAAGACAGTTATGCGATTTTGGATCCAGCCCAGCGGGCCAACTTAAAAGACCAACGGTCATGGGTTGACCGGACGATCTCCGGCCTTTTGAAGCCGGACTGAGAGAGGGGCAGGGGCAGCGATGCTGACATTGCTCCATATCCGGAATGTCGTTCTGATTGACCAGATGTCCTTGGATTTTCGCGCCGGACTGTCGGCCTTGACGGGCGAAACTGGCGCGGGAAAATCTATTTTGCTCGATTCTCTGGGGCTGGCTTTGGGGGCGCGCGCCGATGCCGGATTGGTGCGCAAAGGCACCGATCAAGCGGTCGTGAGTGCCGAGTTTCATCTGGACGATGACCATCCGGTTTTTTCTGTGATTGAGGAACAAGGAATCGCGGCTCAGTCTCCTCTTATTCTGCGCCGTATTCTGGGCAGTGATGGCCGCAGTCGGGCTTATATCAACGACGAACCCGTCAGCATTTCCTTTTTGAAAGAGGTGGGCGAAGCTCTGGTCGATATTCATGGGCAATTTGAAACCTATGGCCTGTTGAATCCGGCAACGCACCGCGAGATGTTGGATCTGTATGCGGGACATATGTCTGTGTTGCGCGATATGGCAGCAGCGTATCAGGCGGTCAAAATGCATGAGACAGCCTTGGCCGAGGCCAAAGACGCCGCATCGCGCGCGGCGGAGAATGAAGCCTATTTACGCGCCTGTGTGGCCGAGCTGGAAAAACTTGATCCGCAAGAGGGTGAAGAGGCCGAGTTACTGGAGCGTCGCAAAGCGTTACAAAATCGGGAATCCATTCTGGAGACTCTGGGGTTTGCGGTGGAGGCTTTGGGCGGAGAGCAGGGGGCCGATATGCAGATCGGACAGGTCATGCGCACCCTGTCGCGCCAGATGGATAAAATCGGGGCGGAGAAACTGGAGTCCATTCAGGAATCGCTCGATCGTGCGGCGACCGAGGTTCAAGACGCATGCCGCCAGTTGGAGTCCTTGCAATATGAATGGAGTGGCGAAGGATATCGTTTGGAAGATATCGAAGACCGCTTGTATGCCTTGCGCGGTGCGGCGCGTAAACATGGGTGTCTGTGTGATGATTTGCCGCGTTTGCGCACCGAAATGGGTGATAAATTAAAACTGGTGGATTATCAGGATCATATCATTGCTGATATGACCAAGGCTTTGGCCGTCGCACAAAAAGACTACCGGTGTATTGCAGATACATTGCATGCGGCGCGGGTGGCTGCGGCTGCCAAGATTGATCGGGCGGTGATGGCAGAATTAAAACCTTTGAAACTGGATCGCGCTGTTTTTCAAACGTCGGTCGAGGCGGGGAGCAGTGATGCGCAATGGGGCCCATACGGATATGACGTGGTGCAATTTCGTGTGGCCACCAATGCGGGCAGTGATTTTGGCCCGTTGAATAAAATTGCATCGGGTGGCGAGATGGCGCGTTTTATGTTGGCGTTGAAAGTGGTTCTGGCCGAAAAATCCGCTATTCGCAGTGTCTATGTGTTTGATGAAATTGATACGGGGATCGGTGGTGCAACCGCCAGTGCGGTCGGGGAACGTCTGGCCAAATTGGCCATGGCGCATCAGGTCATGGTGGTCACGCATTCGCCGCAAGTCGCGGCACGGGCGGCCCATCATTGGGTCGTGTCCAAAGCCAGCGGAGGAACCCGTGTTGTGCCTTTGGATAAAACGGCGCGGGAAGAAGAAATTGCCCGCATGTTATCCGGTGCAGAAATTACGCCTGAGGCGCGCGCTGCAGCCTCGAAATTATTGGAGGCGGGATGACGAGTGATTTATTCGCCCATGTCAACAGTAAGACAAGCAGCAAAGAACATGAACGTGATGTGGCTAAACGCCGTCATGACGAGCTGTGCGCCCAGTTACGGCATCATGATGCGTTGTATTACCAAAAGGATTCTCCGGACATCTCGGATGCCGAGTACGATCGCTTGCGCGGGGAACTTTTGGATTTGGAAGTCACCTATCCTGAATTCGTGACACAGGACAGCCCGTCCCAACAGGTGGGGGCCAAGGTCGCCGCTGGGTTTAAAACGGTGCGCCATGCGATGCCGATGTTGTCTCTTGCCAATGCGTTTTCCGAAGACGATGTGGTGGATTTTATGGCCCGCATCCGAAAATTTCTGAATATGCCGGAAGATCTGGCGATTGTGGTGGAACCAAAGATTGATGGATTATCGTGCACGTTGCGGTATGAACACGGTGTTCTGGTATCGGCGGCCACGCGCGGAGATGGGCAGGAGGGCGAAGATATCACGGCGAATGTCAAAACGATCTGTGATGTGCCGCACCGCTTGGTAAATGCTCCGGACGTGTTAGAGGTGCGCGGTGAAATTTATATGCGCAAGGATGAATTTATGGCCCTGAACGCATCACAGGAAGAAAAAGGCGACAAGGTTTTTGCCAACCCACGGAACGCGGCGGCGGGAAGTGTGCGCCAATTGGATAGCGCGATTACGGCCACGCGCCCGTTACGATTTTTCGGGTATGCGTTGGGGGAGGTATCGGCCCCGCTTGCAACCACACAGGACGGAATCCGGACAGCGTTGAAAGACTTTGGGTTTTCACAGGCCGAACCTATGGCGGTGTGTTATACGGTGGCGGATATCATGGCGTATTATCATCGCGTGGAAATCGAACGGCCCGACCTTCCTTATGATATCGATGGTGTGGTGTATAAGGTTGATCGGTTGGATTTGCAGGAACGTCTGGGCTTTGTGGCGCGGGCGCCACGTTGGGCGATTGCGCATAAATTTCCGGCCGAAAAAGCCGTGACGATTTTAAAAGATATTGTGATACAGGTCGGGCGGACGGGCGCGTTGACTCCGGTTGCCGAACTGGATCCGATCACGGTGGGGGGCGTCGTTGTGGCGCGTGCTACCTTGCACAACGAAGACGAAATTGCCCGCAAAGATATTCGGGTGGGGGATCATGTGGTGATCCAACGGGCGGGGGATGTCATTCCGCAGGTTGTGGCGGTTGTGTTGGAGAAACGACACGCCGGAGCGATTCCCTTTGTGATGCCGCAAACCTGCCCCGTCTGTGGATCCCATGCGGTGCGGGAAGAGGGGGAGGCTATTCGTCGCTGTACCGGAGGATTGATCTGTCCGGCGCAGGCGGTCGAACGTCTGAAACATTTTGTCAGCCGTAACGCGTTTGATATCGAAGGATTGGGAAGCAAGATTATCGAAGAATTCTATCGTGACGGATTGATTGCATCGCCGTCCGATATTTTCACGTTGGAGGCACGGGATAAAACCAGTTTAACGCCGTTGCGTGTGCGCGATGGATGGGGGGAGTTGTCGGCGAAAAACCTGTTTGTGGCCATTGAAAAACGCCGCACGATTGCTTTGGATCGATTTATCTATGCTTTGGGTATTCGCCAGGTGGGTGAGTCCACGGCCAAACGTCTGGCGGCTCATTTTGAAACCATCACGGCGATGCAGGCGTTTTTTGCGACCCCAATTGCGACATCGGAACACCCCACATTGTCTTTGGACGAATTGACCTCCATCGAAGATATCGGCGTCGGTGTGGCGGGCGATATTCTCGCGTTTTTTGTGGAACCGCATAATCAGGATGTGGTGGCCGCCTTGCTGCAAAAAGTGACGGTCACCGATTATGCCCGCCCGCAACGCACCGACAGTCCGGTTGGCGGAAAAACCGTGGTGTTTACAGGAACGTTGGTCAAGATGACACGGGCCGAAGCCAAGGCTAAAGCGGAATCCTTGGGGGCCAAGGTCGCGGGAAGTGTCTCCGGCAAAACCGATTACGTGATTGCGGGGGATGATGCGGGATCCAAACTCGCCAAAGCGCGGGATTTGGGGGTTACGGTCCTGACCGAAGATGAATGGTTACAGATGATATCTGGTCGTCTTGATTTGTGATATAAGATTATTTCTTCTTATTTCTTCAAGGCACGGGCTTCGTCGAGGAGTGCTTCGACTTCTTTCGGGAAATCCCGCCGTTCAACGAATTCTCCACCACCAGAGTTTCTTGTCATGGCTAATTCTAGAACATTCACCAAAGCGGCAGCAACTTGACCGTCTTTTTGGTCTACCGCAAGTTTAAGCGCGTAAAAGACACGATCACTCAGGCGGAATTTGTTTAAATTTGTTTCGTCCATTTTTATCTCCAGAGTATTTGTCATGTTATTTTATCACGTTGTTGAATATAAATTTATTGAATATAAGTTTTACCCTTATCGGTCTTATTTAGAACATTCTCCTCTATAAAAGTAAAGAAACGTTCAACAAATGGCTTTCTGAATTTGTCAGATTCCATAAAAATCTCATGATGGCAGTTCGGAATTTCCATTAACTCGCTTTGTTTCAATCGCTTTGCAGCCTCAAGAATGCTTGTATTCTCAATCAATTTGTCAGATCCGGCCAACCCAATCAGAACAGGAATTTCAATTTTCTCTAAATAGTCTTTCTTTTCCATTTTTTGGCAGGAATAATAAGCATCTAAAAGCCATTTATTGGTTGGACTGCCGATCACCAAAAACTGATGGTCAGGATCTGAAAAATACGCGCGTTGAAGCTCATAACGTTCTGGGTCTGTTGAAAAGATGCCTTTGAAAGCAAAACGTTCACGATATCCGTCATACCAAGCGCATCCACCCGGAACGAAAGATTTTGGGAAAAGGCTAAGAATTTTTAAAATGACATGTCGTAAGAGAGGCGGAAATTGATTGACAGCTTGAATTCCAATCATAGGAGCCGAAAGAGTTGCGGCTTTAAAAATAGTGGATCCTCTTGATGATCTGTTATATTCAGACAAGTATCTGAGCGAAAGATGCGCCCCCATAGAGTGTCCGATTAATACGCACGGGAGGCGTTTGTGATTATCTTCGCTATCAATCGCTGCAGACAGAACGATCTCGTCCATTATGCTATGTAGTTGTGACAGAACAACATCAAAACCGTTTGAGTGGCGTTTCATAGGTTCATCGGGAAGATAGCGGCTCGACCCTCCCTGACCTGGTAGATCAATGATGATGGATTTTATGTGTTTATCTTCTAATTCATTGGCCAGCTCGTAATATTGCTCTCCAAAATCTCGTAGGCCACCGATAATAACAGCAACTGCCTGATAGGGTTTACGTGCACGGACCTGTCCATACCTTATTTTGGTCCCATCATGAAAGCTTCGATAGCTCCAGTCCCAGTGATCCGGTGCTCGGAATCTTCTTTGAAGAAGAAGCGTTGCAAGGTCAAGCTTCATGTAATCTGGGCTCTGTCGATGATGAAAGCGAGAAAGACCATGTGATCTCTGTTTCTGTTTTCTCTTTTAATTTAATATCGTATCCGTATGTGCGCGCGGATTGTCCAAGGATATAGGGGTGAACAAGACGTGGATCGACATCTGTCAGGTTTGTTTTTCCGGATAGGGCATCTTCAACACCCTCACGAACGACTGCGCCGACTCCCTCCGCTTTTATAAGAGTTTCTGGTCCTGTCCCAGGATCAACAAAAATCATACCACCTTTCGGCAGGCAGTCACCTGCCATCATCAAGCATCCCATAAGAATTTTACAAAAAGCGCGCGAGGAGGGCGGAATTCCAAGAGGGCCAAAAGGATCCCAGCTTTGACGGATTTTTCCATCTGTCCGGATCAGTGCGCCAAAGGCTTTCTGGATATCTTCAGGCTTTACATGGCCGTCAACAGCCCCGGACCCATACGCAAGACGAAAAGCCATTAATCGTGCACCTGCAGCGGTTGCACTATGGGCAATCAGTTGGGTGGCCTCTTTGCGGCCCTCCTCATCATCAGCCATGTCTTCCATAAATTCTAAACCATTATTGATTGCGCCGACAGGCGAGACAAGATCATGGCATATCCGTGAAGAAAGAAGCTCCATAAGGGCTGTAATTTCTTGGTCTTTTAATGACATAATAATAAAAACTCCAGATTCGCTTTGTAAATCACAAAGTGGCAGATTTTAACTCTTTTGCCAAGCTCTCGAATCTGCTGTCTCCTGTGGAAAACTCTCGATTTTTTGTTTTTTTTCTTGGATAGATTATACAAAATGATTATGGTCATTGGCATGGAAGACAATTCGGGTAAAAAGTTTAGTTTACAAGACTGGGTCATGAAGCGTGCGGCCAACCAGTCTGGAGGATCTTTGCCGTCTCAAACCGCGCGACAATTTTTGTCTGAACATGCGGCAGAGGACGAGGTCCAAAAAGGGAAGGAAATCGAGTCCGATCTTTCTTTGGATGTCGAAATGAAGGCTGTCTCGAATGGCTCGACTGTTCTGTCTACATCGATACCCGCTTCTCCCGACGATCTGAAAGGGCCAGACCCACAGCCGGCCAAAAAAGAAGATTATACCAAGGAAAATCCGCTCTCATCATTGAATGGGGTTCAGAATCCATTGCAACAACTTCAAATTGTAAGGCTATTGACAGATCTTGGCGATCGCCTCCGTCAGAGTGAGAAAGAGCGCGAAATTCTCTGGAAAGAGGTTGAAATCTGTAGAAAACAAATTTCGGACATGAACAGCCATGTCGGAAAAAACGAAAAATCAGTCACAGACCTTGAATCCCAAATCAACCAACGTGAGGTTTTTGTAAAAGAACTGGTTGAAAAGCAAATAGGTTTGGAAAACCAGTTGAAGGATCAATTGGCCGCGCTCGATACATCGAAACAAGAGCAGGCAAAGTTACAAGAAGAGCAGGCAAAGTTACAGGATAAGTTGCAAGATAAGCTTAATTCTGTTGAAACAGCCGCCGGGAGTGCGATCGTTCGCGTAGAGGATGCGATTGCAGAAAATACGAAATTATCTAAAAAGGTTGAGCAGTTAACCCAAGACAAAGCCCGTTTGATACGCAAGTTAGAGGGTGTTGAAGAGGCCTTGACGCAAACGCAAGATATTTTAAAAGCAAAAGCGTTGGTACTTTTAACGGATCAAGCGGTCGCTGCACGGACAAACCTACCACAGGAACCTGCGTGGACAGGTGATGATACCTTAAAAGTATCACAAGCTGCGAATGAAACAAAAGCCACCTCTTCCCATTCGAATAGTCCTGTATCCAATATTACATCTTCTTTAAAGTCACCCTCAAAATTGCCAAGCCTTTTTGTGGTGTCAATTGTAACAGCGATCATTGCTGGGGCTGCTGCATTTGGTGCGATTGCATTGATACAAGATATAGGATCAAAAGATTTAAAAGAAAATTTGAAAGAGGAGCGGGACCCTCAATCCTCTGCTCCTTCCTCTGCTCCTTCCTCTGGGCCAGTTTCAACGGCGCCTGCAGCATCTCGGCAAGACCAGTTAATGGCAGAGGCTGCAAAAATTGCGAATCAAATTGAGCCAGGAGGACAAACAGCCAGTGCTCCGCTTGATTCTTTGGATCAGAGTCAATCAAGGCAGTCGACAGAGCTTGAAAAGTCACAAGCCGTAAGGTCTCCGCAAGATTTGGCGCAGGATAAGGCTGTTGAAGATTTTAAAGCAACAGCACCCACGGAACCTTTATCCGCGCGTCTTAAACCAGACAAATCATTGCCAAAACCGATTGCAAATATTGAATCCCAGGCTTTTGCCGGGGATATGTTTGCACAACATGACCTGGCTGCAATTTATACGGCAGGCCATGCTGGCGTCAAAGTCGATTATGCGCGTGCTGCAAAATGGTTTGAAGAATCCGCTCATAATGGATCCTCCAATGCTCAATATAATCTTGGTGTCTTGTATCATCAGGGCTTGGGGGTCCGGAAAGATACCGCCAAAGCAATCGAATTGTACCGTGTTGCCGCGTCACATGATCATCCAGAGGCCCTTTATAATCTTGCCATCGCTTATGTTGAAGGGGTTGGGGTTGAATTTAATCCTCAAATTGCAGCAACATATTTTGAACGCTCTGCTGATTTGGGGGTCGTCGAGGCGGCTTATAATCTGGGATTGCTGCAAGAGGATGGCTTGTTGGGAGAATCGCAACCCGATGAAGCCATATTCTGGTATAAACTCGCGGCTGATAAAGGTCATAGCGAGGCTGTCAAATCTTTGGCTGATCTTCAAAGAAAATTAAGCATGACAGATGATGACGTCATACGCTTGACCCGTAAAATTGCGGCAACCAAGCCTGGGTATTTGGATGCTGATGGGAAGCCTGGTTTACCGGATTCTAAAAAACCGGATGAGGCTCTTGCGCTTGAACGGCAAACTGTAAAAGAGGATCAATCTCTCAACCCAAATTCTGCCCCAAATTCTGCCCCAAATTCTGCTAAGTCAAAGACAGTGGCACAGCCAGATTTAAAACCAGATTTAAGCAGACCAGGAGAGAAAAATCTTTCTCCAAAGGTTGACAAGAAAACCGTTAATCCGCTTCATTCAGTTGATCCCGTCATTATTTCACAGATTCAGGAACAGTTAATCCGGCTGGGTTTGTATAAGGGGACTCCGAATGGATTGATGTCCCCGCATCTTGTTGAATCAATCAAAACATATCAATCGCGGTCTGGATTAAAAATTGATGGCAACGCAACAGATGATTTATTGGTTCAAATGTTGGCATCGGGGGTTAATGAGGTGTCAGAAGAAAAGCAAATAGCCTCGCCTGAAAATGACACCGATCAGGATGCCATACGGAATGTTTCTGGGGCGGATTTAAATCACTGATGACCATATAAGGATGACCATATAAGACCCTAGGGCGTGTCATCCCGTGGCTGCGGCGCTTTAAGCCTGTGCTATACAAAAAGGACCCCGGATTATACGAGGGTCCTCTTTTTTTATGTTTATGATTTTATGTTTATGAAGAGAGGTTTGTTGCTTTTCTGACAGCCAAAATCCATTAGCCGTTTACGACAGATGCAACTTCCGCAGCGAAGTCAGTGACCTCTTTTTCAATGCCTTCACCAAGCGAGTAACGAACATAGCCGGCCAATTTAATGGATGTTCCTGCTGATTTGGCAGCTTTTTCAATAACGGCAGAGACTTTCGTATCAGGATCCATGATAAAGGCTTGCTCTGTCAGGCAGACGTCTTCGTAATATTTGCGCATACGACCTTCCAGCATTTTTTCAACGATATCTGCAGGTTTGCCAGAGGCCAAAGCCGTTTCGCGTTGAACATTTTTCTCACGTTCAATTGCGGCTGGATCAACACTAGAGATATCAAGGAATTGAGGCCCAGATGCAGCAACATGCATTGCAAGTTGTTTTCCAAGAGTTGCCAAGATATCCGTCGCAGCAGAAGATTCCAATGCAACCAGAACACCGATTTTACCGATATTGGGGGCAATCGCATTGTGAACATAGGTGGCGACATAACCTTGTGATACAGAGAGCTTTGCACAGCGGCGGAGGCTCATATTCTCACCAATGGTTGCAATCATACCTGTCAGGTATTCTTGGGCTGTTTTGCCATCAGCATATGGAGCCGCGGCCAAGGACTCGATAGACCCATTCGCAGCCAAGGATAATTGGGCTGCTTTTGTTGCAAAGTCTTGAAATTGTTGGTTCCGGGCAACAAAGTCTGTTTCGGCGTTAACTTCGACCAAGCCAGCCTCTTTGTTTCCTGGTGCGGCGCATACAGACACCAAACCTTCGGCGGCGGTCCGGCCTGATTTTTTCGCAGCTTTTGCCAATCCTTTTTTGCGCAGGTAATCAACGGCAGCTTCCATATCGCCATTGCATTCGACCAATGCATTTTTTGCGTCCATCATCCCGGCGTCTGTTTTTTCGCGCAGTTCTTTTACCATTGCGGCTGTAATATTTGCCATTTTATCCTCAATTAATTGGTGGTTGAATGTAAGAAGTGGACAGGGTGTGTTCAGAAAAACTGATCACGGCCACCTGTCCACTGTCCACTAAAATTTAAGCGTTTGCAGCTTTTGCATCAGCCAGCGGAGCGGTTTCATTTGCTGCGGCTGGAAGTTCAACTTTAAGGTCGACGGATTCGCCGATGTCTTTTCCTTTGGCACCAAGCTCTGCCGAAATACCATCCAGAATTGCGGAAGAGATGAGGTCGCAGTAAAGTTCAATCGCCCGCAGCGCGTCATCGTTCCCAGGGATCGGGAAATCAATTCCATCAGGGGAAGAGTTACTGTCGATGACAGCAATGACAGGAATTCCCAATTTGTTGGCTTCTTTAATCGCGATGTCTTCTTTGTTGGTGTCGATGATAAAGATCGCGTCAGGTTGACCGCCCATATCTTTGATCCCGCCGATGGATTGTTCCAGCTTTTCCATTTCACGACGGAACATCAGTTCTTCTTTTTTAGTGAAGCCAGTTTTGGGTTGGGCAAACAAAGATTCAAGTTCTTTTAAGCGGTTGATCGAGTTTGTAACTGTTTTCCAGTTGGTCAGCATACCCCCCAACCAGCGGTGATTGACGTAGTACTGACCGCAACGTTGTGCGGAGGCTGCAATCGTTGCCTGAGCCTGACGTTTGGTTCCGACGAACAGGACACGACCACCTTTTGCAACGATCTCGCGGATTGTACGCAAGGATTGGTCCAGCATAGGAACGGTTTGTTGCAAGTCAAGGATATGAACATCGTTCCGAACCCCGAAGATGAAGGGGCGCATTTTTGGGTTCCAACGACGGGTGCGGTGACCAAAGTGAACACCAGCTTCGAGTAATTGACGCATTGTAAATTCAGGCATAGCCATGGAATATATCTCCTTTTTCCAGTTTGACCTCTACGGGGGGGAATGACAGAACCATTCTGTCACACTGGCAGGGAATAAATTAAGAATTTAGGCCCAATCCCGTATGTGAATTGAGGCCGTTTATAAGGATTCGTAAGAAAAATTGCAAGGAAAAATTTTTTGTTTTTTCCTTTAATTTATGCGATGCAGCAATATTTAAGGCTTTTAAATATTAACCTTTTGGGGCATAGTCGCGCAAAACATCAGGTTGAGGAAGAAATATGTCGAAAATTGCTGTTGTAACAGGCGGAACACGTGGAATTGGATTATCGATTACAAAGGCATTGATTGCGGACGGGTATCAGGTCGCAGCCTTGTATCATGGAAATGAGGATGCCGCCCGAAAATGTGAGGCAGAGACAGGAGCTAAAGTCTTTAAAGCGGATGTGTCTGATTTTTCGGCCTGTCAAAAAGCAATCGCAGCGATCGAAGCTGTTTTGGGGCCTGTGTCTGTTCTTGTGAATAATGCAGGAATTACGAAAGACGGAATGCTTCATAAGATGCCAGAGGATAATTGGCATGCGGTAATTGAAACGAATTTGACATCTTGTTTTAACATGTGTCGTGCCGTTATTGAGGGAATGCGGGCTCGTCAATTTGGCCGCATTATTAATATCAGTTCTATTAATGGACAAAAAGGTCAACTGGGGCAATGCAATTATTCTGCGGCAAAGGCTGGAATGTTAGGTTTTACACGCGCACTTGCGCTTGAGAGTGCGGCAAAAGGTATTACTGTCAATGCGATCTGTCCGGGCTATATTGCAACGGATATGACATCTGCGATGCCCCAAGAAGTATTGGATAGCATTATTCGTCAAATCCCTGCTGCGCGTATGGGAAGGCCTGAGGAGATTGCCGATATGGTGACTTTTCTGGCATCCGAGAAAGCTGCTTTTATCACTGGCTCAACTATGACAGTGAATGGTGGACAATATATTGCGGCCTAATGCGACTTAGCGATTGATCTGTGTTCCAACCCACGCCGCCATGGAAAAACTGGCTTGAAGCAAATAGCCGCCGGTGGGGGCTTCCCAATCCAGCATTTCGCCAATCGCATACATATGGGGCCATTTTTTCAGTTGGAAGGTCGAATCAAGCTCGTGAAGGGCGATGCCTCCCGCCGTGGAAATGGCTTTTTCCATCGGAAAGGGCGCGGTGAGTGTCAGGGGATACGCGGTGATGCGGGCAACCAGTTCCGGAAGGGGGAGGGAGGAAAGGCCGCGATCTTCCTGCAACAGGCCAATGGCAACGGGGGCAAGGTGCAGAGTTTTGCGCAGATGATTGGAAAAGCTATCGCGCCCGCGCGGTTTTTGAAGCGCGTCGCATATTTTTTCGGGGCTGAGATCCGGTTTGAAATTGATCGTTAAACGGGCGTGCCCTGTGGCCGCAATATCATCGCGCAGGGATTTGGAGAGGGCATAGATGCCGCTGCCTTCCACGCCGTGTTTATCAATCAGGAATTCGGTCGCGAGAGTTCGGCCCTGATGGGTGAGGGTCACCGATTTGACGGGGGCCCCGGCAAATTTTTCGGCAAAGATCGGCGACCACGCGGTGACAAATCCGCAATTGGTGGGGCGGAAGGGCGTGATAGCGATGCCTTTTTCCTGCAGGATATTTACCCAATGCCCATCTGATCCCAGTCGGGGCCATGATGCACCGCCCAAGGCGAGAATGGTGGCATCTGATCCTATGTCCTCTCCGCGCCATGTATGGGAAAAAACAAAACGCACGCCCAGAGTATCCAGACGGCGCAACCATGCGCGTAGAAGGGGAGAGGCTTTGAAACTTTTGGGAAAGACGCGGCCACTGCTGCCGACAAAGGTCTCCTCCCCCAGTCCTGCACACCACGCGCGCAGATCTTCGGGGGTAAAATACTCCAAAGCGGGGCGCAGGAATTCTGCGGCTTCGCCATAGCGGGACAGAAAGAGATCGAAAGATTCGGAATGCGTGATGTTCAATCCGCCAATTCCCGCCATCAATAATTTGCGGGCAGGGGAGGGGCGTTGGTCATACACCGTCACAGCACAACCGGATTCGGCCAGCTTTTCAGCCGCCATTAATCCGGCAGGGCCTGCGCCGATGATCGCAATCGTTTTCCCGATCGTGCTCAAAGCTTGCCTGTCATCTCTGGCACGGCGTCAAATAAATCAGCAACCAGACCATAATCCGCGACCTGGAAAATCGGGGCATCGGGGTCTTTGTTAATGGCCACAATCACTTTGGAATCTTTCATGCCGGCCAGATGTTGAATGGCTCCCGAAATACCAACAGCAATATAAAGAGATGGCGCCACGATCTTTCCGGTTTGTCCGACTTGACAATCATTCGGAGCATATCCGGCATCTACTGCGGCGCGGGAGGCCCCGACCGCTGCCCCCAGTTTATCCGCCAGATGTTCGATCAAGGCAAAGTTTTCGGCCGATCCAACGCCACGGCCACCGGAGACCACCACCGGAGCAGCCGTTAATTCCGGACGGGCAGAGGTGGTCAGTTCGCTGGAGAGAAATTGTGTGTGAGGGGCAGGGGCAATGCCGGAGGCATCGATATGTTCCAACGAGGCATTTTTATCTGTGGAGCCCTCTGTTGTCGTTACTGGATCAAAGGCGGTTGTCCGGATGGTCATCACTTTGATCGCGTCCGTTGATTGGAACGTCGCGATGGCATTGCCTGCATATACGGGACGTTTAAATGTATCAGGGCCGAGAATGTCCGTGACATCGGAGAGCATTTGGCTGTCAATCAATGCCGACACGCGCGGCAAAAGATTTTTTCCGAAGGCCGTTGCGGGGGCCAGAATATGCG
This sequence comes from Alphaproteobacteria bacterium, assembly GCA_016794145.1. GTDB lineage: Bacteria > Pseudomonadota > Alphaproteobacteria > Micavibrionales > Micavibrionaceae > UBA1573. Next base: position 77,054 of record JAEUKP010000014.1, on the reverse strand, counting down.
TAAAGCTTTTGGCGAATTCGGCGATGAAACCCGCCATGTTTTCCGGCAGATGATGTTCAAAGGCCGGGCTATCCGCCACCAGAACTTTTTGAACGCCTGCAGACGCCAGAAGAGAATCTGCCACGGCAGACACATTTTTTCCGGCCACCAGAACAACAACATCATCCCCCAATTTGCGGGCAGCGGTTATCGTGGTCAGGGTCGATGGGCGCAGAGCGGTATTGGTATGTTCGGCAATCACCAGAATGGACATGGTTTTATTTTCCTCTCAATTTTATATAACTTTGGCATCGGTTTTGAGTTTGGCGATTAATTCATCTACGGATGCGACTTTAATTCCTCCGGCACGTTTGGGCGGATCGGTCAGTCCCACCATTTTCAGGCGGGGGGATGTATCGACCCCCAAACTTCCGGAATCAATAGTTTCCAGAGGTTTTTGTTTGGCCTTCATGATGTTGGGAAGAGACGCATAACGTGGCGTATTCAAACGCAAATCGGTGGTAACGATGGCGGGCAGGGCGCATGCGACCACATCCAATCCCCCATCAATCTCGCGGGTAATGGTGGCCGTCGTTTTGCTGTCATTCACATCGATTTTCGATGCAAACGTGGCTTGAGGCCAGTTGAGCAAAGCCGCGAGCATTTGCCCTGTTTGGTTGCTGTCATCATCGATGGATTGTTTGCCCATGATAACAAGATTGGGTTGTTCTTTCAGAACAATAGATTTCAGAAGTTTGGCGACCGACAGAGGTTCCAGCCCACCCAAATCCGTTGGCAGCGGGGTGGTGATCAGAATACCCCGATCGGCACCGATCGCCATAGAAGTCCGCAACACATCCTGAGCCACAGCAGGGCCAATTGTAACGACCACGACTTCCTTGGCCAATCCTTTTTCTTTCATGCGGACGGCTTCTTCTACTGCGATCTCATCAAACGGGTTGAGCGACATTTTTACATTGGTCAATTCCACGCCGGATTGGTCGGCTTTGATACGGATTTTGACGTTGTAATCCACAACACGTTTGACGGGGACGATAATTTTCATGGGGCACCTCAAAAGGATCGTTAAATTTTAGGAATGAGATGACGCGATCCAGAGTGTCATCAGGAAAAAGATTGCCAAAGCTTGTAAGGCAACCCGCGCAATCATTAATTTATGACCATATTTTTTATTGAAGGCCCCACCTTTTAACATGGATAAAACCCCAATAAAAAGTACGGCAACAACAGATAAGAGGGTTAAACCAGTTAGTAAAATGATGATTGACATTTTATGGATCTCCTTATTTAGGGTGTTGTTTTTTTGAAGGTGGAGTTTTGCGCGGGGAGATAGGCTTTGCGACCAGAAAATAATTCAGGTCCAGATCATGTGGATCAATATCGAATTCATTTTTCAACGGCCTAAAAACCATCCCTTTCAGATCGTGTAAGGCCAAGCCTGATTGTTCTGCGAGTTTTGAAAGTTCAGACGGTTTGATAAACTTTTTCCAGTCATGTGTTCCGACCGGAACCCATTTCAAAAGACGTTCAGCAGCAATAATCCCAAGTGCATAAGATTTCCATGTCTGGTTTAATGTTGAAAAAATGACAATTCCGTCCGGTTTGACCAAACGGGCACACAGATCAACAAACATGTCCGGATGATCCACATGTTCTATAATCTCCAATGCCAGAACCACATCAAATGTTTCTCCTTTTTGCGCCAGATCTTCTGCTGCACCATGAATGAACTGAATGTCCAATTCCTCATTTTTTGCATATTGCGTTGCAACAGAGATCGCCTGCTTGTCGGCGTCAATTCCTGTTATATGGCCGCCTAATCGCGAAAGAGGGGTGCTGATCAATCCGCCCCCGCATCCGATGTCGAGAATGGTTTTTCCTGGAATTGGGCCAATCGTATCTTTTAAAAAGCGCATCCGCGCTGGAGTCATCCGGTGCAAAGGGGCAAACGCACCGTCAAGATTCCACCAATCTGCAGAATCTTTAGAAAAATGGGCGATTTCCGCTGTATTAATTGTCGAGCGGAGAGGGCGTTTGGAAGACATACGTGTTTGTTTCATATGGGCAGCATAGCATTTTTTTTAGAAAAGCATAGTTTGCGTTTTGTTTTTATATCGGATTGGGAGGTAAAATAAACGGCTCTAAAATTTTTTTCTGGCGCTGAGGTATTGTTTTATGGTTAATATCTTTTGTAATCCAGATTAATATACATAAGAATGACTGAGGCGAGTGCTTTGGAAAGAGAAATAAAATCAATTGTGAGAAGGTGTAATTTATCGAGGGCCACAGTTTTACAGCTTCCAATTCTATCAAAAGAAGTATCCAGGCATTGGGTGGGTGGGGGAACTATGCCTCTCTCAGAGTTACTGCGAACAGTCAATATATATGCAGAGGCAATGGAGAAAACTCGGGATGCTTTATTAGCAGAAATTAAGGATATGGTTCCAAATAGTGCCTCCCCCTTAAGCACTAAAAAAAAGACTGCTCAAATAGATACTGCTCTGGTGATTCAAATCTTGGAATATCTTGAGAAGGTAGGAGGGGAAAGCCTAGAGCAGCATAGTACAGCGAAGAAAAATATTTCCAAATTTCGTAGACTGGTGGATATTTGGAATAAGCATCGACCTATGGAAGTCAGCGAGATAGTGCCTTTTTTATCTAAAGAGCTTGATAAAAGTGCACGCGAGATTTTGGAGTCCGGGCAAAAAGGAAATCCAAAAATCCAGATCGCTGATCTTTGGAAATTGGCATCAGAGATGTACGCTCAATACGAAAAAATTCCTCCGGTATCTTACCCCGCTACTTTAGCGGATGTTAATTGTGATGAGGGTTTCTTGCCGCACTTTAGTTGTCGCATGGACGCTCGGGTTGCGTATAATCAAATTAAGGGTCTAAAAAAGCAAATTGATGATTTTAAAAAACGGGTGCCTCAGCTTGTAGAAAAATTAGAGGGTATGGGGTTTAAGGGCGCAACTGTTCGAAGTTTCTTAAAGGGACAATCAAAAGGAGTTATTTCAAGGAGATTGGTCGCCACATTACTAAGAGAGCTTAATCCAAAGTATCAAATTGAGAGGCAGGAGATTCCTGATTTAATATCTCCAAATAGATTTTTTACGGCTCCAAGTTTGTCATAGTGCGCTATATTTCTTAATCTAAAAGGAAAATCCACTTTTCCTAACGAACTCTTGTCGTTAGAGTGTTTCGTATGGACATGAAAAAAAAGATTGTTGTTAAATTTGGCGGGACGTCCGTTGCTGATCCGGATCGGATTGAAAAGGCGGCTGAAAAGGTCATTGCTGAGGTTAAACGTGGCAATAGGGTTGCTGTTGTTGTTTCGGCCATGTCTGGGGTCACTAATCAGCTGCTGCATTATTGTGCCCAAATTCAGTCGGGCTTGGATTCTAGTGATTATGATGTTGTTGTTGCAAGTGGAGAGCAGGTGACAGCAGGTTTAATGGCTCTGGCTTTACAAAAGCGTGGGTTTAAATCCCAATCATATCTGGGGTGGCAAGTTCCTATTATTTCGAATACGCAGCACGGGCGGGCACGGATTCAAGATATTCGACCTGAGATTTTAAACGTAGCAATGGCAAACGATATCATTCCTGTTATCGCTGGTTTTCAGGGGGTTACAGAAGGGGGAAGGGTGACAACATTGGGCCGTGGTGGGTCGGACACAACCGCCGTTGCCATTGCCGCTGCATTGCGGGCGGATCGGTGCGATATTTACACGGATGTGGATGGTGTTTATACCTGTGACCCGCGCATTGTCGCACAGGCTCGGAAATTGCCCTGTGTGACTTATGAAGAAATGTTGGAAATGGCGGCTTTGGGTGCCAAAGTTCTGCATCCCAGATCTGTCGAGTTGGCGATGGGGTGGGGCGTTCCGTTGCAGGTTTTATCGAGTTTCGGGCCGCAAATCGGAAGCGATCTTCCCGGAACACAAGTGGTCAGGGAGGAAAGTGTTATGGAGAAACAAATCGTGAATGGTGTAACCTATACCCGGAACGAAGCCAAGATAACATTGGTGTCGGTGCCTGATAAACCCGGGATCGCAGCCTCTATTTTCGGTCCTTTGGGGGATGCCGGTGTGAATGTTGATATGATTGTTCAAAACATATCATCTGATGGAAAAACAACAGATATGACTTTCACGGTTCCGCGCGGAGATGCAGATTTAACAAAATCTGTGCTTCAGAGAGCGCCGGATTTATATGTTGGTTATGTTGGTGATATACGCGTTGATTTGCACGTGTCTAAGGTTTCTGTTGTAGGAATTGGTATGACTTCGCATTCGGGTGTTGCAAAAACAATGTTTTCAACACTGGCACAGGAAGGAATTAATATTCGTGCGATTACAACATCTGAAATTAAAATCAGTGTGTTAATTGACGAAGATTACACGGAATTGGCTGTTCGGGCTCTGCACACGGCGTTTGGTTTGGATAAAGAAAGACCTTAGCCGAAGCCGGGTGAGGGAAGAAATAAACTCTTTAATTTTAAAAATAAGGCAATTTTATTGATGGAAAAACATTATAAATTCATTCCGTTTATTTCAGGATTATTTGTTGCGACTTTGATTATTTCGAATACATTGGATACCAAGATATTCCAAGCATTTTCACTGGATCTTCCTGCGGGCATTATTCTTTTTCCGTTGGCGTATGTTTTTGGAGATATTTTAACGGAGGTCTATGGGTATGTTCAGGCCAGAAAGGTAATTTGGACTGGTTTTTTATCTTTAATCCTGATGATTTTTTCGTATGAAATTGCAAGAATATTGCCCCCTGCAGGTTTTTGGCCTAACCAAGCGGCCTTTGACACTGTTTTTTCGCATGTTCCGCGCATTGCTTTAGCTTCCATAGCCGCATATTTCTGTGGTGAATTTGTAAACTCATATGTTCTTGCCAAAATGAAAATATTTCAAAAAGGTCATAAAATGAGTGTTCGTTTTGTTGCCTCCACACTTTGCGGGCAGTGTATCGATACGGCTGTTTTTATTGTGATTGCATTTGCGGGAGTTATGCCCCTATCAGCCCTTTTATCAATATTTATATCTGGTTGGGGGGTAAAGGTTGCATGGGAAATCATCGCTCTTCCTATTACTATTCCATTCGTAAAGTTTTTGAAAAAACACGAAAATGTCGATGTGTTTGATTATGACACAAATTTTAATCCTATAAAATTATCCTGATGGATGAAGCCGTAGGAACGATGTCATCTAAGCCGGATATTCTTCAGAATTTTCATACCCACTTGGCGGTGGGGGATATTTTGCAACGCGCCCGCGTTCAGAAAAACCTGACCCTGGATGATCTGGAGGTCGCAATTCGTGTCAATCGTGCGCATTTGGTGGCCATTGAAGAAGGTCGATTGGAAGATCTTCCTGGTCGGGTCTATGCTTTGGGGTTTATTCGTGCTTATGCCACTTATGTTGATTTGGATTCTGAAAAAATTATTGAATTGCTTAAACAGCAATCGGGTAAAAAAATTGCGCCACAAAATATCTCTGTTCCGGATACGTCTATTTCGGAAGACTTCTCTCTTCCGAGTGGAACAATATTCTTTATAATTTTTTTGTTATTTGTAGGGGTTCTTGTTTTTAAATCATACTATGAAGACAGTGCCTATCTGATAGGAGAGCAAATCCCCAAAGTTCCAAAAGATTTGATTGATCAGACAACTTTATTATCCAAACCGGATGATCAAAAGTCTAAAACTGCTACGATTCCAGATTCAGATCGTAGAAATACAGCAACGTCTTTAACGGACTTCATGGACGGGGACAGACCCTCTGCTGATCAAATTGTTTTAAGGGCGATTGATAATGTATGGTTGGAAATTCGGGATCCAGATCGCAAAACCATCTTTTCGCGCGTATTATCAGTAGGGGAAGAATACTGGATTCCTGTTGGCCAGAATGATTTGACGATGACGCTTGGAAACGCAGGGGGGTTGCAAATTATTGTTGGTGGACAAGCTTTGCCATTGCTTGGTATAACCGGCCAAGTTATTCGTAAGGTTGCTCTTGATCCTGAAACCTTAAAGCAGAACCTAAAAAAACCGATGTAAAGAGATACCATGACAACAGATCACACCCTGCATCGCCCATGGAGGCACATCTCCCGCCGTCCTAGCCGGAAAATCTGGGTTGGAAACGTGCCAGTAGGGGGCGACGCGCCGATTACGGTCCAATCCATGACCAATACGGTGACCCATGACGTTGCGGCGACTGTGGCGCAAATCCATGCGTTGGAAAAGGTCGGGGCGGATATTGTCCGCGTGTCGTGTCCGGATGAGGATTCTTCGGCGGCTCTCAAAGAGATTGTGAAGCAAGTCTCGGTGCCGATTGTGGCGGATATTCATTTTCACTATAAACGCGCGATTGAGGCCGCAGAAAACGGCGCAGCGTGCTTGCGGATCAATCCGGGAAATATCGGATCGGAAGACCGCGTGCGCGAGGTGATTCAGGCGGCCAAAGATCATAAGTGTTCTATCCGTATCGGGGTCAATGCAGGCTCTCTGGAACGGGATCTTCTGGAAAAATATGGCGAGCCATGTCCGGATGCGATGGTGGAATCCGCCCAACGGCACATCCAGATTCTGGAAGATCATGATTTCTTTAACTTTAAAATTTCGTGCAAAGCCTCTGATCCGTTTCTGGCGGTGGCTGCGTATATGCAATTGGCGAATGTCTGTGATTATCCGTTGCATGTCGGCGTGACCGAAGCCGGAGGGTTGCGCACCGGAACCGTGAAATCGTCCATTGGGATCGGCAATTTGTTATGGGCCGGTATTGGCGATACCATTCGGGTGTCGTTGTCCGCCGATCCGGTCGAGGAAGTCAAGGTCGGGTTCGATATTCTCAAATCCCTGGGGCTGCGCCATCGTGGCGTGAACGTGATTGCGTGTCCATCCTGCGCGCGCCAACAATTCAATGTCATCAAAACCGTCGAAGAATTGGAAAAACGCCTGGAACACATCACAACGGCGATGACTTTGTCGGTGATCGGATGTGTGGTCAATGGCCCAGGCGAAGCTTTGATGACGGATATCGGTTTGACGGGTGGCGGCAAAGGCACCCACCAGATTTATATCGGCGGTGAAACCGCCCACCGCCTGATGGAAGGTGATGAAAGCATTGTTGATCATTTGGTTAAGATGGTAGAAGATCGTGTGAGGGTGATTAAAGGTTAAGACGGATAGATTCCGTATTTGCCAAACACCCCCTTTTAACGCTATAACCCTGCCACCATGGATATTTTAAGAAAATTGGCGCCGATCGAGGCGCGTTACGAAGAATTAGCGGCACTGATGGCAGAAGGAACTGTCACAGGCGATAAATTTGTCAAAATGACCAAGGAATACGCCGATCTGGGGCCTGTGGTCGACACTATCCGCACCTATAAAAAAGCCTTGGCGGACAAGGCCGATCTGGAAGCTATGCTCGATGATCCTGAAATGGGCGAGATTGCCAAGGAAGAACTGTATGCCCTGAATGGCGCGATTCCCGATCTGGAACACCAGATCAAATTAACCCTGATCCCCAAAGACACAGATGACGCGAAAAACGCGATTCTCGAGATTCGTGCGGGAACAGGTGGCGATGAAGCGGCGTTATTTGCGGCCGACTTGTTTGCGATGTACAAAGGGTATGCCGGTGTGCGCGGGTGGCGGTTCGAGATTGCCGAAATGGCCGAAAACGATATTGGCGGCTTGAAAGAGGTCATCGTTGAAATTTCGGGCAACGACGTGTTTTCGCGTCTGAAATATGAATCCGGCGTGCATCGTGTTCAGCGTGTCCCGACGACCGAGGCCAGCGGACGGGTTCATACCTCTGCGGCAACTGTGGCCGTTTTGCCCGAGGCCGAAGATGTCGATATGACCATCAACGAGCAGGATTTGCGGATTGATGTGTATCGGTCACGTGGGGCAGGGGGGCAATCGGTGAACACGACCGACTCCGCCGTGCGGATTACCCATATTCCGACAGGGGTGGTGGTGGCGATGCAGGATGAACGATCCCAGATTAAAAACCGCGCCAAAGCTATGAAAATCCTGAAATCCCGTTTGTATGATTTGCAACGGCAAAAACTGGATGAGGAACGCGCTGCTGACCGGAAGTCCCAGGTGGGAAGTGGCGATCGTTCCGAACGGATCCGGACCTATAACTTCCCGCAAGGTCGCGTGACCGATCACCGGATTAACCTGACTTTGTATAAAATCGGGGATGTGATGAATGGATCAGCCTTGGATGAAATCGTGGATGCCTTGGTCACTGAAGAGCAAGCCGCCAAATTGGCATCGCTAGATATGTAATTCCACATCGAGGGCCGCAAGATAGTTTATTCCTCTTCCCCTTATACCCCTCGCTCCATCTTCTTTTGGGGGGAAGAGGGGAAAAACACGAAGGGTTTTGTGCCCACACGATAGGTGTGTATCTATGTGTATCTGTGGTTTTAAAGTTTTCTTACTACAGAGAACACAGAGGACACAGAGCTGTTTTATCTCTTCATCGTCATCCTCCGCCAAGTGGAGATTTTGCGACAGCAAAACGGAACGCGTGCGGGGGATCCAGTGAATGGTTGCGGCAAAGCCGCACACATCATCTAAAGAATAGGAACAAGATTCCGGATCCCCTTAAACTGCTGCGCAGTCAGGGGATGACGTGCGGGAAGTAAAAACCCTCTGCGGTCTCTGCGTGAAGCCCTTTTCCTTGAAACGCAAAAAAGTTTTTTCACCACAGAGAACAGAGAGCGTGTGAAATACAAAAAAACTTAGCGTCCGTGAGCGTCCGTGGTGTCCTTTGGGCCCTTTGCGTTTCCCTCTCCCCCGTGGGGAGAGGGTGGGGAGAGGGTGGGGTGAGGGGGGGATCCAGAAAAAGACTGGATTACCCGCTTTTATCCCTTGGCGCGGGTAATGACGATCGAGAGAAAAAAACTCTGTGTCCTCTGTGTTCTCTGTAGTTAAAAAAATCTTAGAAACCACAGATGAACACAGATGCTTCGTGGTTGAAAAAGAATGGATCCCCCGAATAAATCGGGGGATGACGTGCGGGGAGTAGCCCCCCGGTTTTCCTGACAAATAGGATAATATTCCTTATTATGGATCCGGAATAACGTAACCGGCCAGCCAACCATATAGGGGGCAAACAGGCGGCTGAAAGGAGACAGACAACATTAATACCCAGATCAACTCTCCACCATCCCCCACAAAAAAACCTTATCCTCGGAGCCGCAGCGGCGATTTGACGAGATTCTCCGGCAAAAATCCCAACAAAAATCCCGAAAAAAATTGAATCCCACCCGCCTTAAAATGGCCAAAATGGCAGCGTGATTGTAAATCCTCTGTTTCTGCATTGCGTTTCCCCTGCCAGCTAGCTGGGGAGCCATATTCTTGAATGGCAGGAGCATAAACTTCTTGAAATCATACATGGCCTGGCCTATACAATCCGTACTAAATACGTACGGATTAGGTTTTATGATTAAACTGTCGAAATTAAGTGATTATGCGATTGTTGTGCTGTCCCGTCTTGCCGCGGGGCGTGGAGAGGTTTTGACGACCTCTGTTTTATCCGAGGAAACGGGGATCCCTGAGCCGACCGTGTCCAAAGTCCTGAAGTTACTGTCCAAACAAAAAATTGTGGACTCGGTGCGCGGAGCCAATGGCGGGTACGTGATGCAACGCTGTCCCACCGATATTACAGTGACGGAATTGATTGTCGCGTTGGAAGGGCCGATTGCCCTGACCGCCTGTGTCGGCGATCATGATCACTCGGATTGCATGATTGACCGCTTGTGCCCGTTGAAATCGGGGTGGCAGAAAGTCAATGCTGTGGTCCAGCAAGCCTTGGATAGTGTGGCTTTGGCAGATTTGTTGATTCCAGTCAGAATTGGACGGGGGAGGTGAACATGAGCACCGAAAAAGATCTTGCACAGCACGTGGCCGACTTGGGAAAATACGAAGCCGGATTTGTTACCGATATCGAATCCGACAAAGCTCCGAAAGGGTTGAACGAGGATATTATCCGCTTTATTTCGCGGAAAAAGCAGGAGCCCGATTGGTTGTTGCAATCGCGGTTAAAGGCCTTTGCTCATTGGCAAACCATGCCGGAACCGGATTGGGCCAAAATCCATCACCCGCCGATTGATTATCAGGATACGTATTATTACGCTGCTCCCAAACCAAAACTGAATTCAATGGACGAGGTTGATCCGGCTTTGCTGGAAACTTTTGAAAAGCTGGGTGTGCCCATGCGCGAACGTGCGGCCTTGGCGGGGGTTGCTGTGGATGTTGTGTTTGACAGCGTCTCGGTTGCCACCAGTTTCAAAGATGATCTGGCCAAAATGGGCATTATTTTTTGTTCGATTTCCGAAGCGGTGCAAACCCATCCGGATCTGGTGCAAAAATATCTGGGCAGTGTTGTCCCGTTTCATGACAACAAACATGCGTGTTTGAATGCGGCGGTTTTTACCGATGGGTCTTTTGTCTATATCCCCGAAGGCGTGCGCTGCCCCATGGAATTATCCACCTATTTCCGCATCAACGAAATGAAAACAGGCCAGTTCGAACGCACCTTGATCATTGCCGATAAGGGCGCGTATGTGTCATATCTGGAAGGGTGTACCGCCCCTATGCGGGATGAAAACCAATTGCATGCGGCGGTGGTGGAATTGGTGGCGTTGGATGATGCCGAAATCAAATATTCGACGGTGCAAAACTGGTACCCGGGGGATGAAAACGGCAAAGGCGGGATTTATAACTTTGTGACCAAGCGCGGATTATGCGCGGGGCATCGATCCAAAATCTCGTGGACGCAGGTAGAAACCGGATCGGCGATTACGTGGAAATATCCGTCCTGTGTGTTAAAGGGCGATGACAGCCAAGGAGAATTTTATTCGGTGGCGATTACCAACAATTATCAACAGGCCGATACCGGCACCAAGATGATTCATATGGGGGCGCGGACCAAATCGCGCATCATTGCCAAAACGATTTCGGCGGGGCATTCGGATTCGACCTATCGCGGGTTGGTCAAGATTCTGGCGGGGGCGGATGGCGCACGGAATTATACGCAATGTGACTCATTGTTGATTGGCGATCAGTGCGGCGCCCATACGGTGCCGTATATCGAAAGCAAAAATCCGCTGGCCAAATTGGAACACGAAGCCACGACCAGCAAAATTTCCGATGATCAACTGTTTTATTGCCAACAACGCGGGTTAAACGAAGAAGAGGCCGTGGCGTTGATCGTCAACGGGTTCTGTCGGGATGTCATGCAAAACCTTCCGATGGAATTCGCGGTCGAAGCCCAGAAACTGGTGTCCATTAGTCTGGAAGGCAGTGTGGGGTAACGGGGGCATGGAGTTATATCATGGAAAAATCTTTTTTTGTTTACATGATGGCCAGCCAAAGAAACGGAACGATTTACACAGGCATGACGTCGGATCTGGTAAAACGGGTATGGCAGCACAAGAATGAATTTTTTGGCGGATTTACGGCAGAGCATAATGTGAAATTATTCGTGTGGTTTGAGGCACATGAACATGCCGAAAGTGCGATCCGGAGGGAGAAAAGGCTCAAGAAATATACACGTGACGCCAAAATAAAGTTGATAGAAAAAGAAAATAAAAATTGGAATGATTTATATGACGCAATTTCTAAATAATTCCCAATTGTCATTGCCTGAATTGCGAAGCAATTCTAAGGCAATCCAGAATGTGTGTTATGCGTTAGAATTTCTGGATTCCCCTAGAATTTACTGCGTAAATTCGGGGAATGACGTAAGAGGGTGGTTTGATATTAGTATGGGTATGGTTAGATAATGAGAATAAATTATATTGAGCAGATTGATAATCTTATTAAAAAAACAACAGCTTTGCATGGAACGTACAATGGAAAACATGCATCCCCAGAGGTTAAGGCCAAATGCAAAGCTTGTTTGGCATCTGCAAATAATTTGGTATCCATGATATTTGCAAAACGTATTTCTAATCCATATTCGGATCAATTAAGATCTGTTGAGGCATTGTTTGTGATCCAGGATTACATATCATACGAACACATACAAATTTGCACCGAGGTTCTTATAAATTTAAAAAATGATATTGAGAATGGTCTTGTAGAAACGCTTGAAGATAAAGTTACCGCAGAAAATTTTGATGATTTCTTGGATCATGCTGAAGCATATTACAATGACAAGAAAATTGCTCAAGCAGGGGTTATTGCAGGCGTTGTTTTTGAAGACACCATAAGAAAAATTTGCAAGAAATTTGAAATTGAGATAAGCGGACAAAAATTAGAAAATTTAATTAACGCTCTAAAAACAGAGAATTATATTGAGAAGACTAAATGGTCTCGTTGCAAGGTAGGTGCAGCCGTTAGGGGGACGGCGGCCCATGCAAATTGGGAAGAATTGGATGAGGGTTCTGTAAGGGATACAATTCTTCTTACACGAGAATTACTTGGTGAATTTTTAGAAAGATAAGCAATGCTTAAAATAACGAATCTAACCGCAGAAATCGGTGGTAAAACAATTCTGAACGGAATCGATCTGGAGATTCCGGATGGACAGGTACATGCCATTATGGGGCCGAATGGGGCGGGGAAATCTACGCTGTCCTATGTCCTGTCGGGGCGCGAGGGATATACGGTGACGGGGGGATCTGTGACCCTCAACGGGCAGGATATTCTGGCGATGGCACCGCACGAACGGGCCGCCGCAGGGCTTTTTCTGGCTTTCCAGTATCCGGTCGAAATTCCCGGTGTGCAGATGACCAATTTCTTGAAAACCGCCATCAATGCGCAGCGCAAACAGCGCGGCGAGCCAGAGATGGAGCCCTTGGAATTTTTGAAGTTGCTGAAATCCAGACAAAAGGAATTGGGCGTATCGGATGAAATGATGAAACGCCCCGTCAATGTCGGATTTTCGGGGGGCGAGAAAAAGCGCAATGACATTTTGCAAATGGCGGTGTTACAGCCAAAAATGGCCATTCTGGATGAAACCGATTCCGGATTGGATATTGATGCGTTAAAAGTGGTGGCGGATGGTGTGAATCGTCTGCGCGCACCGGATCGCAGCTTTTTGGTCATTACCCATTACCAACGTTTGTTGGATTATATCGTGCCGGATGTGGTGCATGTTCTGGCTGGCGGAAAAATTGTCAAAACAGGTGGTGCGGATTTGGCCAAAGAATTGGAGAAAACAGGCTATGCCGACCTTATCTAATCTGGACAAAGAAAGTTGGAAATATTCCAATATCAATGCGGCTCTGAAAAAGCTGGAGGTGACTCCGCGCGATTGTTTTTGGCATATGCCAAGTGCATTCGCATTTTTGCAGGACGATAACCACATTGTGATTCCCAAAAACAGAAAAGTCGATCATCCGTTGGAGATATCTCTTGTTGCACATGCGGGCAGCCAGATTTCGGCGCCTCTGCATATCCATCTGGAAAGCGGGGCAGAGGCAACGATTATCGAGCACCAATCCGGTGAAGATGCGTATTGGAAAAACACAAATCTGGTTATTACGCTGGCAGAAAATGTGCAATTGCGCCATTACCGGATCAGTGATGACGGCCCCGCATCGGTGGTGACGGATCATCTTTCGGTGGTGTTATCGCATGATGCGCGGTATCACATGGTCGCCGTCAATGGGGCGGCTGGCTTTGCGCGGTCAGATATCCATGTCAAATTGATGGGCAAAGGGGCTGCGTGCGATCTGTCCGGATTAACCCTGTTGGACGGAAAACGGCACAGCGATACCACACTTTGTGTCGATCATATCGCGCCGCATTGCCAGTCATCGCAATTTTTTAAAAACGCCTTGAAAGGCCAATCACGGGGCGTCTATCAAGGGAAAATCCATGTGCACAAAGACGCGCAAAAAACAGATGGGTATCAATTATCAAACAATCTGTTGTTGTCGCCTTTGGCGGAAATGGATGTGAAACCGGAATTGGAAATTTATGCGGATGATGTGAAATGTTCGCACGGAACAACCACGGGACAGTTGGATGAAACGCCTTTGTTTTATTTAATGAGCCGTGGAATTGATCCGGACTCTGCCCGGCGATTGTTGTTGGAAGCGTTTTTGAGCGATGTGTTGGATAAGATTCCGGATGAAACTGTACGTGCGACATTCGATAAGAGGGTGGCAACATGGTTGGAGTAAGTCACGTGATAATGTCTCTCTCCCTCTTTTCCCCCTCACCCTATCCCTCTCCCCGTGGGGGAGAGGGCAACGCAGGCTTAGGGCTTTTGCCCTTTAGCCGAAGTCGGGTGAGGGGGCATTTAGAGAAGTGAGATGGAAGATAATATGATGATCAAAAACGTAAATAATATGCCGCAGGCCAACAACCTCCGCAACGATTTTCCGGCGTTGCAAGGCACGATGCATGGAAAGCGGATTGCCTTTCTGGATAGCGGGGCGAGTGCACAAAAACCCCGTGCGGTGATTGATGCGGTGACCAAGGCCTATGCCGAGGGATATGCCAATATTCATCGTGGCTTATATGCGTTTTCCCAACAGAAAACGGCGGAGTATGAAGCCGCTCGTGCAAAAATTGCGCGGTTTATCGGGGCTCCGTCGCCGGATCAGATCGTCTTTACCCGCAATGCCACCGAGGGGATCAATCTGGTTGCGCAAAGTTGGGGGCGCGCATTTTTAACGGCAGGGGACGAGATTATCCTGACCGAAATGGAACATCATGCCAATCTGGTGCCGTGGCATATTCTGAAAGACCAGATCGGAATTGTCATCAAATATATTCCGGTCACGGATCAGGGGGAATTGGTGTATGAGTCCCTGTTATCCTTGTTATCCCCACGGACAAAACTGGTCAGTTGTACACAGGTATCCAATGTTTTGGGGACGGTGAACAATATCAATCGAATCAAAACGATACTGTCTGTTTTTAATCCAGATATCCGTTTATTGGTGGATGGATCGCAGGCGGTTGTGCACAGAGCTGTCAACATGGTGGATCTGGATGCTGATTTTTATGTGTTCACGGGGCATAAACTGTATGGCCCTACGGGTGTCGGGGTTTTGTACGGCAAATCGGCTCTGTTGAATGCTATGCCTCCGTATCAGGGCGGCGGAGATATGATTGATCGCGTGACGCTGGACGGATCAACCTTTGCCACAGCTCCGGCACGGTTTGAAGCCGGAACCCCCGCAATTGCCGAAGTCATTGGGTTGGGGGCCGCGGTTGATTACGTGACCCATATCGGGATGGAGACTATCCACGCATGGGAAGAGGATTTGGTGTCGTACGCGACCGAGGCGTTGCGCAAGATGGATGGTGTCCGGATCATCGGGGAGGCCGAGGATAAAGCCGGTATTATCAGTTTTACCGTTGAGGGATGTCCTTCGGCGGATGTGGCGATGATACTGGATCAATGCGGGGTTGCGGTGCGGACAGGGCATCATTGTTGCCAGCCGCTGATGGCGCGTTTCGGGGTCGATGGCACGATTCGGGCGTCGTTTGGCCTTTACAATGATAAAAACGATATAGATCAATTGATAGACGGGCTGATGAAAGCCAAAAGGATGTTGGTGTAAGATGCAACACGTAGCCGATGAACAGATGGTGCGCAACGCGTTCGGGGATGATTACGACGAATTGGCCGAACCGCCCCACATTACGGGCAGCAAGGACCATCCGCTGTGGCTTGCGATCGTCAAAGCCCTGCGCGAAGTATATGATCCGGAAATCCCTGTGAATATTTATGAACTGGGATTGATTTACAGCATGGTCATTACCGATGCGCCGGATGGAACCAGTGATATTGATGTAAAAATGACTCTGACCTCCCCCGGATGTCCGGTGGCGCAAGAAATGCCGGGCATGGTGCAAGGGGCGATTTTTCCCCTGACCGGTGTGGGGCAGGTGGATGTGGAAATTGTCTGGGAACCGACATGGGATCCGTCCTTTATGGCGGAAACCGCCAAGTTACAATTGAATATGTTTACGTGAGGAGTGTGTGCATGAAATTAACCACAGAAATCACTGTTACGGATGCGGCCAAAGCCTATTTGACGACTATATCGGGCGGAGCTGTTGGATTGCGTTTATCCATTCGCGGCGGCAAAGGGTGCGGCGGGAATGAATATGACCTGAAACCCTTGGCCACAGTCGATGATGTGGATGTGGGGGATGATGTTTTTCCCCTGACAGATGTCTTGGGACTTTATATTCCGGCCTTCGATATGTTGAAGCTTTTTGGCGCGAAAATCGACTATATCGAAGATCATTTGGGAAATCGCCGACTGGATATTTCCAACCCCAACGAGACCGGAAAATGTGGGTGCGGGAAGTCGGTCACCTTTTAGAGTCCGTCATCGTTAGGGTGTGTCATCAATTGACAGATTTATAAAAGACCGGCTTTACGGCACTTCATCAAGAAAACAGAAATATACCTGTTAACATTTTATTAACCAATTACATTTAACATATAAACACTAGTTAATGAACGAAAAAATGGGGTGTTGTTATGTCAGATTTGTTCAGAAGTGTTCTTCATCAAGCTTTCGATAGGGGGGGTCTTGGTCTAAAAAAAGGGTTATATGAGCTTGTGAAAGATGGAATCAATGCCCTCACAGGCGGACTTTTTGGTGGGAGGGGGGCTGATCTTGGGCGTGATGCGTATCGGGGTCAATCACCTTTTTCTGATGTTGGTGGCTCTCGGCCTTTTGGGCGAATGATGCAAGGGGGCGCACCGACCGAATCCGGGGGTGGTTTATTTGATCGCATCGGGTCTTTTTTAAAAAATGCTGCTGCTAGTCTTTTAGGGGTCTTCTTGCCGGGCCCTCAAACAACGGCTCGCTTAGGGCCTGCTCTTGATTCTATGGGAAGAAACATCGAATCTATGATAGACGGTCAGGGTCCCCGCGGGCATACTGGTTATAATAAAAGAATGACACCTAACGATATCGCAACAGCTGTTGCTGGTGGAAGATTAACAGAGGCTTATGCCCATGATTTAATTAATGAGGGCTCTGTTGATTTTTCAAATTTATCAAACGAGAGATTGAGACGGGGCCTAGCTCCCGTTCAAGACAGAAGCAGTCGTTCAAGAGATCCCCTCGGCTATGCTGATCCACTGAGTGAGACTGGTATTTCGACGAGCGCTGGTCCTTTAAGACAGTTCTTTGCTGATGCAGCCTCGGGTGAGGTAAGGGGCCAGGCTCTTCCTGCTCCAGACAGAGAAGGTGGGGGGCCTGTCTTTCAAAATCATTATCGGAACGGATTGGGGTGACAGAATTTTGTCTCTGGGGCGATTACTTTTCCCTGGGAGATACAGATTTTTCTAAAATTATAAACGGAGTGCAAAACAATTGTGTTTTTTTGTTCTCCGTTTTAGACTTAGGGCGTGTTATCAATTATACTAATTTAAAATACGAATTTGTCATTCTGGCGAAAGCCAGAATCTCCTCTTATACAAGTGAGATTGCGGCTTTCGCCGCAATGACGAAAAATTGGAAATATCTAATTATTATTTTAAATTACTATACAATCTTTTGCACTGGGCATCCAAAAGAACTTTCTGCTTAATTTAAGGCTGTACGGCTTTGATAAGTCGAAGTCGGGTGAGAGGGCTTTTTTCTGGGTCATTAACTGAACCAAGTATATATTCACAACAATGTCATTTTTAGAAAATAGATCGGATTAGCGTTTTTCCGATTCAATTTGCTTGGTTGCATCATCAACACTTTTAAGAATAATTTTGTCGATCTCTTCCAAATCAAGTGGAACATTTTTTTTCTGGAAGTCATCTGCCAGCTTCCGTTTGATATCGCCGTAACCTGGCTCATCCAGATTCGCAGAAATAACCTCTTTTGCATAAGAATCTGCTTCTGCGCCTGTCAAACCAAGTTTCCCTGCTGCCCAGAGGCCAACCAGCTTACTGGTTCGGGCCTCTATTTTAAACAGTGATTCTTGATCCAGCGAAAACTTGTTTTCAAAGGCTTTCTCACGGTCGTTGAAGCTCATTTTGTAACCTATCTGTATGTGTTTATCATTTAAAGATAAACATAGAACGCCTTACAAAATTTGCAACCACTTTATCCGATCATCCTATGAAACATCTTTGAGGACCATTTTTGCAGCTTGCTGTTTTTTAAGCAAGAATAAGCGATCAAGGGCATTTTCAGACAGATCAACTTTATTCAACGAAAAATCGGCCAGAAGTTTTTCTTTAATTAAAGATTCGCCTTTTTTGACCAGAACAAGACTGTTTAATTCGGATACAAACTTAGCGGATTGATGTTCATCCAGCGGAAGGCGTTCTGCAGCCCAGCGTGCGACTAAATCTGTTGTAAGGACATCAATTTTAAACGCGATTTCTTGGTCCAGTGCAAATTTTGTTTCAAAACTGCGTCCCCTGTCTTCAAAAGACATAATATTTCTCATCTAAGTTTCTCCCAATAATCTTTGGTTATATGTTGAAATGGTTTTACTTGAGTACCATCCTTTTGTTATACCAAGGAAACATAACCATTTTCTTAATATGGCAGGACAATTGATGATATTTTCTGGTTTTCGATCTTCGCGCCGCAAAGTGATCTATGACGGCAAGGCCAAGACCCTTTTTGAAGGGCCGGAACCTGGCACGGTGATCCAGTATTTTAAGGATGACGCCACCGCCCAAAATGGCGAAAAACATCAGGTTATCGCCGGAAAAGGGGTGTTGAACAACCGTATTTCGGCCCATCTGATGACCAAATTGGAAGGAATCGGCATTCCGACCCATTTTCTGAAATCCCTGAATATGCGCGAACAATTGGTCCGGCAGGTGGAAATCATCCCGATCGAGGTCGTGGTGCGGAATGTGGCCGCCGGATCGATGGTCAAAAAATTCGGCATGAAAGAGGGAACGGTCCTTAACTACCCCTTGATCGAATTTTATTACAAAAAGAACGAATTGGGCAACCCGATGGTCAGTGAAAACCATATTTTGAATATGGGCTGGGCGGATCCTTATGAATTGGAAGAAATTGTGGCGCAAGCCTGGCGGATCAATGACTATCTGTCGGGATTGTTCACCGGAATCGGCATTCGCTTGGTGGATTTCAAAATTGAATTTGGCCGTTTGTTTGGCGAATATGAAGAAGTTTACATTCTGTTGGCTGATGAAATTTCTCCGGATAATTGCCGGCTGTGGGATGAGAAAACCGGAGCCAAGCTGGACAAGGATTTGTTCCGGCAGGATCTGGGTGGCATGATCGAAGCCTATCAAGACGTGGCCAAACGTCTGGGGTTAGTGCCGGAAACAGGGATCATGCAAGGAGGCAATGTGGACGAGCAAATCGCCGCGTCCCTTGGCGAGATTGAAAATGAATTGGCACGGGAACGGAAATTGCGCAGCATCAACAAATCCGCTCCGACCAAGCCATGGAAATAGGAAAGTAAAAAATGAAAGTATATAAAAAAGATTTTTTACTCTCGATAGTTATGATGGGAATGATGGGCACTCCTATGGAGGCTTTTGCGATGGAAGCCGCTGCGCAGGAGGCAATTGTCTGGCAAGGAAATGTGCTGTCACCGTACTGTTTCGATGAGATCAATCCTCTTGAGAATCCGCCAGAACCAATTTTAAAAACCGCTATTACAACGTGCCAGAAAAATGGAGCGAAGATCGATTCTGATGGATGGGTAAATATGGATTATCCTGAGGGGGGGTATACATCCTATAAGGTTATTTCCCATGATAAGAATGCGTATCTTGTAGAAACAGAGGTTAGTGGAGGTGGCTCTGGCCGATTTAGTAATGTTATGAAGGTGAATGTAGACGGGGATGAACTCAAGTTAGTAAAGCGTTATAGCAGAGGTGATCGCTGCAACGGCGGGGTTCATTCAGCTGAGTTCCAAGATGGTAAGGTTTATATTTCGTATAATATCACCCCTGCGGATTTTTATTGGGTTGCATACGAGAAAAAAGGAGAAGAAGCCGGTAATCAAGGGTTAGAAGGTAGTGCTCAAAGTTGTTTTGCCTTTGCCCGCTATGAAGAAGGGGAAGGGTTGATTTCAGTTGAACTTAACCCAAACGCAATTGAAGATGATTCGTGGGGGGAGAGTAGATTTCCAGCACAAAAATGTTTTAATAATCTATTTGCAAATCAAATCAAGAAAACAACACATCTAAGCAAAGAAGAATTTAAAGAATTTGTTGGGAATGTTATGAGCGCTTGTAAAATTAATGTATCGAAAGGAAAATCATGAAAGCAGTTGTAAAAGTTACTTTGAGAAAAGGTGTGTTGGATCCACAGGGCAAAGCGATTGAAAGCGCGTTGCACAGTTTGGGATTTGCCGAGGTTGGGGATGTCCGTCAGGGCAAGTTTATCGAGATTGATGTGCCGGATGGAACGTCCAAAGATCGTCTGAAAGAGATGTGCCAGAAATTGCTGACCAATCCTGTGACCGAAGATTTCGAAATCGTGGCGTAAGGTTTTATTGCCCCTCACCCGACATGCTTTGCATGTCGACCTCTCCCACAAGGGGAGAGGTGTTTATAGTAAGAGACTCCCTCTCCCCTTGCGGGAGAGGGGTGGGGTGAGGGGGGCAAAAAATTTATGTTGGTGCTCTATTTAGAATTAAAATTGGAAAAATAGTCCTATGAAAACAACACCACTTCATGCACAGCATGTTGCGTTAAACGCAAAAATGGCCGAATTCGCCGGATATGATATGCCGCTGTATTACGATCTGGGCGTATTGAAAGAGCATGAATGGGTGCGCAGCTCGGCCGGATTGTTCGATGTCTCGCATATGGGGCAGGTGGCGATAAAGGGGGTTGGAGCGCAAGATTTTTTACAGAGCCTTACCCCATCCTCGTTTGAAAAACTTCCCATCAATAAAGCCAAATATACTGTTCTGGTTAATCCGGACGGCGGGATCATCGACGATCTGATGGTGACCAAAACCGGCGCGGATGATTTTCACATGGTGATCAATGCGGGGTGCAAAGAGAAAGATATCGCGTGGATAAAATCGCACCTTCCTGCCGCGTTGGAATTCACTTATTTCGATGATTGGGCGTTGCTGGCGTTGCAGGGGCCGCAGTCGGAAGCGGTGATGCGGGATGTGCTGGGGATTGATCTGTCGGCCGTGCCGTATATGGGGTTGTGGTATCGTGATGATACGATGTTTGTCTCGCGGTTGGGCTATACGGGCGAAGACGGGTTCGAACTTTCGGTGCCTGCGGCCGATGCCCCCGCGCTGTGGACTGCATTGCTCGCCGATGATCGGGTGAAGCCGATCGGGTTGGCGGCGCGGGATTCTCTGCGTCTGGAAATGGGATATTGCCTGTATGGACATGATATTGATGCCACGACATCGCCGTTAGAGGCCGATCTGGCGTGGGTGATGGCTAAAGACCGGATTGCCGATTTTGCTCCTCCGCACCGGAAACGTGTCGGAATCGTCTTGCTGGACAAAGGGATCGCTCGCGAGGGAGCGGGCATCTTGAATACAGAGGGGATTAAAATTGGCGTGTTGTCGAGTGGAGGATTCTCTCCGACCTTAAAACACGCGATCGGGCAGGGCTATGTCCCGAGTGAATATGCGGCGGAAGGGACGGATGTGTCTGTGGTCGTGCGTGGTACACCACTTCCCGCCCGCGTTGCCAAAATGCCATTTGTACAACCACGAACAAAAAAGTGATTTTATTATTCCTGTCATCCCCGCCCGCGCAGGGATAACGGAAATTACAAAAAGGAGAAAAAATGGACATCAAATACACCAAAGACCATGAATGGATTAAAATCGAAGACGGGACTGTGGCTGTGATTGGCATTACCGACTATGCCCAGCACGCGCTGGGGGATCTGGTCTTTATCGAGCTGCCCAAGCTGGGTGCCCAGTACAAAAAAGGTGCCTATTTTGCGGTGGTCGAGTCGGTCAAAACGGCGGCCGAGGTGTATACACCGGTGACGGGAGAGGTCGTGGCGGTCAATACGGCACTTGAATCCGATTATGATCTGTTGAAATCGGATGCGGATGGATGGATTGCCAAATTCAAAATGACCGATGCGGCGGAATTGGCCGGATTGATGGATGAAGCCACCTATCGCGACTATGTGAAAACAGCGGGGTAAAACATGCGCTATCTTCCTCTGACCCATAAAGACCGTGCCGCGATGTTGGCTGATATCGGTGTGGCGGCTGTTGATGATTTTTATACAGGGTTACCCGTCGCGGATCATTTTGATCTGCCGGATCATCAGGGGGAGTTGGAGGTCGAGCGGTATATGACGGCTTTGGCCACTCAAAACCGCTCTGCCGCGGATGGGCCATTTTTTCTGGGGGCGGGGGTGTATTCCCATCATATTCCGGCGGCGGTGGATTATGTGATCCAGCGGTCGGAGTTTCTCACTTCCTACACGCCGTACCAGCCGGAAATTGCGCAAGGCACGTTGCAGGTGATTTTTGAATACCAAACCTTGATCGCGGCCTTAACAGGGCAGGATGTGGCCAATGCGTCCCTGTATGACGGCGCCACCGCGTGTGCCGAGGCGGCCTTGATGGCGATGCGCTTAACCGGACGGGATAAGGTCGTGATCGGCAATGCCTTGCATCCGCAGTATCGTGAGGTTCTGGACAGTTATGTGCGGGATGCGGTGGTGACAGATCTTGATACCACCTGCGCGGCCCTGATCATTCAATCGCCTGATTTTTACGGGGCACCTCATACCTATGAAACCTATCGGGCGCAATGTGATGCGGTCGGGGCCAAGCTGATTGTGGTCATTACCGAAATCGTATCCTTGGGCTTGCTGGAGCCACCACGCGCCGCCGATATTGTATGTGGCGAGGCGCAAAGCTTGGGGATCCCGATGTCTTATGGTGGGCCACATCTGGGGTTTTTTGCGTGCAAACACGAATATGTGCGCCAAATGCCCGGGCGATTGGTCGGGGAAACCGTGGATGCGGACGGACGGCGGAGCTTTGTTCTGACTCTGGCCACGCGGGAGCAGCATATCCGCCGTGAAAAGGCGACATCGAATATTTGCACCAATCAGGGATTATGTGCTCTGGCCTTTACGGTGCATGCCGCGTTGTTGGGGGAACAGGGCCTGAAAGACCTGGCGCGGCTCAACCATGAACGCGCCTGCCAATTGGCGGATGCGCTGGCACAGATCGCAGGGGTGACGATCGAAAACACTGCCTTCTTTAATGAATTTGTGGTGCGCTTTGATAACCCTGCCAAAGACGTCATGATGACGCTGGCGGCGAAGAACATCATCCCCGGATTGCGTCTGGATGACCACCGCGTGTTGATGTGCGCGACCGAAATGACAACCGATACGGATATTCAAATGCTGTGTGAAGCGGTGAAGGAGATAGTAGCATGAACGATCTTATTGGTGAATCGCGGGCGTTGCATTACGAAGAGCCACTGTTGTGGGAACATGAACAGAGTGACGGGAGCGGGGTAGATTTACCCGCGCCGCAAAATACCCCGCTGCGCACAGGGCAGGGCGCACGGGAGGCTCTTGGGTTGCCGCAACTGAAAGAGCCGCAAGTGCTCCGGCATTTTGTGAGGTTGTCGACCAAGAATTTTTCGATTGATCATGGGTTCTTTCCGTTGGGATCGTGCACGATGAAACATAATCCGCGCCTGAATGAAAAAATGGCACGGTTATCGGGATTTGCGGGCATTCATCCGTTGCAGCCAGCCTGCACAGTTCCGGGCGCGTTAGAGGTGATGTATCAGTTACAAAACTGGTTGGGTGAATTGACGGGGTTGCGTGGGGTGTGCCTCACTCCTGCTGCGGGCGCGCATGGCGAATTGGCGGGGTTGATGACCATCCGCCGCGCCCATGAACAGAATGGGCAGGGACATCGCAAGGTGATTTTATGTCCGGATTCGGCGCATGGAACCAATCCGGCAACGGCTGCGATGTGCGGATATGATTTGCGTGTGATCCCCACCAAAGAAAACGGATGCGTGTCGTTGGACGCGTTCCGTGAGGCGTTAGGGGATGGGCACGATGTGGCGGGTATGATGGTCACCAATCCGAATACTTGTGGGTTGTTTGAACGCGACATCGCCGCCTGTGCGGAATTGCTCCATGCCGCAGGCGGGTATTTTTATTGTGACGGGGCCAATTTCAATGCTCTGGTCGGGCGGGTGCGTCCGGCGGATTTTGGTGTGGATGTGATGCACATCAATTTGCACAAAACATTTTCGACCCCGCATGGCGGCGGCGGGCCCGGATCGGGGCCGATTTGTGTGGCAGAAAGTTTGCGCCCGTATTTGCCGGTTCCCTGTGTGGTGAAGACAGAGGCGGGCTATAAACTGGAAACACGCGAGGATCGGCCGGATTCTTTTGGGCGGCTCAAAGGCTTTCAAGGGCAATTCGGTATGTTTGTGCGGGCTTTGACCTATATGTTGTCACATGGGGCGGATGGGTTGCGGCAGGTATCGGGCGATGCGGTTCTGAATGCCAATTACATTCTGGCGAAATTGCGCGAGGATTATGATGCGCCGTTCGGAGATCGCACCTGTATGCACGAAGCGTTATTGACCGATAAAATTCAAAAAGAATCCGGTGTGACGACATTGGATATTGCCAAGACGTTGATCGAATACGGCATGCATCCGATGACCATTTATTTCCCGTTGGTGGTTAATGGCGCCATGTTGATTGAGCCGACCGAGACCGAAGGCAAAGAAACGCTCGATCGCTTTATCGCCGTGATGCAAAAAATTGCGGCGGATGTCCGGGCGGGCGAGGGGGAAATATTCCACGCGATGCCGCAGTCCGCTCCGCGCCGGCGTTTGGATGAAGTCAAGGCGGCCCGCAATCCGGTGCTCCGTTGTTCGTGTTAATTCTTTAATTTTTTGCATTTTGGGGAATAGAATGCTATGCTTTCCCTATGAAAAAGCCAAACAAACTCTATAAAAACTTACGCCAGAATAAAAGCTCTTTGGCGGCTGCTTTTGCAGTGTCCAGGCGACCTGTTCGGTCTTTGAAGTCCTTGTTCCGTGATGTGTTTGCAAGAGACGTGGCGGAGCATTTTAATCTTGAACCTTCTCGCTATTCCTATCAGATTGTTATGGCAACACTTGCGAGGTGGAAAAAGAAATATCATGGCCCCAGTTTGGAGCAGATGTTTAAATTTTTGACACCTGTGTCATACAAGAAGGATATCAATCCCCCTAAGCCGGAGATAAAATAGTCCCATGAAATTGACAGCAAAACCATTAATTTCAGTTTTTAAAGGATGGATGAATGTTGTTGCCCGTGATATCGCGGACAATATGGGCAATCGCTATGCGGATTCATCTGCCATCGCCCTTGTTTTACAAGCCCTTGCGACGTTGGAAACAAAAAAGGTATGAAGTTCATTAAAAGCTTGAAAGGGCCATTTGAATTGGCGATGGAGGGGCTTCAATCCGTAAGAACCCCTACGGTTAAAGTCGTAGGGGTGCCCTTTTTATCGACAAGCCAGAATTCTCCGAAACGCGATTTTTAGTACAATTAATTTCTTGAGTTAATGTCTGCAGTATTCTTCTTTTGTCGTGGCTCAACACGCATTTGCTGATGCCGCATGCGTTTTGCAGCCAGAATATCTTCAGTCATTGTTGGTGCGCAGTGTGGGCAACGAACGCCTTCTTCAAACAGTGGATGGGCACGATCCTCTGTTGTAAGAGTTGCACGACAGCCGTAACAAATACGTGCTGTTCCTTCACTTAATCCATGTCCAACCCCGACTCGGCGATCAAAAACAAAACATTCGCCTTCCCAGGAACTTTGATCGGCGGGGATTGTTTCAAGATATTTCAGGATTCCCCCTTTAAGGTGGTAAACATCCTCGAATCCTTCTGCTAACATAAAGCTTGATGCTTTTTCACAGCGGATTCCCCCTGTGCAAAACATAGCGATCTTTTTCTGCTTCGCAGGATCAAGGTTATTGCGGACGTAGTCAACAAATTCGGTAAATGTTTTAATATTGGGGTCGATCGCACCCTTAAAGATTCCGATTTTTGTTTCATAGTCATTACGCGTATCCAGAAGTAGGACATCCGGGTCTTTGATGAGGGAATCCCAATCTTTTGGTTCGACATAGGTGCCAACTTGTTTTGATGGGTCGGCTTGTGGTTGCCGGAGTGTTACGATTTCGTTTTTGATGCGGACTTTAAATCGTAAAAACGGGCGTTTCGAGGCGGTTGAAAATTTAACCTCTCCGCGCATAATTTCAAAATTTTTATCAAGGTAATCAAGGGCTACCTCAACCCCCCCGTTTGAGCTTCCGATCGTTCCATTAATCCCTTCCGGGGCGATCAGCAGGGTCCCACAAATATCATATTTTTCTTCAATGGCTTTCAGGGCAGCTTGGTGTTTCTCCAAGTCTGTCACAGTTACAAAACGATAAAGGGCGGCAACTTTGTATTCCATGCGGTTTATTTAAGTGATTTTACGATTGATTGCAAGGAATTCAGGAAACCATGAACAGGACCCTATAATTAGGCCTGATATGATAGACGGTTCCATGGAAAGAAAGAGGGAATATCTTTGAAAAGCGGTATATCAGGGCTTTTTTATTACGTCAGACTCAACTATCATAGGGGGTCTTTTCACTTACCCAGATGGATTCTTCGATATGATCTCAAAACGATATTTTTTGGCTTGCACGGCCGTTTTATTCCTACCATTTCTTGCGTCTTGTTCAACGTTGACAGATGGATCAACTCAACGGGTTAGTTTTAAAACCATCGGTGCAGAAAATGCATATTGCGATATTTTGTTAGGAGATCATGCCTATAAGTACAGCGTACGTCCACCGCAAACGATATCTATCCAACGATCTGGAAAACCAATGTTTATCGCGTGCACGGCCCCTGGAAATAGGGCAAAGGATGCTGTCATTGAATCCGGGATTGCCAATACAGCCTATTTGAACACATTAACACTTGGTCTTACTTTACCATGGGATGCGTCAACGGGGGCTATGTATGAGTACCCTGAAGAGGTGGTTATTGATTTTTCAGAGTCTCTTTCTAAAGTTCAGCCTCTACCATCTTATCACAATAAAGGGGCTTTGGACCCTCAGGCGCAGGGGATAGAATTTTTAGGGCCTGATACGCCTGCTTTGGCAACAGATTCTGATGATCGCGCCCGTTATAAGGCGGCTTATGACGAGGCGGCACGCCAGGAGGCAGAGGAGGCCGCAAATACTGAGGAGAGGGAGCGGCGTATGAATGCTCTTGAGGGGGGATTTTATGGTGATAAAGGGCGCGCCCCCGAATCCCAGTCTGTTCCACAAGGTTCATCTGAAGAGTCTTCTCCAAAGGATTTAAAGCTTGGGAAGCCGATTTTCCCATCTTCTACCTCGTTTTAACGGAGCCCTCTTATGCCATCCTATTTCTTTTGTGGGATCGGGGGAAGCGGGATGCTTCCTCTGGCCATGATACTGCACGGGCAGGGCGCCCGTATTGTCGGTTCGGACAGAGGGTGTGATCAGGGGCGGACGCCTGAAAAATTTGCGTTTTTGCGGCAACACGGGATCGCGGTTGTTCCTCAAGATGGTTTGGGACTTACGACGGATTTCGATGCGTTGGTGGTCTCGAGCGCGGTGGAAGATACAATCCCCGAAGTAAAACGGGCCAAAGAGCTGGGGGTACCAATCCTGAAGCGGGCAGAGCTGCTGGCGTCTTTGTTCGATGCGGCAGGGCGGCGGATTGGCATCGGGGGAACCAGTGGCAAATCAACCACGACGGGGATGCTGGCCTGGATTTTGACCCAAGCAGGACAGAATCCGACGGTGATGAACGGGGCCAATTTTTTGAATTTTGTGGCACCGGATACGCCTTTTGCATCGGCCTTGGTGGGGGATAAAGACCTGTTCGTGACGGAATGTGACGAAAGCGATGGGTCGATCGTGTTGTACCATCCGACGATTGCGGTTTTAAATAATATCGCGCTTGACCACAAACCCGTGGCGGAGTTGGTGCCCGTATTTCGTCAATTTCTGGATAACTCTGCCCGACAGATTTTAAATATCACGAATGATGCTGTGGCGGCACTGGCACCGGATTACGCGGCAACGGCTTTGACCGTGGGGATTGATACATCTTCGGCGCAGTTACAGGCGCACGCTCTTTGTGCCTCCCCTCTCGGAATTTCTGCGGAGATTCAATATGTTACAACGGGGGAGAGGGCCTCTCTGACGTTGCAGGTTATCGGGCGGCATAACGTGGAAAATGCGCTTTGCGCTATTGCTGCGGCGGTGCTGTCAGGTGTGACATTGGCGGAGGCGTGTCAGGCGTTGGCCGGTTTTTCTGGTGTAGCGCGGCGGCTGCAGACAATTAAAAATATAAATAATATCAGTGTGATAGACGATTTTGCTCACAATCCGGATAAAATAAAGGCGTCATTGTCTTGTTTAAATGAATTTTCCGGACGTTTATTGGTCATGTTCCAGATGCATGGGTATGGGCCGTTCCGGTTGATGCGCGAGGAATTGCGCGACGCGTTTGTGGTGGGGCTGAAATCGGGGGATAAGCTCTATATGCCGGATGTGTTGTATATGGGGGGCACGGTTGATAAATCCTATACATCTCAAGACTTTATTTTTGAATGTCAAAGTAAAGGATTAAGTGCGATGTATGCGCCGACACGGGACGAGATCGGACGGATGATGGCCGCCGAGGCGCAATCAGGCGACCGCATTGTCATCATGGGCGCCCGTGACGACACCTTGACCGACTTTGCGAAGAGTATTTTGGAATAAAACCTCTTTTTCTCAATTGGTCTTTCTTTTTAAAACAAAGATCATATATCATTTCCCTATGGACACATTGACACATATGGCGTTGGGGGCCTGTATCGGACAGGCTATCGGGTATAAGAAAATGGGACGAAAGGCACTGGTTTACGGTGCCTTTGCCGCGTTTTTGCCGGACTTGGATGTTCTGGCGACTCCGTTTCTGGGGGATTATGGATCATGGAAATACCATCGTCATCTCAGCCACGCCCTTTGGTTTGTGCCATTGATCGGGGCCGCTCTGGCCGCAGGGCTGTGGCGGTTCTATGAGCGGAAAAATGAAAAACAACAGGGTGTAGAATTCGGGCGTTGGTTGGCGGTGATGGTGTTGGCTATTTTGTCGCACCCGTTGCTGGATTTTTGCACGATTTACGGGACACAGTTATTTGCCCCATTCAGCAATCACCGTTTCGAAATATCGGCGATTTCGATTATTGATCCGGTGTATTCGGGGATTTTATGTCTGGCTATGGGCGCGTTGCTGTTTCGAAAGGGGCGGGAACGGGCCAGATTTCTGGCGGTCTCGGCCATTGCCCTGACAACCGCCTATATCGCGATGGGGTGGGGATTGAATATACGGGCGGAAAATCTGGCCGCCCGACAGTTAGAGGATCAGCAGATTGCCTATCAAAAGGTCGAAGCCTTTACGACGATTTTTCAACCTTTTTTGCGACGCGTTGTGGTCACCAACCGCATCAGGTGAGGGTCGGCTTTGTATCAACCTTCGACCCACAGCATATTCAGTGGGCTTGTCAAAAACAGGTGTCTGACTCGGTGAAGGCGACGATATTGGGCACGCATGATGGGGGCATGTTGTCATGGTTTTCCAATCAGACAGTGGGGGTCGCCAGAGGAAACGCCGCCGATTTGGTTGTTGTAAGTGATTTAAGATATGGCATTCCGGGGCCATCTGTTTTTGGATGGTGGGGGCAACTTTATAAGATAGATACAGCCGGATTGCCTCATTATATGGGAAAAATAAATGTCGACCGTGATAGTAGTTGGTCTAAAATCAAAGGGCTTTTCCGTGCAGCCTATGGCTTAGAGAACGATTTTCTGTCAAAAGTCGATCAAGGCTGTTGACCTTTTTGGGTGAGTGAATAAAGTTTTCTTACCAATCGTTTTGTCAGTGGTTTTGCCGCAACAAGCAGAATAATTCCTCCGATGATCGGTAAAAGGTATTTATCAATGCTCCCTGCTGGAATAATTGCTCCTAGAAAATATCCTAACAAAGGAACTCCCGTCGCCCAGAGCAAAGCCCCCATGGCTGAATAAATAACAAACGGTTTATAGGCCATTCCTGTCATTCCTGCCATAAACGGAACAAGCGTACGCGCAAAGTGGATAAAACGTGAAATAACAACCGTGAATGCGCCATATTTGTCAAAAAAGTGATTGCAGGAGATAATATGGGATTCCTTAATGATCTTGCCTTTATATTTTTCAAGAATTCGTGGCCCCCAGCGTTTTCCGATTTCATATCCGACAAGATTTCCTAAAAATGCAGAAATAAAACACCCGGGCAGCATAATCCATAGATTAAAAATATCTTGTCCTGCCAGAATGCCAATCGGGAACAAAAGAGTATCGCCTGGCAAAAAAATTCCAAAAATAAAAGCCCCCTCAATAAAAAGCGCGGTCCAGACACCGGCATATCCAAATGTTTTTAAAAGGGTTATCATATCCATTGAATGGGCTCCTTAACGGTGAACAGAACATTGCTTTGCTATCTAAAGCGTTTAAGGGGATATGTCTAGACCCGCGAATTTTCGGCACTGATGGTTTTTTATATCTTGGCGGAGGAGGCATCTTGCGTTAAAAACTCTGGAACAAAGTTTTAAAAGGACAATTAACAATCATGGCTTCTTATCAATACGTCTATGTGATGAACGGTGTTAGTAAAACCTATCCCGGCGGAAAAACTGTTTTGAACAATATTACGTTAAGTTTCCTTCCTGGGGTTAAAATTGGGGTGTTAGGTCCCAATGGGTCTGGTAAATCAAGCCTTTTAAAGGTAATGGCAGGTGTTGATACAGAGTTTGTCGGGGAAGCCTTCGCAGATAAAAATGCCCGGGTTGGATATCTCCCGCAGGAGCCACAACTGGATCCTACAAAAAATGTTCTTGAAAACGTTATGGTTGCGTTAAAACCTATCAGTGACATGGTTGCACGTTATAATGCAATTGGGTTGGAAATGTGCGAAGAGGGGGCTGATTTTGATAAATTGACCGAGGAAATGGGAAATTTACAAGAAAAAATCGAAGCCGTGGACGGGTGGGATCTGGAACGGCATGTTGAGATAGCTCTTGAGGCTTTAAGATGCCCGCCAGCCGAGTCCCCTGTCGATAAACTATCCGGTGGTGAAAAGCGGCGTGTTGCGCTGTGCCGTTTATTACTTGAAAAGCCTGATTTGCTTTTATTGGATGAACCAACAAACCACCTTGATGCTGAAAGTGTTGCCTGGCTCCAACGGTTCTTAAGCGATTATAAAGGGACAGTTGTTATGGTCACCCACGATCGGTACTTCCTGGATAATGTTACGGGCTGGATCCTTGAGCTTGACCGTGGCACAGGTATTCCGTATGAGGGGAATTATACCTCCTACCTCGATCAAAAAAGAAAACGTCTGGAGCAAGAAGCTAAATCCGAAGCGTCACGTCAGAAAACCCTGGATCGTGAGCTGGAGTGGGTTCGTCAAGGGGTTGAAGCACGACGTAAAAAATCAAAAGCACGCATTGCTGCTTATGAACAGATGTTACTTGAAAATGAGAATGAAACTGTACAGCGCTCTCAGATTGTTATTCCGACCCCTCCACGGTTGGGGAATTTGGTTGTTGAGGCAACGGACATTTCGAAAGGATTTGGCGATCGGCTGTTAATTGAAAATTTCAGTTTTAAATTACCTCCTGGGGGAATCGTTGGGGTTATCGGACCAAACGGTGCGGGTAAATCTACTTTATTTAAAATGATTACCGGGCAGGAAAAGCCAGATAGTGGCGACTTCCGAGTCGGTGATACTGTAAAACTTGGTTATGTCGATCAAAGTCGGGACGCTTTGGATCATAATAAAACAGTCTGGGAAGAGATTTCTGACGGGAATGATATGCTGAAACTGGGGAAAATTGAGATGCCATCTCGTGCCTATGTTGGTTCATTCAACTTCAAGGGGACAGACCAACAAAAGAAAATGTCCCAGCTTTCAGGAGGGGAACGTAACCGGGTTCACCTGGCAAAAATGCTGAAACAAGAGGCAAATGTGCTTCTCTTGGACGAACCAACGAATGATCTAGATACAGAAACATTATCCGCGCTTGAGGAGGCCTTAGAAAAATTTCCTGGCTGTGCTGTTGTTATTTCACACGATCGCTGGTTCCTGGATCGTCTGGCAACACATATCATTGCTTTTGAAGGCGATTCTCAGGTTGTGTATTTTGAAGGGAATTATGAGGATTATGAAGCAGATCGAAAGCGCCGTCTTGGCATTGATGCTGATACGCCTCATCGTATCAAATACAGGCCATTGACAAAGGTGGCTTAGCATTTTTGATTTAACCCGTTGGTTTTTATGTTATGTCATTAATTTTTTTCTATCATGTGGGAAAACTACGACTATTTTTCTGCAGCCGCTTGCTTAATCAATTGTAACGCATTAGAAAAGTGTAGTTTTTTAAAAGTGTAGCTTGTCTTAACCATATAACCAAAAGAGTTTGTCCCATGATCGGGGTCCTTGCCTTCTATGCCTTTGCCGTGGTTTTAATCGTTAGTTCACTTTTGGTGATTACGGCTAGAAATCCGGTGCACTCTGTTCTTTTCCTGATTCTTGCTTTCTTCAATGCGGCAGGACTATTTGTTCTCTTGGGGGCAGAGTTTGTCGCTATGATATTGGTAATCGTCTATGTTGGAGCGGTTGCTGTTTTATTCCTTTTTGTCGTTATGATGCTTGATATTGATTTTAGTAAGTTGCGTAACGGGGCCAAGCAATTTGCGCCTCTGGGCGGCTTTGTCGGTCTTGCCTTGTTGGCGGAGCTAATCATGCTGTATCAGGTTTGGCCGAATCCACCGCCGCTTCTTGAACCCGATGTTCTTGATGTTGATAATACAAAGGCGCTGGGAAATGTTTTGTATACACAGTATGTTTTTCCCTTCCAGGTTTCAGGGCTGATTTTATTAGTCGCTATGATCGGGGCAATTGTTCTGACTTTGCGCACGCGCGGAGGTGTCTTGCGTCAACGTGTTGGAGCGCAGGTCGAGCGGAGTGAGGCAGATTCTGTTGAGATTCAAAATGTATCTGTAGGGACAGGAGTTTCGAATGTTTGAGATCGGGTTGGTTCATTATCTGATATTGGCGGCAGTGTTGTTTACAATCGGGATTTTTGGGATTTTTCTCAATCGTAAAAATGTGATTATTATATTAATGTCGATTGAGCTGATGTTATTGGCTGTTAACATCAATTTTGTAGCATTTTCAAGTTTTCTGAACGATCTTTCCGGTCAGGTTTTTACCATGTTTATTTTGACCGTTGCTGCGGCTGAGGCAGCAATTGGCCTTGCTATTCTGGTCTCGTTCTTCCGTAACAAGGGATCGATCGCGGTCGAAGATATTTCTGCGCTGAAAGGTTAGTAATGATATTAGGATATATTGCTGTATTTGCGCCGCTTGTTGCTTTTTTGCTTGCGGGGATCTTGGGTCGAAAATGCGGGGACAAATTTTCGCAATTTGTAACATGCACAGCGGTTTTAATGGCGGCTGCGGCATCTGTTCAGCTCTTTTTTACTGTGATTTTAGGATCAAATCCCCATACATTGCCGGTTATGACCTGGATTTCGTCAGGCAATTTTAATGTCGATTGGGCTCTCCGGGTCGATCAGCTATCTGTTATTATGATGTGCGTGATTAACATTGTTTCGTCCTGTGTGCACATCTATTCGATAGGATATATGAGCCATGATGAAAGCAAATCGCGCTTTATGGCCTATCTTTCTCTCTTCACCTTTGCGATGTTGATGTTGGTAAGCGCGGATAATATCCTCCAGCTTTTCTTTGGATGGGAAGGGGTGGGGCTTGCCTCTTATCTTTTGATTGGATTCTGGTATCACAAGGATTCTGCGACCGCCGCATCAATCAAGGCATTTGTTGTGAATCGCGTGGGTGATCTTGGCCTGTTGCTCGGAATTTTTACGACCTTTATTGTTTTTGGGACGATTCAGTTTGACGGGATTTTTAACGCTGTCACGGACCACACAGCAGATCGCTTTGATTTCTTTGGGTACCAGATTCATGCCTTGACGCTTATTTGCGTGTTGTTATTTGTCGGGGCGGTAGGAAAATCAGCCCAGCTTGGCTTGCACACATGGTTGCCTGATGCGATGGAGGGCCCAACCCCTGTGTCTGCTTTGATTCACGCAGCGACGATGGTAACGGCTGGTGTATTTCTTGTCTCGCGGTTTTCACCTGTCTTTGAATATGCGCCCGATGCATTAATGATTGTGTGTGTGTTTGGAGCATTTACAGCCTTTGTTGCCGCTACAATCGGTATGACTCAGTTCGACATCAAACGTGTGATTGCGTATTCAACCATGTCACAGTTAGGGTATATGTTTTTTGCGCTTGGCGTTTCTGCGTATTCAGCAGCGATGTTTCACCTGGTAACGCACGCGTTTTTTAAAGCCTTGTTGTTCTTAGGTGCGGGGTCGGTTATTCATGCGATGTCCGATGAACAAGATATGCGTAAAATGGGTGGTATTTGGAAAAAAATTCCGGTGACTTATGCGATGATGTGGATCGGGTCTCTTGCGTTGGCAGGTGTTCCATTTTTTGCAGGATATTATTCTAAAGACCTTATTCTGGAGTCTGACTGGGCATCCGACAGTCCTGTTGGTCATTTTGCCTATTACATGGGGATTGCAGCAGCCCTGATGACGGCTTTTTACAGTTGGCGGTTGATTATTATGACCTTCCATGGGAAACCACGCGCTGATCATCATACGATGGATCATGTGCATGAATCCCCTCTTGTTATGATTGTTCCTTTGTTGGTTTTGGCGGTTGGTGCAATTTTCTCTGGTTCTGTTCTTTATGGCGGGTTTGCTGGTATCCCTCACCAGAAAACTGTCGAATCAAAGGCAACGGAAATCGATGAAATTGAGAGCGAGATGAAAGAGGCAACCCAAGACCAGATGGAACATATTATCAAAAGTGAATCAGCAGATGCGATTCATGAAACTGTCTGGAATAAAGAGGCGTTTTTTGGAAAGTCGATTGTGGTTTTGCCAGAGCATGACTCGGTTGCAAAAGCGCATCATGTTGAAAAATGGGTCAAGTTATTGCCAACAATTGTGGGGGCAGTCGGGATTTTCCTGGCCTATCTTGCTTATATGTTTATTCCATCTATTCCCGCAGCCATGGTAAGAATTTTCAAGCCATTGCATATTTTGTTTTTCCGCAAATGGTTTTTCGATGAACTTTATCATATTGTTTTTGTTAAAACAGCGGCAGCTTTGGGAACGTTCCTATGGAAGCGTGGAGACGGGCAGGTGATTGATGGCTTGGGCCCGAATGGAGTCGCGGCCCTTAGTCAGAAAGTATCAACAGTTCTTTCCAAATTTCAAACAGGTTTTGTCTTTCAGTATGCTTTCATGATGATGATCGGATTGATGGTCCTGGTGACTTGGGTGGCCCATGCTATGGGCCTGTTTGATCTGATACCCCAATTTTTAAATATGCGTTAAGCAGAGGACGGACAATAAAAATGGATTTTCCAATTCTTTCATTTGTAACTTTTCTTCCTCTTCTGGGAGCTGTTTTACTTGCTGTATTAAAAGGGGATAGCGAGTCAGTCGCAGCGAGGTCGCGCATAATTGCGTTGGGGGTGACAACCCTTACTTTTCTTTTGTCGTTGCCGATTATGATAAACTTTAATCCGGCTCTCGCGGATTATCAGTTCGTAGAAAAGAAAATCTGGTTTGAAACATACGGCATTTCCTATCATATGGGAGTTGATGGGATTTCATTATTCTTTGTCATGTTGTCTACTTTCTTAACGCCCTTATGTGTGCTGGCAAGTTGGAAAGCTGTAACAGATCGTGTTCGCGAATATATGGTTGCGTTTCTTTTGCTGGAAACCTTTATGATTGGTACATTTTGTGCCCTTGATGGTGTTTTATTTTATCTGTTTTTTGAGGCTGTCCTGATCCCGATGTATATCATTATTGGGGTATGGGGCGGAGCGCGTCGTGTGTATGCATCTTTCAAATTTTTCCTTTATACTTTGTTGGGATCTGTTTTGATGCTGGTGGCCCTTATTACGATGATTTTGCATGCGGGGACAGCGGATATGACGGTTTTGACAGGCTATAGATTCGCCCCTGAAATGCAAACATGGCTTTGGCTGGCCTTTTTTGCGTCTTTTGCTGTTAAAATGCCGATGTGGCCGGTTCACACATGGTTGCCTGATGCCCACGTTGAGGCGCCTACAGCGGGCTCCGTCATTCTGGCCGGTGTCTTGTTGAAAATGGGGGGGTATGGATTCCTTCGGTTCTCTCTTCCTATGTTTCCAGAAGCAACAGCGTTTTTTACGCCAATGGTTTTTGTCCTGAGTGTTATCGCCATTATCTATACGTCTTTGGTGGCCCTTGTTCAGCAGGACATGAAAAAAATGATTGCTTACTCATCTGTGGCGCATATGGGGTTTGTTACATTAGGAATTTTTACACTGAATACCCAGGGAATTGAGGGCGCAATTTTTCAAATGATCAGCCATGGTGTTATATCAGCTGCCTTATTCCTGTGTGTTGGGGTTGTTTATGATCGTCTTCATACTCGCGATATCAACCGGTATGGCAATCTTTCTAAGAATATGCCTGTTTATGCCTGTGTTTTTGTTATTTTGATGCTTGGATCTGTGGGGCTTCCTGGAACATCCGGATTTGTAGGTGAGTTTTTGTCCTTACTGGGGGCTTATAAGGTTGATACAGTCGTCGCAAGCTTTGCCGCCGTTGGGGTTGTTTTGGGCGCCGCCTATATGCTTCATCTGACACGCAAGGTTGTTTTTGGTCCTAAAGTTAATGATGATGCAGCTGCAATGAGGGATTTGGATGGCCGTGAAAAGTTTATTTTCCTTCCATTCATTGTTCTGGTTATTTTCCTTGGGGTTTCGCCATCCTATGTTCTCGATAGGATTGCACCATCTGTTCAAAATGTTATTGCTCAATCAACGCCAGTTCTAGCAGGGGATTTTTCGCAGACATCATCCTCGTCTGTTGTTGAGGATAGGTCTGGGGGCGCCTCCCAATCTTCGCCAGGGGGGGCGAGTGCAGACGACCAGAAGAAAGATATTAAAGATACAAAAGATGAGACGAATGAAAAAGGAAATAGATAATGGACGGGTTTAGTTGGATTGTTCTTTCCCCGATTAAGCAGGAAATTTTCCTTAGTTTGGTTGGAATGTTGTTATTGTTGGTCGGTGCCTTTCGTGGAAAGACCAGTGTTGGTTTTATCGTGACCGCCGTTGTTGTGGCTGCCTGTGGAGCAATAGCGGGAATCCTTTCCGGAGATTGGACTCCTATTGATACTTTAAGCGGAATGTTGATTGTTGATGGATTTTCAGAGTGGATGAAGGTTCTAATACTGTCTGGTATTGTGGTATCGTTGCTTTTATCCGTGTCTTGGCTTCGTGAAAATAATCTTTTAAAATTCGAATACCCTATTCTTGTCTTATTTTCAGGGGTTGGGATGTTGTTTATGGTTTCGGCCAATAACCTTTTGTCGCTTTATGTATCGCTTGAGCTATCATCCCTTTGCCTGTATGTCTTGGCAGCCATAAATCGGGATCATCTTTTGTCATCCGAAGCAGGATTGAAATATTTTATCCTTGGGGCTCTTTCCTCAGGATTATTGCTGTTCGGAATCTCGCTTGTCTACGGATATTCGGGAACATTGTCGTATGTTGGAATTTCATCATTCCTTGAAACAGCAGAATCCATGCCTTATGGCATTATGGTAGGGATGATTTTTATGTTGGCTGGGTTAGCCTTCAAAATATCTGCAGTTCCGTTTCATATGTGGACCCCCGATGTTTACCACGGGGCGCCAACGCCTGTAACGGCTCTTTTTGCAATCGTGCCTAAGGTTGCTGCTTTTGGCTTAATTATACGTTTGTTGGTGGGTCCGTTTGCAATGTTGGCACAGGAATCAGCACAGATTATTATGGTGATTTCTGTTGGTTCGATGCTTGTTGGTGCGTTTGCAGGGTTGGTTCAGAATAATATCAAGCGCCTGCTGGCATATTCCTCTATTGCGAATATGGGGTATGCAATGCTGGGGCTTCTACCGAATGTACCGGAAGGAATCGCAGGGACTATTATCTACCTGACGATTTATATGGTGATGGTGGCCGGTGTTTTCGGAATTTTGATGAGCCTAAAACGCAATGGTCAATCGATTGAAACGATTTCTGATTTTGCGGGGTTGTCAAAAACATCTCCCTTTATGGCTTATGCGATGACGGCTCTTTTGTTTTCAATGAGTGGTATTCCTCCGATGGCTGGGTTCTTTGGAAAGTTCTTTGTTTTCCAAGCGGCGATTGCTGGAGGGTATATGGTTGTTGCGGTCATTGGTGTTTTAACATCTGTTGTTGCGGCCTATTATTATCTTCGTTTGATCAAAGTCATGTTTTTTGATGAATCGGCAGGCAATGTAGACGAAAACACGTCTTTGTCCCGTCATTTTGTGACGGTCGGGGCTTTGGTGTTTGTCCTGATTTTTACCCTCTTGCCGAACCACTTGCTGCAGCGTGCGATCGAAGCAGCTACCAGCTTGTTTTCGTAGAGCCCATTTTCCTTGCAGAGCCAAAATAGTTATGTTAACGCTTCTTTTTAATTAATTTTTTGGAGTTATGCGTAATGGAATCACCAGTACCAAATTTAGAGGAATTGGCAAGCGGAAAAGGATATACACTTCCTCAATATTATCTGTATTTGGCGACAAAAATGGAATGTGTTGCTTTTATGCGCGGTGTTGTTCGCACACCTCTCTCAAGCAGCTTCAATGCCCTGGCAAGCAACGTAAATGTTTCGCATTCCTGTGGTGAAAGATATGAAGAGGGGGATCGTGCCTCTCAGCTCGTCACACCCTTGATTAGACATATGACAGAATTCGAGATGATGAATTCTTTTCTAATGTCTCTTTTTGAGGTACCGGCAAGGGCATTATCTAACCCGGATAGATTGCGTTTGGCACAGACCTTCACGCAGGGGAATGGTAATGCTATATTAGCGGCAGTAAATGACCTTCAAACCTGTTTTGAGGCTGAGGATGATTTATGGGTTAGCTTACAACAAGATGATCTCGCTTTGGTTTTGGGCTAAAATATACCGCAATGAATACAGTTTGGGACATTTATGCGTTTGAAAGTTTAACCAGCACGCAGGATGTAGCCAGAGACTATGTCGGACATAAAATGGCAGAGGGGAAACCTCTGCCATTTGCTATTCTGGCCGCCGCACAAACTGCGGGGCGGGGCAGGGGAGGCAATGTCTGGGTATCGACCCCAACGGGAAATCTGTATACGTCCTTGGCTGTTCCGGTGCCTGCTGTGCCTCTTCGCCGTGCGGGGCAATATTCTTTTTTGGCGGCGATCGCGGTGGCCGATACTTTGGCTGCGTTTGGTGTGGGCGGTATCCAGTTAAAATGGCCCAATGATATTTTGGTGAATAGCCGGAAAATTGCCGGAATTTTGCTGGAAAGCGTACTGTCTCATCACGGGACTGTAGACACATTGATCATTGGCATTGGGGTGAATTTGAAAACGGCACCGGATGGAGCCACGGCGGTGGTGGATCATATTCGCGGGGAGAGTATTGCCCCCTCTGTCTTTCTGGATCGTTTGACGAAAGAGATGCAGTCCGCATTGGATACGATGACGACCAAAGGTTTTCCGGTTATTCGCGAAAAATGGTTGGATCGTGCCTATGGGGTGGGACAGAGGTTACGGGTCCGGTTGCCTTCGGAGACATTTTATGGTGAATTTGTGGGGCTTGATGACACAGGGGCGTTGCAGGTGATTCCGGACGGAGAGACTCGTCCGCGGTATATTCATTCGGGCGATGTGTTTTTTGACATAAAGGACAAATAGAGGGCGAATAAGCATGTTATTGGTGATTGATATTGGGAATACCAATGTGGTGTTTGCGTTATATGACGGGGATGTTCAAAAAGGACTGTGGCGGTGCAAGACCGATACAGCCCGTACCGCCGATGAATATCTGGCGTTTTTAAGTCAGCATTTCGAATTGAAACACGTGGCGATTAGCGATGTGACCGATGTCATGGTGTCGTCGGTTGTGCCGGATGCGGATTTTGCGATTGATGTCTTGGCGCACGAAGGCTTCGGGCGTCCCCCTCTTTTTGTGGGGCGGGATACAGGCGATTTGGGGATTGCGATTAAAATCGATCGCCCATCGGAATTGGGGGCGGATCGCCTGGTCAACACGTTTGCAGTGGTAAAAGAATATCAAACGGCTGCGATTGTGATTGATTTTGGTACGGCGACCACCTTTGATGTGGTGGACGAACATGGGGCTTTCTGTGGCGGCGTGATTGCGCCGGGGCCGAATTTATCTATGGCGGCGTTATATATGGCGGCGGCCAAATTGCCGCGCGTCGGGGTAGAAAAACCCCAGAAATCTGTGGCCACCAATACAGTGGAAGCCATGCGGGCAGGTGTCTTTTGGGGCTATGTCGGATTGGTGGAAAAGATTCTGGCGCAGTTGATGGCGGAATTGGGCACGCGGCCAAAAGTGATCGCGACAGGGGGGCTTGCGGTATTGTTTAAGGATGATATTCCTGCGATTGATGTGATTGACGAAGATTTGACGTTGAAAGGCCTTTTAGGCATTTACCAACACATAAAAAAGCAATAAAGTCCCCACATGAAAAAAGTTAACAAGACGACCTTTGCCACCGGCTTCCATTTTATTCCGTTGGGGGGCAGCGAAGAATTTGGTATCAATTTCAATCTGTATGCGTGCGATGGCAAATGGATGATTTTTGATTGCGGGATCGGCTTTGCCGATCATCGTTTTCCGGGGGTGGATATTCTTTTGCCAGATCCTGCATTTGTTGAAGAGTATAAAAATGATATTCTAGGAATGGTTATCACCCATGGCCATGAGGATCATGTCGGCGCAGTTCCCTATCTATGGCCGCGCTTAAAATGCCCGATTTATTGTACAAAATTTACAGCCGCTGTTTTGCGGGCTAAAATGAATGAACGCCCCGATTGTAAAGGCGCAAAGATTATAGAGATTTCAACAGAATCGGAATTGGTTCTTGATCCATTCAGGTTCCAGTTTATTCATGTGGCGCATTCCATTCCCCAGGCAGTATCGACAGTGATTGAAACGTCCTATGGACGTGTGGTGCATAGTGGCGATTGGAATCTGGATCCAACCCCTGTCATTGATACTCCGACCGATGAGGCTGCCTTTCGGGCCGCAGGGGATAAAGGGATTCTGGCCTATATCGGGGATTCTACCAATGCTCCTCAAGCCGGACGCGCGGGCACAGAGTCTGATGTTGTGATCGGGTTGGAGCATGTTTTTGCCGAAGCTCCTGGACGAATTTTGATCACGATATTTGCATCTAATATAGGTCGGATTCAAAGCATTTGCCGGGCAGCAGAAAAAACAGGGCGCAGTGTTTGCATGCTTGGCCGGTCGTTGCATCGTATGACATCTAATGCGCATCAATGTGGGTATTTAGGTCAGACACAAAGTTTTGTAAGTGAAGAGGAATTGCCCTTTCTTCCATCCGATAAAACAGTGTTAATGGTCACAGGATCACAAGGGGAAGCCCAGGCGGCTCTTGCCCGTATTGCACGTGGGGACTGGAAAGGGATTAAATTAGGGAAGGGTGACACCGCTGTATTTTCGTCCAAAGCTATTCCAGGAAATGAAAAAGATATTAATGCTGTTAAAAATTATT
Organism: Alphaproteobacteria bacterium; assembly: GCA_016794145.1. GTDB lineage: Bacteria > Pseudomonadota > Alphaproteobacteria > Micavibrionales > Micavibrionaceae > UBA1573. Next base: position 35,296 of record JAEUKP010000014.1, on the reverse strand, counting down.
TAAGTGCTGCCGGTGTAACAATTGTCGACAACAAGAATTCACGCCATAAAGTCCATGTTTCAGGACATCCATATCGCGATGAAATCGCCGATATGCTGTCATGGATAAAACCAAAGGCAGTTATTCCTGTGCATGGTGAACGGTTGATGCTAGAGGCGCATGCGAATCTTGCGCGAGACATGGGGATTGAAACGGTTGTAATTCCTAATAATGGATCTGTTATCCGCCTGTCCCAAGAAGAGGGGGTTGAAATCGTCGATCATGTTCCTACTCATGCGCTGGCTGTCGAGCCAAACCGCGTGATTTCATCACATCATAAAGGTATAGCAGAGCGGCGGAAGTTACAATTTTCTGGTGCAGCCCATGTTACAGTTGTTTTGGATTCGCGTGGCTTCTTGGCCGCAACACCACACATCACTTTGATTGGTATGATTGATGATACAGATGAGGAAGATCAGGAAATATTGGAAGAGATCAAACAGGAAATTGATGATGTTCTGCTTGAAATCCGGGAAGAGGAAATTACAGACATGCTTCGCATTGAGGAGGATATCCGGATTTGTATACGCAGAATGTTAAATGATATTTTTGGATTTAAACCGAAAGTATCCGTCCATTTATTAAGGGTATAAAATAAAGGGAAACAGTCGATGGGACTGATCAGTGGAATCGTTGTTTTTTTAATGGTATGGTGGACAAGTTTATTTGTTGTCTTGCCTTGGGGAATACGGCATGACGATCCCCCGATCCCTGGAAATGTAGTCAGCGCACCCGATAAGCCCCATCTTTTAAAGAAATTTTTAGTCACAACGCTTATTTCAGGATTGATCTGGTTACTTATTTATGGACTGGTCAGTTCAAATATCATAAATTTCTATGACCTTGCCGCAGAGATGGCGGTCCAAGATGATCGTAATAAAACGAGTACGGAGGATTTAAAATGAAAATAGCTCTTATAACGACTTTAATTATAACCGGATTTTCGGCAGGAGCATTTGCAGCAGGGCAAATTGATAAATTGCACGATACCAACAGTGGAACATTTGCAGTTGAAAAAATGATTTGCAATCATGTGTATATCCCTGCAACCGGAGTTCAATCTCCCACCTATCAGGCGGGGATTGATGCGCGTGGACAACCTGTTCCGCCTGCTGATGTAACAACACTTACAAATTCAGACCGACCAGATTATGTTGAAGTCCCGATGACGATTGATTTGGCTCAACGCATGGGATTAAACGCAGGGTTAAACGAGGGGGCGGCAGAAATGAAATTGCCCGTGGCAAACTTGAAATTGTATCAGAATGGCAAGGTTGAATATAATGGGCAGGATATTTCATCCCATGCTGCGTCGCTTTGTGGTTCAGATAAAACCAGTCAAAAGGTGATTGAAACCCCAGGTGAGATAGAGCCTGCAGCAGGCCAAGATCAGATGATTTCTGCACCGTCAGTTACAATAAATCCTGATGCGCGGAATCAGTACCAGTCTGACCGTATTGCGCCTGCAGATCTTGAGCCACAGGCTGGGTCTGTCGCGGCATCAAGCACCAGTACACCGCCAGCTAAAAAACCGATTCAAATTCAGCAATCAACGGTAAATATGGGCGCGCGAAATAGCCAATAAAGAGTTTCAATGAGGATATAATGTCGACTGAAAATACAAATGTGAAAACGTCGGTAACCCGTACCGCCATTTCCCCAACACGTGCCGAAAACTTTCCGGAATGGTATCAGGAAGTGGTGAAAGCCGCTGATATGGCTGAAAACTCGCCGGTGCGCGGGTGTATGGTGATCAAACCTTATGGCTATGCTGTGTGGGAAAATATCCAGAAAGCCTTGGATGCGGGCATTAAAAATGAAGATGTCCAGAATGCCTATTTCCCCCTGTTGATTCCGTTGAGTTTTATTTCGCGGGAAGCCGAGCATGTGGAAGGTTTTGCGAAGGAATGCGCCGTGGTCACCCATCATCGTCTGGAAAAAGGGCCAGAGGGAACATTGGTTCCCGCCAAAGATGCCGAGCTCGATGAACCTTTGATCATTCGTCCGACCTCTGAGACGATTATCGGCGACTCGATGTCGAAATGGGTTAAGTCCTATCGTGATTTGCCATTGAAACTCAATCAATGGTGCAACGTGATGCGGTGGGAAATGCGGACGCGGTTGTTCCTGCGCAGTGCGGAATTCCTGTGGCAGGAAGGGCATAACGCCTTTGAAAATGCCGAACAAGCGGACAAAGATGCACGGCGTATGCTCGAAGTGTACAATGATCTCTATGCCAACCATATGGCGATTCCGGGCTTTATGGGCGAAAAAACCGCCGATGAACGCTTCCCCGGAGCCGATCGCAGCTATACGATCGAACTTATGATGCAAGACGGCAAAGCCTTGCAGGCGTGTACGTCGCACAATCTGGGACAGAATTTTGCTCATTCCTGCAATATCAAATTCCAAGGCCGTGATGGGGTTGAACATTTCTGCCATACAACCTCGTGGGGGTTGTCCACCCGTTCGATCGGCGGGTTGATCATGACCCACGCCGATGATGACGGGCTGGTGATGCCGCCACGTCTGGCGCCGTATCAGGTGGTGATTTTGCCGATTACCAAAGGCGAGGATACCAGTGCGGTCATGAATTTTGCCGACAAACTGGCCGCGCAATTAAAAGCCATCGGGGTTCGTGTCCAAATTGACCGGAGCGATGCCCGTGCGCCGGATAAAATGTGGGCGGCCATCAAACGTGGTGTGCCGATCCGTGTGGAAATTGGTGACCGTGAAGTGGCAGAAGGCAAACTGACCCATACGCGCCGCGATCTGGGCCGTGAGTCCAAAACCACCTGCAGCGCCGACGAATTTATCGGCACAGTTCAGGGGATTCTGGATGCTATTCATACCACGATGTATGATCGGGCCTATACCAAAACCCGTGCCCGTATTTACAACGCGACCACGCTCGATCAACTGAAATCCTTCTTTACAGAGGGCGATCTGGGGTTTGTGAGGGCTCCGGTGGACTTGCTGGACAATGCGGACTACCAAATCTTTAAAAAGGATAATGCGTTGTCATCCCGTTGCTTGCCCTTCGAAGATGATGGCCGCATGGTCTTGGTGGGTAAGTCATACTAATAATTTTTATAGTGAAAGGTGCGCCATGCAGGAATTTGTATATATGTTTGCTCTCCTTCTTGTTGGTGCAGGTATTTTCTCAGCTATGGGAATCCTTGAAACTCTTAAAAAGGGAACGATTACTATTAGTAAAGGGCAAGAGACCACGAGAAAGAAAAATCCTGCTACATTTTTCTTTTATATAGGCTCGCAAATAATTTTGAGTGCCTTCATGATTATATTAGGTGCGGTGATACTTTATTCCGCTACACAAAAATGAAAGTTAATTGAATGTATTCACCTTTCGAAATTATGCTGGCGTTGCGGTATTTGCGGGCACGCAAAGCCGAGGGCTTTGTGTCTGTGATTGCGGCGTTTTCTTTTTTGGGGATTATGCTGGGCGTGGCCACGTTGATCATTGTCATGTCGGTGATGAACGGGTTTCGCGGGGAATTGATTGACCGTATTCTGGGCCTCAACGGGCATTTGAATGTGTATCAACAGGGCGGTCCTTTGTATGATTACAATCAATATCTTTCCCTGATAACAGATGTTGATGGTGTTACATCTGTTGAACCTGTTGTTGAAGGTCAAGTCTTGGTCACAGCAAAAGGGAATGCATCGGGAGCAATGGTCCGTGGGTATACTCCTTCATATATGAGGATGAAGCCTTTATTGTCTCAATCAATTATCCAAGGAAAGATAGAAAATTTTCAAGGGGATCAGATTGCTATTGGATCAGCAATGGCAGAACGATTTGCTTTGGCTGTTGGGGATACGGTGACCCTTATGTCTCCGAAAGGAAAAGCAAGTCCATTCGGTACAATTCCTCGTACAGCCCAATATCAAATCGCCGTTATTTTTGATGTTGGTATGTACGAATATAACTCTGGTTATATTTTTATGCCTTTGGATGAGGCGCAACATTTCTTTCAGATGCCTGAAAACGCGGTTTCAATTCTAGAGGTCATCAGCAATGATCCTGCAAAAGTTGATCGCATGAAAGCAGCTTTATCTGTCGTGTTAGAGGGTAATGCCGGAGTGTATGATTGGCGCGATTCCAATGCCAGTTTCTTTTCGGCATTGCAGGTCGAACGCAATGTGATGTTTTTGATTCTGACCCTGATTATTCTGGTAGCCGCGTTCAATATTATTTCCAGCATGATTATGTTGGTCAAAGACAAGGGACGTGACATTGCCATTATGCGAACCATGGGGGCTTTCCGTGCGAGTATCATGAAGATTTTTATGTTGACGGGGGCCAGTGTTGGCATTTTGGGAACCTGTGTGGGCTCGGTATTGGGGATTTCGTTTGCGTTGAATATCGAATCGATCCGGCAGGGGATCCAATCCATGACCGGAGCCAAATTATTCCCCGACGAGATTTACTTCCTGTCCAAGTTGCCTGCCAAGGTTGATTGGACCGAGGTCGTTGTGGTGATTGGTTTGGCGGTTGTGTTGTCGGTGCTGGCAACGCTGTATCCGGCGTGGCGGGCGTCCCGTCTCGATCCGGTCGAGGCCTTGCGGTATGAATAGTGTGGCTGTGATAAAAAACTTTAGGACCCCCTCTGCGTTTCAAAGAAAAGTGCTTCACGCAGAGGTCGCAAAGGACCCGCAGAGAGCGCAAAGAGTTTTTTCCTCTCGCACGTCATCCCCCGATTTATTCGGGGGATCCAGAAAAAAGTAAGATTGAACCGCGAAGACCACGGAATTCACGAAAGAAACTTCTTCATACAAAAAACTTCGAGACCTTCGTGCACTCCGTGGTTAAAAAAGAATGAATCCCTCGATCACGTCGGGACTAAACATTTACCTATGTACAGGGGGCGGGCAACAGGTTAAATATATCTCCTTAAAACCATGTAAGTGATGCCCAAAATGAAGCCTTTATTAACTGCGACCAATCTGGAAAAAACCCATCATCAGGGGGATGAAACCCTGACGATTTTCAAGAATATTTCTCTGACACTGAATGCAGGGGAAATTGTCGCATTGGTTGGGCCATCGGGGGCAGGCAAATCCACCTTGTTACAAATGATCGGGCTTTTGGACAAGCCGACAGCCGGACAAATTGCCATTGACGGGAAAATTGTCTCGGCATTGGATGATGCCGCTCTGACCTTGTTGCGTCGGAACACGATCGGGTTTGTCTATCAATTCCATTTTCTGCAGGCCGAATTTTCAGCCGAGGAAAATGTGATGATTCCATTGATGATTGCGGGCGTGGACAAGTCAAAAGCCAAACAAAAAGCTGATAAATTATTGGACCAAATGGCATTGGGGCATCGCTTGAATCATCGCCCGGCACGATTGTCGGGTGGAGAACAACAACGTGTTGCCATTGCCCGTGCCTTGGCTAATGACCCTAAAATCCTGTTGGCGGATGAACCAACGGGCAATCTTGACCCGAAAACATCCGATGATGTGTTCTCACTGCTGATGGAGCGTGTACGCAAGGCGGGAATAGGGGCCCTTATCGCCACCCATAACATGGATTTGGCCCGCAAAATGGACCGTATTCTGGTGATGCAGGATGGGGAATTGAAAGAAATTTAATCAGATACATTTAAACAGATTTTCTAAGCATTTCCAATTAAAATACCAACAGCAAGCACAAGTGCGCCCCCTAACATAACCTGAACCAAGGCAGAAATGATGGGAGTATCCATATATTTCCATCGAATCCATGAGATTGCGGCAAGTTCAAGGGCGACAACAAGGGCAGCGACCCCTGTTGCAATCCAGAAATCAGGAATAAGGTAAGGGAGAGTATGTCCCAATCCCCCGATCGTTGTCATCAGGCCACATACAATACCGCGTGTCCATGCGCTTCCCCGTCCTGTAATAGCACCATCATCTGACATCGCTTCTGTAATTCCCATGCTGATACCGGCCCCGACCGATGCGGCAAGACCAACCAGAAAGGCATCTTGTGAATTATGTGTCGCAAACGCGGCTGCAAAAATAGGGGCCAATGTTGATACAGATCCATCAATCAAACCCGCTAAACCAGGTTGGACAACTTGAAGCACAAAAAGGCGATGAGAAACTTCGGCCTCTTCGACTTTGTCATCTTCGCTTACATTTCTACGTTCGATTTCAACTGCACGAGCCTCATGCCCCCTTTCCGCAATGGCCAGGTCGCCTAGCAATTTCCTGACCTCTACATCTTGTGCCATAGATGCGGCTTTGGAATAGAAAGTTGAGGCTTCTATTTCCATCAACTCTGCTTGTTGACGGACTTCGTCAATGCGCATGTTTTCCATCAGCCAGATAGGGTTGCGTTTCATAAACCCCCGGACATCCTGACGTGTGATATAAGGTAGGCGCCCCCCAAATCTTTTTTGAAAAAGATCAAGCAGCATATTCTTATGGCCTTGTTCCTCGCTCGCCATATCTTCAAACATTTGGGCGGTTGAGGGATAGTCGACCCGCAGTCTGTTTGCAAAGCTTAAATAAATCTGAGAATCCTCTTCCTCACTCGCAATCGCAAGAGCCAGAATTTCTTGTTCGGTCAGTTTTGTGAATATTTTCATGTTTGCCTACCTACGGATGCCTACCCATGGATTTCCGTCAACTGGTTCATAATCATTCGCTTGGCGGGGGGAAAATGTTGCCCGATCATCAACAAAGACTTTCGTGCAAGTTTTGCAAGAGGTGTTGTTTTCGTATAAAGGGAAACCAAAGTATTCGTTCCCAAATACATCGCCAAAGTCGCTTTACGGTGGGATTCATCATACCGACGCAAGATATCCGCTGCTCCTAAATCAAGTCCTAAATCACAGGCATTCTGAATTTCTTGCGAAAGTGTTTCTGCTCCGCGCAGGCCAAAGTTAAATCCATGCGCTGTCACAGGATGCATCCCGACAGCCGCATCACCTATCAGCGCATAACGATTGGCATAGAAACGATCGGCATAAGTTCCAACCAAAGGATAGGGGAATAAGGCTGTGTCAAGGGACATTTGACCAAATTTTCCCTGCATTCTCTCTGTCATATCACGACCAAACTCTTCTGGTGACATTTTAAGCAAATTGTCCGCATTGTCCGATGAAATTGTTAGGACAACCGAGCAATAACGACCATTGAGAGGAAGAACAGCCATTGTGCGGTCAAAGAAAAAACATTCATAGGCTGTATCATCATGATCTCGGTCCAATGCCATACGGCAGACGATACAAACACGTCCAAAGTCACGCATTGATGTTGGAATTCCCATCATTCGGCGTGTTGTTGAAAAACGGCTATCTGCAGCAACAATAAGTTTTGCCTTTAATTTTTTTCCCCCTTGAAGGGTGACTGTACCAAAATGATCGGTTGTTTTAAGGTCTGCAACCTCTACTCCTGTCATCAAGGTAACGTTTTTCAAAGGTTTGACGATTTCATAAGATGCTTTTCGGATCAAATGATTGGAAACCATATACCCTAAATTATCTTTTCCTGACTTACGATGATCAAAAAACAACGGATCGGTCAAATCGCCATTTAGAACTTTTGCATCTTTAATTAAAGAAATTGATTGAGGGGGGATTTGGGCCCAAGCACCTATATCTGTCATGATACGGTGAGAGTGATGTGTAAGCGCGATTTCACGACCATCATAAGTAGGGTTTGCCAATACGGACTCATCTTGCTTTTCAATGATCCTTATTTTGAGATTTGTAACCGAGAGTAATTTTGCAAAACTAAGTCCGGCAGGGCCACCGCCAATAATGATAACATCGTCGTTCATGATACTACATCTATCCTTTATGCACCCTTTATTCCGGGATTTTTATCGGAGGTATTTTGACAGAATTTATCGATGGGGAATAGGTCTATACCATATTTATTTTCACAAATGTTTTCATAATTTTTAAGAATCGGACGTCGAATTACCCTCCTGATATTTTGTACAAACTAAGCAGGTAAAGTGATGATAGCGCGAAGTCCACCTTTAGGACTTTGCTCCAAATGAACCTCTCCCCCATGAGAGTGAACAATATCGCGCACGATCGGAAGGCCTAATCCCACACCGCCAGTTGCACTGTTTCGCGATTCATCAGCACGGTAAAATGGTTTGAATACATCCTCGAATAAATCTGGTGATAAACCCTTTCCATTATCATCTACAATAATCATGATTTCATCTTTTTTGTCTTTTGCCGAAACCCAAATGTCGTCACCATATTTTTCTGCATTACTGACTAAATTCTGGATTGCACGCTCAAATGCAGCCGGGCGGACAGAAATCATAATTGATGGAGCAACATCAACATGAATGTTTTTTCCATGACGGCGTGTCGCATCGGCAATTTTGGTAACAATATTGATAAGAGGCATGATTTCTGTTGCATCCTCTCCATCACCGCGAAGGAAATTCAGATAACTGTTAATCATTTGTTCCATATCTAAGACATCTTGCTTTAAATCCTTAACATCTGGACTGTCCTCTATAAAAGCAAGACCAAGTTTCAGACGGGTAAGGGGAGTCCGAAGGTCATGAGAGACCCCGGCAAGCATAGTCGTTCGTTGTTCGACTTGCCGTGTAATCCGTTGATGCATGTCAATAAAAGCACGCCCTGCAAGACGGACTTCACGGGCACCTTCCGGTTTGAAATTTTCAATTTCTTGCCCTTTCCCAATACGCTCCGCCATCATTGCCAGTTTGCGAATTGGGCGAATTTGGTTTCGCATAAAGAAAACAGAAATGGCAAATAAAATAATTGACGTTCCCAAAACCCAAAGAAGAAAAATATTTGCAGAGGAAGAGTAAAGTCTGCGTTCCAGCGCAAGAACACGTAAAACACCACTGTTTAATTGGACACCAATATTAACCCAATTATCTTCGGGTGAAAAAGAAAGGGTAAAAGGGCGTCGAACTTGTTTATCTAATGCTTTTGATAACGCTGTTGTTGTAAAAGGTCCCCAGGCTTCCTTTATTTCTGTTTGCGTTTCTAGTTTTGTATCTGGTTCGAATGTAATCAGTAAATCAAGTTTTTGTGCATAAAGATCAGCAACGCGACGTGTGGATTCATCGCTGTGGTTCTTATCTAACTGATCTGCGATAATTGATATTTCTCCTGCAACGGCGAAAGCCAAACGTGACGTAACTTTGCGCCAGTGATTATCAACAAAAACAAGTGTTGTAACGATCTGAAGCAACAAAACAGGGATGACAATAATCAACAAAGATCTTGCAAACAGAGTCCGTGGGAAAATTTTTTTGACCCAATGGAACGGAATAGATTTTCGTGTTTTCTTATCCATTCTTCTTATCGCTCTTGATATGTTTTAAGCATGTAGCCTTGCCCACGTATTGTTTGGATATATTTGGGAACGCGGCTATCTTCTTCAATTTTTTTGCGTAGGCGTGTAATTTGAACATCAACCGTTCGATCGTTCCCATCAACACCGCAAAGTCGTGCAAGTTCTTCACGACTTAATATTTTTCCTGCATGTCGTGCCAAGGCTTCAAGCAATTTGACTTCAACACTTGTTAAACGGACGTCTTCATTTGTATCGGAAACCAATTTATCTTCATCGGGTAAGAAAATCCATTTGCCAATAACGAATTTATCAATGCTCCGATTTATTGGATTTCCTTTTCGTTTTAAGATCGACCGTAAACGGAGTATAAGCTCCTTTGGTTCGAACGGTTTTGCAAGATAATCATCGGCACCACTTTCTAGTCCGTTGATCCGATCATTTACCTCCCCCAAGGCTGTCAGCAACAAAATCGGGAGATCTGATGTGGCTCTTAGTTCTTTTGTAAGATCTATGCCATTTTTTTCGGGCATCATCACATCTACAACCAGGGCATCATAATACGCGCATTTTAAAACATTCAGGGCATCATTGCCGTTTTTCGCGGTTGAAACCATAAAACCATTATCACGGAGAAATCGGGACAAGAGCGTCCTGATCCTGTCATCATCATCAACCACAAGGATATGAGGTTTATTTGTATGGCTAAAAAGAGTTTTTTCCATTTTTCCTATATATTTTCGTTCCAATTCGACTATAAAGATATTAATCTGTTCTGAAAACCATAGTTTTATTCATATTTGAAATCTGAGGCTTTGTAATGTCTTTAATTCCTTTTGATGATCGTGACGGAACAATTTGGTTCGATGGCGAGATGATACCTTGGCGCGATGCAAAAATTCATGTGATTAATCATGGGTTGCACTATGCCAGTTGTGTTTTTGAAGGTGAGCGGGCGTATGAGGGAAAAATCTTTAAATCGCACGAACATACATCACGGCTTTTTAAATCAGCGTCTATTTTAGGGATGGATATCCCTTTTGCACCAGAAATTATTAATATGGCGAAGGAATCTGTTCTAAAAGCCAATCACTTTACAAATGCTTATCTACGTCCTGTTGCGTGGCGTGGATCTGAACAAATGGGCATCGCTGCGCGTGCAACCAGAACGCATGTTGCCATTGCGGCATGGGAATGGCCGAGTTATTTTTCACCTGATTTAAGAGAAAACGGAATCAGTCTCAAAACATCGTCATGGCAGAAACCTGCGCCTAATACAGCCTTAACAGAGGCTAAGGCTGCGGGTCTTTATATGATCAATACCTTATCCAAGCATCAGGCCGAAGATGAAGGTTATACAGATGCATTGATGCTGGATTATCGTGGCTATCCGGTAGAAGCAACGGGTGCCAACCTGTTTTGTATCAAGGATGGAGTTCTTTATACGCCGAAACCAGATTGTTTCCTGAACGGGATTACGCGCCAGACAACAATCGAATTGGCAAGAGAATTTGGATATAACGTAGTTGAAGATTTTATAACAACGGCCTTTTTAAAAGAGGCAGATGAAGTCTTTGTCACTGGTACCGCGGCTGAAATATCTGCTGTTGGAAAAATTGATACAACATCTTATGCCGTGGGGCCAATCACACGGGGTTTAAGGGATGCTTACGAAAACTTGGTGCGTGGACGCCCTTATAAAACGGTCGCAGCTTAGTCGATTGCCTTGTGGATAAAAACGGGGATAAAGGCGGGAGTATTTGACGCCGGATTTTTTTCCTGCGACCCTGCTGTCAGGATTTCACATTCTTCTTACTCTTTGGTTCATGATGGCAAATCGCTTTTATTCCTTTTTGATATTTTTTCCATTTCTCTTGATTGCGGTCCTCTTATCCGCTTGTGAGACCTCTTCTCAAGCAGGGTCCCGGCCACTTTCCCAGCCACTTTCAGAAGTCTCTTTGCCTCAGTCTGCGGCCCAGCCAGCATCAAACCAGGTCCTTATAGATGATCCGCTCCGTGGGCTTGAAACGCGTGTTGGTATCCTAGAGAATCAGATGAAATCGGCCCAGCCAACTTTGAAAAAAGTGGATGCAATGGAGAGTCATTTTAAAGCCTTGTCTTTTGAACTTGACCAAATTTCACAAACCTACAAAATGTCGACAGGCACTGTTTCGGGTATTCCGCCTGTTTCTGCAGCCCCATTGACAACCGAAATAAAAAAACCGGAAGTCCAGAAACCAGAAGCGAAGGATATAAAGAAAAAAGTTGAAAAGTCTTCCTCTTTGGCAATTGATCCAAAAGTTTTTGCAGTCACATCTGTGCGAATCGGGGAGCAGGGAAAAGATATAACCCGGATTGTTCTTGATACAACAAATGTTGCTGAAATCCATTATGATTTGGACAATACAGAGGGTTTACTGGTCATTGATATTCCCAAAGCGAAATGGTTGGCTACAGCTTCACAAAATTTAAAGAAATCATTGATGGTCAAATCGTTTAAAGGAATGTCAGATGAATCTGGGTCGCATTTTGTGATTGATTTGAATCAGAAGGCAAAAGTTGTCGCGACGGCGCGTCTTGCCCCGAGCGGGAACTCTGGTCATCGTGTTTATATTGATATTGCGCCCCTTCGCTAATCTCTTGAGGGGGGATAAAGGCTGTCTGTCTTTTTTAGGCGTACGTTTTTTTTAAGAGGTCTGATTTATGAGCGGGAATCGATTTGGAACCTTGTTCCAATATCAAACATGGGGTGAAAGCCATGGGCCAGCCTTAGGGGTTGTTGTGGATGGCGTTCCGCCCCGTATTCCTTTGTGTGAGGAGGATATACAGGTTTTTCTGGATAAGCGGAAACCGGGACAGTCAAAATTTACAACGCAGCGTCACGAAGAGGATAAGGTTAGAATTCTTTCCGGTGTTTTTGAAGGACAAACAACAGGAACCCCTATTTCTCTTATGATCGAGAACACAGACCAGAAATCCAAAGATTATGGCGATATAAAAGATAAATATCGCCCTGGTCATGCTGATTTTACGTACGATGCAAAATATGGCATTCGTGACTATCGTGGAGGAGGGCGGTCATCTGCACGTGAGACCGCCGGACGTGTTGCAGCCGGTGCTATCGCTCGTAAAGTTTTGCGCGAGGCTTTCGGAGATCGTCTTTTTATCCGTGCGGCAGTTGTCCAATTAGGGGGGAGGTATATCAATAAAGACTCATGGGATTGGGCTTGTGTTGACCAAAATCCTTTCTTCTGTCCAGATTCCGGTGTTGTTGAAGAATGGGAAGAGTATTTGGCAACGATCCGTAAGGAAGGATCAAGTGTTGGTGCGATTGTTGAATGTCACGCCTCTGGAATTCCTGCGGGGCTTGGGGCGCCGGTTTACGATAAATTAGATGCTGATTTGGCAAAGGCAATGATGTCAATTAATGCTGTTAAATCAGTAGGTATCGGGGATGGGGCCTATGTTGCGGAGTTAAGGGGCGAACAAAACGCAGATCCTATTCGTATTGGGGAAGATGGGCTCCCTGTTTTCTTATCGAATCATGCGGGGGGAATTCTAGGCGGGATTTCAACCGGTCAGGATATTGTTGTAAGAGTTGCGTTTAAACCGACAAGTTCATTATTAATTCCAGTTCCAACGATTGATAAATTCGGGCAAGAAACCGATATTGTAACCAAGGGTCGGCATGATCCTTGTGTTGGGCTGCGTGGGGCTCCTGTTGTCGAAGCGATGATGGCCTGTGTTTTGTTGGATCATTGGTTGCGCCATAAGGCACAGTGTCTATAATTTTTTCTTATATTTTTTTCTGAGAGGAATTAAAAATGTCCAATCATAACTGGCTTCGTGGCCGTACGATTGTCTATAACCCGTCGTCCCCGTTACCACCTTCCCAGAAACAGACTCAAACAAAATCGTCCTGGTTTACTTTTTTGAAATATATTTTTTCTTTCCTCTGGAGGATGATTAAAGGCTTTGCTCTTTTTATCGGGTTGGTCATTTTATTTTTGATTTTTATTTGTATTCTATTCCCAACAAGAGGGGGGCAATCAACCTCAACGCATTTACCTGATTCAATGGTTTTAACTCTGAAAATAGATGGTGATATTCCTGATGCGTCTGGGACATCGCAGATTCTCTCATTGCTCCAAATCGAAGATTCTCCATTAACTCTGGATGATATTGTCAATACAATCGACCGGGCTGCGAAAGATCATCGTGTGAAGGTTCTGGTTGTTAAGGCTTCTGGTGGAGGATACAACCTCACTCAGTTACAATCAATCCGTGAGGCTATTTTAAGGTTCAGGGCCGCTGGAAAAAAAACTTTCATTTTTTCTGAATCCTATGGCGAGGGTGGATACGGTCTTGGGATTTATTATTTAGCAAGTGCTTTTGATGAAATTTGGATGCAGCCTGTTGGAAATGTTGCGATTGGTGGAATTTATATGCAACTTCCTTTCTTAAAGGATCTGATGGCTGATTACGGGGTGAAGGCTCAATTTTTTCAACGCAAAGAATATAAAAATGCAATGGAGCATTTAACATCTGACAAGATGAGCCCCGCCAGCAGAGAGACGATGGAATCTTTGGTAACAGATTTGGCATCCCAATTGATTGAGCCAATCAAATCTGCGCGACAAAGGATTTCAGGCCGTTTTGATCAACTCTTGGATCAAGGGTATTTAACTGACAAGGTTGCATTGAAAGAGGGGTTAATTGACCAGTTAAATTACGAAGATATCATGTTGAGTTCGATTCAATCGAAATTCCCACAGACAAAAATCGTAAATCTTGGAAGATATTCATCTATTTATAAACGGAGTGCAGTTGAATCCTCTATGCTGTCCAAGGAGAAAAAAGTGACGATTGCTGTTATTCCAATTAATGGAATGATCGTGAGCGGGAGTGCGGGATCTTCCCCTTTTGCTATGGGCGATGAAATAGCAGCCGCGGATGATGTCGTTTCGGCGATTGAGAGTGCGGCAAATAATCCGTCTGTTCGTGCGATTGTTCTTCGTATCAATAGTCCAGGTGGCAGCCCGACCGCATCGGAAACAATACATCGTTCTATTCTATGGGCGAAAACCATAAAGAAGAAGCGGATCATTGTTTCTATGGCTGGGGTGGCTGCATCTGGGGGGTATTGGGTTGCAACACCTGCAGATCGCATTTATGCAATGAATTCAACCCTTACAGGATCAATAGGGGTTGTTGGCGGGAAGATTGATCTTGAGGGCGTTTGGAATAAACTCCATGTTCGTTGGGAGACGGTAAAATATGGTCAAAACTCTGGCATGTTATCGTTAAATACACCCTTTTCTGAATCCGAGCAGAGTCAGTTTGAGGCATCGTTGGACAATATTTATGATTACTTTATCCAGCGTGTTGCTGAGGGGCGCAAACTTTCACCCGGGCAGGTTGAAAAAATAGCAAAGGGGCGTGCCTATACAGGTCGCCAGGCTTTTGCGCTTGGCTTGGTCGATGAAATCGGTGGTATGGATAAGGTCCTGGATGATCTTGCAGATTTTAATCAAGTCACATCCCGTGATGACTTAACATTATTATATTTACCTGCAACGGATGATCCTTTTGAATTATTTATGATGATGATGTCTGACAAAATTGGGGTTTCGGGTTTTGTTGAGAAAGTCAGCGCGGTTCTTGCTCCTATCTGGCTTTTAAGTCAAGGTTCTACGGCCCATTTGATTTATAATCACCCGATGATACAGCCTTATTAAAAAGAGAGGAGAAAATGGAGCGGTGAAGGCTTTCACATTAAGCTCTCAACGCTTTGATTTTAATGGGTTTCATTTGATATGATTTAGCAGCATACCCCTAATTATATCCCCACTTGAAAACTTCATAAACTTTTCCACAGGGAAAATCAGTCCAAATGGGAAATAACATCGTATCGGTAACTAACATTTATTCTCTAAAATGACAAGGGGGGTGGGTATAGGGGGGAGGGCTACTTCAAATATCGGCTTCTAATCTCGTCTTAGCCTTATATTTCCTATAAATTTCCCAAAATTAAAAAAAACATATCTGCTATTTTAAGTACTCTTATCATGAAACAATGCCTCTATTATGGCCATGCAGTTGCATGAAAGCTCTATTAAGCCCAACGGGTCGTATAGCATTGTACTTCCATGGTTCAACTCATTTCTAAAACTTGTAATGCCTTGAATGATAAGGGAAGGGTTTGCCCCGTTTTGTATGGAAATATGTGGAAATGAATTTTCATCAATCCATCCCTCAGTCAAGGCTATTTCCAGCTTGCCTCTTAGTCCGTTGGGCATAGGCATGCCTTCCATCTCAAATTTCTTTTTCAAGGCCAATTCTGTGACATTAAACATCTGATTTTTGGCCACGAGCCCGAAACGATAGACAAACCACGAATAGAGAAAAAGGTTCTTTACCGTCTCTATTTGCACCCGTATCTCTGTAGGGGTGCATGGGGAAGGTTTTAGCCTTTCCTCAATATACTTGTGCCAGTTCTTCAAATCCGTGGTTTGGAAAATCCCCACGCCCCTAATGTCTGGTTCTGTTATTTTATCAAATGCCCGAAATGAATCGCATTCTTCAATCTTATCATCCATAGCGCTTTGCCTCCCCGTTTCCTTATCTTAGTGCATTAGGGCTGCATGGGCTATCTTATTAAGATTATTGACTAAATCAGTGTATCCTCCTAACGTCATTCGTGAAGCACTCATGTGGGTGCTTTGGGGCATGATAACCCCTTCAAGGCGGCCTTTCTACAGCGTCAGGCCGTTACCAATGATGCTGCCTCTCGACCTATGGTCGGGGAGGCGGCTGAATATAATAGCGCAAGCAAATAGGCTGCGCCGTTCCTTGAGCGGTTATCAACTCCCCGGCTACCAGAGAAATCTGGTGGCCGTTTTGGTAATATATTCGGGAGATACCTATGAATTACAAAGGAATGCCAGAGAAAATAATTTTCAAAAGCAACGAGGCTTTCTTCGAGAGTCAGTGCAAATTTGGAGAAACTGCAATTAAGGTAGGCGAAAAGGCCATTGTTGCTATTGTATTAGATGGGCATAAGGAATTCGGGATAGAAAATCCTGTTTTAGCAGAGGATAATAGTGGTCAAAAAGTTCTCTTGAAAGTTGCGTCTGATGATGGTGGGTTTATTGTAGTTGCAAAGGCAGCGTCAAACTGTGGCGAACAATTAAAGCCAAATGATTTAGTTTTATGGCTTCCACTTGACTATATTGATTCTATTCGTTCCTGTGAAGGCATAGACAAGCGTTTTGGTTACGTAGGTATTGTTATAGCTAAAATAAGCAATGAGATTGACAGTAGAAATTCAAGTTTTGTAATTTTATGTGATTACATGAAAAAATCCACCCCTTCTTATATTGATAAGTTAGAAAAGATTGGGCAGCGCCTATTTGGATTTATAGCTTCCATTTTGGCTTTTTACCTTTTTATTCAGGCGATTGTTAACCCAAGAGCATTCTCTGGGTTGTTTCGTGATATAGAGTGGGGAGATTGGGGAGATGTGTTTTCCAACCATGCTCTAACATATTTGCTAATTGTTTTTGTGCTAAGTTTAGGGACTACGATTTTTTGGAAAGAAATTTATAGGTCTGTTTCAAAATATATGAAGACTTGAGGTTTCCAGAGACCATCCCAAAACCTTCATACACTCATACACGTGGGGCGCATCTTAAAGCCCACGTGTGTGTGTAGAGTGTAGGGAAGGGAAGGAAATGGAGGAGAATACAAAGATGCTAAATGTAACATGATGAAAGTTATCTCTTTGGCCTGAAAATGCTAAGAGCGTAAATCTTCCATTTCTCAAACGGGGTTTTATTCCGCCTCAACGTCAAATAAAGCTGACCTTAGCAAAATTGACAGTAGGAAATTTATGTTTCATCAAACTTTCCATTTTGTTCCAAGGCTCAACTGGATAATAAATTGTTTCATTATCTTCCGAAGTCTCGCTCGAAATTAGGCCAACCTCTAGCAAGCGTTCAAGGCCTCTTTTTATACGGTTTCCTATCGCGCTATTTTTTATAGGCTTCTCGCTTAGTCTTTTGGCCTCTTCTATGTGAAGGCGTTTAAGTGTTGTGTACACATCTCCTCTTTCTACTGTTTGTAACCCTAGGTCTTCGTAGAGTGGTTGTGCATAGCCATTTTCAGTGAAGGCTATTTCCATTGCTTTTAGTACGCCAATATCCTTTAGAGTAAGCGTCTCATTGTCGGCATCTTTGCTTTCATACTTTTTATCAGGCGGGGATTCCACAGGAACAAGTGCGGCGCTTCCCCCATAATTTCTTAAACTGAAGTAAAAGCTATTTCCCTCAGAATAGCCCTCGCTCCCTTTTGTTACTGTCAGCCTGTGCATGCCGGAGTTTCCCACTTTTTCCATGTGCCAAATCAAATCCGCCGTACCGCGCATAACGGAAGCGCCCCTAGGTACACCCTTTTGTGAATATGTACCGCTTTTCCCATGGGTTTGAGCGGGGTGCGTAATGACAAGAATAAAGCAGCCTAGTTTATCTGCAAAGTCCCTGAGATTGTTCATCGTATATTGGATTTCAGAATTCCCGTTTTCACTGGGAACATTTAGCGCGGACTGTAATGTGTCTACAATAATGAGACGCAGTTTATGGCCTTTGCTTTCCAGATACTCCCTTTCCTTCTTTGTAAAATAAATTAAACTGGTTTCAAGGTCGCTGGAACTATGGTAGCGGATAGCACATGTTATAATTGGCAGTCCTTCTGAATAGCCCGTTAAGCCATATTCCTCCTCTAGCGATTTAATAAGCGCTCTTTGCCTATGTGGAAGTTTGCCCTCTCTTTCTCCTGCCAAATACAAAGTTGCATAAGAGCCGGTTGAAAGTCCTGTCATAGAATTTTCCTGCATTAACGCATGAGATGCATGGATAAATGGTGTTTTTGTGGCTAAAGAGGCGCATAGTTTCAGTGCCAGAAAAGATTTTCCGACCCCCGGCTCTCCGACTAAAAATCCCAAGCCGTGAGACGGTAGTAAATTCAGCAAAAGGTCATCTATGGTGGATTCTTGTGGAACATTGAGGCCAACATAGGGTTTTACAAGAATGCTCATGGTAGCACCTCATTTTTCAGGCGTATAATTTCTTTTTCTAAGGCTCTTAAGAAGTCACTATCATCACTCCCTCTGCCCTTGCACAGTTTGAGTAAAACTGTAACAGAAACCCAACGTTCGAGATATGCAGCTCTCAAAAGTGCCCATGCGAAGCGCCAAGCAATTTCTCTCTTGAGAGAGAACGTTTTTTCTATAAATGAAGCAAAATCTCTGCTGGGAGTAGATGTGTCCTTTGTTGATGTTTTATCAGAAGACATTTGCCAAAACAGCGTATTTATATTAAAAACTGTCATGGCATTAGAGTTGCCTTTTGTCACACCGAACATGGCAAAATACTCTTCATTCATTTCGTGCCCAGCGTGTATTTTTTGCAATAACTTTACCCTCAATTCTTTTCTTTTGAATTGTAAAGCAGGAGACTCGCTTACGCCTATCTTTAGGGTTTGGCTGTCAGTAAGTCCGTCTACTTCTGTTACAAGCATCTTACTCATGATTTCCTCCCTTTTCATTTTGACCTGATTGAGAGGCGTGTTTGCTGTGCTGGTTATACAATGTATTGTCAAACACTGCGTATGGTGTAAAGGCATACTCGTAGTATGGCTTATCACTGATATAATCTATAGAATGCTTATGTTGAGTATCAACGTAGAATGTAACGCCGTTTGCTTCGGTCATAATCATCTTACTCATGATTTCCTCCTGTTTTGTGTTGGCCTGATTGGGAGGCGCGGACGCAGGATTCAATCCATTCGTTAATTTCGCTTTCAAGCCACCCCACGCTCCTGAGTGAAATCTTTATAGGGGCAGGAAATCGCCTTTGCTCTATGTAGGCGTAAATTGTAGAACGGGGCAGGCCAGTAAGTTCAATAACGTTGGGTAAGCGAAGGATTTTATTTTTATTAGACATCTTTGACTCCATATAAGTTTGATTAGAATCAAAAATGAGCTATTTTTGTATTTATGCCATCGGGAATTTGGCAAGAATTATTTCTTCAGAACATCCCCTTGTTTCTTAGTACTCTCTTTTAATGCCCTGCACGCTGCTTGCATTTGGCCTTTCGTAATTCTAATTCCAAGGTATCTCGCAACAGAATCGCATATTTTCTCAAATGGTTGGTTGGGATTTGAATCATTGTCATTGGCGCTAGGTAATCTGCCTGTATTTTTGTAGTAAAAATCTGCTAGGGATTTAGATATAGATTTTTCAATGGCTTTTGATTTATACCCTTCTATTTCCTGCGCGAAACTATTAAACATTTCCAGAAATACCGCAATTTCATCCAAGCCAAACTCTAGGCCAAGTGTGGATTTGATATTCATCTTAGTTTTAATCTCTATATCATGGGCAAGCAAATCAATTAGATTGTGATTCCTTAGCCTTCTTACAGCTTCCAAGGCTGAAAATGAGACTCCTTTTTCTTTTCTCTTTTTCAAATCATTATGCTTTTGACGCGAACTTTCTGTGGCATCATATAGTGCTTTTAGGCTTGCTGCTTGCGACAACATCACATCCGCAAGCTCCGTATATGTCACTTTTGACGGGAACTTTAGTTTATCAAAAACCCCTATAATTTCAGAAATTGCCTGTTGTCTGGTAGGGGGATATGTCTGCTCTTCTTCCATAAGTTATTAGGCCGCTTTTTTGAATGTTGTAACGCTGTCCTGCGAAATCTTATCGACATAATCAGCCCATTCTTGCATCATCTTGCGGCGTTCATCTAAAAACTGGGCGCGGTCATAGGCACGGTCAACTTTACTGCGCTGGGCGTGTGCTAATTGCCTGTCTACGACTTCATGGCGGTAGCCTAATTTTTCTTTAATATTTGACATGGCTAGAGCACGGAAGCCGTGGCCTGTCATTTTTCCTTTATACCCCATGCGGCCAATCGCAAATAGAATTGTGTTATTGCTCATAGGGTCTTTAGGGCGCACTTGGTTGGGGAAAACCCAGTTTGTTTTTAAGTGGCCTGTTTCTTCTTTCTGTTCACGCAGAATCTCGACGACTTGGCGCGATAATGGAACAATATGAGGGTTTCTCATTTTCATGCGCCAACCCGGAATTTCCCACTGTGCTTTATCCAAATCAAATTCGTCCCACGTAGCGTTAATCAGTTCCCCTGTGCGTACAAAAGTAAGCATGAGGGCTTTGATAGCGCGTTGTGTGCGTGGAAACAGTCGCGCATGGTTTCTCTCCAAAGTTTCAAGAAACTCTGGAACTTCTTTGATGTTCAATGAAGCAAAGTGACTTGTTTTTCCTATTTTCAATGCGCCGCGCAAATCCGCAGAGGGGTCACGTTCACACTTTCCTGTAGCGATGCCATATCGAAAAACTTGGCCGCTAATCTGTTTTACCCGCGCCGTTACATCCAATGCACCCCGTTTTTCAATCTTGCGGAGAACGTCCAGCAATTCAGGCGGGGCAATATCGGAAATTGGCCGCGTTCCAATATACGGAAAAACATCAACTTCAAGGCGGCGCATGACATTCAGGCCATGATTTGTGCTCCATCTTGCAAGCTGGTTTTCATGCCACTCGCGGGCAATTACCTCAAAGGTGTTTTTGTGCCGTTCGAGCGTTTGGCGCTTCTTGTCCTTTTTAACAATGCTTGGGTCTTTTCCTGCATCCAATAGCTTTTTAGTGTTGTCTCGCTTCTCACGAGCTTCCTGAAGCGAAACAATGGGGTATATGCCCAAGGCCAAGAGTTTCTCTTTCCCAAGAAAATAGTATTTCATTCGCCAGTATTTCGCGCCGCTTGGTTGCACTTGTAGGTACAAACCACCGCCATCTGCTTTCTTATAGGGTTTGTCCTTGGGTTTCGCGTTTCGGCACGCTGTATCTGTCAATTTCATGAAATACCCCTTTTTTAGATATGTAAGTACCCCTAAAAATTTGGGATACCCCTAAAAGATACCCCTAAAGTTTTTGGCTGTAAACAAATCTGCCTAGACGTTCTTGGAATGTGGAAGCGCTCTGAAAGCCTTGTATTGCATAGGTTTCTGGATACTGCTGTATTTCGTTGGATTGTGCGGGAGGGAGAAAATGGAGCGGGTGAAGGGAATCGAACCCTCATAGCCAGCTTGGAAGGCTGGAGCTTTACCACTAAGCTACACCCGCTTTGCGGTTGCCATTATTTAGCCGAACTGAATCGATTTGACAAGAGCTCTCTGCTATTTTTTCTTTTTTTCTGCAAATATCCCTTAAACCCGTTAGAAATGGTCAATTATTAGATCAATTGATATTAAGGCCACAAACCCATGTTTTGACGTTTTCTCTATTAAAATAAGTACAGGCCTTTTTGTAGGTGGATTCCAGAAAACGCATATTTTCTCCCTCAATAACAAGAGGTTGGGGAGAATCAAATTTTGCTTTGAGTGGAAGATGGGCACTTGTTTTTTTTCTTACAAGCGGGCGTATCCGCGCTTCTCTCGCGGGTGGTTCTGCTACCTCATGAGTGGTGGTGGTGGTGGTGGTAGCGGAGCCATGCGCAGCCTCAGAAGAAGTAGCAGCAATTATTTTTGAAGTATGTGGCGTAGTGGGAATAGACGACGGCCCCAAATGATGTGACATAAGTCCCACAAGGGCGGTGGCGGCCGTCGCCAAAGTTTTAGCTGCAGGTTTCATCGTGTCGACGAGAGTTCTTCCAAAATTTACGGCGGAGGTGAATCCTTTTTGGACAAGTCGCCGGATGCTTCCGAAAGTTTTTTCTGATTTTTCTGTTTCAGGAGATGGGGCAACGTAATTGTCTCCCGAAATAGTTGCATCAGGATCGTTTGCTGACGCATCCGGTGTCGGATCTTCTGGGGTTTCTTGCTGTTGAGGGAAGTATTTATCCAGAAGTGAACAGGATTCTGGTTTCTTTAAAACCCCAGCAAATTTGCTATTGGCGGTTAAGAATCGTTCCTTGGTGCCAACCCAGCATTTTAAACGCTTTTTGAGTTCGGTTTCAGGCACGGCGGATATTGCAGAATCGTGCGCTGTTGCAACATCATATTGGCGATAGAGTTGTGCGAGTCTTTCGAGGATGGGGCGGTTTTGACGGTCTTGAAGAAAAATAGCATCAGATGAATCTTTTGTATCCAATAAATGATGTCCTGAGAATTCGGTAAGCACAGCGTCATTTTCAGGGACTTTCTCAGATGCATCGTTTTCCCCGTTGTCATAGATTCTTTTAAGTTGATTACTTAGAGTCTCAATGTTTTCCCACACATTTTGAGGATTGACATTCGTAGACGTAGGGCTTTCCTCTTGGCTGGGTGGTGGACAAAGTTGGTGTTGGGCTTTTTCTTGCAATAATTTTAAAGCGCGTTGCTGAGCGATTGGAAACCTGTAAATGTCTTCAAACTCGTTGGCATTGATGCCCGCATCTTCTGCAAGACTCTTTTTGGTTTCCAGGCAAAGGGTTAGCATGCGCAATGGACCATCGATAAAGTTTGTGACGAAATCCGTGGTCAACGAAGGATCCTTTTCTGTGCGCGTTGCAGGATCAAGGACACGCGCGGCAAAAGCGACGTAGGGGAGCATTGCTTCGAATATTTGATCGGAAGACATATCAAGATTGATAGGAAACTTTGCCATCACACACCTCTTTTTCTATTTATTGGCAATATTGACATAATGTTAAAATGCAATGCAAGGTTTTTTTACACTTTATTAATTTTTTTTGGCAAAAAACGGATTTTGCGGTGCAATAATCAACGTGTCTTTCTTTTATGGCCTATATACGGCATAGTCCTGTGGCTTTGCGCGTCTTAAAATGAAATTATCATGATCATCGAGAGGATTAATCCATGACTGCTGAATCTGTTGTTATTGTTGCCGCCAAACGTACGGCCATTGGCTCTTTTCTGGGGAGTTTGTCGAGCCTGTCGGCGGTGGATTTGGGAAAAGTCGCGGTCACAGCGGCTTTGGCCGAGTCAAAGGTTGCTCCGGCCGAGGTAGATGAAGTCATTCTGGGGCAGGTGTTGACCGCCGGATGTGGACAGAACCCCGCGCGTCAGACAGCCATCGCGGCCGGAATTCCCGTGGACAAAACCGCGATGACGATCAATCAGGTCTGTGGATCCGGATTACGGGCGGTCGCGCTGGGTCTGCAATCGATCCGGAATGGGGATGCCAAAATCGTTGTGGCAGGGGGGCAGGAAAGCATGAGCCAATCCGCGCACGCCGCCAATTTGCGCAATGGCACCAAAATGGGTAATACCGAATTTATCGATACGATGATCAAGGACGGGTTATGGGATGCTTTTAATGGCTATCACATGGGCATTACGGCAGAAAACGTGGCAGAGGCCTATCAACTGACTCGCGCGGATCAGGATGCATTGGCTGCGACATCACAACAACGCGCCGAAGCTGCGATCAAGGCCGGGGTGTTCAAAGATGAAATCGCGCCCGTTACCATCAAGCAGAAAAAGCAAGAGATCGTGTTCGATACGGATGAGTTTCCACGTGCCGGCACAACGGTTGAAACGCTGTCGGCTTTGCGCCCTGCGTTCAAACCGGATGGAACGGTAACGGCGGGAAATGCCTCCGGAATTAATGACGGGGCAGCGGCGTTGGTATTGATGTCGGCGTCCGAGGCCCAGAAACGTGGTCTAACACCTTTGGCGACGATTGCATCTTGGGCAACAGCTGGGGTTGATCCCAAAGTGATGGGGACGGGGCCGATCCCTGCCTCCCAAAAGGCTCTCGAAAAAGCAGGGTGGTCCGTGGCCGATCTGGATGTGATCGAGGCTAACGAAGCCTTTGCAGCCCAGGCCTGCTCGGTTCTGAAAGGGTTGGGATTGGATGCCGCCAAGGTGAATGTCAATGGCGGGGCCATCGCGTTGGGCCACCCGATCGGAGCCTCTGGCGCACGTGTTCTGACCACGTTGTTGCACGAAATGAAACGCCGCGATGCCAAAAAAGGTCTGGTGACCTTGTGCATTGGTGGCGGCATGGGCATTGCGATGTGTGTTGAGAGGTTCTAGCCGCTTTGCTCTTTATCTCTCGCGGAAGAGGGTGGGGGTAACTTTTTTATAGGGTTGACCTGAATTTGATCCTTTTGATACGCTTTAAAGGCACTTAAAAAGGATTCGGAAAAAAGGTCCCCCTATGGCAATTGAAAATGTTTACAGTTATTTAGAGTATTTGGCTCTCACTGTTGATCAGCTTGCAGATGCGGTTATTGAACGTGACGAAGAGACCGCCGTCCTTGAAGCGCGAATACAGGAACTGACAGAATCTCTTATTGCTGCGCAATCACTTTCTGAAACCCGACTTCAAAGCCTTATGGATCAAGCAGATGCCCGAGTTCAGTTGGCAGAGGCAAGGGCGATCAAGGCAGAGGAAAAAGCAGAGGAGCTTTCCTTGATGCTAAAATCGGCAAAGCAGAATAAACGTAAGGTCGATCCTCAAATCGACCTTTTTGCGGCTCCTTTTGCCGAATCTACCCCACAAGAATCCCTGGGGACAAAATCTCATAAAGTTGCAAATGATGAAAATGCTTTGATTCTTGCTAAAAAGCTCGATTCAACAATTGATAAAGTTCAGAAACTTATTCGTGAAGCGAGGGCTTGAAATGGCTGAAGTGAATTTAACAATAGATGGGCGCTCTTATCCTGTTGCGTGTGATGATGGTCAGGAAGGCCGCTTGGTGCAACTTGGTTCTTACGTTGATCATCGAATGAGGGAAGTCGCAATTGCTGGTGCGAATAACAAGACACAGGCTTTGGTTCTGGCATCTTTGGTTCTGGCAGATGAGGTTTTTGATCTCAATGATAAGTTGGCTGATTTGTCCCAGGATTCGTCATCTATAGCGCAGGTGCATCAAGAAAAGACAATTGAATTCCAGGGACTTTCTCCGAATGATGAGCAGAGTATTGTCACTGCGATTGGTCATATGGCATCAAAGGTTGAAAAACTTACAGCCCGCATTCAAAGAAAATCCGTTGACAAGCTGTCAGCATAATTTTTTAAAGAAAATCGATTTTTGTACGGCTAATTTTCTCTAAGCTCGTGTTTAGGGCTGCTGCGATCTTTTTTTATACCCCTCTATTTCCTCTTGTTTTTTATAAAAAATTAACTATTTCCTCAGTATTAGAATCTAATCTGGTTGATAACCCGTCATTTATCATTTAGGTTCGTTTTTTAGCTCTTTTCGAGGTCTTCTAATGCTTGGTTTTCGACTAACAAATACATCCCAAACTTTCCCTGTTTTACCATTAAGGGATATTGTTGTTTTTCCCCATATGATTGTGCCTTTATTTGTAGGGCGCGAGAAATCGGTCGCAGCGTTAGAAAAAGTGATGGAGGGCAATAAACAGATTTTGCTGTTGACCCAGAAAACGCCTGGGATTGATGATCCTAAACCGGCTGATTTGTATGATGTGGGAACCATCGGGACAATTTTGCAATTGTTGAAATTGCCGGACGGAACGGTGAAGGTTCTGGTAGAGGGCATTTCGCGTGCGCGTGTTGAGAAATATACAACAGTTGATTCTTGTCTTGAGGTTGAGGCTATCGCACTTGAAGACAATACAACCGCATCAACTGAGCTGGAGTCTTTGTCCCGCGCCGTCATGACACAGTTCGAAGAATATCTAAAACTCAACAAAAAAATTCCACCAGAAGTCATTGTGTCTATTGGGCAGATTGATAACCCATCAAAACTCGCTGATACAATCGCGTCTCATTTAACTTTAAAAATTGAAGAAAAACAAAAACTATTGGAAATTCCAACTGTTGCAGAAACGTTAGAGCATATCTTCGGATTGATGGAAGGTGAGATCGGTGTTTTGCAAGTGGAAAAACGTATTCGTGGCCGCGTCAAACGCCAGATGGAAAAGACCCAGCGTGAGTATTATCTGAATGAGCAAATGAAAGCCATTCAGAAAGAATTGACGGATGGCGAGGGAACAACTGGAGGTGAATTGGATGAGTTGGAAAAACGCATCAATCAAACCAAATTCACCAAAGAGGCCAAAGAAAAAGCCTTGGCCGAATTGAAGAAATTGAAAATGATGGCGCCAATGTCGGCGGAGGCCACCGTGGTGCGCAACTATCTGGATTGGTTGTTGTCGGTGCCATGGAAAAAGCCGACCAAGGTCAAGCGCGACATTCGGGAAGCGGAAAAAATTCTGGATAAAGATCATTCGGGATTGGAAAAGGTCAAGGAACGCATCCTGGAATATTTGGCCGTGCAACAACGCTCGAATAAGATCAAAGGGCCGATTTTGTGCCTTGTCGGGCCTCCGGGGGTCGGGAAGACATCGTTGGCGCAATCGATTGCCAAAGCCACCAACCGCAATTATGTGCGGATGGCGTTGGGGGGCGTGCGTGATGAAAGCGAAATTCGTGGACACCGCCGGACGTATATTGGCGCGATGCCGGGGAAAATTATTCAAGGCATGAAAAAAGCCAAAAGCAGCAATCCGCTTTTCCTGTTGGACGAGATTGACAAATTGTCGTCCGATTGGCGCGGAGACCCAAGCTCGGCGTTGCTCGAAGTGTTGGATCCCGAACAAAATGCACATTTCAATGATCATTATCTGGAGGCCGATTACGACCTGTCGGATGTGATGTTTATTTGTACGGCGAACTCGCTCAACATGCCGCGTCCGTTGCTGGACCGGATGGAAATTATCCGTGTGTCGGGGTATACCGAGGATGAAAAAATCCAGATCGTCAAAGACCACTTGTTGAAAAAGCAAATCAAAAACGCCGGTTTGAAAGACAAAGAATTCAAACTGTCCGATGACGCGATCCGCGATCTTGTCCGTTATTATACGCGGGAAGCAGGGGTGCGGAATCTGGAACGTGAAGTGGCGAATTTGTGCCGCAAAGCGATCAAGGAAATTTTGTCGAAGAAAAAAGAACATGTGGCGATTACGGCGCGTAATCTTGGGAAATATGCCGGTGTCCGCCGCTTTAGCTATGGCGAGGTGGAGGAAAATAACCGCATTGGTGTGGTCAATGGATTGGCCTATACCGAAGTCGGCGGCGATTTATTGTCGATCGAGGCGGTCACGATGCCCGGCAAAGACGGCAAGCTGTCGACGACAGGGAATTTGAAAGACGTGATGCGTGAATCGATTACGGTCGCCGAAATGTTGATCAAATCCCGTTCGAATCAATTGGGCATTTCCTATGACACCTTGAAAGAGATGAATATTCACGTCCACGTTCCGGAAGGGGCGACGCCAAAAGACGGTCCATCGGCTGGCGCGGCGATGGTGACAGCGATTGTGTCGGCGCTCACCGGAATCGAAGTGCGCCGCGATATCGCGATGACGGGTGAGGTCAACTTGCGCGGCTATGTCACCGAAATTGGCGGCTTGAAAGAAAAGCTGTTGGCGGCATTGCGGGGGGGAATCACCAAGGTGTTGATCCCGAAAGATAACGCCAAAGATCTGGAGGAAATTCCAGCCAACGTCAAAAAAGGTCTTGAAATTGTGCCTGTCGGCACGATCGAAGAGGTGCTGGCGCATGCGCTGATCCGGCTTCCAGAGCCGATTTTGATAGAAAAAAAGGACGAAATTGACGAATTATCCCCAAAGACGGCAGAAAACCTTGAAAAAGATGTAATTCGCCATTGAGATTTTTTTCAAAAAGGCATAGAAATTGATTCTGCGATTCTTCTGCAACCCTTGTTTTTTATGGGGTAATGGAAGTCGTGGAATTAATTTTATTTAACTTCTAACCCGAGGGGTTATTACTATGAATAAGTCTGAACTCGTTGAAGCAGTTGCAAAAAAAGCTGATATCACCAAAGCTGCTGCGCAAGAAGCACTCGAAGCTGTGATCGAATCGATCAGCAAAGCTTTGAAAAAAGGTGATGAGGTTCGTCTCGTTGGCTTCGGTACTTTTACTGTTGCAAAACGTGCTGCCTCTACAGGCCGCAACCCACGCACTGGTGAAGCGATTAAAATCCCAGCTTCTAAACAGCCTAAATTCAAAGCTGGTAAAGAGCTGAAAGACACTGTTAACAACAGATAGTTTTTATTTGAATCTGAATTTAAAAGCAGCCCGGTCATTTCGGGCTGTTTTTTTATCATTTTTTTAAATTAGGGCTTGAAATTTATTTTGAATGCCTTTAAAGATGTCGACCTCAATGACGTTTTACGTTGTTTGCGCGATTAGCTCAGCGGTAGAGCAACTCGTTTACACCGAGTGGGTCGGGAGTTCAATCCTCTCATCGCGCACCATTCTAACCCTTTGATTTAGAATCATTTTCTCTCTGGGTTGTTTCTCTCAAAACTTACTTTTAATCAGTCGCCCACAATAGCACCACAATGGGACTGATAAGCCATGGCTACAATCACGAAACGAGGCAACCGTTGGGAAGCCCAAGTAAGACGTAAAGGTTACAGGAGTTGTGGGTTGCAGGATGGATTGCAATTCTATTCCCGCTCTTACGGTGTTTTGTTAAATACGGTGTTTTGTTGGGAAGTAAGAAAGTGTTTGAGTATAATTTTAAACAAGCATCAGCGACAGGAATGCTGTTAATGCCAATGGCTGGGATGGCGATTGGTTTGTTGCAAACTGTCAATCAGTTTGTACCTGATATAGGGGCGCAGGTTTCGATTCTTGTGTTTTCGGCTGTTGTTGTTTTAGAAACGATTGGGCCGCCTATCGCTAAATTTGCGTTTCGCTTATCAGGAGAGGCAGACCGTCAAAATTATAAGGATAAAAGCGATATTCCACCCGAGATCAAGAAGGAACAAATTTTATAAACCGGAAGGGAACAAAAATCCTATGTTGTTCCCCCCGGCATGATTTAATCGTCTTTAATGGTTTAATGATTGTTATCGTAAATTGCTCCTGCTGCGGTCCCAACACCGGCACCGATAACAGCACCACATGTTACACACCCCCCGGTGACAGCACCGGCTGCAGCCCCGACGCCCGTCCCAATTGCCGCACCGGATAACATACGTTGATCACGGTTTTTCATGTTTGAACAAGCAGTCATAGATAAAACAACTACCGCCATAACTGCAAATTTCATTCCTTTTGTATTCATTTTATTCTCCGTCTTTCTTTGAATTAAATTTTTGTTTTGAACTTACTCGACTTACTTTTCTGAATCTTCTTTGTTCCAAAAACTTTTTATGTTGAAAGTTTATTAAATGGAACGGGGTTTGGTTTTTCTTAAAAGTTTTGATTAGAAGATTTAATTTTTCTAGGAGCGCATCTTTAAGAAAATCTGATTCCCTACAAGACTCATAAAGAAAAAGAATTCTTTCATCTCTCCATCTTTTGAGTAGGAATAACTTTCGTTTAACCGGAATACTTAAATCCGCAGCAAGAAAGGCAGGGCGATTATCATAAATTTTTTCAAGCCTATGAAGATAGATATATCTAGGGGTTCTGTCTTTATTGAATGGCGGAGATCTGAACATTTTTTCCTCCTGTTTTCTAAGGGGACTAAAAGACATTGTGAAGCCGGGAAAGAGACCCGGTCAATGGGGTCTCTTTCTACATCCAGAATCTAGTGGTTATAGCGTTTCCCGATAGAGGATTTCGGCTTTACAATGAGCGCATATTTTCTCTGCCACTCATCCTTTTCAATCAAATTATTATGATTGAGATCCATTTCCTTGACTTCTGATCCCATAAAATCTCGAGGGGACAGTCCGTCCATATCTTTATCGAATCGCATCAGATTTGATCTTTCCAAAAATTCATCTTTGCTGACAGTATAAACATCAGAATGACCATCATCATCATAGTCAACAAACGTAAGTGTCGTTGATTCCATAGGAATAACTGTATAAACACTGTTTTTATCGTATTCGATATTATCTATCGCGCCGTTTTTATCCGTATCGAAGGCTCCGAATAGAACGTCACCGACTTCACGTATACTAAGACGACCATCATGGTTTACATCGAATGACATGAAATCAATTTTATTGACATTGGGTATGTCTTTGCTTTCAACAATTGTTGTTTTTGTAACTGTATCTGCATTCGCAGAGAAGGGGATAAAAGCAGAACCCAATAATGTTACCGTTGTCAGGGTTAATGCCAAAAATGATCTACGATCATTTTGTAAAGGCGATTGGACTAAAGAAAAATTTGTTTTTTTGTTTGCATGATTAATAGATTCTTTTGTCATCTTTTTGCTCCTTGATTGATGATCATGATATTAATGATCAGTATTGATGATTAAGTTTTTTTGATTACTGCAACACAAACAAGCAATCAGAGTTTTTGTTCCCGATTTTTGCTGTTACAAAAAAGATACAAACTATTTCGGGTTTGAAACAATTCTGAAATCTGATCTCAATGAAAGGAAGATATGTTGATCATATGCCATGAGAAATGGCGATTCATATAAAAAGGAGATCAAAAAATGAACCTTTCAACACAATACGATGTTATCAGTCAAAACATTTGTACAGTTTATAATCCTCTTGTTGCCGACATGTATGTAAAAAGAGAATATAACCGTCAAAATCCTACTTTGTGCCAGGATGTATTGGTGATTGAGGCCAATTTTTCTGATAAGGTCATGGACTATGATGCTTACTCAGAAAAGCTGGCAGAACTTTTGATGTCTCTTCCATCCATAAAACAGCAAGTTGAAGGACATATTGGCCTTATTGACAGGGTTGATATTAAGACCCACTAAAACAATCTCATGCAGGCTTCAAATAATTCAGAACCCTGCCGGATTTTATTGATTTGGCAGGGGAGGAGATTCCGCAGTGATCATAAAACAAAGGCAGGAGAGAATCCATGACTTACGATCCTCTAAATTCTCATCATAATTTGCCTGATATCAAAAGTCATTTAATTCAGTCTCTTTTGCAGAGGGCAAAATCCGCAAAATCAAAAAATATCACTGTTGGACATATTTATGATATTGCAACAGAAAATGATGGATACCCTGTTTTGATTGCGTCCTTAGCTGTGGTGCTTATTTTGCCTGTTGGTGCTTTGCCAGGAGTTCCAGCGATTGTCGGCATTGTTATGTCAGTTTTGTATTTGGGGATTATAGTTAGTTCACAGTCGGCTAATCTACCGAAATCAATTTCCAACATAAAAGTTAAACCCAAAATTATTCTAAAAGTTTGTAATTTTTTGAATCAATGCCTTAAAAGAGTGAATGAGTATTCAAAAGAAAATAGACTCCAATCTTTTAACGGTGCGTTTTCCTCTCGGATTGTTGCGGCATTGGGATTGATTTTTTCAATTGCAACCATTCTGATTGGATTTATTCCTTTTGTTCCAACTTTACTGATGATACCAATTCTTTTATTTTCCTTGGGTGGAATTTTAAAAGATGGCCTTTTTACATTTATGGGGTACATTTTTGTATCGATTGTTTTGACTTCTGCGGCTTTAGCATTTGTTTAAATTAGACACCGATATCTTGTATATCTATTGTTTGCGGCACCGAAGGCAATGCGTAAAAATTGTAAAAGATTTGGGGCAATCCAGAATTCTATTCCCATTTGTTCCTTGATGTGTGCGGCTTTGCCGCACCTATTCACTGGATCCCCCGCACGCGTTTCGTTTTGCTTTCGCAAAATCCCCACTTG
This sequence comes from Alphaproteobacteria bacterium, assembly GCA_016794145.1. Classification (GTDB taxonomy): domain Bacteria; phylum Pseudomonadota; class Alphaproteobacteria; order Micavibrionales; family Micavibrionaceae; genus UBA1573. The sequence goes on along the minus strand of JAEUKP010000014.1, from coordinate 3,324 downwards.
GCGGAGGATGACAAAAACCGCAGAAATGTGACAAAAGTTTTTGAACGGACACTGAGAGTTTTTATTTTGTTCCATTTTTTATTTCAATGAACATGAGGGGACAAAATCTCATTTCCAGAGTTTGCAGATAGATGAATCCAGTTAAAAGGAGAAAAAAATGTTAAATTGGGCCCTTACTTTCCTTGTTCTTGCGTTGGTTGCGGGGTTTTTTGGATTTGGCAGCGTTGCTGCTGTGTCCGCTGATTTCGCGCAGATACTTTTCGTGATTTTTATAGTTTTATTCCTGGTTTCAACTCTGCTTAATGTTTTTAGGGGAAAGAAGCCACCTGTCTAACCAAAATAAGCAGATTGAATTAAGCGTCTTAAGATCAGAAGCATTAGTGTCAAACAGTCGCCAATCCCCGTTGGCGGCTGTTTTGTCTTTATCGATTTGTTGTGTTTTCTGCAAACAATTGATATGTTGAGCTATAGTCAAAAGAGCAGGGTGGATATGTTTAAAAAGAATACAACAAGCCTATTTCTTGCCTCGGCAGTTTTTGTTGTTTCCTGTATTGTCTACGTTTATATTTTTTTGATATCGGCGCGGGACGAGGTTCGCCGTTTGAATGCCTGGGTGGATCATTCAAAAATTGTGATTTCCCAAGTTTACATTACGATGACCGAGCAAGAGGCCGTATTAGCAGATCAGCGGGGTTATTTATTAACCGGAGATTCAAGGTTCCTGACGCAGTTTAAGAATAATCAAGATGATCTTTTGATTTCAGTCCGAAAACTTGTTGAATTAACAAACGATAATCCAGAACAAAATCGTAAGGCTGATGAAATCCATGACTTTTCATTACAATATGTAAGTTACCTCACTGAACGAAAAGATGCTTATAAAGATATGCATAGATCTTATGACCAAACGCAGTTGGATAGATTTATTAGTGGATTAGATACTGTTGACTTGCTGCATGAGAGATTATCAAGTCTTATTTTTTCCTTCCTAGAAAAAGAAAACCTGCTTTTAAAGGAAAGAATATCTGCGGCAAATGAAAAAAGGGCCGAATATGGACAGAACATGGTTTTATCGCTTTTCGGGGCCTGCGCTTTGATTATGTTGATGAACTGGGTTTTATTTCAAGAGCAGAAGAAGTTCTTTCTGGATAGCGAACGGCTTAGAAACATAGATGATCGACACAAGCTTGCTATCAAAGCGGTTAATGATGGTATTTTTGATTGGGATATTGGGAATAAAACAATATTCCTTTCCTCACAAATCTTCAAAATGTGCGGTTATGATAAAAATGATTATGATGGCCCTCTTATTGGGCTTGCCGCTTATATGGATGGATTAAACCTTTTGGATTTGATTCATCCGGATGATATCACGGCCTTTAAACAGAATCTTGATCACTTCGTAAATGGTCTAACGTCAGAGTACACGAATATATTCAGGGTCAAACATGCGAATGGATATTGGATTTGGGTCTGTGCAAGAGGAGGGGGGATTTTTGGATCGGCGGGGAAACCTATCAAATTAATAGGATCCCACTCTGACATCACTGCCCAGAAACAAATGGAAGAGCGTTTGAAAAAAGAAATGGAGGAGGCCGAAGGATCCAGTAAAGCAAAAATGGAATTTTTGGCGCATATGAGCCATGAAATCAGAACACCTCTAACAACCGTTAGTGGAATCGCAGAAATTCTGGAACGGCAATCCAATAAATTTGATGAAAAACAAAACAGCTTAATCAAAACGCTTATTACAAGTACGACAACCCTGAAAGATTTAATTAATGATGTTCTTGATTTTTCAAGAATAGATAGTGGTGAGATTACGCTTGAGAAGAATAAAATTCAATTAGATACACTTCTCGCTGAAGTTGTTTCGATTATGTCGGTTCAGGCGATTGAAAAGAATATTGAATTTAAAGCCGATCACAGCAATATTGCCCATCTTGTTTTTGAGGGTGATCAAATACGACTAAGACAAATCTTAATTAATCTTGTTGGAAATGCGATCAAATTTACCGAAAAGGGGGGTGTTTCTATTTTATCAAAGCTGGATTGTTTTGTTCCAGAAAATGCCTCTGCTGTTTTATCAATCAAAGTGATTGATACAGGAATAGGAATTTCTCCTCTCTACCATGAAATTATATTCGATAAATTTAAACAGGTGGATGATACGATCTCCAAAAGGTTCGGAGGGACGGGTTTAGGTCTTCCGATCTCGAGATCCTTGGCCCAGATGATGGGCGGAGCTTTGACGGTTGATAGCAAGGTAGGCGAGGGAAGTACTTTTGCATTAGAAATTCCTATTAAGATATTGAATCCTGATGAAGTGGTTGAAAACAGAATATTAGAAAAAAGGAGATATGCAGGGCATATTGAGGCAAATCTGAAATCTCTTAAACCTGATGATGATCAGAAGGTATTAATGGTTGAAGACTATGAAGGGAATGTTGTTGTTATTGGATATATTTTGGATGAATTTGGTATTAAATATGATGTTGCCAGAAATGGGATTGAGGCATTAGATAAATTCAAGAATGATCGGTATAAAGTGATTTTGATGGATCTACAGATGCCCAAAATGGATGGCTTAACTGCAACCTTAAAGATTCGTGAATTAGAAAAACAATTGAATTTACCACTTACTCCGATCATTGGAATGACGGCTCATGCAACGTTTAAGGACAAAAACAACTGTATTGAATCTGGGATGAATGATTTTATTTCCAAACCGATTGATCAATCAAACCTGCTAAATAGTCTGATGAAGTATTTGAAAGAAGCTTCATAGCACAACAAATAAGCCTCAAATTGATTTTTTGTAAATGGCGGTGGATGTAGTCTATCGATAAAAGTTCTCAGGGGCAATCGCGGTTTATCTCGGAAAATACAGTGAATGTTGATTATTTCTCCTGATTATAAAATGACCCTAACCTAGGAAAAGCACCGAAAATTCTGGCACTTTTTAAAGTAAGCTTAATACATGTCACGCGAATAATAGCCGGGAATTTTGTAATAATATCGGCGTATGGTTTCTCGAAGATCTGAAATAAGCCCTGTTATCCTTTTCTATCTGACGAAGCAGATTTCGCCAGCATCCTTCGGTGCAGCCAAGTCAGATGATGTAGCAGAACAGCAGAATAATAATACTGCAATTGATCCAAGAAATGCCAATATTTCTCTGACGGTAATCCCCCCATAAATTAAGGGAGTTTAGAAGTAGAAAATTCTCGTAAAGAAGGAAGAGGAGAATATCTATGAAGACGAGCCGATTTAACGAACATCAGATTATGCAGATATTGAAGCAGGCGGAGGGAGGAATCCCTG
>JAEUKP010000021.1 GCA_016794145.1 Alphaproteobacteria bacterium | reverse complement strand
GGAGAGTCAAGGTGTTGGATAACATCGCCTTTGGTTATGCGACCATCCTTTCCTGTTCCGGTGATATCCGCAGGGTCGATGTGATGATCCGCTGTCATTTTTTGGACGGAAGGAGCCAGTTTTTCAATAGATGGAGCGGATACTGGGACGGTAGGAGAGGGGGGTGGAGTTGCCGATGCAGGGGCGGTCGTCCCAGCTGCTGCAGCTGTTCCAGCACCCAGGGCCGAAATATCACCAAGAATTTCGCCAACCTTGACTGCGGCACCTGTGGTTTTTAAAATTTTTACAATAACACCAGCAGATGGCGCGTTTACTTCGAGTGTAACCTTGTCCGTTTCCAATTCTACGATGGGTTCATCAAGGGTCACGGTATCGCCTTCTTTTTTTAACCATTTTGCAACAGTTGCTTCACTAACTGACTCACCGAGGGCTGGTACAAGAATTTGGGGCATGGTTTTTGCATCCTGAATTTAAAAGTTTATTGTGGAAAGAAGATTCACTTATTTCCCCGAAAGGTCAAGGGGATAGAGCAAAAAAGATTACTTTTTACCTGAATTATAATGCGTTTTACAGATTTCCTAACCCTTCGGCGAAGACTATGAGGTAATAGCCTGTGGATCGTTATCTTCAAAATATTGACCGTTCTTGGAAGAAAGATTAAACTCCCCTTTATTATCAACAATTTCAGGGGCATCAATTGAGTAATCGTACTGTTACCCGCGCCGATCTGGCTGAAGCCATTTATAATGAATTGGGCTTGTCTCGCAATGAATCCTCGACTTTGGTTGAGCAGGTTCTTGGCGAGATTACCGAGGCGTTGATCGCTGGAAAAACTGTGAAAATTTCCTCGTTTGGAAGTTTTGGCCTACGTCAAAAAGGCGAAAGGGTAGGGCGCAATCCTAAAACAGGAGTTGAGGTTCCCATTACACCGCGCAAGGTATTAGTATTTAAAGCTTCGCATGTCCTTAAAGACGCCATGAATGGTATTGCGCCTTCTGATATCAATCACAAAGATGACGAGTTTGCAGATGACTGATCTTCAATTGCCGACAAAAGCTGAATCTGCTTTCCGCACCATTAGTGAGGTTGCGGAAGATCTTGGTGTTCAGCAGCATGTTCTTCGTTTTTGGGAAACAAAGTTCACCCAAGTCAAGCCATTGAAACGCGGCGGCGGTCGCCGTTACTATCGCCCTGAAGATGTTGCTTTGCTGAAAAAGATTCATACACTTCTTTATGCCGAGGGATACACAATTAAGGGGGTTCAAAAACTCTTGAAAGGGGTATCTAAAACACAGGTTTTGGCGGAGCAAAGGGGGCAACAAAAGCCTGTTCAAGCCTCTAAAGCGTATGGAGAAAGTCTTCCCAAGGTAGAGGGCCCTCTCCCGCAGGTTATTTCTGTGGAAGAAGATCCGGATCATGTCCTTGTTTTAAAGTCTGTTCTGGAAGAGTTATTAGATATGCGGCGTCATGTTGAAACCTTACTCGCGCAGGACAAAGCGAATGAAAAGGTCGCATAGAAAAGGGTTTCTGTATAGAACACTTTTATTTGTTTGAGCTATATCTTTTCGTTATCTGATTTTCATCTTGTTTTCACCTCTTTGCTTTGGATAATTTGATTTCTTGTGGATCTTCTTTCTCCAGAGCTTGTCTGTAAATGCGGCTTTAAGGTGTTTCGCAAATCTATCTGGGGACATCATCTGTATCTGTTCCCGCTGAAAGCGGCGGTTTGATGATAGCGGATTCTTTACGGATTTTCTTCTTGGCCCGCATTTGCGCATCTGCACGTTTCAAATTCTCGAATGGCATCAGATTTTCGTCATAGTGGTAAACCCCCATGCTTCCGCGTATCGGAATACTTAAATTTTGGTGGGAAACATAAATTCCGCCATTAAGCATGGTGTTTAAGCGGTTGATAACGCTTTCATTTGTTAAATCAGGGGTTGATCCAATCAAGATAATTACAAATTCATCGCCCCCCTTGCGAATGGCAATATCATCACAACGAATATTCTGGCGGATCGTTTGTCCAACAAGCCGTAGGGCCTCATCCCCTACATCATCACCATAGTCTTTATTAATTTTTCCAAAATCATCAAGATCAATAAAAAGGATTGAGACTTCGCGTTCAATCTTTGGGTTCCGGCGGTCTCCAATTTTTTTATCAAGCTCGTACAGCATGCGGCGGTTATGCAGCCCTGTCAGATCATCTGTTGTTGCAAGAATTTCCCACTGTCTTGCGGCTTCTTGTGCCCGGATCAATTCTTGTTTCAGGGCAACCATCATTGCATTTGTTTTGCTGACTTTCAAAATTGCATTCCTCATAAGCGCATCACTGTGAATGATGTCCTTATGATAAAATGACTATTTCATCAAGTCTATAAGCTTTGTCTGGGTGTGGTTATAAGCGAGATATGTGGGACATTTTGTGGAATTAGGGTTGCTTTACGCGCTTGTTTTTGGGTTCTCATAAGTTCATCCGCCTGTTTTAGATTTTCAAACGGGGTGATATTCTGGTCATATGCAAAAACTCCAATGCTTCCACGAATCGGGATATCCGTATCGCCAACTTTTAAGGAAAGCTCTCCGTCAAGCATAAGTTGCAATCGTTTTACAACTGTAGCAGATGCCATTTCTGGGGTGCTTCCCATGAGAATAATCACAAATTCATCGCCCCCCTTGCGAATGGCAATATCGCTTTCACGAATGTTTTTACGAATGGTTTTCCCCAGAAGGCGCAAGGCTTCGTCGCCAACATCATCGCCGAATTTTTTATTCAATTTGCCGAAATCATCAAGATCAATAAAGAGGAGGGTTAATTCAGTCGTTTTGCTTCCATCCCGGCGCTCTGAAATCTTTTGATCAACATTATGCAGCATGCGGCGGTTATGGAGTCCGGTTAGATCATCTGTTGTCGCAAGAAGCTCCCAGTGCCTGGCGGTCTGCTTTGCTTCTAACAGCTCTTTTTGCAGGGTTGAAATAAGACGGTCTGATTTTACTGTATGCCCCATAGTAGACTCCATTTTCCACACTTATTCTTAAGTATAGGCTTGCAGAGGTTTCCGTACTCTAAAGAATACATACAATTTAATTTATAGTTTCAGTGATGATGGTTTTAATTAGGGGGGATTGCCGGGGCGATAAAAGTATCGGGCCGATAACAAAAGACCTCGGTACATCACCCTCCTACCGCACGGTTTGTCCGTGTGGCACAAGGATTGTACCGAGATCATGAGATTACCGTATCTGAATAAAGGAAAAAAAGCAAGATTAATGATAAGGATGCACGGCCTTTATTTGATCCTGATGGCGAGGTCATTGGTACAGACGATAATTCAAGGCTGTATATACGAATATCATTGAATAACGGGGTGGGTGATTGTATACTGTACCCTCTTAAGAAAATATTAACATAATGATTGACCGGTGTGCGGAAATATAGTATATATTCAGCCAATTCCAGTTTTCGAAATAACTGTGAGCCATACACGGATTCTTTTTGAGAGTCTGTATGGCAAGAGCTTCTAACCTGAGGGAGATGTACAAATGCCAAAAGATACAAATACAAATAATGTTGGGTCAACAAATGCCAACAAATTATTCGATATCCCTTTACATCTTCAGCCAGGGCAAATTAATACGTTAGCGTTTGCGCAGGATTCAATCTCATCTATGAGACTGACCCCTAAGGGGGAGCTGGAAATTTCTTTCCGTGACGGATCAAAAGTAGCTATTGCTGATTTTAATGAATTGGCAGATTCTGTGAAATCATGTGGCCGTGATACCGTTATTCAGCTTTCTGATAACACAATCATTTACCCAGATCAGTTGCGTGATCAATTGGCAGAAAAAGGAACCGTTGATTTTGTGGGTGCCCAGGCCGATGGTCTTATGATTCTTGATGAGCCAAAGGCTGGTCAGATTCTTACAAAAAATATCGAATCGGGGCATGAATATAAACTCAATTTTTCCTTGGATAATGTTAATGCGGCTCAATCAGGTCCCAATCTTTTGTTGACATTTAAGGACGGTGGCGTCCTTGTCTTGAATAACTATTTCATAGCTGTTCATTCCGATCTTCCTCCTGCTATGACTCTTGCTGATGGGGCAACGATTGATTCAAACGAGCTGCTCACGTCTTGTAAGCTTGTCGAAATTCCGAATACTGCTGAATCTGTTGTTGCGTCAGCTCCACAATCCGGGCTTCGCGAATCTGTATCTGATGTTGAGCCTGCTGCCGGCGAAGAAAAATCTGCGGCCTCTGGGGCAAGGGATGTTGCAAAGGCTGCGCAGCCTAGTTCGGTTGATGTCGCAAATATAGAGCCTGCTGCCGGTGGCGAAGGTGCGGCTCGGGTCTCTGGTTCTAGTCGTGGGTATGGATTTGGGAGCTCAATTGATGGTGCTCCGTTCAGCGATGCGAATGCGATTGGACCGATTTCTCCGACTGCCCTTAATTATGGGGCTCCACAAATTTCCACAATTCCGTATGTCGCAGGGTCTGTATCTGCGGCCCCCAATGATATCCCTACATCTAATGGTGGAACAGCTTTTGTTGATGAAACAAATATTCCATCTGTTTCAGGGGCAGTTGTAATTGATTACGGAATAGATGGTCCTGGGACTGTTGCACTTAATACGTCTTTCCAGTCTGATTATCCGATCACATCAGGTGGTGTTCCTGTTCTTGTCTCCTTGTCTGGAAATACCTACACGGGTCTTGCAAATGGTGCTCCTGTCTTCACTTTGACGCTTAATGCATCAACAGGCGCTTATACATTTACACAATTAAAAAATATTGATCATGCTAATTCGAATGATCCCAATGATTCTCTCGGGCTTTCTTTTGGTGTCACGGCAACAGATAGAGATGGGGATCAAATTAATACATCTATCACCATTCAGATTCGTGATGATGGACCGGTTGCTGTTGACGATTCAAACTTCCTTCTTGAAAATCAACAATCTGTTTCAGGTAATATCCTTACAAATGATGATCCGGGCGCAGATGGATTGGGGGCATTGAAAACAGTCTCCTTCAACGGTCAGGATTATCCAGTTCCAGCAACGGGTGTTTTGACGATTCTTGGTGTATATGGAACACTTCAGATCAGTGCGAACGGGGCATATAGCTACACATCTGCGAATGCAGGCATTGGAGTAGATAGCTTTAGCTATGTCATTGTTGATGGTGATGGTGACTCCTCGATTGGCCGGTTTACCCTTGAGGTGCGGGACGTAGATTACCAACCGATTGTAGTGAACGCGGAAGCGACACTGGATGAGACAGGGATTGCAGGAGACGGACGGGAGAGCGTATCGGGAACTGTGGCTGTGAACTTCCAGGGGGATGGCGCAGGATCTGTGGATGCGAC
>JAEUKP010000012.1 GCA_016794145.1 Alphaproteobacteria bacterium | reverse complement strand
ATACGCCATAGCAGTCGCTCCACCAGCCTGCGCCAACACACTCGTGATCGCCGCTGTCAGTGTCGTCTTACCATGGTCAACGTGACCAATCGTCCCAATGTTACAATGTGGCTTGTCGCGTAAAAACTTCTCTTTGGACATGATATTTCCTCTTTCTAAATCTTCAATAAATTAAGCTGCTAATTTCTTTTTCACTTCTTCAACTACGTTTGGTGGCACTGGCTCATAGTGATCAAACACCATCGAGTACTGCGCACGACCTTGTGACATTCCACGCAAATTGTTGATATAACCGAACATGCTGGACAATGGCACCATCGCTGCAATGACTTTTGCATTTCCACGATCGGACATGTTGGCAATTTGACCACGGCGGCTGTTCAGGTCACCAATAACATCCCCCATATATTCTTCAGGAGTCACCACTTCTACCTTCATGATAGGCTCCAGAAGTTGAGGACCAGCTTTCTGCATTCCCTCTTTAAACGCTGCACGTGCAGCGATCTCAAACGCAAGAGCAGAGGAGTCAACATCGTGATAAGCACCATCAATCAACCGGACACGGAAATCAACCACAGGGAATCCAGCAATCACCCCAGTGCTTTGTGATGCATTCAAACCTTTTTCGACACCCGGAATATATTCTTTAGGAATAGATCCACCAACGATTTCAGATTTGAACTCATAGCCAGCACCCGCTTCGTTTGGTTCAAATACCATGACAACACGCGCATATTGACCCGAACCGCCAGATTGTTTCTTATGAACATAGTCAATCTCAACAGGCTTTGTGATCGTTTCACGATACGCCACTTGAGGAGCACCAATATTGGCCTCAACCTTGAACTCACGCTTCATACGATCAACAAGAATTTCAAGGTGCAGCTCACCCATTCCCTTCATGATTGTTTGACCGGATTCATGGTCAACCGATACACGGAAGGATGGATCTTCAGCAGCCAAACGCTGCAAAGCGAGCCCCATTCTCTCTTGGTCAGCCTTTGTTTTTGGCTCAACAGCGATTTCAATCACAGGCTCAGGAAATTCCATGCGCTCAAGGACGATTGGCTTGTCAGGATCGCACAAAGTATCGCCTGTGGTTGTATCTTTCAGACCGACCAATGCCACGATATCACCCGCAAGAGCCTCTTTGATTTCTTCGCGGTTATTAGCATGCATCTGAAGCATACGACCAATACGTTCTTTTTTATCCTTGACAGAGTTAATCACATAAGAACCAGACTCAAGTTTACCAGAGTAAACACGCGCGAATGTCAATGTTCCGACAAACGGGTCATTCATGATTTTAAAAGCCAAAGCCGAAAATGGCTCTGTATCACTTGCCCCCCGAGAATCATCTTCGTCAGAGTCAACTTTTTTACCTTTAACAGCACCGATATCCAAAGGGCTTGGCAAGAAATCAACCACAGCATCGAGCATGGTTTGAACGCCTTTGTTTTTAAAGGAAGAACCACAAAGCATTGGTACAAATTTAGAGGCGAGCGTTCCCTTACGAATACACCGTTTCAAAGTCACGATGTCGATTTCTTTCCCTTCCAAATAGTCTTCCATAGCCTGATCTTCCATTTCACAAGCCATTTCAACCAATTTTGCACGCCACTTATCCGCATCAGCTTTCATATCAGCAGGAATTTCGCTTTCTTTGAAAGTAGCCCCAAGATTATCGGAGTCCCATGTGATAGCTTTCATCTTGATCAAATCAACGACGCCGGCAAAGTCTGACTCAGCACCGATTGGAAGATTGATAACCAGCGGGTTCGCACCCAAACGTTTATCCACATCATCCACGCACTGATAGAAGTTCGCACCAATTTTGTCCATTTTGTTGGAAAAAATGATACGTGGCACATGATATTTATCACCCTGACGCCATACAGTTTCAGTCTGAGGCTCAACACCTTGGTTAGAATCAAGCAGGCATACAGCACCATCCAGAACACGCAAGGAACGCTCCACCTCAATGGTAAAGTCCACGTGACCTGGAGTATCAATAATGTTCATACGGATTTTCTGACCAGGAGCAACACCATCCGCAGGACCAGTCCACATACAGGTCGTTGCAGCAGAGGTAATGGTAATCCCACGCTCTTGCTCTTGCTCCATCCAATCCATCGTAGCCGCACCATCATGTACTTCGCCGATTTTATGGGACTTTCCTGTATAGTAGAGAACGCGCTCAGTGGTCGTAGTTTTCCCAGCATCAATGTGAGCCATGATACCGAAGTTCCGATAGTACTGAAGATCAATTTCGCGTGCCATTTTAAATCCTTAAGCTTTAACTTCTATAAATCCAGTATCCTAGAAACGGTAATGCGCAAACGCACGGTTTGCTTCAGCCATTTTATGCGTATCATCGCGCTTCTTGATAGCCGCACCACGATCATTCGCCGCCTCATAAGCCTCAGCCGCTAAACGCTCAGCCATCGTATTTTCACCACGACCACGCGCATAATCACGCAACCAGCGCATCGCCAAAGCAATCGCACGATCCGCCTTAACCTCGATCGGAACCTGATAGTTAGCCCCACCAACACGACGGGATTTAACCTCGATTTGAGGACCAATCTTTTTCAAAGCCAGAAGCATAATAGCCAAACCCTGGCTTTTTTTAGCAGCATCTGGATTCAGATCCAGGTCATTCGCTGCCTTTTTATCAAGCATCGCAATCGCATCATAAACGATACTTTCAGCAACGGATTTTTTACCGCGAGTCATAATGATGTTGATAAATTTTGACAACACCAAATCACCGAATCTTGGATCCGGAAGAATCTCACGTTTTTTAGCACTGTGACGACGGGACATTTAGTCTCTCCTCAAAAAATAACTTAAACTATTTAGGCTTTTTCGCGCCGTAATGGGAACGCGACTGCTTACGATCTTTAACACCTTGAGTATCCAAAGCACCGCGAATAATGCGGTAACGAACCCCTGGCAAGTCTTTTACACGACCACCATGAACAAGAACAACAGAGTGCTCTTGCAGGTTATGCCCCTCACCACGAATGTAGCAAATAACCTCAGACCCAGTGGTGAGACGAACTTTTGCAACCTTACGCAAAGCGGAGTTTGGTTTTTTAGGAGTTGTTGTGTAAACACGCGTACAGACGCCACGCACTTGAGGGTTCTGTTTCAGAGCCCTGTTTTTCTTGCGAACGACCTGTTTTTCCCGCGGGTTACGGATAAGCTGTTGAATTGTTGGCATATTCTTGTGCCCTTATTCCTTTTCATCATTAATAATGTTGTGGATAACGTGGGTCGTAGCGCGACCAAAGATAAGAGTCAAGAAGTTTTCATCTTTTTGACTTATTTTATCTTACACGGATACCCCTTTACGGGATTTTTAGTACTGCGTTTAAATCTTTCAAACCCTTGAATAAACAATATGTCTGACGGATTTACGACCAGCGCATCCAAAACAAGTTCGCGGACTATAATCTTTTTATGGCGAAAGAGTCAACAGTTTATTTAAGGATTTTTTAAGTTTTTTAGGCGCGCCGGAAACTTCTATAAGTCCTGCAACCGCAACCTTCTGTAACTCAAGGCTTCTGCGACATGGCGTTGGTTAATTTCTCCCCCGCCCCTATCCAAATCGGCAATGGTACGCGATACCTTTAACATCCTAAACCAACTACGCGCCGATAATTTGAACCTTGCCGCTGCATTTTTCATCAATGTTTCTGCGGCCTCGTCCATTTTACAAATTTCTTCCAGAATCTTACCTTCAGCATTCGCGTTCAGTTTCATTTTATCTGATGCCCCCAAAGCCACAAACCGCGCGACCTGAACATCCCGAGCCCTCAATACCCGAGCAGCAACAATTTCTGAACTTTCTCCCTCCGGTTTCGAACTTAACTCATCAACCGACAGAGGCGGCACATCAACCTGTAAATCAATCCGGTCGAGTAACGGGCCAGAGAGTTTGGACTGGTAATCTTCGGCACATCTTGGCGCCTTGGTGCATTCGTCATCCGGTTGGCCAAAATAACCACAACGGCAGGGATTCATGGCAGCAATCAACTGGAACCGGGCCGGATAGGTCACATGGTAATTGACCCGCGCCACAAGAGTTTCACCCGTTTCCAGAGGCTGCCGAAGAGATTCGAGCGTTGCCTTCTGGAATTCAGGGAGTTCATCCAAAAACAATACCCCGTTATGCGCCAGAGAAATTTCGCCTGGTTTTGCCCGATGACCACCCCCAATCAACGCAGGTTGGGAAGCGGAATGGTGTGGATCACGGTACGGGCGATGGCGCAGCAATCCCCCTTCGGGCAAAGAGCCCGCCAGAGAATGAATAATTGATGTTTCCAAGGCTTCTTTGGGTGTCAAGGGTGGCATTAAAGAAGGCAGACAAGATGCCAGCATTGATTTTCCCGACCCTGGGGGACCGATCATCAACAGATTATGCCCACCAGCAGCTGTAATTTCTAAAGCACGTTTAGCAGTTTCTTGGCCCTTTACCATACCCAGATCACGTTGTGTTGAAGGCGGCGAATCAGGAAGACACGCAACAGGTCGGGATAAAACCTGAACCCCCTTAAAATGGTTTATCAATTGCAGCAAATGTTTGGGGGCAAGAATATCCAGGTCCCCTGCCCATGCTGCCTCTGGCCCCGATTCGTAAGGGCATATCAAACCACACCCATTGACTTCAGCTTGTATTGCAGAGGGAAGAACACCTGTCACAGTCCGAAGCGTTCCATCCAACCCTAACTCCCCCAGTGCCATGTACCCATCAATTGCGTCCTGGGGAAGGACCTCCATCGCCGAAAGGAGGCCCAGCGCGATCGGCAAATCATAATGAGATCCTTCTTTGGTGACATCGGCAGGGGCCAGATTCACGGTCAGACGTTTGGGGGGAAGTGCCAACCCCATGGCATGCAACGCGGCCCGGACACGTTCCTTACTTTCGCCGACAGCCTTATCGGGAAGCCCGACAATGTTAAAGGCGGGCAACCCATTGGCGATTTGTACCTCGACATCAATGTCCAGGACATCAATCCCCCGAAAGGCAACTGTACGGATTTTTGCAACCATAACCAGGTTCTAAAAGATCTATCAAAACTTGCAAGAGAGAAGTGATTCAACAGCTAAAAATAGAATACTATATTGACATAGTGTCGGCCAGTCGATTTACCAGTGCATTTAGGGGTAAGAAGAGGCATTATATTACTGCAATGTGACGGTATCTAAATCGTTCTGAAAGGCAAGAGCCAAGGCAGACTCAGACGAATCCGTCAAGGTTAAAGGCGTCCCATCTGCCGCATGAAGCGCATAAGCCTGTTTATCCATCACCTTAACAGGCTTGATATAAGCGATATGCCCGGTACCCAAAGTCAAAAAATCCTGCTCGGAAATTCTGCGCAACAAGGTGTCTTTTTGAGTCGCTGTCTTAATATCCATTTGATGCCTCACAACCCTATTATCCTGATTAGAATATCACATTTCAGCAAAAAAGAGTAAAAAAGGTTAAAAAATTTAGGACCTGTCCATTTCTATGGCTTTAAAGGGCCCTTTTTCGGTCGTTTGGAGCGGAGATTGATTGAAGGTAACAGCTTTTGAAGCGGACGTTATCTCTATCTTACGTGCATTTGATTCGGGAATAATCCGCTTCATATCAATGTGTAACAGTCCATTGTCCAATGTCGCTCCCAGTATTTCGATTCCATCCGCCAAGATAAACGATTTCTGGAATTGTCGGGCGGCGATCCCGCGGTGGAGATAAACGTGCCCATCATCCCCATCATTTTGTTTGCCACGAATCGTCAGGTTATTTTGTTCAACTTCAACGTCAAGATCCTGCATCGTGAACCCGGCAACGGCAAGGGTGATTCTTAACCCATCCTCGCCAACTTGTTCTATATTATAGGGCGGATAGCCCTCGTTTGTGGTTTTCTTGATGCGATCCAATGTCCGTTCGAATTGGTCAAATCCTAAGAAGAGAGGTGAATCAAATAAAGAAATACGCTGTGTTGTCATGCTAAAACTCCTCAATTGAGCAAGTTAAAATCAACGCGGAAATCCAAAAAGGCATTTCCAATCCTTTGAATATAAAACTCTTTACGGAAAAATCAAGTTCACACTGGAAAAGTGAGTCAAAGCACCGTAAGCTCGTGAAATGCCACATAAGATTATTCCGTCCGAAAAACTAAAAATGAAAAGAATTAACATGGCTCTTCAGGGCGGCGGGTCTCATGGCGCTTTCACATGGGGCGTTCTGGATGCCCTTCTTGAGGATGGAAGGCTGGATATTGAAGGAATCAGCGCGACCTCTGCGGGGTCAATGAATGCTGTTTTAATGGTTGCAGGATTTATGGATGGCCGGGAAGAGGGCGCCCGTGCGTATTTAAAGAAATTCTGGAAAAAAGTATCAGATGCAGGATCCGTCTTCTGTCCTGCCAGTCATATTACAACTGAAAATCCATTTTCTGGGTTCCTTCCGCAATGGATGTCCCCAGATTGGATGGGATCTGGCATCGGAATCGGTGCGGAAAATCCGGCTCTCCAAATGATGACAGCCTTGGCACAAAATATTTCCCCATATCAGTTTAATCCGCTTAACCTTAACCCTCTTCGAGATATTCTCGATGAGATGGTTGATTTTAAGGCTTTACGAAAGAACAAAGATTTCAAACTTTTTATTACTGCAACAAATGTGCGGACAGGCGGATCACGAATCTTTACATCACCCGAATTAACCCGTGACATGGTCCTCGCATCTGCTGCACTTCCAAATGTTTTCCAAGCTGTTGAAATTGATGGTGAATCCTATTGGGATGGTGGATATGTCGGTAATCCATCACTTTGGCCTTTATTTTATGAAACAGAAGGGGTTGACCTTCTGATCGTCCATGTGAATTCGATTGTACGGAATGATGTTCCCAAAGATGCCATGAATATTGAAGACCGGGTCAACGAAATTACTTTTAACTCGGCGATGTTAAAGGAAATGCGTGCGATTGCATTTGTACAGAAATTATTGGAACGGGATATGCTGAAACCTGAATACCGGAAAAAATATCGGGATGTTTTGATGCATGCCATCCGGTCTGAAACGGTGATGAAAAATTTTGGAATGGCTACAAAACTGGATACATCATGGCCACTTCTGACAAAATTATTTGAAGCAGGGCGAAAAACAGCCCAAAATTGGATGATCGATCATTTTGATAAAATTGGCAGAGAATCGAGCATCGACTTAGAGAAAGACTATCTAAACATCGCAGTGGATGAGAAATCCAGGATCAAATGACTGAAGAACTATTCCTTGTTGACGGCTCGGGCTTTATTTTCCGGGCATATCATGCCCTCCCCCCCCTTATGCGTCCTGATGGCACCCCTGTTGGGGCGGTTATGGGGTTTTGCAATATGCTCTCAAAACTTCTCTCAACCCACAGGGATGCCCATATTGCCGTTATTTTTGATGCTGCCCGCAAGAATTTCCGGAATGATATTTATCCAGAGTATAAAGCCCATCGCCCCCCCGCCCCCGAAGATCTGATTCCCCAATTTCCTTTGATGCGTGAAGCCGCAATCGCCTTCGGGCTTCCAATTATGGAGATGGAAGGCTTTGAGGCCGATGATATCATTGCAACCTATGCAAAGCTTGCAGAAATCGAAGGAATAAAAGTTACGATCCTCTCATCCGATAAAGATTTGATGCAAT
The DNA here is from genome assembly GCA_016794145.1 of Alphaproteobacteria bacterium. GTDB lineage: Bacteria > Pseudomonadota > Alphaproteobacteria > Micavibrionales > Micavibrionaceae > UBA1573. Next base: position 69,106 of record JAEUKP010000012.1, on the reverse strand, counting down.
TGGTCAGAGGTGACATCAAATTGATGGACCCTATGAAACAAATGATGATCGGCCCGAACGAGGTTTTTGAAAAATTTGGCGTGACGCCTGATAAGGTCATTGATGTCCAAGCCTTATGCGGCGATGCATCCGATAATGTTCCCGGGGTTCCTGGAATCGGTGTGAAAACGGCATCCGAACTGATTAATACATACAGCAGCCTTGAAAATTTATTAAACAATACATCGCAGATAAAGCAACCCAAACGTCGCGAAACACTTGAAAAAAATGCAGATTTGGCGCGAATCTCGAAAAAATTGGTAACCCTGTGTGATACCGTTCCAGTCACTTTACCGGTGCAGCAATTGGTCATCGGATCCCAAGATGGCCTTGCCGCATTTCTGGATTTACAAGGGTTCAAGTCTCTCTTGTCTCGTCTTTCTTTAAAATCAACAGCAACAAATAATATCGCTGCACAAAAAGATGCGACAGAAGAATGCCAGAGCCAAACGAAAGACAATACTGCATCACCCATCATTCAAACAAATTATCAGTTGATTGATACCGCAGCAAAATTAAAAGACTGGATCCTTGACGCTTATGAGACTGGGGTTCTGGCAATTGATACAGAAACGACAGGATTGACACCGGCTCGCGCTGAACTGGTTGGAATTTCTCTTGCAACACGCCCCGGGCGGGCTTGCTATATCCCACTTGCCCATGGAATGGGGGGCCTTGCAGGAACTGATTTATTTGATATATCTGCCACCACCAAACCGCAACAGGCTGATCTCAAAGATGTTGTTGCCAGTCTCCGTGAGATTTGCAAAGACCCCGGAATCGTAAAAGTCGGACATAACATCAAATTTGACTTGCAAATGCTGCAACTTACAGGCCTTCAATTTTCGCAGCCTCACGATACAATGCTGATGTCATATGTCCTTGACGGGTCTTCACACGGGCATGGCCTTGATGAATTGGCCCAACTTCATTTCGGACATCGTATGATTTCGTATGATGATGTAACAGGAACAGGAAAAACACGAATATCTTTTGCAGCTGTCCCGCTTGATAAAGCTTGCGATTATGCAGCAGAGGATGCTGATTTCACAATTCGCCTTTATGACGCCCTTTTTCCGCGAATTGCGGCAGAAAAAATGGCTTTTGTTTATGAAGATATTGAGCGCCCCCTTATCCAGGTGATTGCAGATATGGAACAAACAGGAATCTGTGTTGACCCAACTGTCCTGAAACGACTGTCGCAACTGTTTGGGGAAAAAATAACCAAGTTAGAGGCAGACATCCAAAAGGAAGCTGGCCACCCTTTTAACGTTGGATCTCCGAAACAACTTGGGGTTGTTTTATTTGACGAAATGGGACTTGAGGGGGGCAGTAAAACAAAAACAGGAGACTGGTCGACTTCAGCCGATATTCTGGAAACATTGGCGGAACAAGGTCATGTTTTTGTGGAAAAAATACTGACATGGCGTCATTTATCAAAACTAAGATCAACTTATACGGATGCTCTCCAAGACTCAATCAATCCGAAAACAGGTCGTGTCCATACCTCCTTTGCCATGGCGCTTACGAATACAGGGCGGCTCTCCTCATCGGACCCCAATCTTCAAAATATCCCAATCAGAACAGAAGAAGGGCGGATGATTCGGACTGCTTTTGTGGCTCCCCCAGGGTCAGTCCTCATTTCCGCTGATTATTCGCAGATCGAATTGCGCCTAGCTGCAGAAATGGCCGGGATAAAAGCGCTGCAAGACTCTTTCCGTACAGATGAAGATATCCATACGCGTACAGCATCTGAGGTGCTAGGGATCCCGATTGTAGACATAACACCAGAAATCCGGCGAAGCGCAAAAGCTATTAATTTTGGTATTATTTACGGAATCAGTGCCTTCGGACTCTCAAAGCAATTGGGCGTATCGCCGTCTGAGGCCGGGGCCTATATTCGCAATTACCTGTCAAAATTTCCTGAATTGGAACGTTTTATGACAGGATTAAAAGAAAAAGCGCATAAACTTGGCTATGTCCAAACATTCTTTGGTCGAAAATGCGTGATTTCGGGTATTCATGACAAGAATCCTGCTAAACGGCAATTTGCAGAACGCCAAGCGATTAATGCCCCGTTACAAGGGACAGCAGCAGATATTGTAAAAATGGCGATGATCGAAGTTGATCGCCAGATAAAATCAGGTCAGGTCCAGGCAAAGCTCCTCCTCCAGGTTCATGATGAATTGGTCTTGGAGGTAAAAGAAGAATTTGCATCGCAAACGGCTCTTCAAATCAAAAAAATAATGGAAAATATCGTTTCGTTTTCTGTTCCATTGATGGTTGAGGTGAAATGCGCGAAGAACTGGTCTGATGCGCATTAAAAAAGAGACTTTAACTCTTAGTTCATCTTCCCTTTCTGGCCCTGTCTATGATAAGATTATGAAGGTTGTTTCATTTGGTGGTGTTGGTGTGATTTTTTGATGCTTTCGGCAGTAAATACGATTTCTCGATTTATTCGTTCTTGCTGGTTGGGGACAGGACTTTGTCTTGTCTTCGTGTTTGCCTTTTCGATAGGTTCTCTCTTTGTCGGCGCTGGTCTTGCACGCGCCAGTACGTTTTCGTCTTACAATCTTCCCCCCTATACCTGTACAACAGGTGTTGGCTGCTGCAGTGCGCAAAATATGCCCAGCTTGATCCACTCGATGTTTTCTGGAACAGGTTTATATGCAGGACAAGAGGATTTACAGCAGTCCTATTATAAGCAATCACTCTGGCCGACTGCTGAAAAGGCCTTAAAAAAATTGACGGATGAAGCCCGAAATTCACTTTTGGTTACGGTTGGGCCAAGGGGCTCTTTTATCGATGCACAAACCTTCAACCAGACCCTGACCTCTATCCAGAAACAAACATCAAGATCAGTATCAAACGAAACGGCCAGCGATCAGATTTGCCGTTTCGGGACCCTATCGCGGAGCCTTGCACAAAGTAACGATCGCGCAAATATTGTCCAGCAGGGCCTTGCAACTCAAATGTTGCGACGCCAAATGTTACATGAAGGAATCTCTTCGGCTTATGAAAAAGATGTTGGTACAAAATCAGGACGTACCTCTGATCACAGAAATCGGTTTGAACAATACAAAACAATTTACTGTGACCCCAATGAATCAAACAGAGGTGTCCCGGATAGCTGCAAATCGACAAAAGATCTTCGACAGAACCGGGATATCAATGTCGCACAAAGTCTTTATGCTCCCCTGACTCTCAAACTCGATTTCACAGAAACCGGGTTAAACACCAAAACAGATGATGAAGAGGATTTGATGGCTCTTGCCAATAATCTCTTCGCGCATGACCTGCCTATCAGTTTTGGTAAGGCTGATTTTAATGGTATTTCAAGAGAAAGCAGCAAAGAGTCAGACTCTCGCAAAGAAAGAATGATGGATCTGCGCGCACTCTCTGCCAAAAGAACGGTCGCCCAAAATAGCTTTGCTGCAATCGCGGCAATGAAAGCCGAAGGATCCGGAGCATCCACAGCTTACGTCAAAGAAATGCTTGGATATCTTGGATTAAATGCCACCGACCAAACATTGTTTCTTGGCGCTAACCCAAGTTATTACGCACAAATGGAATTGTTGACCCGCAAGATTTATCAATCACCCGCTTTCTATGCCAATCTTATGGAATCAAATGCGAATGTGATGAGGCAACAAACAGCCATGGAGGGAATCGCCCTGATGCAAGATCGTGACATTTATGAAAGCCTAAGACGATCAGAAATCGTTTTATCTGCTTTACTTGAAATGTACATCGTGAAAGGTCAAGCTGTTACCAAAGATAAGGGGACAAAAGAATGATGTTTTTGTCTTTCAACAAACCACAGATGGCCTTTGTTTTTGTTGTCTTTCTGATCTTTCTTATTTTGCTGAGCCTTCCTAAAAGCGTGAATGCGAGCCCGGTTTCATGTATTTGCCCTTACGGATATCCAACGCCCATGGCCGATTCTGCCGGGATGAATCAATGCGAATGCAGCTCTTCTAGTTATTGCGAGGAAGGTTTTTATTGTTGTACAACCAGCTTCCCGAGTCAGATTTCACAAGATCAGTTTGATCTATATCGCAAAAATTTTGTCATGAATTCTTTCTATAAAGATACAGTTACACCAGATTTCAAGGATGGTGCTGACGAAGCGCGAAAAAGTGCAACACTACGTCTAACCCTCTGGGGGACATTTCTAGATGCCTCTATTTTTAATGATACATTGAAAGATATGGGGATTTTAACGGCGCAAACCCTTCACACCTACACACCATCAGAGCAAATCTGCAAATTTGGTACATTATCAAGGGCCTTATCCGCATCAGAAGCCAAAATAGATACTGACCGGCTTGCTCTGAGCGAGATTGGCCTTGCCAAAAATCTGGGGCGCAAAAGCTCTATTTCTGCCGCTGGTGCGGGACAAGAATTTGAAGCCCGTCTAAAGGGATTTGTTGATCGATTCTGTAACTTGAAATCAAATAATAACGGAATGGAAGGGACATGCCAAGTAGCAACCCCTGTCAAGGATGTCCAACATGACCGTGACATCGACTATACACGATTGATGGATCAAGGGGGCACACTTAACGCAGACCTGACAGACTCCAGTTTCACACAGGATGAATCAAGTTTAATCGCATTAAGCCATTACCTCTATGGGCATCAACAACCACTCGAACGAATTAGTATGGAAGAATTCGTTAATCAATCAAACGGAGAATCTCTCTATATGGAATATAGATCTGTTGCTGCACGTCGTGCCGCAGCACAAAATTCATATAATACTCTTGCCGCGATGAGAATGGCAGGAAGTGGTGCATCGGAGACTTATATGAAAGACATTCTTAAATACATAGGGATATCCGATACAGACGCGAACATTTTTCTGGGAGCCAAAACACACCCAGATTTTCCGGCTGTTAAAAGCAGTTACAATGCCCAAATGAATTTATTGACAAAACAAATCTATCAAGATCCTGCTTTTTACGCAAATCTCATGGACTCTAAAACGAATGTGAAAAGAACATCTGCCGCCATTCAAGGCATTGGGCTGATGCAGCAACGCGATACTTACAGATCAATGGCACGTTCTGAAATGCTCGCCGCTCTTCTGGTTGAACTGGAAGCACGGAAAATTGCAAATAATGTCACAGCTCCAAGAACAAAGGCGACGGGAGAATAAAGGATATGGACAAGATGAAACATATAAATCAAAAAATATTTATACTCTCGCTTTTTACTTTTGGGCTTATTCTCTTGCCCTCATTCTTACGTACAGCCTATGCCTGTTCGACATGCGAAGTCTATGAGAACGCCTTGAAACAGGAATTCGAAGTTCACAAAAACTGGATGGATAATGAATGGTGGTCACAAAATCTACAACCGGCACTTAAAAGCTCTGCAGATGAAGACCGCAACGTAACTTTATTTGAAACCGTAATCTATGGTGTTTTTCTGGATGTTCAGAATTTACTCTCATCGCTCCGAGGGATACAAGAACTTTCATCCGATACACTCAAGAACTACACGGCAAGTGATACTATCTGTAAATTCGGGACACTCTCCAGAAGCCTTGCTCTATCAGAATCAAAAGCCAAAACAACACAGTTGGTCCTATCGAAGCGATCGATCAACAGACAATTAGGACAAGCGCAAACAGCATCAGCAGAAGGTGAAGATGCAGACAGAAAAGCCCGCCTAAAACAATTCCAGTTGGATTATTGCGACCCAAAGGATTTTGGTGGCGGAATGAAGGTCATGTGTACCGGTACTCCGTCAGATGCACGTCAGAACATTGATATCAACTATACACGCGCCATTGATACCAAAAATTCACTTGATATTGACTTTACAGATTCTAATTCAACAAATGACGAGAAAGACATCATTGCGCTCGCCAACAACCTATATGCGCATAGTGTTTTCAGCCGGATCAATGCTCAATCTTTAAAACAGAACAACGAAACCGATACACAATCCACTTATCTGAATCAACGCGCGATCGTTGCTAAACGAGGAATTGCCGAAAACAGTTTCAACCAAATCGTTGGACAAAAATCAGCCGGAGGTACCGCTTCAAAAACATATATGATTGAGGTCCTTAAATCTTTGGGGTTGGATGCAACGAACGCCGAGAAATATTTGGGAACAGCGCCAAGTTATGATGCCCAAATGGAAGTCCTAACAAAGAAACTTTATCAAGACCCTGCGTTTTACGCGAACCTTATGGACTCCCCGGCCAACGTTAATCGTCAATATGCTGCGCTACAATCTTTTGGGTTGATGCAAAAACGTGATATTTTCGAGACCGTTGCACGATCAGAAATTTTGATGTCGCTTTTGCTGGAAATGGAAATTGCAACCTATCAAGACAATATCCAGAACCGTCAAAACTAATAATATGAAGAACGTTAGGAATAACACATTGAATAAAATGCGTTTAAATCTTGGGAACACAAAAAAAGAGATTCTGGCTATTGGCGCAGGGTCGCTCTTGTTGTGCCTTGGAATGATGAACGGTCCGGCATCTGGCTATGCCGTTGTTCCAGACGATCAAAAAGCTTTATTAACTGTCGAAGGAAACGGCGCAAACCCCTTTTCCCAGATATCTCTTTCTACCGGACCTGAACAAACAATTACAACAAAAGCGGATGCAAAAGGGCAATTTCTATTTTCAAATTTACAGTATGCCTCTTTTACAAATCTGAAATTCTCATTAGACATTCCGCCCTATGAAAAAGGGCTTGCCAAAAATTACCCTTCGAATCATCTCGAATTCAAATATAACGTCAAAGAATCAATTGCACGCATTTCAGGACATATCGGAAAATATGGCACACTTGCATTCAATCTTGCAGGGAGCGAAACCGGAGCCCTACGCTTTGCGGGTCTTGAAGGGTATGTGGCGTCACAAACCAGAACTGCCGAACAAATGGCATCTGGTCGTTCTGCACTCACAGCAAGCATTGTCAATGCAACGGAAATTTGTTGCCCCAGAATGATCCTTCCGTCAACGCCGATTACTTTAACCATTTTAAGCCAACCGGTTTTCACGCCCGCCCCTGTCGCCATTCCAGAGAAAAAAGAAAAGGGAACTGTCCTCCCTATTCTTCGCCGTCAAGGGATTCAGGGAACACCAGAAAAGGGAACACCGGAAAATAAGAATTCCATTCCCTATATTCAAAATCAGGAAACTCCGCATAAATCAACGCCTTATATTTTAAGCCCACATAAAAATAAACCAGGTGCAGGAACACAAGAGGACAATAAAAAAGAAAAGCCGAAAATCCCCTATATCGTCCAAGGACAACTTGATACGGAATCGGTTCTTATTCTGCCTGATATCGTCGCAGCAGGCCCCAGTTTTACATCCAACGATTACAATGCGACCTATGTTGGCGGGGTTAAAAATATTTCGGACTCTGACCGCAATACAATGACAATGAAAATTGCGACATTAGGTGCTTTTCTAGATGTCCGGACATATCTTGATACATTACGTGCTTTACAAATATCAACTGTCCGTACGTTAAAGAATTATACAGCAAGCGATGCTGTGTGCAGATTCGGGACAATGACACGCTCTATTGCAAGTGCTGATGCTGTCGCAAAGAAAAACCAGATGGCATTGAGCAAAATTTTGCTGGATAGATATACTCAGAAAGAGGGCACTATCTCTGCCGATCCGATTCGGACCCTTCCACTTGTTCTTGACAATTTTAAAGAGAAATATTGTGTCACACGAGACAATAACAACTTCCTTGATGGATATTGCGAAGGATTAAGCCTGACATCGGACCTTCTTCATAACCGCGATGTTGATTTTACACGGGTCTTTGATCTTCCTTTGACTCTAAATGCTGACTTTTCAGACTCAGCCATAACAAATGATAAACAAGCGGTTATCGCATTATTCGATAATCTATCAATGACACCCCTGATGATGTCATCCGAATCCTCTGCTTTTGACCCTCATAGTAACTCTGATCAAGCCCAGAACATCAGATCTTTATCCGCGATGAAAACAGTCACGGCAAATAGTTTCGGGGCTTTGATAGGTGAAAAAGCCCAATCAACAGCACAAGCCACAAATTATATGAAAGAAATGATTAAACAATTGGGCCTTGATGCAACATCCGCAGAAAAATTATTAGGAGCAAACCCCAGCTATTTCGCACAAATGGAAGTTCTAACAAAGAAACTATTCCAAAACCCTGCTTTTTACGCCAATTTATATGAAAGCGAAGCCAATATTGACCGTCAACGTGTTGCGATGAAAGCCATTGAGTTGCAACAGGACCGAGACTTCCTTGAGAGTCTGCGCCGCCGCGAGATGCTTTTATCTGTCTTATTAAATGCAAAATTACAAAGACCCACAAGCCGTGCGGATGAAAGCGGTTACGTCACAAAATATAAATGATATAATCTCTGCTTACACTTCTGATTATAATAACGCAATCTATCAGGCGGGTATGGCATCTGTAATGGGCCCGTTCGCACGCCCATGGATAAATTGATCAACATATGGATTATCACATTTATCCATTTCGGCAATAGCACCTGTCCAAATGATTTTACCCATATGAATCATCGCGATATGATCCGCGATCTTGCGCGCAGAGGCCATGTCATGTGTAATTGTAATTGCGGTTGCCCCCAATTCCTTGACACATTTGACAATTAAATCATTGATGACATCCGCCATAATCGGATCAAGACCTGTCGTAGGCTCATCAAAGAAAATGATTTCAGGATTTGTTGCAATCGCGCGGGCCAGAGAAACCCTTTTCTGCATCCCCCCGGACAACTCAGCCGGGTACAGATCTGCAACATTTTTTCCAAGCCCAACCGCATCCAATTTTTCAATAGCCAGAATTTTAGCGGCTTCTTTATTTACGTCTTCTTTTCCGTGTATCAAACCAAAAGCAACATTGTGCCATACAGGCAAAGAATCAAACAAAGCCCCACCTTGAAACAACATGCCGAATTTACGCATAAATCCGTCACGTTCCCTGGCCCCGACCCCGACTGTTTCATGACCATCTATTAAAATTGACGATCCTGCATCCGGCTTGATCAATCCTAAAATACATTTCAAAGCAACAGATTTTCCGGTCCCCGACCCGCCAATAATAACCATTGAAGATCCTTGGGGCACAGCGAGATCAACACCTTGTAAAACCTTTTTAGGACCAAAGGATTTTATAACATTTTTTAATTCAATTTTATGGGTCATGAGAAAAAGACCTGCGTGAGGATAAAGTTAAAGATCAGAATAAGGATGGATGCTGTTACAACTGCATTTGTTGTTGCCGCCCCGACACCCTGAGCCCCACGCCCCGAGTAGTATCCATGATAACATCCCATCAAGGCCACAATAAAGCCAAAGGCGGATGCCTTCACAAGGCCTGAAATCACATCCATTTTTTCTAAAACATCCCAAGTTTGCTGCAAATAGGTTCCCGAACTAAATCCCAAAACATGCGTCGACACAATGTATCCGCCATAAACACCGATAATATCGCCGATCAGAACCAAAATTGGTAACATAATTGTTCCCGCCAAAACACGCGGGACAACAAGATATTTAAGCGGATTAACAGAGAGTGTGGTCAAGGCATCAATTTGTTCTGTGACGCGCATTGTCCCGATTTCAGCCGCAATAGAGGCACCAACACGCCCGGCCACCATCAACCCAGCAAGAACAGGAGCCAATTCACGTGTAATGGAAAGAACAACAACCGATGCAATCGCGCTTTCCGCATTGAAGCGCGAGAAACCGGTATAGCTTTGAAGAGCCAGAACCATCCCCGTAAACAACGCGGTCATCCCGACAACAGGTAACGAATAATACCCAATATCCATAAATTGTCGTAATAAATGCCGAAAAAAGAACGGGGGAGTCAGACAATGCCGCACAACATCGGCAATAAAAAAACAAAGAGCCCCTAAAGCTTTCAGCATTCCGAGGATACTTGCTCCAATCGCTTGGCAAAGACGTTGGAGTATTGGTGCATATTCTGCAAATTTTTGGACAGCTAGATTCATGTCATTCTTTTACAATGAAAATCGGGGGAGGCAAAGCAGAATCTATCCCTCTTCACGGGCCTCTTTTACAAAACCTCTCTTCTCTGCAAAGAATCTTTTCATGATTTCACGACATTCTTCCATCATTAATCCTGATAGAATCTTGGGTTTATGGTGAAGTTGTGGTTTCTGATACAATGCAACCGGACTGGTAATACCGCCACTTTTCGGATCAGAGGCCCCAAAGATAACTCTCTGGATACGGGCAAATGACAAAGCCGCAGCACACATCGGGCAGGGTTCAATCGTTACATAAATATCATAATCAGGAATACGTTGTACACCAAGCCTCTGGCACATTTCACGGATCAAAAGAATTTCCGCATGCGCCGTTGGATCGGATTGTTCGATTGTCCGGTTGCTGGCTCTTGCAACAATCTCACCAGTCTTGGTATCGACCAAAACAGCCCCTATAGGAACTTCATCCCGGTGGAAGGCTAAACTGGCCTCTTCCAAGGCGGCCTGCATTCGGCTATGGTCTTTTTCATCAAACATAAACCAGATTTAGCACAGGCCCTTTTATGATGACAGACGGAAAAGACACAAAAAATGATCCCGCCGACAGAGGAGAGCGGATCGCAAAAGTTCTGGCACGTCTAGGGGTGGCATCCCGCCGGGATGCAGAAAAGCTGATTGCAGAGCATCGCGTTGTCTTAAACGGTGAAACAGTTACCACCCCAGCAACTTTTGTTAAGGATGGTGATAAGATTGAATTGGATGGTGAACGTCTGGGGCGGAAACAAAAAACCCGTCTATTTCTGTATCATAAACCCCCCGGTCTGATTACAACCGCCAAAGACCCAGAAAGGCGCACAACCGTATTTGAAACCCTTCCCAGCAATTTACCACGCCTCATCAGTGTCGGGCGTCTGGATCTGAACACCGAAGGTTTGTTGCTGCTAACCAATGATGGCGAACTATCGCGTGCTTTGGAACTGCCTTCAACAGGTCTTAAACGGACTTATCGTGTTCGTGTGTACGGTGATTATGGCGGCGAGGATGTCCTTGTCAAAAAGCTTGAAAAACTGAAAAAGGGATTGTTCTGGAAAGGTGTTCGCTACAGCTCGATTGAGGCCACTCTTGATGAGCAGCAAAAAGCAGATGGGCATAATTACTGGATCACTATGACACTGACGGAGGGTAAAAATCGTGAAATCCGGAATGTCATGGAGGCAATTGGATACAAAGTTTCCCGCCTGATCCGTATTGCGTACGGCCCTTTTGAATTGGGAGAGATGAACCGCGAAGAAATCATTGAAATCCCCACAAAAACAATGAAATCCTTGCTCCCTGAGACTGTGTCCCAGAAAATTTCAGGCTAACAGAGTGAATGAATATGCGAATTATTGGAGGGGCCGCACGAGGACGTCTTTTAAAAACACCATCCGGGCAAGATATTCGACCAACATCGGATAAGGTTCGGTTGGCTATATTTAATGCTCTTTTCTCGCGCGGGGGTGTTGTTGATAAAGTGATCTTTGATGCTTTCTGTGGGACCGGTGCACTTGGATGTGAAGCTCTTTCACAAGGGGCCGCCAAGGTTGTGTTTTGTGATGTGTCAAAAATATCATTAAACCTTGCTAAAGAGAATGCAACAGCACTGAATTTTCTGGATCGATCAGAATTCATCCTGAAAGATGCAACAAAAATAGATCACCGTCCACCGGCAATAAAGCCAATTCAGATTGCTTTTCTTGATCCCCCTTACCGCAAAGGGTTAATTTCTCCTACGCTGGATGCGCTATATGCGGGAGATTGGTTGTCTGAAGATGCCTTACTTATCCTTGAGACAGATGCAAAAGAAGATCATATCAGCAATCATGGGCAAATTGTTTTTGACAAAACATATGGTGACACACGGGTTACTTTTCTTCAAAAAAAATAATTTCCCCGGTATATTAGGGCGTGTTATCAATGAAACCAAAGTGAACTCTCTGCCGTCTGTGGTTTCTAAAATTTCTTAACTACAGAGGCCCCAGAGAACGCAGAAGAGAACGCAGAGAGTTTTACTCCCTCCACCCGTCATCCCCTGACTGCAAAGCAGTCCCTCATCCCCTGACTGCAAAGCAGTCTAAGGGGATCCAGAAGGGGATCCAGAAAAAGAAAATTTCAAACCACGAAATTGACGAAAGAAACGTCTTCGTACAAAAAGCTTTGAGACCTTCGTGCACTTCGTGGTTGAAAAAGAATAGATCCCGCGAATAAATCGGGGGATGACGATAGGGAAGAAGAAAACTCTGTGGTCAAAAAGCCCGAGTCTTGTAACAAAATCTGTTAATTGATGACACGTCCTAGGCAAGAAGATCACACGCAGGCGTCGCAATCCTCACCCTCCTCCATCAAAGGATCAAGATCCAAAGATCTCGTGACCTGTCGAAAAGGATTGAAATGGAGCAAGAAAAACCAGTCTATTCTTAATTCGAAATGCTATATTTTCCTAAGGACTCGTATATTGAGCATCTAAGCCCAATTCGTTTGTTTCAGGTGCATAAGCTGGATTTTCCTCTACCGGAGTTGGATTTTCCTCCCCCGCAGCAGGCTCGATATTTGCAGGTGCTGTCAATGGGGACAAAAGCCCATCTGTTAAAGCAACAGGAGCCTGAGACGAAAAACGGGCTGCCCCAAAACCACCATCATCGTTTATAATCGACTCGGTAGACCCAACGCCGTGCGCATCCTCTGCCTTGAGCTGTGTACTGCCTAGAGATAATACAAAAATCATGATTAAAAAAATTCTCATGTCATAGCCCACCTTTATTTAGAATGTTTCTTGCAAAGTCTGTCCCCAGGACTCCAGATCACGACCAGCACCATTCAAAGTGTTTCCGCATCCTGATAACACAAGACTTGTTGTAATTAATATAAATAATATGACAAATTTTTTGGACATCGTCAAACTTTCTCTGTGATAAAGCTTTCTAGTCTCCCAGAATACTCACAGAATACTAAATTTACGAGATAAAAGAAAGGACAGAGAATTAGTCCACGAAAAACTGACTGACCTTTCGTGGTTTAAAAAAGAATACTTAAAAACTTTTCCTTAGAAATCTAGGATTATTGGATAGACACTAAGAATTCGGACAGTCTGCGACTGGCCGACGGATATCAATAATTTCTGCTGCGTCATCCATTGATTTAACATCCCGACTTTCCTTTGATACAACAGATCTTTTGGCGGGAAAAGAAATAATATCAGCTGTCTGAGGAGTTAAAGCCTCTTTCACAGCAAGCGCATTTTCTGTTTCTGTAAAAGATCTTTCGAATTTAATAAACCACAAGAAATTTGCATTTGATCTGTCTCTTACCTCGGTGAAAACAGGATCATTGATCAGCTGGAATGCAACCGCATCAATGTAATTTGTACCAAAAGGCATTTTACCCAAAGCTTTCATTACATCCAGTGTAATCAAGCGTGAGGTCTCTATATTATCACTAAATACATATCCTTGGTAATCGGCAAGCATTTGCTGAATAAGAGAGCGGTCAGCCTTACGACAACGCTCAGACAAGAACCAAGTTTCAAAAGTCGCGCGGGCCGCCATTCCATTATTAATTGAACGGAAATCCGCAATCGCTTCGCGGGCAAAAGCTCTTCCTAAATCAGAAAAAGTTGAATTTTCAATTCTAACCCACGCTTCTTTTGCACCTGCCAATTGTAATTCCCATGCCACACGGACCATTGATACGGCCAGATCCGCATGTTGGGCCCGATTCATAAGAACAGCATAATCCGGATGAACAGAAAGTGGATGAAGGCCAGAGCCATTCCTATGCTGCCACATCCGGCGCAATTCGCGCACAGTCAATAGAACTTTTGTTTCAATATCAAGATCAGGCCGGATAAGAATCGTATTTGATCCTTTATCATAAGCCACATCCATAACTTGCAATGTTTCACGAATAGAAATGCCATGCAATTGTGCAAAAGAAACAAACTGTGATGCCAAACGTGATTCGTGCAATAATTCCAAGAAATCAGGAAAGTTTGAATCTGATTCTTGATATGCCTTGGATATAAAATCTGCATCCGCCTGAAACAAAGACTTGATATGATTCTCTGGTTCTACGAAATCTTTTGCAACGTGATCATATGCATTCGTTTTATAACGCAAATCAGAAATATCTCTTTCCAGTGCCTCTATGACTGGGTCATCTATCAGATCATCATCATCAAGGGCCTCTTCGTAATCACCATAAAAAAGAGGCTGATCGCTGATCCAAGAACACCGAACGGGTTGGCCAGAGCCAATTGTGTAAGCGAAACGGCAGTTATCAAGCGGCCATATCTTTATTTCTGTACTGTTATGTTCACCTGATCCAGAAATCTTATCCATTCTATTTTTCCCCTGATATGGAGCCCCTACCCCAAATAAACGCAAAATATACAAAAGCAGATTTTTCTGCCTTATGTGTCTATCTTATCGGTCTTTGGTTAACGGAGTATGACCAAAAAGAGAAAAAATTCTTTTTTTTCAATAAGTTAAGAGAATCTAAATAGATTATACATAAAAATGAAGGGAGGATAAAAGGTGTTGACGAATCAGGTCCTTACAGGTCGCAGAATAAGGGAAGACACGGGTAGAAACGGGTAGAAGAGGTGGTTCAATAGAAATAATCATATCAAAATCACAACGTATTCCGATTTTTCTATTCCAGATTCAAACCCTCTTTTGAAAAAGTTCCAATAATTTTTCGGGTCTGCGCATCTTTGATGAAATACATCCCCGGCTTACTTGCTGTTACATGGTAAATGGCATCCAAAGTTTCTGTAACTTTCCGCTTATCCAACCCTGATAAATGATAGAAATTAGGCCCAATTTCAAGATAGGGAACGCCGTCGCTATCCTTATAACTTCCAACAAGAATATCTGCGTTAATCCACTTCTGCACAAGCTTTGTACCATCACCGCCATCTGCCTTAATCCAATCAGCAGGGGTCCAATTCGTACCGCTCCATTGACTGTTATGAGGGTCTGTCCCGTTTGCGTAATGAGGGTTAAAATCCTGGTTTTTCCAATGATCCGGCCACCACCAAATTCCCATGAATTTAGGCTCTGCCTGTGCTGGGACTGCAGAAAGAATCAAAAGAGTAAGAGCAGACGTTAAAAAGTATTTTGTCATGAGAAAAATCCATAAAGCATATTTTAATCATAATATGCTATATTAAAGAAATGATAAACCCACTTTCGACATCAATATCCGGACTGATTGCAGCTTCTCAAAAGGCAAAAGTTGCCAGCACAAACATCACAAATGCCGATGTTGTGGGCTCGACCAATCCTTCTGACGCAAATCAAGCCTATACTCCTAAAATCACACAGGATACAAACCTTGAAGGACAAGGGGTTAAAACGATGGTTTTAAACCGTACCCCCGCTTTTGTCCCATCTTATCAGCCCGACTCTCCGTTTGCGGATACAGAAGGGATTGTCAATGCCCCGAACGTGAATCTTGATGAAGAACTGATGACACTGAAATTGGCCGAGAATTCTTACAAAGCGAATTCAACTGCTTTCAAGGCTGGTCTTAAAATGCAAGACACACTTCAGGAAGCTTTGGATACAAAATCCTAAGATGCACCATACGCATGCAACAAAATGTAGGTTAACCCAAGAGCATAATAACCTGCCAATTGAAAAGAAGCATCAATTGCCACGGCATTAAAAGGATAACCGGTATAAAGAGATCCCATCACAATTGGCGGCATCGCAAATGCTACCCAAAGCATGCAAGAGAATAAAAAAACCTCCTCAGGAGCATGTACCTTCAGCGTAACGGCCAAAAATGTATAAAACAAGGCGGTCAGAAACCACAATGGGAAAGACAAAACAAAAGGGCTTGAATGACGTTGGACGTCTTCGGGTTTTAGCTGTCGTGCCTCTAACCACCGTGTCCCCAGAACCCGTGGATGATACCAAACAATCCCAAGGATAAAGGCAAAAACAGCCCCCAAGAAAGACGGTAAAAGCCAATGAGAGATCAAAGTTTGAAGATCAATAGGTCCCATTTTATATCCTTTGTTCCAGTAAAGATTCTAAAGAATGTTATCCAGCCCGAGAAGCCAGTAATTTCTTAATTTCAGCAATTGATTTAGCAGGATTCAATCCCTTCGGGCATGTCCGGGTGCAATTCATAATGGTATGACACCGATACAGACGGAAGGGGTCTTCCAACTGGTCTAAGCGTTCACCAGAAGCCTCATCCCGCGTATCCGACAACCAACGATAAGCCTGCATCAGAACAGCAGGCCCAAGAAAACGGTCACCATTCCACCAATAACTGGGGCAAGATGTAGAGCAACAAAAACATAAAATACATGCCGCGGGCCCTTTTCCATCAGCTCCATTCAAGATTTCGGCATCCTCTGGGCTTTGCAACCTCTCGCGACTCGGCAGAGGCGATTCCGTTTTCATCCACGGCTCAATCGATGCATATTGGGCGGCGACATGGGTGATATCAGGTACCAAATCCTTAATCACAGGCAGATGGGGTAGAGGTGTAATTTTAACATCATTTTTGACCTCATCAATCGGCTTTAAACACGCAAGCGTATTTGAGCCATCAATGTTCATCGCGCAAGACCCACAAATTCCCTCACGGCAGGATCTGCGCAAAGTGACAGAACTATCGATCGTATTTTTAATATGGAGCAATGCATCCAAAACCATCGGCCCACATTTGTCCAAGTCAATCTTATACGTATCCATTCTTGGGTTTTCACCAGAATCAGGATCAAACCGATAAATCTGGAATGATTTGGTCCGCTTTGCGCCATTAGACGCATCAATTGTTTGACCATTTCGAATTTCGGAGTTCTTAGGAAGTTTGAATTCAGCCATTTTGATCAGCCATTTTGTTTCTGGAAATTGCCCGTGAACGCGGGGTGATAGTTTATGAGACAGAGTAACCTGAACTTAGAAGATTGTGAAGCGTTTTTGCAGATGTTTTACATTATGTTAATATATCCAAATAAATAGGCCGCGAAAACCAAAAATGCAAAATCCCGGTTACTCCGGAATTTATTCAAACAATCCTCTGGGTCATTGAATTTGATCTGGACAGCCTGCCACAACAAATGAAAGGATGCTAACATCCATAGAATATAAAAACAAATCCCAGCGCCGCTGACCACCCCTGTCAGATAGATAAATCCTGCAACAATCATATAAAATAATGAAACAAACAGACGGCTCTGCTCCCCAAATTTGCGGGCGGTTGATTTAATACCGACAATTCCGTCGTCAACGATATCCTGATGCGCATAAATGGTGTCATATCCCATGGTCCAGAAAAAGGACGCACTGTATAAAAGGATCATCACACCGGGCACGCTTCCTAAAACAGCCGCAGAGCCTATTAAAACCCCGAAATTAAATGTTAATCCCAAAACAGCCTGCGGGTACCAGGTCACCCGTTTTGCCAAAGGATATAAAATCACAAGGATCAAGGATAAAAGCCCCAAACAAATGGCAATAAAAGAAAATTGAATAAGGATCAAAAACCCGATGACTAACAAAAATATCGCAAAAGAAATCGCCTGCCCTATGCTGACTTGACCTGAAGCCAATGGTCGATTTCTTGTGCGTTCGACAGACTGATCAATATCGCGATCCCATATGTCATTGATCACACAACCTGCTCCGCGCATAATAATCGCCCCGAGTCCAAATAAGAGGAACACAAAAAAGTGATGGAGCGTTATACCCGAAAGGCCAGAGAGAGAAAGCGCCATCGCCCACCAGGCCGGAAGCAGTAATAACCAGGTCCCGATCGGCCGATCAAGGCGCATTAAAGATAGATAAGGCCAAAGTGACTGTGGCGTAAAACGAAAGACCCAATGATTCAAGCGAATATCAGTATGCCGCGAGCCACTCACCATCACTAACAGATCCCGATTTATGAAAGATGATTGTGCTAACTTTTCTTTTTCAAATAGTCAATCAACACATCAACTTTACCACCTCCGCGTTGAATAACAGAAGAAAAATCAGATCGTTGGGTCACACTCATACTCACACCGGCGACAAGAACATCTACGATTTTAATCGCCCCATCCCTGTTACGGACACGCCAGTCAACCTGTATATTATCACTCCCATCTGTTGGTATGATAAAGGAAGATACAAGGACATCATCCCTGCCAACAGGTCGCGCTGATTTCACTTCAAATTTCTGGCCTTTGTAGTCTCCAAACCTCTGGGCATAGACATTCACAACCATCTTTCTGAACAAAGACTGATACTGGGCTTGTTGCGCAGGAGTTGCAACATTCCAATACCGACCAAGAGTAAAGCGTCCAATCGATTCCATATCGAAACTGCTATTGAGAAGCTTTTTAAATTCTGCTTTTTTTTCTTCTTCTGTAGTATTTGGTTTTGAAAGAAATGTAAGACCTCTCTCGGCAGTATCCTTAACAAAATTGAAAGCAAGTTGCTCCTTATCACCAGATGATTTTACCATATCCGCCGCATGGGCAGAGAGTGCAAAAAATCCAAAGAAAAACGCACCCAAAACAAATTTCGTCAGTATCAGAAGTGTTTTTGAAACCATCATCCTATCAGCCTATCTTTCAAACGTAGTTATCCGGCACATTTACCCAAAGTCCTATCGATATAGTTCCTTACGATAACAAATCCACAAATACAACGAAAAAAGGGGGGCCACCCCCCTTAAAGAATCAGCAGATTCAGGGCATGTCCGGTAAATCACCATTTTGTCCATTATTAGAGATCAAAGATTCACGGCGTTGGGTATATGCGCTCTTGGTCGCCGCATAATAATCAATCGAATTCTTTTTCAAATCCGCCAGGACATCCAAAAGCTCTTCCCGTTTATCAACAACAGCTATCGTGCTTCGTGTATAGCTCGCCACATAATGATCTGTGTTTTCGAGTGTCAATCGAACCGGGTCCGTATAAAGATCAACAGCCAGTCCCGCTGTGTCACGAACAGAGCTTGGCCCAAAGAACGGAAGAACAACATAAGGACCGCTCTCCGCACCCCATACACCCAATGTCTGACCGAAATCCTCTTCTTTATAAGTAACCCCCTCAGCACCAGCAACATCAATTGTTCCGCCAAGACCAAACAAAGTGTTTACAAAAAACCGTGTGAGACCATCACCTGCCCCAGTCAAATTTCCTTGCAACAAATCATTGGCCACAATTTGCGGTGACTTTAGGTTACGAAGAGCATTGCGAACACCGACGCGCGCAGGTTTCGGAACACCAGTCCGATATCCTTCTGCAACAGGTTTTAAAACAGCCCTATCAACGACATCATTAAATTTGAAAATACCCCTGTTAACACCTTCAATCGGATCAGAAATACCATCCTGTCTGGTTCCTGTTCCGTTCGTAGAGCATGCCGCAAGCAAGAGTCCAACAGCTGTGAAAGCCATTAATTTTTGAAATCCATGTCCTATATATCGCATATTCGTGTCACTCCACAACTGTAAACAAACTTGAATGTAATCCCACTCACCATTCCATCAGGGAGTGGTTACAAATCTCTTAAGATTATCGCTCTATTTTCAAACTGCATTGAAATCTTTATTGGGTCAAGGGGCTGCCGCATGATCACGGACGGGTTTGTTGCAAAAATACCATACACTGCTTAGCCGTCCTTAGCCATCCTCGAGAGTTAAAAGAACAGCCGCCCCTAATAGGGTAAAGATCATTGCAGGACTCCAGGCTGAAAGAAAAACAGGCAGTTGATGTGATG
This sequence comes from Alphaproteobacteria bacterium, assembly GCA_016794145.1. Taxonomy (GTDB): domain Bacteria; phylum Pseudomonadota; class Alphaproteobacteria; order Micavibrionales; family Micavibrionaceae; genus UBA1573. The sequence goes on along the minus strand of JAEUKP010000012.1, from coordinate 49,279 downwards.
CGCCCAATACTTGTAAAAAATTGGACATAATAAAAACAATAAATCCTGTCATGACACCAATCACAAGGAAGATAAGGGTCTGACCCTGCCTTTGCTGCCTAAGGGCAACGCAAGCCGCAAGCAAAACCATCGCGGCATACAAAAATGGTTGTGATAAAAGGGATTGGAATTGGATGCGCACTCTTGTCGAATCAAATCCCGTAGCATCAAGTGTATCAATAAAAGATGTTAGGCCCCAAAATCCCATCGATTTAGGACTTGAGAAACTTTCCTCAATATCTTTTGTTGTCAACTCGGTTGGGATACGCGTTTTTTCCAGTTTTCGCAGGGTCGTCCCTGGAACATTAAGAACAGCATCCCTTAAAACCCAATGCCCTGATTTAAGCAGAGCCATGGGAGCATCAATCCTGCTCTCAAATTTATTCTCGTGATCAAAAGATAGAACCATAACATCGCGCAGACGCCAATCCGGCTCGACTTTATCCGCATGAAAAATCGCATATCCTTTCTCTGTATCCTGACGCAACCATAAACCTTGTTTAAAAACAGCAATGACGTTGCCTTGTTCCTTCCTCAGATGAAGCCTCTCTAAAACTGAATATTGAGTGTACATTGTTGCACTAATGGGATTGATAACGGTGACCATGACAACACCAATTGCCATTGCGCTGAGGATAATAGGTAATAAAAACTGCCAGACCGAAATTCCCGCGCATCTTAATACAACCAGTTCAGATCGCTTTGATAATTGCCAGAAACTGTATAGTCCTGCAAATAGAATGGCAAAGGGCGAAATCGTTGTTGCAACATCAGGCAGCTTTAACAAAGCCATTCCAAAAACTGTGGGCAAAGGCACATCTCCCTGCTTGCCTGCCCGTCTCAAGAGCTCAACCATCTCGAATAAATAAATAACCCCCATTAACAAAGCCAAAAGACTGAGAAAATGAATGATATAAAGACGGCCCAGATACCGTGAAAGAGTTGAGTTAAGAAAAGCCATCATAATTGCTTTCCTTCACCTGTTTTTCTGAGAATGCTTTCTTTTGAAAACACAACAATTGCAATAAAATAGGGCAGTACGATTGTTCCCACCATGAAAGGGAAACCCGCAGGCGACTGTTTAGACAAATTGTAACTTCCTAAAAATAGAATTTCCAGCAATACCACACTTGCAACCGCTGTAAGAACTTTACGATTCTGACCCCGCCGGTCATAATTTCCGATCAACAGGAGAGAAAGACCAATCAACGCAAAACCGGGAACCAGAAACGGTAATAAAAACCTTTTCTGCAATTCTGCCCGCAAGTGACGCCGTTCCGACTTTGTATCTGTTCCAGGGGTGCGCAAAGAGTTGATTAAAGTCGGAGTCGTTCGCTCATCCGGGCCAGCCCATTTCTCTTTTTGCTGTTTCTCTGGCTCTGGGATATCGATTGTATATTGGTCAAAATCAAGATGGCGCATCACTCCCGTCTTTGGGTCAACCTCTTGACGTGATCCATCATAAACCAGGACCTGTTGGCCTGACTTTGTCGATACCAATACACCGCTCCTTGCAATTACAGAAGATGGTGGTTTTGTTTTATCACGAGAGTCATGAATAACAAGCCCGTGCAAACGACCCTTGTCATCACGTTCTTTGATATAAACCATCAAATCGGAACCCGCCTCATTAAAAATTCCTTCCCTAAAGATCAAGGATGACATCTGGGCCTTCATATCTTGCCGAAGAGTTGCTGCTTCCTGCCTGCTGAAGGGCGAAACCCAGCCCATATTCAAAAACAAGATGATCGAAAATATCATTGCCAATACCAAGGCTGGTCGAGCAAGCCGGAAAGGCGAAAACCCAAGAGCCCTCAGAACAATCAGTTCGCTATCCATTGTTAGCCGGTTGTAAACAAATAAAACCCCCGCAACCATACCAATCGGCAAAATGATTTCCAGAAAACCCGGTAAATACAAAAGAGTTTGTAACCAAATAAAAAAACCAGACGCCCCCGCATTCATCACCAAATCAATAAATTTTAAGGATTGCATCAAAAAAACAAGAGCGGCCAAAACCACTGTTACAAAAACAGTGGCCATCAAGGTGTGTCGAAAAATATAACGGTCAACAATTCTCATCTCGAAAAAAAACAAACCAACGACATCATCTGTCCATTTCAAGAGATGGGTTGAACAGAGTGGGGTTCCGGTATAGATTTATCAGATAACCCAGAAGATCACAACCAAGCGAGTTAAAATTATGCCAATCCTGTCTCCCAATATCCTTTTTTCAAAGACTCTGACGACAAAAGTCGATACGGGCGTTGTTTTTATTTACACAGACAAAAAAATCTCAAAGCTGGTGGCCAATATTGATAAAACATATGATGGCATGATTACGCATCATTTGGAAAACCATAAGACATTTAAGGCGGATGCAGGTCAGACACTGTCGCTTTCTCTGCCAGCGAAATCCGATACATTGCGTATTATTATTGTTGGGCTTGGTACAAAGGATAAACTGACATCTGATGGACTGGAAACTGTAGGTGGCAAAATGGTTGCGGCATTAAGGGCACATGGTGCCACGAAAGCAAGTATTTTGAATGCTGATGATCTTGATTCAGCATCGTTATCATCGATTCTTCTCGGTGTTCAACTCGGGTCCTACCGGTTTGACGAATTTAAAACTGTTCGGAAAGATAAAGAAACACCCGATTTAAAAACTCTGACAATCATAACTTCTGAGGATAAGCAGCTTGCAAAAGAATCGAAAATTGTCGATGCGTTGGCTCAATCTATTTCTTTAACACGTGATCTCGTCAATACTCCTCCGAATGTTTTATACCCCCAGAGCTTTGCCGCAAAAATTAAATCGACACTGACCCCTCTTGGAGTTTCGGTGCAGGTTTTAGATGATAAACAGATTGCAAAACTGAAGATGGGGTGTCTGATGGCCGTCGGCCAAGCATCCGAACATCTTCCACGCCTTGTCATTATGCGCTGGCCAGGGTCTGAAGGGACCAAAACGTCAACAAAGAAAAATAAAAAACCAATCACCTTTGTTGGAAAAGGGATCACCTTTGATTCTGGCGGATTAAATATAAAACCGTTCGAAGGCATGATGGACATGAAGATGGATATGGGCGGTGCGGCAACTGTTACGGGGTTAATGGCGATGCTTGCCAAACGAAAGTGTAAAGTTCCTGTGGTTGGAATCGTTGCTCTTGCTGAAAATGCAATTTCAGATGAAGCAACACGTCCCAGCGATATCGTAACATCCTATAGTGGTAAAACTGTTGAAATCCTGAACACAGATGCTGAAGGGCGCTTGGTTCTGGCAGATGCATTAACGTATGTTCAAGAAAAATACGATCCTGAATTGATTATCGACCTTGCAACACTCACAGGCGCAATTATGGTTGCTCTTGGTGTCCATCATTGCGGGGCGTTTGTTAATCACAACGATTTGTGGAGTCAGCTAGAAACAGCAAGCCAATCAACAGGCGAGAAATTATGGCGGATGCCACTTGATGATACCTTCCGTCGTGAAATGGATTCTTCCTTTGCTGATATTAAAAACATCGGGAATGGACGTATGGGCGGAGCCTGCACTGCTGCTGCCTTCCTTGGTGAATTTATCGACAAGGATCGAAAATGGGCCCATCTGGATATTGCCGGTGTTGCAATGTCAAAATCAACAGCTACTTGTCCAGTCCCATTTGCCAGTGGTTTTGGGATCAAACTTCTGAACGAGTTTGTTCAAAAATTCTACGGTTAGATCAATCAAAGTGAGTAACGGACAACGCCAGGGTCTCTTTACCATTCCATCAGGCACGAGTTTTCTAAAACGCTTGGCCGAAGGTTTGCTTAATATAAGTACGTCCGGGCACGGCCCTAAGAGCGAAGACGAATTTGCGCTTAGCCGTATGCGTGTTCTTCTTCCCACAAGGCGTGCAGGGCGAGAGCTCCGTGATGCGTTTTTAACATTATCAAAAGGGAAACCACTCCTCCTCCCCCGTTTGCAACCAATCGGGGATGTCGACGCTGAAGAAATAGAACTGTATCTTTCAGGATATGGTGAAACGAATTTTGATATCCCTCCTGCGATCTCTACTCTTGAACGCCAATTCTTGCTTGCACCACTTATTCAAAGAAAAGATCCATCCCTCGGTCTGGATGCAGCTTTATCTTTGGCAACAGACCTTGCCAGACTGATCGATACGGTACATACCGAAGATCTGGACTTTGCGGGATTACAAAATATCGTGCCCAGTACACTGGCGACACATTGGCAAAAGACTTTAGAATTTCTAGACATCATCACAACACATTGGCCCCATATTCTTGCAGAACGTGGACAAATTGACCCGGCGGACCGGCGGAACCGCCTTTTAAAATCATTGGCTCAGCTCTGGCAAAACCATCCACCTGAAACCCCAATCATTGCGGCAGGTTCAACTGGTTCCATCCCATCTGCCGGGGAACTGTTAAAAACCATTGCAACCCTTCCTCAAGGAATTGTGATCCTTCCCGGGCTAGACCTGGGCCTTGAGCCGAATAGCTGGAATGCCATTACTGACACACATCCGCAGGCAACGATGCGTCATTTGTTGATACGAATGAATAAAACACGTGATGATGTTCAATTATGGCCAGAGGCGTATGGCCTATCAAGCCATCGTACGGAACTGATCCGGGATATCATGCGGCCTGCCGATTCTTTTGGACAGGCCGATCCAAAGGGGTTGGTAAATGGCATTAAAGACCTGACTTTGATTGAAACAGCAACACCGCGTGAAGAATCAGCAGCTATTGCTGTTATCATTCGTGAAGCCTTAGAAGTCCCCCATCAAACAGCTTGCTTTGTAACGCCTGATAGAACTCTTGCGCGCCGCGTTATGTCGGCTCTCCGGCGTTGGGGAATTGAAGTTGATGATAGCGCAGGAGGTGCCTTAGCGACGACACCAAGTGCGACTTTTCTTTTATCTTTGCTGCGCGTTATTGAAACAAATTTTGCTCCATTGGAGTTGATTGATTTTTTAAAACATAATTATCAACGACTTGTCCCTCAAGAAGATGTTGCACTGCTTGAACGTTATGTTCTGCGCGGATCCAGACCCTCTGGCGGGATGAATGGCCTTTATCACCGCTTATCTGTTCTTGATCTTAAAAATGATCATCTTCATCATATTGTTCGCAATCTGGACCAATCCTTTTCTTCTTTTAGTCCCCTTACATCTGGTCAATTTTCTTTGAATGAGTTTTGTGAATCCATTCTTAAGATTGCAGAATACATGTCTGGAGGGGCTGAGTTCTTCTGGAGTCAGACAGAAAGCAATTCAATCTCGAATTTTATAGCGAATGTCATGGAATATGCGAATCTTTTACCCCGCATAGAACTGAAAGCTTTTGGAAATGTTTTCCGCACACTGCTCAAAACAGAAAATTATCGTCCAGACCATGAGCCACATCGTCGCATTCTGATCCTTGGGCAGTTAGAATCGCGATTAATTCACCGTGATGTTATGATATTAGGGGGGTTGAATGAGGGGACATGGCCGCGTGAAGCGGCACATGATCCATGGATGTCACGTCCTATGCGTCAAAAATTCGGTCTACCCACCCCTGACCGGATAACAGGACTTTCGGCGCATGATTTTGTAGAACATTTATCATCTGGTAAAGTATTTATAACACGCAGTTTGAAATCGGATGGGACAGCAACTGTTCCTGCAAGATGGATCCAGAAACTCAAAACACTCTTGAACTCCAACGATATTCCCTGTTCCTGGCCGGCTGAAAATCCATACCTCCAATGGATCAAAAAAATGGATGATCCGATATCGCCAACACCTCTATACGCAAATGTCCCGCAACCAAAGCCTCCGTTGACCAATCGCCCTGAAACCTTGTCTGCAACATGGATCGAAAAATGGATGAGAAATCCCTATCGCGTCTATGCAGAAAAAATTCTGAAATTGAAAATACTTGATCCTTTTGATCATGATGTTGTTCATGCCGAACGTGGTCGTTTCGTGCATGATGTATTACTGGAATTTGTGCAGACATATCCGGGTGAGATGCCAAAGAATGCAGTTCAAATTATCTTGGGCATTGGTCAAAAAAAACAGTCAGAACTAGAGCATGTACCCCCTCACTGGTATTATTGGTGGCCACGGTTCGAGCGTCTGGTAGAATGGTTTGTCGATGAGGAGACAAAATGGCGTAAGACTGCTGTTCCATGGATTCAAGAGGAAACAGGTGCGGTTGAAATTTACCAAAACCCTGCAACGGGCCGCAAATTCATAGTAACTGCAAAGGCTGACCGGATTGATCGTATTAAAACAGGGGGGGCTGCGATCATGGATTATAAAACAGGAAATACACCTTTGCTTTATAAGGTAAAAGATGGAACAGCTCCACAATTACCCATTGAAAGTTATATCCTGAACAAAGGAGGGTATAAAAATATACAAGAAACACCGAACCTGATGGTTTATTGGAAATTATCAGGATCACATGCACAAGCAGGTGAAGTTAAACCATTTGATCAGATTGATATGTCCGAAATTTTGGCAGCTACCGAAGAGGGTTTAACAAAACTGATCGATCTTTTTGAAAATCCTGACACAGCTTATGTAGCCCGTGCTGTTTCTGGTAAACTTTATGACGATGAAAAAGCCTATGCCCACCTTGCACGTACAGCAGAATGGTCAAGTGGCGAGAACAACCATGATGATGACCCCCAAGATGATTGACATTCAGAGAACATTAAGGGGACATTGAGGGAATAAGATGACCAAGAATCTGATAACAACACTTCCCGAATCGCCTGATCCCAATATTCCACAAAGACAGGCCACCATCCCTGAACATGATGTATGGGTCTCGGCATCTGCGGGATCTGGGAAAACAAAGGTTCTGACAGATCGGGTCTTACGCCTTCTCCTCCCGGATCCTCAAGGGCGCTGGGAGGGTGCGGCCCCTCATAAAATTCTTTGTATTACTTTTACAAAAGCAGCCGCAGCCTTAATGGCTCTCCGTGTCCAAACAAAGTTGGGGGAGTGGGCCGTCATGACGGATACCAAACTCCGGTCAGAGCTTACAAATCTTCTAGATACGCCGGCCTCGGACGAGGTTATGAAAGCTGCGAGGAAATTGTTTTCTACCGTTCTGGATACGACAGGTGGCCTGTCGATTATGACGATTCATGCTTTCTGCCAATCAACACTGGGGAGATTTTCGGTTGAAGCAGGTGTGAATCCTGGCTTTGTCGTTCTAGAAGAATCAAGGGCTAATGATATACTGCGCCATATTGTTGATCATTTAATTCTTGAAATGAAGGGGGATAAAACCTCCCCGATTCAAAGTGCTTTTCTAAGGATTGCGACCTATATGGATTTGGATAAACTGCGGGAAACGCTCCTTGGGGCACTCTCAAAAGCCCGTGAAATCAGTGAATTCAAAGAGTCTGCGCCCTTTACAAAGGATCACTTATTAAAAGAGATGGACTATCAACCAGATCTAAAACCGCACCTGGATAAGAATCATCTTCTCCATATCGCTCGTATTTTTACTGATAAAGGGGGAACAAAAGAAAAGAAATACGCGCAATATATTGCAGATTGGTTAGCCCTGGATGAAAAGGAACAATTAAGCAGATTAGATATGCTCCAAGATGCATTTTTGACAAAGATAGAGAAAACACCCTGCAAATTAACGAAAGCTGTTATAGACACCCATCCAGAAGTCATCCAAATGCGAGAAACCGCTTTGCTCGAGATTGATGCCTATCTTGACCACCTCGCCATGGCGCGGCAGGCAGAACAAACATCTGATCTTTTACAGATCGTTGATTTTTGTTTAAGCCGATACACAGAACGGAAAAAAGAAATCAACGCGCTTGACTTTAATGATCTGATCCTGAAAACACGAAAACTTCTGGAATCCCAACATATGGACTGGGTTCAATTCAAACTGGACGAAGGGATCAATCATATCCTGGTAGATGAGGCCCAAGACACCAACATTCACCAATGGGAAATTATCCGGCACCTGAGCGATGAATTCCTATCTGGCCACGGCGATGATACAAGGTTGCGGAGCCTATTTGTTGTTGGCGATGAAAAACAATCTATCTTTAGTTTTCATGGGGCCGATCCAGAGGCGTTTCACAATATGCGGCATTTTTTTGAAAAAAGATCACTCTGCGCCCAGCGTGATTTCAAGATGATTCCCCTGGAAACATCGTTTCGCTCTTCCCTTCCTGTTCTGCAATTGGTTGATGCTGTTTTTGAAAACCCTGACTTATTAAAGAGATTGGGGTTTTCAAAAGGCCAAAAGCTTGTTCACTTTTCTTTCCGGAAATCTTCTGGCGGATTGGTTGAAATCTGGGATCCCATCATTTCAGATCAATCAGATGCAAGAGCAAAGACAATTGAATGGAAATTACCGCCTGTTTCACTGCCTGATGTAGAAGAAGAGAGTCCCAAAGCAGATCAAAGCGTTACAGGATCACCTTTGGCAAAAAAGATTGCCAATCGAATTGCAAGCTGGTTTGAGAGCGGGGAACAACTTCAATCCGAATCACGGAAAATAGAACCGCGGGATATTTTGATCCTTGTTCGTACGCGTACAAGTTTTGTGGCCGATTTGGTTCGTCAGCTCAAATTGCGTGGGGTCCCGGTCAGTGGAATCGACCGCATGAAACTGACCGATCAAATCGCTGTTATGGATTTCCTTTCTTTGGCAAAATTTGTCAGATTCCCAGAGGATGATTTTTCATTAGCCTGTCTTCTTCGATCACCCCTTATTCGCTTATCTGAAGACGACTTAATGCATTTGGCACTTAACCGCACAGGCACATTATGGGATTCCATCCAGAAAAGCGGTCACCAGCAAATTGTTCAATGGTTGCAGAACGCGATTCTCAAATCTCAAACAGAAAAACCTTTTGATTTCTTTGATCACATCCTGAATGAGTCATGCCCATTTATATCCTCTGCCCAATCATCTCAATCAGGCTGGCGTGCCTTTGCCTCTTGTCTTGGAGTGGATTGTATTGATCCCATTGATGAGTTTTTATCCTATTGCCTATCCAAAGAAGCCGATGGTGTCTTCTCGCTTGAAGAACTTGTGATGCTTCTACAGTCAAGTGATATTGAAATTAAACGCGACACAGAAGAAGGCGGAAACGACACGCTGAATCAAGTTCGAATCATGACTGTTCATGCATCAAAAGGCCTAGAATCTCCGATCGTCTTTCTACCTGACACCATGGGCGTTCCAAGTAAAAGTAAGATTGATGCCCTCCAATGGATCAAAAAAACAGATTCTTTGCAGAATGGGCCAGACGTCCCACTTTGGGCTGCTAGAACAGCAGATGGATGTGCAATCTATAAATCCCTCAAGGCTGTTGCCTATGATCGTATGGTCTCAGAGCATATGAGACTGTTGTACGTTGCCTTAACGCGTCCACGGGATAGGCTCTATATCATGGGTGAATCCCCAACATTAAATCTAAAAGATCATTCTTGGTATGGACACATATATCATGCGTTCGAGAAACTTCCATCCATCCGGATCAACGGGGGCTTACGCTATGAAATCCAGCAAGAAAGTGCTCTAAATAGCAACCCATTAAAGCAAAATATAAAATCCGTACCAAAAGATATCAGTCTGCCGAATTGGATTTTAAAACACATCTCCGATGATGGTGCTCCAGGAACAAGAACCATCCATCCATCAAGGATCAACCAGAATGATTGCACCCAATCCCCTCTGGATGGACAATCCGGATATCGTTTCCGGCGCGGAGTCTTAACACATAAACTCTTTCAAATTCTTCCTGACCTCCCCGTTGCAGGCCGCAAGCAAGCCGCTCTGGCATTTCTGACTCGCATGGGAAGAGACTTGCCAGAAAAGGTTCGTCTTGAAATTGTTGATGAAACATTAGGAATTTTGAATGACCCTATTTTTGCAGATGTGTTCGGGGAAAATTCAATGGCCGAAGTCCCGATATCAGGAGATCTTGGCGATGGACGGATGATTTCCGGCCAAATTGATCGATTGGTAATAAAAGATGATAAAATCTTGATTGTTGATTTCAAAACGAACAGACCATCCCCAAAAGACGAGAAATCAATTCCTGAAGCGTATCAAAAGCAGCTTATAGCATATCAAACGGCCCTACGCCGGATCTTCCCCGATCGCAAGATCCTATGTGCCCTGTTATGGACCGATCGCCCCGTTCTGATGCCTGTTTCAGTTTAAAGATCTGTTTTTCTGAATATATTTTGATTGCAGAACTTGATTTTAGGCACTCTGAAACGATACTCTTTATAGACCGAATCAATTACATGAAAAGAAAGATAAAATCATGACCACATCCGTCACCGATCAAAATTTTCAGACTGAAGTCTTGGAATCAACAGAGCCAGTCATTGTCGATTTTTGGGCTGAATGGTGTGGCCCTTGTAAGATGATGTCACCGATTGTTGATGAAGCTGCAGATGTTTTGAAAGGCAAAATAAAAGTCGTCAAAATCAACATTGATGAAAATCCAAACATCCCTACACAGTATGGAATCCGGGGCATTCCAACGTTCATTGCATTCAAGGATGGACAACCAGTCGACACAAAAGTTGGTGGCATGTCAAAGACTCAATTCTCTGATTGGGCCAATAAATTCACAGCATAATCTCTTCTTTTTTGTCATTTCATCTGTGATCAAGATGTCACAATGTGGGGTTAAAAATTTCACGTTGCATTTCGCGTTTTGATTTTTTTGATTTTCGCGTTACACTGTTGCGAATCATGTTCTAACCTCAAACAGGAGAAAAATAACATGGCAGTAGCAAAAAAAGCGGCAGTCAAAAAACCAGCCGCAAAAAAAGTAGTTGCTAAAAAGCCAGCCGCAGCTAAAAAACCAGCGGCAGCTAAAAAACCAGCAGCTAAAAAACCAGCAGTTAAAAAAGCAGTTGTGGCTAAAAAGCCAGCAGCAGCAGCTAAAAAACCTGCTGTTAAAAAAGCTCCAGCAGCTAAAAAACCAGCAGTTAAAAAAGCAGTTGTAGCTAAAAAGCCAGCAGCAGCTAAAAAACCTGCTGTTAAAAAAGCTCCAGCAGCTAAAAAACCAGCTGCCGCTCCAGCCGCCGCTGTAAAAGCATAATGATCAATGGCCTGCCTGTCTTCAGTCAGGCCTTTTTTACTGAAAAAGCCCGCACATCGCGGGCTTTTTTCTTCTCCTCATCTGAATATAATCATTTACAATAAGAAACCGACATGATGAGAATCACTTTTTGAACCACGAAGGCTCCTAAAAACCTTGTACTTATTTGACTCGTAATGATTGCTTCTCAAGCGTAAGAGGAGGTATTATTCTCAATTGCTTCGTGATATTCGTCGTTCAAAGAGTCCTTTTAAGATATATCTGATTCTTATTTGGAAGTACTATAACTTGTAACATAACGCCATGACCCACCCATTTTATCATCTTCCTCGCCTGTATCTTTCCCAGGAATTAATCAAGGGGAAGTCCCTTGTCTTGGCAGAGGAACCATCCCATTATTTACGAAACGTCTTAAGAAAAACGATTGCTGATAGGGTCCGTGTGTTTAATTCACAAAACGGTGAATGGCTTGCCCAGATATCTGGGGGGTCCAAGAAATCTATAACCCTAACAATAGAAGAAGAAGTCAGACACCCCAAAATTGAGACCTGTGAGATCCATCTTATTTTTTCTCCTCTCAAAAAAGATCGGAACGATATGTTGATTGAGAAAGCAGTGGAATTAGGAGTGACGCATTTACACCCCAGTTTATTTTCACGCACGATTGTCCGTGATATAAAACCGGATCGTATTAAGGCCCAACTTATTGAGGCAACCGAGCAATGCGAAAGATTATCACCACCAAGTCTTGCCCCCCTCAAGGACCTTAAAAAACTTTTAAGTGAATGGAGTAGGGATATTCCTGTTTTCGCAGCGATTGAAAGGCAAGAAACCATTTCTTTATTAGATGCAACAAAAGAATCTATTCAGAACAAGACCGCTTTACTTGTTGGCCCTGAAGGAGGTCTAACAGTGGAGGAAATAGAGATCCTTACATCCCAATCCTTTATCACACCCGTTTCACTTGGTCCACGTATCTTGCGCGCAGAAACAGCTGTCTTTTATGGATTGAGTCTTCTGACAGCCCATAATAGCTAACCCAAATGATTAGACTTGATCTGTTTTATCTGGTGATACGCCCAATCAATCCATGGAAGGATGGCCGCCATATCTGATTCCTCGACTGTTGCTCCTCCCCAAAGTCTGAATCCTGGTGGAGCGGTAGCATAATGCGCGAAATCATATCCTGCTCCTTCGGCCTCTATTAACTTCGTCATTTCCTTGATCATGGTTTTCTGGGTCTCTTCATCAAAACTATTAAACCACGGGTCAACGATCTTAAGACAGATAGAGGTCCGTGATCGAATTTCTTTATTTTCTGCGAGAAACGCAACCCACTCTGTTTTAGAAACCCAATCTTCGATACATTTCAAATTGGAAATACATCTTTGTTCGATTGCTTTCCATCCACCAAGAGACTGCACCCACTTAAGAGCATCAATACAATCTTCTGTTGCCAAAAGAGAGGGGGTATTTATTGTCTCTCCCTTGAATAATCCATCATTCAATTCCCCCTTCTTGGTCATCCGAAAAATTTTTGGCAATGGGCGATCAGGTTTGAAAGTCGTCAAACGAAGCACAGCACGTGGCGAAAGAACCAACATTCCGTGAGCAGCCTCGCTTCCCAAGACTTTTTGCCATGACCATGTCGTCACATCAAGTTTTGACCAATCCATAGGATAAGCATACACAGCAGATGTTGCATCGCAGAATGTAAGGCCTTTCCTATCTTTTTTAATCCAATCTGTATCCGGTAGACGGACACCGGATGTTGTCCCATTCCAGACAAACACAACATCACGATCTGTATCAACCTCTTTCAAATCCGGAATCTGCCCATAAGAAGCAACGAATTTACGAAGATCAGAAATCTTTAACTGATTGGCCACATCAGTTAACCAATCATTGGAAAAACTCTCCCAGACAAGGACATCTACACCTCGCTCCCCCAGCATTGACCACATCGCCATCTCAATTGCGCCTGTATCAGATGCAGGGACGATTGCCACAAGATAATTGTCGGGAATATCCAAAGTCTTGCGGTGAAGGTCTATCACTTCTTTTAATTTTGCTTTTCCACCAGAGGCGCGATGCGAACGACCAACAAAGGCCCCTTTCAAAACATCAAGACTCCAGCCTGGGCGTTTGGCACAAGGCCCGGATGAAAAATTGGGACAATGCGGACGAATAAGTGGCTTTTCGATCATAATTAAATCCTTATTATCAAAAGAGATTACTATCTTTTCCTGTGACAACAAAGCAAAAACAAAGGAAAAAATGAACCTGTTCATTTTGGGACAGGAATGTTAAACCAGACCTTATGGTCGACCTTCCTGCCGCCTATCCCTTTGATACGTCTTTCATAGGAACCCAATGGCCCGAATCATGGGGGACGAAGGAACGCGTTGTCCTTGCCGATATGAGTTTCGGGGCGGGGTCTCATTTTCTATCTGTATGGTCAAGGTTTGAAGAAACTGGGCAGAAAATAGAACATCTTTATTATTACGCATTTGAAAAGAATCCCCTATCAAAAGACGATATCAAAAAAGAAATAGGACGTTCCCAATGCGATAAGAAATTAGAAAAGCTATTATCACTTTATCCTTCACGCATTGAAGGGTGGCATAATATACGTCTTTCTCCCTCTATAAGCCTTATTCTCATCTTCGGGGATATTGAACGAGAACTTCCAGAGATGCAAACGCCCGTTGATTATTGGTTTCTAACGGGAAGATGCTTTTCACCTCATCTTGTTCCGACACTCAAACGGCTTAGCCACAACAAATCCTATCTTTCAAGCTATATGCAGAATCCTGACGAACAAAATAAGCTAGAGGAAGCAGGTTTTAGGCCTATCAGAACAGAAAAGAATTCTGTCACTTATATCTATAACGATGGTCCGCGACCACAGGAGTCCAACAGAAAGGCAAAACCCGAAAAGATCGCAATTATTGGGGGCGGAATCGCCGGGGCCGCACTTGCGCACCAATTGTCACCTTATGTCTTAGATATTACCATTTTTGAAAAGAATGGATTGGCGTCTGGTGGATCTGGCAATGACAGAGGGCTTTGTAACCCTCGTATCTCTGCCAGCAAAGGTCCCGAAGCTGATTTTTATGGCCCGGCTTTCCATCTTGCACACCAGATATTTGGCGCTCTATCTGAAAATGAGGATCTTGGTTTCAAATCCTGTGGAAGTCTCCACTTGATATCTGATGATAACAAAGAGAAGCGTTATCACGGATTTAAAGACAATTGGGGATGGCATGATACTCATGCCCGAATCATTGATGCAAAAGAATCATCAGATATTGCAGGTATCAATCTTCATTATCCGTGCCTCTATTTGCCCGATGCAGGAATGATCTGCCCCCGGAAAGCAACCCAGAGATTGTCTCAATCTGCGAATATTATAATCAGCAAGGTTCAAAAATTAGAAGAATGCGGATCACATTGGCGAATAGATGGCCAATATTTCGACTGTGTTATCTTGGCAGGAAGCTTCGATGTGATTGACTTTCCCTATACACATAAACTCCCTATTCAAAAGATACGTGGACAAGTCACCTATGTTCAGACTACGGAACGATATAACCGCCTAAAAACAAACCTATGTTATGGGGGATATGCATCCGTTGCCGAAGATGGGAAAGCCATACTGGGATCAACATTTCAAACATGGATTGATGATGCATCCCTAAGACCTGAAGATGATATTGACAATATTGATAAGCTAAAGCTTGTTGTACCATCCTTGGCAAAAGATCTGACCGTAAGCGGTGGGCGTGCGTCCTTTAGATCAGCCGCGAAAGACAGGGCCCCGGTTATCGGTCAAATCCATGGTGTCGAAAATTTATACATCTCAACAGCGCATGGATCACACGGACTCCTCTCGTCTATTATGGGGGCTGAGTTTTTAACATCAAGAATTCTAGGTGATGCTCATATTCTTCCAAGATCTGTTGAACGTTTTTTGTCTCCTTCACGATTCAAAATACATTGAAAGGTCCCTACGCAGCCAGAAGTTTCCGGTTTTCAGGAGACAGAACAGATTTCATCCCGTCTACACATGTCACAGAACGTAGATCCTGTAAAAGACGTTGCTCGCGGAAAAGCCGTGTGAGGCGGGAAAGGTATTGCAAATGAAGGGGGCCATTTTTTTCTGGTGAAATCAGAACCAGAATAATGTCAATTGGACTATCATCTACAGATGGGAAGGAAACAGGTGTTTCAAGAAGACCACATAAAACATACGAAGCCTGAACCCCTTCAGACACCCAGTCAAAAACACCGACCCCTTCACCAATGCCAATCAGCGACGCCTTCATAAGATTATCAAGTGTTGCCCGTAATTCATCCGGACCCAACTGTGTGTCTTGTGAAATCGCATATGATAGATTTCTCAGAATTTGCGAAGGATTAGCTCCTTTAATTCCAAAACGCATTGCTGAAAAATGAATATCATTCGTAACCATCATTGATAAGCCTCCCTTGTTTTTTTCTTTATTCTCTTCTAAAGACAATAAGAATTGAACACCATATCACCTATCCCATTTTTTCTAGAAATCCACGAAAAAAACAATAAAAAAAACCGATCCTTAAAGATCGGTTTTTTATAAACTTTATACTTATGATTTTTGTAATTATTCAGCAGCAGCAGAATTTACTATCACTTCTTCTGCAGGTTCAACCCAACCAATATGACCGTCTGCACGACGATATACCATATTCAAACGATTGTTTTTTGGATTGCGGAAAAGCAAAGCAGACTGTCCAGACAAATCCATTCTCATCACCGCATCTGAAACACTCATTTTCTGAATATGTGTTGCAACCTCGGCAATAATCAAGGGGTCCTCGCCTTGCGGGATATCCTCGTCCTCAACATCTTTATCAGACAAGCCTTCAATTTCCTTGATTGCAAGAACATAATCACGCGCCTTTGTTAACTCAGCCTCGGGCGATTGTTCCAACCGTTCGTGATGATCACGCAAACGACGTTTATAACGGCTTAATTGTTTCCCGACTTTCTCTGCAGCGGAATCAAATGCGGCATACGCATTCGGTTCAACAGCGGTTGCTTGGACCATAATATCCTTTCCAACACGGAGAGAAACATGGGACTTAACAAAAGAATGACTTTCCGGACTGAACGTGACATTGACATCAATCGCGCGATTAAAATATTTTGAATTGATGTCTTCTAAACGAGCTGTGACATGTGTCCGCAAAGCGTCTCCCACATCCATTTGTTTTCCGTGAATTGCGAGTTCCATAATTTTGACTCCTTTGGTTCTTATTATTGGAGAATTTAAGCTTAACAGCCTTTTTATTGATGAATCGTTAAGAGACTGCTAAGACAGGATATAGTTTTATTCTACCATGGGAAAAGTTGAACAAAAGATAAATCGTGACCCAAAATACAAAAAAGATACAAAGTTCTGATACGGGACGTTCCACAATAATGTCTCAAAATAAACCGATTGGGGTTTTCGATTCAGGAATCGGTGGCCTAACAGTTCTTAAAGCATTGCAAAGTCACTTCCCCTACGAATCGTTTATTTATATCGGCGACACCGCACGCCTTCCTTACGGAACAAAAAGCCCGGAAACTGTTGCCCGGTACGCAGCAAACCTGACAAAAGAAATTCTACATCACGATGTCCAGGCGATTATTGTCGCCTGTAATACGGCCTCTACCCATGGATTAACGACAGTCAAGGCACTGGCAAAGGATATACCCGTTATTGGAATGATTGATCCTGCTGCAGAAAGCGCAGTCTCGGCCTCCCGTACAGGTCATATCGGGGTCATTGCAACATCTGGAACGATCAAGAGTGAGGCTTATAAAAATGCCTTAATAAAACAAAATCCCGATTGCAAAATATCCTCTGTCGCATGCCAGATATTGGTGGCACTCGCAGAAGAAGGCTGGGCAAACACAGATATTGCAAAATCAACACTCCACACTTATCTTGACCCGATCTTTAAACAAAAGAATTCTCCGGACACTTTGATTCTCGGATGCACCCATTTTCCTTTATTTGCACCACTTATCAAAGAAATGCTTGGAACGGGTGTTACCTTGATTAACAGTGGTGAAGCGGCTTCGCATCACTTAGCCAAACTTATCAAGAAAAATCCTAGTGAAAAAACAAGCCCGAAAATAAAATTTTTTGTAACCGATGATCCCCAGCGTTTTGCAGAAAATGCCGCGAAATTCTATAATGATCAAATCACACCAGAGGATGTCATGCTGATTGATATCCAATCATAAAATTACATGCCGTTGCTTTGTTTCATTTGAAGAAGTTGGGCTGGTTTTATTTTGGGGGATTTTCCACCACCGCCTTTACCGCCACTGAAACGTTCGTTCTCTTTCATTTCTTTTTCAAGTAAGCCATCTATATCAGGAATGCGGCCTTGGTCCAACTCAATGACACAGGCACGGAAGAAATTGCAACATTTCTCCTCCCACCCGTACATTTTACCACGCCAATCTTCCCGTCTAATTCTCAGATCCACAACATCCCATTTAGTTTGATGCGGAAGTGCTTTTAACCAAAGGATTTGTTCAACTGGTGGTTTCCCGGGTTCAGGTTGTTCATAAAAAATCTGTAACTCGGCCTCAATTTCTTCACTATCGGGGCTCATACGCACTTCGGCACTACATGTTTTGCCACTGCCATTATCCGTCACAGACCATGGGCATGTTTCGTAGGAGCCTAGCAAATAACTGACCCCAAGTTTTTGCAAAAATTCTGATAAAGGTAAACGCATTCTTATTCTCTAGCTGATTTAAGAAGCTTCTTCAACAACCGAATGAATAATCCCGTCTTTGAATTCTATAGAAACCCTATCATTTTTCTGAATTTTTAGGCTGGACGTCACTGGTTTTCTATCAGAATCACGGATTACAGCGTATCCACGACCTAAAACAGATTTGAATGACAAAACGTCGAGAAGATGCGAGAGATTATTGATCCGGTTCTCTTCCGACGAAACATATTGAAAAAATCCCCGGTGAAGACGATCAGATGTAAAATCCAGATTTTTTCTTGACATATCAATTCGTTGTTGAGGGCTCATCAATCGACCCGAAATTTTGATTAAGGATTGAAAAGCATACTCTACCCGACGCCCCAACATATGCGATAACCTTGAGGAAAGGTGATCAAGCCTTTGGGTGCGTAATTCAAGAATGCGTTCCGGGTTTCCAAGACGGGCGGCAACATGCCGTAGATAATCCTGTTTATTGTGGATCTGACGATTCAAGAACTGGTAAAGACGCCTTTGCGAATCATCAACAAAGCCCTGAATCTGGAGTCGCTCCGGCACCGCCATTTCTGCCGCCGCTGTTGGTGTTGGGGCCCGCAGATCTGATGCAAAATCAATCAGAGTCGTATCCGTTTCATGGCCAACTGCCGAAATAAGCGGAATCCGACTATTCGCCGCAGCGCGCACAACATTTTCTTCATTAAATGGCATTAAATCTTCCAAAGATCCGCCCCCTCGTGCCACAATGATCAGGTCAGGTCGCGGGACGTCTCCATCCTGTGGTAGATGATTAAATCCATTAATGGCAGCAGTCACTTCTTGGGAAGCCCCCTCCCCCTGTACACGGACAGGCCAAAGGATAACATGACACGGAAACCGGTCTGCAAGACGATGAAGGATATCCCGAATCACTGCCCCAGTCGGAGACGTTATAACACCAATAACCTGAGGCAGATAAGGCAATTTCTTTTTGCGTGATGCATCAAATAATCCTTCTGCTGCCAGGGATTTTTTTCGATCTTCCAGAAGTTTTAAAAGGGCCCCGACCCCTGCTAGCTCCATGTTTTCAACAATCATCTGGTAATTGGACCGGGCAGGATAACTGGTGATCCGCCCTGTACAAATAACATCCAGCCCCTCTTCCGGACGGACGGCCAACTTTCCTAAGCTCCCTTTCCAACAGATGATATTCAGAACAGAATCCGCATCTTTCAAATCTGAATATAAATGCCCTGATGTATGAATCTTTACCTTTGATAATTCCCCACGAACACGGACGCGGGCATACGTGTCTTCAAGCGTTTTCTTTAAAGAATACGCAAGTTCAGATACTGAAAGTTCTGGAATATTATTACCAATAGCCATACCGCATATAACGTCAAATTCTGTTGAATGACAATCCTGTTTTACCCTATCTTTTTCTTTAAAATTCCTGATAAAATAAGCTGTTCTGTTTTGTAATATAGAAAGATTGTCATGAAATCCCTTTTTCTTGCCTGCATCCTCGTTGTTATCACCACAAATGCGGCCAGTGCCCAACAATCAGGCTATATTGGCATGCATCATCTGAAACCAAAGCCCGCTCCAACAAATACACCGCCTGAAAAAGCAGCGGAAGTACCAGAGGAAAAAACAACAGAGATTCCAAAAAATGAAGATCATACAGATGTTCCTGTCTATACAGCACTCCCCCCTGAGGATGCATTGGTAGAACCCGAGGACCTGGAGGAATGGAACCATATAGGCGATGCCGCTTTGGCGCATAATGATGTCGATATCCAGAATTTGATCCGTTTGGTTGAATCTGATCGGGGTGCCGTGCCCCCACATGGTCTATTTCTGATATCAAAATCCCTGGCTGACAGGAATAGAATGGAACAAGCAGCCCTTTACTATTTTGTCGGGCAATTGCGCTTGAATTTTGATGTTGCCCGATGGCCACCTACCCCTGATCCAGAAGATATAAAACGCCGTCAGGAAAATAGCCAGAAATCACCGGACCAGGCCGCGCCGAATCTAGAATCAAAACCCCGTATCTACAACCCCCACCAAGGTATACAAAGTTTAGCAGATCAAATCGGGGGCCCGATTATTTCATGGATTCTAAAAAATCCTGACCGTATGACTGAAACAATCAAGAATGTTAAATCCTGGGATGAAAGTGCGCCTTATAGTTACTTACCCGATTATGATCTGACAGAAGCCGTTCCATTCCAAAAATGGAAGAAACTCTTGGTTAGAACCCGTGAAACGTTCTTTGACCAAATGACGACATGGACAAATATCATGTCAAAAATCAAGAGATAATCTTTTTCACCGACGTGCAAATTAATGGCATAATTGATGTATGTCCATCTCAACATGTGTAAATTCAGTCAGCATCTTATCAATCTCGTCTCTGTCACATAAATTATGTGCTGCAGATTCCTGTATTTTTTCAACCAAATTTCCAAGCCTCAAAGCCCCGGCAGATCTGGCCGCTCCTTTTAACGAATGCGCAAGATCGACTATTTTTTCTGTCTCCCCGGTTTCAGAAAGGTGCAGAATCTCTAAAACCAATGGTCTCATCATGTCTGGGAATCTGGACAACATTTGTAAAGCAATGTCATCTAAATGACCCATCTGTTCGGTTAAAGCCGGAAGGTTAATCGCATTTTCTTCTGTCTCTATCGTTTGATCCCTCTTCTTTATGATGGGGGCTACTTGATCTGAATCTATCAATCCGTACCGAGAGAGTATATTCTTGAGAACCTGTAATGTAACCGGCTTCACCAGAATCTGATCAAATTGTGCTAACATTGCGTTATGACCCGATACAGCCTGTGCATCGCCACTTAACAATATAATTTTACAATCCTTCGCACGTGCAAATCTTGCAATATCAAGCCCGGAACAGTCAGGTAAATGTAAATCGGCAATCACAAGATCGTAATGTGTTTGGTCCAATTCATATTTTACCCTATCCCCATCAGATAACGCAGTGACAGATACGCCAAGAGCTTCTAATTGTCTGGTTAGGACCTCGCGGACACTATCTGTATCTTCAATCAAGAGGATTTTGGCTTTACACATGACTTACAGCCTTGACAGAGTTCAAGTAACATTCTAGCGATTAAGCTATCAATAAAAGATTAAAGAAATGGAACGCTATTATGGGATACAAAATTGCAGTCATAGGCGCATCAGGCAATGTCGGGAGAGAAATGCTCTCTACCCTCAAAGAACGTCATTTCCCTATCTCAGAGCTGATCCCACTTGCATCACAGCGATCCGCAGGGACCGAAGTTTCTTTCGGAGATCATGATCTTAAAATTCAGGACCTTGCAAAATACGACTTTAAAGGAACCGACATTGTCCTTTCGTCTGCAGGGGCTCAAATTTCCGCAGAATTTGTACCACGCGCAGCGGCTGCTGGTGCCGTTGTTATTGATAATACATCTCAATTCCGTATGGATCCTGATATTCCGCTCGTTGTCCCCGAAGTAAATCCGGATGACCTTGCCGATTACAAAAAGAAAAATATTATCGCAAATCCAAATTGTTCTACAATTCAAATGGTACTCGCTCTCAAACCCTTGCATGACGTTGCCAAAATCCGCCGGGTTGTTGTCTCAACCTATCAGTCTGTATCTGGTGCAGGAAAAGAGGCGATGGATGAATTGTTTAACCAGACACGCGCAATCTTTATGAATGGGTCCCCAGAGCCAAATATCTTTAAAAAACAAATTGCCTTTAATGCCATCCCCCAGATTGATGTCTTTATGGATGATCGCCGGACAAAAGAAGAGTGGAAGATGGAGGTCGAAACACGCAAAATTCTTGATAAAAATATCAAGGTTTGTGCCAATTGTGTCCGGATTCCAAGCTTTATAGGGCACGGTGAAATGGTCAATGTTGAATTCGAACGTGAATTATCGGTACATGATGCGATGGTTCTATTACAAAAAGCACCAGGCATTCAATTGATTGATCTTGAAACAGAGATGGAATTTGTAACTCCGGTTGAAATCCAAGGCGAAGATAGCGTTTTTGTATCACGGCTCCGCGAGGATAGCTCTCTTGAAAATGGTCTAAATTTCTGGTGTGTATCCGACAATCTCCGGAAAGGTGCCGCGCTCAACGCAGTCCAGATTGCGGAACTTCTGATCAAAGATTATTTGCAGAAATAGATTTTACTATTTCGCCGTTCTACAAATTGAAGTGGATATAATTTAAGTCGGACAATCTGTATCCTGATGGATAGCGCTTGGTTTCAGAACAATCCAATATCTGAAGCAAAGCGTGTTTGCAGGACAGGTCCGGACACCTCCAGACCCAGGGGTTGTATCTGTTGTAATGTTGATGGATCCAAGTGATCTACGATCAATCACCTCGCCCTCGCAATGCGAATATTTTGCATCTAATTTTGCAACAGAACTTGCAATAAACGGATCTGTTTTGGTTGTAGTCGTCATAATATAAATACCATCTGACCCGTTATAATACGTCCAATCACTAAACATCGCGGGGGCGGGGGGGAGGAACTTTCCTGATGTCCCACCAAAAATACGCGCATGATTCTGGTTGGTTGGGCCACTTCCCCCGGGGCTCCCTGGACAGCGTATCCATTTCACACTGTCATCGGGATCAGATAAAGGGTCCGCTGATTGAGAATCAAAATAAGGATCGCTTGGGTTAATGGGATAAGGAGCATTTTTTTGTTCTGTTGCGGTTAATTCTGAATCCTGATCTGGATGCGATAAAATACATTCCGATATGGCAGAAGAAATAAAACTAACCTGCCCGCTCACATCCGTCACCATATTCGTTGAGCTTTGACTTTGCGCCTGCTGTCCAGATGGTTCCATCAGGCTAACAGTCAATGCTGCCAACAATGCGACGGCAATAAGAATATAAATTAACGCACTGCCACGAGCATTTACCAGACTATTTGACATCAAACTCTCTCCCTCAAAAAGAAAGCCCGCACGACAAGCACGGGCTCCCTACATTCTTATTATCAGAGCCTTAGACTATCTTTCGGCAACAACATGGTAATAAACATAGTTACCACTTTGTATGAAACATCCCTGAGGTTGACCGACCAATGCAGTTGCATCAATTGTTCCACCACCCGCATCAATATTTGGATCAGCTTTATCCATATCTGAAGCGACATCAAGCGCACCGCTATTCGTAATATCAGCAGGAACAACCGACAAACCTAACTTCGCATGAATACTATCACAAACGGCTTTTTTAACATTCGGGAGAAAAGCAATCAAATCGGCATTTGTTGCATCCAGAGTTGCATTGTATGTTCCAATGTTTTCAACTTGGTTTTCACCGTTAAAATGCCAAACGCCCGCTGCGTTTGTTTGCATCACGCTTGCAGGCGCCTCAACATAGGTCGCACCACCACCGGCAGGGTAGAAAACCGCATTGGGTTGGTCTGCTGTCAAAAGAGTCCCAAAGGTAGAGGGGGTATCAAACAACAGGTCATCAGGATCAATAGAACTTGAAATGACCATACGTGTAATTGCTGTCTTTACAGATGCAGGATATTGGGTAATTCCAGCAGCATTCACCAAATTGGTTTCTTTACTTGCATCGCCACCACCTGACCGGGTCGACTGGGTTACCGCGTAAGAAAGTGCAGCAAAAAGAGCTACGGCAATCAGAATCAGAAACAGGACGTTTCCACTTTCTGATCGTCTATCGTTTTGTGCTACTGCTGTATTTAGTACTGTCATAGTTTATGCTCCACTTCAAATAATGTTTCGATGGTACTCTAGCTTGTTGGTTTGTCAATCTTAAGTTTTTGAATTTTAAGGCTGGCCCCCAGGCCACTATCTTTACATTCGCGTCCGACACACAAAGAATCAACCGTTACTTTCCAATCTTTCCCACTATTTACAACCTGACCTATAGCCTCGCGAAATTGTGCAAAATCGGCTGTTTGTTTGGATTTTATCGATATCGCCCCACCATTAGCAGACACGGTCAACGTGGGATATAAGGCCTTAAAAGATGTTACGATTTTCGAAATTTCCCCATTCGGAATGGGAGCCAAAGAAATTGTTGGGACCAGTGGTTTGATAGATTCTGTTGTTTCCAAACTGGCCCTTAATTCTGTAAGAGTCTTTGCCTGGACAACAGTAAAAAAACCAAGGGCCGCAACAGTTGCCCAAGCAATACCGGCTGCAATGAGGGCCCCCTTACCTGCATCTCCCGGCATTTTATCCATGAATCTAGAAAAATCACTGGCAGCTTCAGGGTCAAGAAATTTCCGAAGTGATTTCCAGTCAAAAGATTTTGATGACAAAGCACTATCCTTTTTTATTCTTCCAGAGAAAAGAGTTATTACATAATATGATGGCCGATTTGGCTTAAAATCATTTTAAGTTTAATTACAATTTTATACAATACCCTTTCTTTTCTCTTTCTTTTTCAATACCTCTGGGTTCTGGACAATATGGTTCTTATCAACTGGCGAAATCAATAAAAGACTTGCCAGAAAGAATCTGGTTAATTTATAGTTAAAATGTTGCGATGTTGCGTCGCCCATTCATCCTGTTCGAGTATTCCTACCATGTCGGCTCATTCCCCTCTTATTGCCCCATCCATTCTCTCTGCTGATTTTTCAAAATTGGGTGAAGAGATTCGTTTCATCGATAAAGCAGGTGCAGATTATATCCACATAGATGTCATGGATGGTCATTTTGTTCCGAATCTAACGATTGGTCCTGCGGTTATCAAAGCCCTTCGTCCGCATAGTTCTAAAATTTTCGATGTCCATCTTATGATTTCTCCTGTTGATTCTTTCTTAAAAGATTTCGCGGATGCAGGTGCAGATATTATTACAGTCCATCCCGAAGCAGGACCGCATTTACATCGAACAATCCAAACAATCAAATCACTTGGGAAGAAAGCAGGAGTCTCGTTAAACCCGGGAACACCTTTATCCTCTGTTGTGCATGTGATGGATATGATTGACCTGCTCTTGATCATGACTGTAAATCCGGGATTCGGTGGACAATCTTTTATCCCGCTAACTGATAAAATTGCTGAGGCCCGCACCATGATTTCTGCAACAGGACGCCCTATTGACCTCGAGATTGATGGCGGAATCACGCCTATCACAGCGAAACAAGCCGTTCTAGCAGGTGCAAATGTTTTAGTTGCAGGAACATCTGTTTTCAAGGGCGGTGCAGAACATTATACTGACAATATTCGTGCACTCCGTGGGGAGGCCTGATATCTGTGCTGGCCCTTACACAAAGACCAATTAACCTTTTCGAGCATGTTAGACGTCAGGCAGAATTCGCAGCCTGCGGAACAGGATTTTACAATTGGCTTCTATCCAAGGGCCAAATTCCCAATCAATTAAATATCAAGCTGACAGACCCATGGCCAGGCCAGGTTGATGTCGGTCGCATGATGAATCATGGCGTACTGATGCAATCCGGCATGAGTCTTACAATTGATGATTCGTTCTGGAACCAGGTTGATGATCACGATGGATGGACAAATATTGTACACGGATTTTCATGGCTCCGTGACTTGCGCGCCGCCGGAGGAGATGCCTCCAGAAAACTAGCCCGTCAAATGGTAAATGAATGGCTTAATCGTTATGACCGTTGGGATGTACGTCTGTGGCGCCCTGATATTATGGGCCAGCGCATTTCTATGTGGATTTCATTCTATGATTTTTTCTGCAGTAGTGCGGATGAAGAATTCCAGAAGAGATATTTTGCAAGTCTTACAAGGCAAGCGCGTCACCTCGCCCGTAGCATCTCTACAGACCTATCGGGCATTCCTTTGCTACTTGCCGCAGAAGGCCTTGTTTATGCTGGGCTTTCCTTATCAGAGGAAGATAATTGGACGCTGCGTGGATTCGAGATCATCTTGTCTGAGATTCCAAAACAGATTCAAAAAGATGGGTCTCATATTTCAGGAAACCCCGAAAATATTCTCAAAGTAACCCAGATTTTATTGGATTTAAGATACGCACTCAATCGCGCAAATCTTCCTATCCCCCGCATCCTTCAGGACTCACTTGACCGAATGGCCACAGCACTGCGTTTTTTTTCTTATCCTGATCATAAGTTGGCCCTTTTCCACGGGGGGCAGGAAGCAGCAGCACACATCATCGATACAGCTCTCTCGCAGATCAGAAATACAAAGCGCCCAACGAAGGACACTGTCATTGGTGGATTCGAACGTATTATGCAAGGACGATCTATTTTGATGATTGATACAGGTGCAGTCCCTGATGCTCCGTATAATGCATCTTACCATTCTGCCCCCCTGGCCTTCGAATTTGTCTATGGTCGTGACCGCATCTTCACAAATTGTGGAGGACATCCCTTCCATCCCGAGTGGAAGCAAGGTTTAAGGCATACAGCTGCGCATAATACACTTTGTCTTCATAACAAGCCCGTTCATGACTTTCGATCAGATGGCAGCATTATAAAACCACACGGTCCAGTTTGCAGTGTCCGCCGCGAAAGCAGGGAAGCCTGTTTGATTGATATCTCCCATGACGGTTATCGTCCAAGTCATGGAATTGACCACAAACGCCGCTTTTATTTATCACATCAGGGGCATGATCTAAGAGGAGAGGATACACTTTTATCCCGTGTCCCACTTGCAAAATCTGCCCCTATAACAATTCGCTTTCATTTACACCCACGGGTACAATTACTGGGAATGGAAGAAAATGGCGATATTCTCTTTACGCTCCCCAGTGGGACAACCTGGAAGTTCTGCGCAGTCGGAGCAACACCAACCCTTGAACCCTCTATTTTCCTGGGCTATGGGGTCAAACCCTTAAAATCTCGGCAGATTGTTCTTTGTGCGGATATGACAGGTGATGAGCTTCTTGTAAAATGGGCCCTTCAACGGCAATAGAAACAATATTACCATCTTTTGTTTTTTATTGATTATTTCTTGCAAAATATTTTTTTACTCATTATGATCTATTCGTAAATTAAGAATGAGTAAAAATGACGCTTTCTTTCAGTCAAGTCTTTTTGCAAAAAGCCGCGCACCCCGGTGATGTGAGGTCCATTGTTCGTTCTTCGTCTCACCAACTTGAGCCCTTTGTTCCTATAAGTCAGCGCGCAGTTTTATCCCCCACCCTTCCGCAGCGTGAATTTTTATTAAGGCTTCCTTGTGGGGTGTCTGCTGAAATTTTCTTTGCCCAATTAGCAAGCATCCCCACCCTTATTGTTCCGATGGACCAGGCGATTATTTCAAAAGTTTTTGATACATTTGGAAGGGGGGGCGATCGTTTAAGCATTAACTTGAATCCGGCAACGTGCTTTAAGTCCAAATTATTGGACTTTCTGCGCACAGCACCAGAGCATGATCCGAGAAACTTCTGCATTGAAATTACAGAACAGGGCTGGTTAGAGGTAAGACATAACCCCCAGCTTCTCAAAAATCTGTCTGATGCTGGATATATGCTTGCTCTTGATGATTTTCATCCTGATTATCCTATGGACTGGGAGCGCCTTTACGCTGTTGCAAATTTTATCAGCATTGTCAAATTCCCATACCAAGTTGCAGAAATATTGAGAGAGGGCCCCTCAGCTAAAAAAGAAAACATGATCTCTCTTATCAAAACAGCAAGAGAATTCTATCCAGAGATCATAACGGTTATGGAAGGCGTCAGAAGGACAGGCGATCATACCCTCATCGGTTTATTAAAAGATATAGGCATTGATGTTGTACAAATATCCTCTTATAGCCCCGCTCTAAATGGCTCTTCCCCTCACGCGCAACCAATAGTTCGAGACAAACGTGACCTTGAATTGATCCACTAATCTGGTACTCTCTCGCCTATGGCTAAAGCAAAAGCATCCTATATCTGTCAATCCTGTGGTTCTGTCTCTTCCCAATGGGCTGGGAAATGTGAAGCCTGTGGCGAATGGAACTCTCTGGTCCCAGAAATGGTAGAATCTGGCCCGCCAAAAGGGCTGGGGAGCATCAAAAAAGGGAAATCACTTGATTTGGTGGGACTAGAATTTTCTGAAGAAAAACCTCTTATACGCCACACCACAGGAATGAATGAATTCGATCGTGTAACAGGCGGTGGATTGGTCCCGGGATGTGCTATTTTATTAGGTGGCGACCCAGGAATCGGAAAATCCACTTTATTGTTACAGGCTGTCTGTGCGCTTGCCCAAAAAGGGCTTCGTTGTGTTTATATTTCAGGCGAAGAGGCCGTCGATCAAGTGCGCTTGCGGGCGCAGCGGCTGGGACTGGACAAAGCACCTGTGGCCCTTGCATCGGCAACCAATGTCCGCGAGATCGCCTCAACGATTGAAAGCAATAATATTGATGTTCTGGTGATTGATTCAATCCAGACAATGTATGTCGATACAGTTGAATCAGCACCTGGCACTGTTACTCAAGTGCGCACGGCTGCACAGGAACTGACCCGACTTGCCAAAAAAACAGGAACGGCCATTTTCTTTGTTGGTCATGTCACCAAAGACGGACAAATCGCGGGTCCGCGAGTTCTTGAACATATGGTTGATACTGTTTTGTATTTCGAAGGGGATCGTGGACATCAATTTCGTATCTTGCGGACAGTCAAAAACCGTTTCGGGGCCACTGATGAAATCGGTGTGTTCGAAATGGGAGAATTAGGGTTATCCGAAGTGGCGAACCCTTCCGCTCTCTTTCTGTCACAGCGGCAATCAGATGTGACGGGTAGTGCGGTCTTTGCGGGAATGGAGGGTACACGACCGATTCTGGTTGAGGTACAAGCTCTGGTGGCACCCGCCCCTTATGGAGCTCCCCGCCGGTCAGTCATTGGATGGGACCAGAACCGGCTGTCAATGATCCTGGCGGTTCTGGAGGCGCGTTGCGGGTTGGCTTTTTCTGGTAGTGAAGTCTATTTAAATATGGCCGGAGGCATAAAAATCACGGAACCTGCCGCAGATTTGGCTGTTGCAGCAGCCCTGATCTCTGCGCTCCAAGGGCGTCCTGTGCCTGCTGAGACGGTTTTTTTCGGTGAAGTTGGATTATCTGGTGAAATTCGGGCTGTATCGCAACCCGATCAACGTTTGAAAGAAGCTTCAAAACTAGGATTTACAGAGGCCTGTATCATGATACGAACAGGACAGACAAAAAAACAACTCCTCATTGATAGCATGGATGTTAAAGAATTGGCACACTTAGATGATTTGATCAGCCTTCTTCGGAATAGCCATTTTTCTGTTGCAAAATCTGCCAATTTATAACATGCGCTCAATCATTACTTATTGCTCAATACAATAAAGAGCTCCATTCCCCTGGCAAAGAGTGTATGACTGGCTGACCCCGGCAGTGGATGCGGACGAATTTCCCTGCATATGCGCAACCCCACAAATATTTGATGTCCAATTGTTATGATTAGATGAATCATTTACCAAAGAATAGGATCGACCGTCAGACGCTGTTCCACTCAAAACGCGTGTTGATGCTCTGGTTACCCCAAATTCTGTTTTAATAATGGGGCTTAGCAACGTTGACCAGAGATTAGGGGCATAAGCAACTGTTGTAGCGTCAACCAATTGAAGTTCATTCCAATTATACCCGACACGATTTACAGCCCATTCTGGTTCTGCTGTTCCCGATAAAACTGCCTTCCATGTTCCTCCGAGGGACGCAGCAGATGCTCTGGCCTGGCAAACAGGGTCAGCCCCCGTCACACCTCCAAAAGTGGTCCCCTCAGGGTCTGTTGAGGTTACAAATATTCTTTTGATTCCTGATCCAATACCATCCCAACCAGACCAAACTCGCCAATATGACGTGAGCGTTCCAGCCGTAATTGTCATCTTATTCGATGTATTCGCAACGGAAGGCGCATCCAACTTAAAGACAATCACATCGCCATTCTGCACAGGGCCAGATGAAATCTCTGCCCCCCCATTAATTGTGAATTTAGGATTTCCGGATGGTGCGGTTACAGATAATGTTGTTGTAACAAGACCTGACATCCCGCTAATTGTAATCGGCGAAGATGATTGCCGCGATGATAAAGCGGCCTGAACAACATAAGGAGGCTTAATATCCACAGGCGTTGTGTCGCTTACATTATCAAGATTCTCAACACATCTAATGGATAAAGTATAATTATTTGAACCGTGTATACCTTGAACAAAAGCAGGCGTGCCTTTCGACCCTGCAGATCCGTAAGTTGCATTGGGACCACAACATCCATCTGTTGTCCAATCATTGCTAAAATAAAGACTGGTCGTTCCAGAGGAATTATAACTGTTTCCGTATTGGTCTGATCCTGTCCAAATTGA
This sequence comes from Alphaproteobacteria bacterium, assembly GCA_016794145.1. GTDB lineage: Bacteria > Pseudomonadota > Alphaproteobacteria > Micavibrionales > Micavibrionaceae > UBA1573. Next base: position 19,066 of record JAEUKP010000012.1, on the reverse strand, counting down.
AGATGTGCTTAAAGCACCGTTTTCTGTGACGTTAAAGAAATCATCAAGGGATCCATCAAGAAGATCCGCCAATCCTCCATCAACGATGGTATTACCGGTCACAGTTTTCATGGTTCCCCAATTCCATGGTAAATGTTCGGATGCCGGTGTCATGCTATCTGATAGAAAAGCTTTCCAAGAGGATGAAAGTGCATAGCTCGAATTCGCTGCATAGCTATTGCAAAGGGCGTCAGCCCCAGATAATCCCCCCATAGATGGATTTACACTGGTTGATGTTACAAATCCCTTAACAGTCTTTGATGAATCGGCATACCCAACCCACCATGTATATGTATCTGTTCCGATTTGGATCGTTGCTGTAGATTTTGTTCCCATGACTGCGGGCGAATCCATTTTAAAGGCCAATGTATCAGACAATTTGACACCTGCAATCGAGGACATACCCGTCCCCACACCATTCTTGATAATCTCCATCCCAACACCGCCGGTCATTGAGACAGAAATTGTTTGCAAAACACCACTGACTGTTACAGTCCTCGATGTCGTTGGTTGAGAGGCGCTAAACGAAATAGAGGGTGGTATCGCAACAATATCGGGATCAGAATCATTAAACGGACTGGGCAATGCCAACCCTTCACGGCGTACGCAGCGTACAAATGGCCCAGGATTATTTCGATCTGGTGTTGTCGTAAATGTTGAGGGCGGTATATAAATTGCAATATTTGCATAGTTATTATCAACTTGATCAGACATAAAATACCAAGACCCGTTCACCATAGTTACCTTCCCAGCTTGATAGGCAGCACGGATATATTGCATCTCTGTATACGAAGGAAGAAACCAGTCACTCTGACCCTGATAGGTCAAATCATCACAATATTTTGCCGCAGGAAGTGTAATAATTCCTATTGTGTTGGCATAGTATATCATATTTTGGTGCTGCTGGGCCCCCCAAGACTGAGTTGGGTACTTCCCAACATTCGGTAACTGGATACCATATGCGCCATAGCTTCGAACGTTAGCGCTGTCTGCTCCGAGTGTACAAGTTGGGTTAATTGTAACTCCATTACATCCTGATGGATTCATGACAAGATCATATGTCCCATCAGGGTCTGCTAAGCTACATCCAACATAATTTCCACCAGGTGCGGTTCGCCCAACCACACATCCGAAATTGGTCGCTGTTCCCGACAGAACTGCGATCGGAGCATTATTCGTGTTAATTTTAAACGTTGCTGTATAAGCTGTATTGCCAGAGGACTTTGGGACAAGAGTTACAGTACAGGTTGCATTGACAGCCAAAGTCGTAGAACTACAGGTATTTGTTTTAATGACAAAATTACTTGTGTTTGCTGCGTTTGCAAGTGTGGCAGAAGAATAAGTTGTGGATGTCCCATTGACAACTTGTATTAACTGAACAACTAAACTCGAAGATGTTATCGTCCCTTGATTTGATACCGTAAAAGTGACTGCAGTTCCACATGTCATACCATTTCCTGCTGTACAAAGAACAGCGTCCTGATTGCTTCCTCCATCCACATTCATTGTGCTTGAGCTATTGGGAGTAATCACAAGATTAACACCTGGTGTATTGATAGCGAACGGAGCCCATTGTACCCCATTACAAAATTCAGGTTGGCCAGAGGTTGAATTATAGCGGACCTTCCCTGCGTCAGCAGCACTCGAGCAAGTTGCACTTGTGCTAAATGCATCAGAAGCACCACCACCACCACCGCCGCCAATCGATGTCCAAACGCCCGCACCGTTACAAATTTCGATAGCACTCCCACTTTTTGCCATCACACCAGCGTTTGTAATATCATTGCAATCAATAAAGCTTTTATCGGGGAGTAAAACACCCCCCTTTAAATTTGCAACACCAGATGACTCAATACTTTTATTGATAATGGCAACACCTGGTTCACCAGCTTTAATACTCCATAACCCTCCGGAAACACCTGTCGCCTCTTCGTACGTAAAGGTTGTAATCACATCATCATCTGTCTCAGCAGCCTTTGAAACCATCGGCAAATCAGTTGCATCCAATAAATCGCCGTCACTGTTGACATCTGCTGTTGCAAATGTCCGGCAAGTGGTTGTGAAGGCTTTATCAGGTCCAGCTGAAACAAGGGCAACAACAGGATATGTCCGTGCATTGTAACCACCTAACATATTCGCATTACACCCACTGCCGGACGTGGTTGATCCATGATTCCAAACACAATATCCATATTCTGTTCCCCATGGGTCTTTCTTACTAATCCCCAAAGATAAGGGAACCAACCCTCCGTTCACGGGATGAGGTTCGGTCGTTGCCGCACGCCACTCAATCGGTTCAACATATCCATCAAGATCACAATCACCATTATTCGCCTGATTTGCTGTTGCCATAACGGCAACCTGGGCACCAATCGACATTTGGTTCTCGGCCGTATTCATTTTCGTCAGGCGAACAGATGTCGATAAAGGTCCTTTCATAAATGTCATGATGGACGCCCCTAGCAAACCGACAAGAGCGATTGCGCCAAAAATCGCCAGAAAGACATTCCCATTCTCTGATTTTCTATCATCGGGGATTAATCTTAGAGACATTTATGTACCTCGAAATCTTAAACAATATTAAAAGGGTGATTCTTAGATTATAGACCAAAATGGCTTTAGATAGATTTAAGACAGATTAGAATTTTGTTCAGAGAGTTTTAAACAGGAATAAGGCAGGACGGAAAGAAGATGGGGAAGCCGGAAAAACCGGCGAATCGTAGAACCAACTAGCCCTTCATTCTACAAAAATTTACCAAACTGTAAATACCAAAAGGCAAAACCTAGAGGGATGGAAGGCCTTTTGTCGTCGAATATTGAAAATGAAGAGGGGTATCAGGCGATAATTGTGCTTGTATCGCATGGGCAGCATGGGCAGCATCTGCAAATCCAGTCAAAATTAACTTCAATTTATGAGGATAGGTTGCGATATCGCCAACTGCATAAATTCCTTGAATAGTGGTTGAGGCAGTCCCCTGATTTGTACGAATATGCGATTGATCTAACTCTAGCCCCCATTCTGCAATAGGCCCTAGATTCGCCGATAGCCCAAAAAAAGGAAGAAGAATATCAGCCCTAAGGGTTCTTTTCTGGCCTTCAAGATCAACCACCTCGACCTGCTTCAAAAAACCATCTTCACCCTCCAAAGCCGATAATTGGTACGGTGTTACAAGCTCCACAAGACCAGATGACGTATATTCCTGTAATTTTTCAAGACTCGCAGGCGCCGCACGGAATTTGTCCCGACGATGCACCAGATAAATTTTTGAGGCCATCCCGGCTAAAGAATTGGCCCAATCAACAGCACTGTCTCCACCGCCCGCAATCACGATTGATTTACCACGAAAAATTTCACGAGACCTTACAGCATAGAAGACTGAGCGTCCTTCATACAACTGAAGATGATCAAGTGGTGGGCGATGCGGGCCAAAAGCTCCCGCCCCTGCAGCAATGATAATCGCTTTGGCATGAATATCTATTTGTCTTGATGTGCTAACTTTGAACTGCCCAGCCTGACCGGACACAGCAATAACCTGTTGGCCCAAATGATAGACTGGAGAAAAGACAGCAACCTGTTGCTCTAACTGCTCAATCAATCCTGCAGCAGAAACAGATGGGGCGGCAGGAATATCGTAAATCGGCTTTTCCGGATACAGCGCCGTACATTGTCCCCCGATTTGATCCAAACTATCAATGATATGGGATTTCAGACCAAGCATTCCACATTCAAACGCGGCAAAAAGACCGACGGGTCCTGCCCCAATAATAACAACATCTGTTTTCAATATCTTTGACATGCGCTATATGTAATGAAATTGATGGATTTTGAATAGATATGATTTACAACACATCTTCTGAAAATGGAACCATTGAGGTTGCGACCGGTTTCGCAACCCTTCTCAACACAGGTGATGTCATCCTCTTAAAAGGTGACTTAGGTATGGGAAAATCTGTATTTTCAAGGGCGATTATCCGCCATCTTACAAAATCCCCGGACCTGAATGTCCCTAGTCCTACTTTTACCTTGGTACAAACTTACGACACACCAGACCCGAAAATTGGCACATTATGGCATTTTGACCTTTATCGCCTTGAATCACCCGAAGATCTTTACGAAATCGGATGGGAAGATGCCCTAACATCTGGCGTGATCCTTGTTGAATGGCCCGAACGACTTGACTATTTAACTCCCCGGTCGGCAATCACTGTCACCATAACGCCAGGCGAAACAGCGACATCACGTATCATCATGATTGAAAGATAGCCCTATGACGATTAAGACTGCTTTTCTGGTCTGTGCCGGAATGGGAACCCGCATGAAACCGTTAACGGATACTTGCCCCAAACCGCTTCTTCCGCTGAATGGACGCCCTCTCCTTGAGTATATCTTTGATCATCTCCGTAAAACGAATGTCGACAAAGTAACTGTCAATTCACACTATCTTGCATCCCAGATAACCAGCTATCTACAAACGATCGAAGATTTTGCGATGACAGAATCGTTTGAGCCCGTGTTACTTGAAACAGGGGGTGGATTAGTCAAGGCATTAGACACGTTGGGCAAAGAACCGTTTCTGATGATCAATGGGGATGCTTTCTGGATTGATCAGAAAGGTCATAACACATTAAAAGAACTAGAGTCAGAATTTGACCCCCTGAAAATGGATATTCTTCTGTGCCTTATTCCTGTAACGCGCATGATCCTGACAGAAGGTGTCGGCGATTATGATTTCCTACCAGATGGAAGGTTATGCCGGAATCTGAAAAAGAATGGAACACATATGTTCACAGGAATCAGGATCATCAATCCTGAGATTTTATCCGGGTATAGGGTCGAAAAATTTTCATTTCTTGAAATAATGGATCAAGCAGAAAAAAATGGGCGTCTATATGGATATCCCCTAAAAGGCGACTGGCATCACATCAGCACCCCTGAGGATCTAATATCTGTTCAAAACCATCTTGAACCTGACAGGTCAAAACGCTAAATATTTCACATGACAAAATTATTGCTGACAACATTCCTGCTTTGCTTCCTTGTAACCCCTGCTTTTGCAGAGGATAAAGAAACAACGGTTATTCCACAGAGTAAATCACAGGTTCATCTTTCTTTTGCCCCTGTTGTCAAACAAATTACACCATCCGTTATCAATATTTTTACAAAACGGGTTGTCACACGGACAGTATCGCCTTTTATGAATGACCCTCTGTTTTCACAATTTTTTCAAGGAATGGGATTCTCTCAACAACGACTTGAAGGATCATTGGGATCAGGGGTTATTGTAGACACAGAAGGTCTTGCTGTGACGAATGCCCATGTTATTCGTGGCGCGGATGAAATTACAATTTCTCTTTCAGATGGTCGGGAATTCCCAGCAAAGATTGTTTTACAAGATGAGGCCTCGGACCTTGCGCTTCTGAAAATCAATACACAAGGAGAAAAATTGCCGGCTGCCCGCCTGGAAACGAGCGAAAAATTAGAAGTCGGAGATCTGGTGATTGCAATCGGTAATCCTTTCGGCGTCGGACAAACCGTTACAAGCGGTATCATCTCTGCTCTTGCCCGCTCTTCGATGAATATCAATAATTATAATTTCTTTATCCAGACAGATGCCGCAATTAACCCAGGAAATTCCGGTGGACCATTGGTCAGCATGTCTGGTGGTGTGATTGGGATCAATTCTGCTATTTATTCCAAAGATGGAGGGTCATTGGGAATCGGATTTGCGATCCCATCTGAAATGGTACAAACAATTCTATCCGCTGAGAAAAATGGCCAAATTTCTCGATCAGGCGAGCTTGTTCGCCCATGGGTTGGGCTAACAGCACAGGATGTAACACCCGATATCGCTGCCTCACTTGGCCTTAAAACTCCGACCGGCGCATTGGTTTCTGATCTTCACAATGCATCACCCGCGTTGGCTGCTGGATTAAGAAAAGGGGATGTTATCACCGCAATCAACGGACATCACTTGCGGGATGCATCAGAAATGAAATTCCGGCTTGCCACACTCGGTCTCGGCGAAAAAGCACAACTGACGTATAAACGGGCTGGCGATACGTTCGATACAACGCTTCAATCAATTGCGCCGCCAGATTCACCTCCCCGCGATGAGAGAAAAATCAGCGGTCGCAATCCTTTGAACGGCGCACGCGTTGCAAATATCAACCCAGCCGTAGAAGTTGAATTGGGTTTAAAAAACATGCCTTCCAAAGGCGTTGTCATTACATCAATCACCCCCCGGACAGCAGCGTCACAGATTGTGAATCTGGGCGATATCATTCTATCCATCAATGGAAGGCGAATAAGTGATCCGAAACAGGTCGAGGAGGAAATGGCACACCCCGGACGAGAAGGATGGATCTTAAAAATTCTATCATCAGGACAAGAACGAACATTGATTGTCAGATAATAAACCAGTTCATGAAACAATCTGGCCATCTACCACCGTGATGATGCGATCACAGTTTTTGGCGAATTCGGGATCATGGGTCACGGCAACTACGGCGCAGCCATCTTGATGCGCCAGATCTTTCAGAATGCCTTGAACGGTTTTACTGGATTCACTGTCCAGATTTCCCGTGGGTTCATCCGCAAAAATCATCCGTGGGTCATTGGCCAAAGCCCTTGCAATAGCAACTCTTTGCCGCTGGCCACCTGATAATTGTGATGGTAACTTATCCAGATGATCAGCTAGCCCTAACCTATCCAGTTTTTCGATTGCACGCTTTCTGATTTCACGATCATTCAATTTACCCAGACGGCGCATCGGCATCATCACATTTTCCACAGATGAAAATTCGGGTAACAGAAAGTGGAACTGAAACACAAACCCCATTTGTTCCAAACGAATCTGCGCGGTTCTTTTCTGGTTGTAATCTGTAATATCAAAATCATCGATAAAGATGCGTCCCGATGTCGGAGCATCCAATAACCCCAGTAAATACAAAAGTGATGACTTGCCCGAACCTGATGGCCCTTTGATTGCTGTGAATTCATGGGTCCGGATGTCAACTGAGGCCCCCCTGATAAGGGTCACGGGCAATGCCTCGGTTGTTAACGTTCGCACCAAATTCTCGGTCCTTAAAATAACAGGGCTTGCATTCATTATGACCCCCCGCGCAAGACATCAACAGGCATTAATTGTGCACCTTTGCGGGCAGGAAGATACGCGGCCAAGACGGATGCACATAATGCAAAGCTGGCTGCAATCATAAACTGTTCCCATCCCCAAGACACAGGCATATAAACAATATCACTGCTTCCCGGAGGTTTAAACTTGATCTGGCTCAGTGCCTTAATCATAGCTATGCCCATCGGTATCCCAACCATATTTCCCGCAATTCCCAACAGGACGCCCTGGATCAAAAAAATCCGCCGAATATCTTCAGATTGGAATCCTATCGATTTCAGAATCGCGATATCGCGATGTTTTTCCATCACAACAGTTGAAATAACGTTATAAATCCCGAAAGCAGCAACAATCAAAACCGCGCTGACAACAGAATACATGATAATATTCCGGATAACGAGCGTATTCATCAAATCTGCTGATTGCTCTTGCCATGACTCGGCTTTATAACCGATGACGTTTTCGATATCTTTTGACATTGATAAAGCTAATTGTGGATCATCCAGTTTCACCAAGATAGAGTTGATTCTGTTTGGCTTGTTAAAAAGTGTTTGCGCACGTTTGAGGTGAATGAATCCCTGCCCCCTGTCATACCCCCCACGGCCTGTTTTAAAAATGCCCAAGATTTTAAAATGCTTTACATCCCCGCTAGGTGCGACAACAGCGATCATATCATTAAGGGACAATGATAAATCTTTTGCCAAATTAATCCCGATCAGAATGCCATCAGGGTTCCCAAACAACCGGTCTAAACTTCCTTCCACCATATAATTCCGGATAGTTGATACCGCATCTATCTCTTCGGGGATCATTCCACTTAGAGTAATCGCTTTCTCTTGTCCGGCATAAGTAATAATGCCCTGCCCCGCCAGAACTGGTGATGCAAGAAGCCCAGGGGTGCTCCGAAGTTCATTTAAGATTTTTTCATACCCACGTAACCCCCGTGTTTCTGTTAACGGGGTCACATTCCGAATAGATACCAAAGAATTCTGGTAGACTTTTTCAGCAGGCTGGATACGAGGTTCACGGTATTCATCACTGATCGTAATATGGGGGGAGTTATCGACAAGCCGTTTGATAAAATCCTCTTCAGATCCTTGCATAATCGAAGAAATCCCCAAAAAGAACGCAACGCCCAGAATAATCCCCATCAGAGATACAAGACTCTGGCGTTTACGAGCCAATAGATGTTTCAGAGCTATAAAGACAAGAAGACGCATATTATTCTATGCTTTCTGTATAGGGAGTGATCCGTACCTTTTGCCCATCTTTCAAATTTTGATCAAAGGGAACGACGATCTGATCTGTCTTCGCCAGGCCAGAGATAATCTGAATATCTTCCCCATTCTGAATACCTGGAACGATCGTGAGATCTTTCAATACACCATCATGCACAACCTGAACCTTATTTTTTTTTGCGATTGCTGTTGCAGGAATCAATAAGGCCTTTTCAATCTTCTGAATAATAATGTTGGTTTCAACAGTCATACCGATCATAAAGGGATGATTGGGATCATCGAAACTGATTCTTACCCTATAGCTGCGTGCGACCGGATCACCTTTAGGGGTTATGCCTGCAATTTTCCCATGATATACCTTATCTGGAAACGCATCAGATTGGATTAAGACCTCCTGTCCTATTGCAACTTGCGGAACATCCTCCTCATCGACCTCTGCGGTAATCCGCAACGGTGCACAACAAGACATATAGAAAACAGGCTGGCCAGAGGAAATTAACTCCCCTATCTCTCCATCGCGTTTGATAATCATCCCATCAGCAGGAGAGATAAGTCGGAAATAAGACGCTTGTGCCTTTGCCTTTTCAAGTTGGGCGGACAAACTGTCGACCTCTGATTTTGCTTGCTCCAGAACATCACGACTGACAGACCGTGTTTTCAAAAGCTGCTCTTTCCTTGCAAAATCAGACTCTGCAAAAACAAGACGCGCGGTCAGATCTGAAATCGCTGCTTGCTGTTCTGAATCCTCTAATCGGGCCAAAACATCCCCCCGCTTCACGACCTGCCCCTCTATGGAACTTAATTCTATTAAATGCGCCGCCGTTCTGGGCGCGATTGGGACCATAATGGTCGGCTCAACTGTCCCTGTTGCATAAACAGCCTCAATTGCCTGCCCCTCATGAGGGGACAGAACAGGAACAGGGGTCGGAAACACCCATAATGAAATCACAAGCGTGAGCCCCAAACACCCAGAAATAAATAAGAAGATAAGAGTTTTTTTATTCATATTCAGCATGTTACTCTCTTTATTCAAGGATGTTAATCCCTCATTCTCCGACTTAGATCCAGTTTTGCCTTGCGTTTTTAGAAATATTTGGATAGATATCCTGTATTCCCCTTTATCACTGGTTCATCATAAACGCCGCGAGCGATTACGAACCACTGGTCGAAATAGGGTTTTGAACAAGAAAAAACAAGATGGGAAAAAAAAGATGGCCAAATTTGCCCCGATCGATTTTTTGAAACAAGTACGAAGTGAAGCCCGTAAAGTCACATGGCCGACCCGTCAAGAAACTATAGCCAGCACGATTGCCGTATTTATCATGGTCATCATTGCATCTATATTCTTATTTGCTGCGGACCAGGTATTGGCTTTCGTGGTTGAATTTACACTGGGTCTTGGACGTTAATTATAAATGAGATATTAGAATAGACAGTAGAAAAGGAAAAATATCATGGCTGCGCGTTGGTATGTATTACATGTTTACTCTGGGTTCGAAGCGAAAGTTGCCGAAGCCATTCGTGACAAAGCCCAAAAACAGGGGATTGAAGATCGTATCGAGGATATCATGGTCCCGACCGAAGAAGTCGTTGAAATCAAACGCGGCCAGAAGGTCAATTCTGAGCGTAAGGTTTTCCCCGGATATGTGCTTGCAAAAATGGATATGTCGGACCAGATTTGGCACCTTGTCAAGAATACTCCTAAAGTCACAGGCTTTCTGGGCGGTGGTAATAAACCTGTGCCGATCAGTGAAAAAGAGGCAACCCGCCTGATGACTCAGTTACAAGAGGGAATTGAGAAACCACGCGCAGCTATCACCTTTGATATTGGTGAAAAAGTCAAAGTCATGGAAGGTCCATTTGCGACATTCGAAGGTGTCGTCGAAGAAATCGATGAAACAAAAGGCCGCGTTAAGGTCTCTGTTTCTATCTTTGGTCGTGCAACACCGGTTGAGCTGGAATTTTCGCAGGTTGAAAAAACCTAGGGCTTTTTTCTCACGATCCTGCTATCGGACAGAAAAGAAAAGTGTTGAGATTGTTGATGCTATCCTGCATGATTTATTCCAAGGGATCATCAATGTTTTCGAATTTTGTAATTGTTGGGATAGGCGGAGCGGTTGGGTCGATGCTGCGTCATGCTGTTGGGCTTGTATGGCTGAAGTCAGGGGCAATCGATTTTCCGTGGCCTACATTCCTGATCAACATTCTGGGATCTTTTTTGATCGGCCTTGTCGTTGCTATGCTTGCCTATCTCCAGAACTGGTCTGAAGAAGTGAGGCTATTCACGATTGTCGGCCTTTTAGGCGGCTTTACAACCTTTTCAGCATTCTCGTTGGAAACTATTTTGTTATTTGAACGTGGGCAATATTTCTATGCCTCGCTTTATATTATTGGTTCTGTTTTGTTGTCCATTGCAGCAACATATCTGGGCCTATTTCTGGTCAGGACGTTTTTTGTATGAGCAATGATATCCGTCATTTTACAGTCCATGAAGATGATAATGGACAACGTCTTGATCGATGGTTGAAGAAACATCTTCCTAAGACACCTTATGCCTTGCTGCAAAAGATGGTACGGACCGGTCAAGTCCGGATTGATGGCAAACGTGCAAAGACAGATACACGGTTGGAATCTGGACAATCTATCCGTATTCCGCCTGCTGAAGAAAAAACAGGAAAGATCACCTTCTCACCAAAAGAAGGCGATAAAGACTACCTGGAGTCCATAACCCTATATGATGACGGGCAGGTCCTTGTCTTTAATAAACCTTACGGATTGCCTGTTCAGGGCGGCCCCAACATCACACGACATCTTGATGGAATGCTGACGACATTGCGCAATTTGAAGGGGGTGGCCCCTCGATTGATCCATCGGCTTGATCGTGATACATCCGGCGTTTTGGTGTGTGGCCGATCTTTGTCTGTCACATCCGCCTTGGGAGATTTATTTGCCGGCAGGGATATTAAGAAAATTTATTGGGCCGTTGTAAGTCCGGCCCCAAAAAACGATGGTGGAGAAATCAACGCAGCTCTTATCAAAGGTGATGGGCCCAGAAAAGAGGCGATGGTCATTGATCCTATCAATGGTAAAGAATCAAGGACAGTTTATCGTGTCCTTGAACGCAGCAAAAATAATGATGCTGCTTTTGTTGCTTTTTGGCCACGCACAGGCCGCATGCATCAAATTCGCGTCCATACCGCAGATGGTCTTGGCTGCCCTATTATCGGTGATGAAAAATATGGTGGTTTAACGGATATTTTGAATACGTATGGTCTTTCGGGACGATTGCACCTTCATGCTGCACGGTTGATGTTTCGCCATCCCAAAACAAATGAATTATTAGACATCAGGGCCCCTCTTCCAGAGGACATGAAAAAAACGTTTAAGGCCCTTGGCTTTAATGCCACCTATGATGGAGACCCATTTGATGATAAGAGAAAGATACCCTGAATTCTAGATCGAAATGTTAACCTGTGAACAGAGAGCGCCATGAAAAAATGGATTTTTAGAATATTAATAACCTTTTCCGTTTTATGTGGGTTGGTTCTTTTCGGACTTCGTATTTCCTCGGGTACATCTGATACCCACAAAAGGGGACTTGAACAGGCATTTTCCCAGATCTCTCTTGGCCATGCGACCTTCGGTGCCTTAAAAACATTCAATCTATTCCCTCAGTTTTCAATCGAGGTTGCAGATCTGAGAATCACAAATCTTAAGGGAATGGGGACTTTGTCAGCCGACCACATATTGATATCTTTTGGTGCATTTGATTTGATCCTGAAAAATCGGAAGATAGAAGCTTTTCATCTTGAAAATCTAACGGTTAGCCAAGGTGTTTATACTCCATTGGATTTTTACATCAAGGACGCAGGAATTTATCCGGATCAGAATCAAGATTCTGCCCATTTTATTCTGGCAGGGACCTATGGATCACAGGAATTGAAAGCCCGTTTTAAAATGTCGATGATTCCCGGTGTACGGCCAAAATATTTTTTTAATCAGCAGAATGAATTCACAATGACTGTTGCCGGAAACGAAATACAGGGTTTATTCCACCCATATGAAACAGGGGGGGCTGTGATGAGTCATTTAGAAATGAGATCTCAAAAGAAAAAAACCTCTATGAGGTGTGTTTTGCCGCCCGAAAAAGTGATTTCCCTTTCCGTTTTCTTTGGTCATATCTTTGCCGATCACGAATCCATTCGGTCGGAGGGCGACTTCAACCAATTTTGCGAGTCTCTTAAAAAATGAAACGTTTCTATCGTTCTGTCACCTTAGGTGAGAAAGCGGAATCGGGATATCCTCTGCTGCTTGATGATAAACCTGTTTGTACACCCGATAAGAAATCATTCTTGATTCCATCAGAATCTTTGGCCGATTTAGTTGTCCAAGAATGGGAAGAACAAGGGGATGAGATATGCCCTACAAACATGCCAGTATCACAAATGGCAATGACGTTGATAGATCGTGTTACCACAAATCGTTCCTCTTTGACTGCTGAAATTCTTGATTACATTGATACAGATCTTATCTGTTATCGTGCGGATGAGCCTGAGGAATATAGAAATGCCCAAGCGGAATGCTGGGATCCATTTATAGCATGGGTTCGAAATCACTTTCAATTAGACCTCAAAATCACATATGGCCTATCGCCTCTGATCCAGGATCCGGATATCCACAAAACAATAGCGGACTATGTTTCGGGTTTATCTGACTCTGGGTTTATGTCTGTTTATTTGGCAACGATAGGCACCGGATCGATCATTCTTGGCCTCGCGTTTCAAATGAATGCCTTTGACAATACAGAGATTCTAAAGGCTGCCTTTGCAGAAGAATGGGCGAAGGATAAGATTTATCTTGCCGATCAATATGGCACTGCACCAGATCAGGAAAAGAAATATCGCTCTCTTGAGCATGATTTGAATACGTTGGTCTATTTTAGGAATGTATAGCAGGATTCAAATAAAATGATTTATTTTAGCTCGGAATCCCCCCCTTCCGAATCTCTCTCACTCAGCGGAGAGCGGGATTTCATAGACTTATTTAAAAATCCGCTCATTTTACTTCGCGTAAGCTATAAGGCAAATCTACTCTTTTAAATTATGTCAATATTTAATCCCATGAATTGAATGCTCTTTCTGGATCGCTCGATGATATGATAAGATTTACTTCGGTTTAAAACTCGTTTAAAACTAAACCCTATGACACAAGCACCTTTTTCAACTGATGGCTCCCATCCCTCTGATCCCCATGATCAGGGACACTTGTCCCAATCATCCCAAAAAGAAATGTTACAGGCCCGTAAAGTGGCCTTATATATTTTACAACATGTTTTTGGACAGCGTCATACGCTGGATCAGGCGATTGATGAAAGCCGTGAATTTTCAGCCCTCAATCAAAGAGACAGAGCCTTCGTTCGTATGTTGGTCACAACAGTTATCAGGCGGTTGGGGCAAATTGATGATTTGATCCGCAGGTCCCTTTCACGACCTGACCAACCTTTGAACCCACCCATTCTGGAATATGTTTTGCGGCTCGGCGTTGCACAATTGATCTTTATGAATGTCCCCGACCATGCTGCCGTTAATACCTCCGTCATGTTGGTGGAATCAGAAGGCCATGGACGTATCAAGGGGTTTGTAAATGCCCTGATGCGGCGCCTGTCAACTGAAGGAAGAGATTGGACAACACGTCAGGATGTTGCCCGGTTGAATACGCCTGCTTGGCTTTTGAAAATGTGGATTGAAGATTTTGGACTAAAAAATGCAATCGATATTGCAACAGCAAATCTGCAAGAAGCCCCGCTTGATATCTCTTTAAAACGTGCAATTACAAAAGATTCCTTGTCCGAAGAATTGGGAGCCACGATTCTTCCAACAGGAAGCCTCCGTTTGCAAGGAGCAAAGATTGTAAGCGAATTACCAGGGTTTAATGATGGCATGTGGTGGGTACAGGATGCTGCTGCTGCCATCCCTGTCAAATTATTTGGCGACCGCATTGATGGACAACATGTCGTAGATCTGTGCGCTGCACCAGGTGGAAAAACAGCACAGTTAGCAAGCGCAGGAGCCAGCGTTCTTGCAATTGATCGATCAGCCAAACGTCTTCATCGCCTTCAGGAAAATATGAAACGCTTGCGTCTGGATGACCGTGTCAAAATCGAGGTTGCCGATGCAGCTGTTTGGAAATCCCGCGAAAAGCTTCCTTATATTCTACTTGATGCACCTTGTTCTGCAACAGGAACGGTACGCCGTAATCCTGATGTCATTTGGATGAAAAACCAGAATGATATTTACTCGTTAGTCGAATTACAGGAAAAATTATTAGAGAATGCTGTCAACATGCTGGCTCCTGGTGGAACCTTAATTTACTGCACTTGTTCCCTTCAAAAATGTGAAGGCGAATATCAAATCGAGCGTATTCTTGAACGCCATCCCGAACTTTCCCGTGAATCTGTTCATGTCCACGAACTTGGTGGGATGAGCGAAATCATTACACCACGCGGAGATGTCCGCATATTACCATCCCACCTTGCCAATATTGGCGGTATGGATGGTTTTTTTGTTTCTCGTCTGCGTAAGGGCTAGCAAAGATGCAAGGATTCTTCCTGATATGTGTATCCTCTGCAAGAAGACAACCCCTTACCCAAATTGATCTTTTATTTTTGCACGAAACTATTCCTGACATCCAAATCAACTGGCTAAATCCGGGGAAGGCAGCCGAGATCTTTCTGTCTGATATACTTTCACCGGAAACTCTGTCATTCATTCGAGACAAAGCTGGAAAGATATCCGTCGATGTTTTTCTAACCCCTGCAACGCATCGGCGTAAGAAACTTTTGCTTGCAGATATGGATGCAACAATCGTCGAGGGGGAAACCCTTGATGCGCTTGCCGCTTATACAGGACTTGAAGATCATATTGCTGCCATCACTGCACGCGCTATGCGTGGTGAGTTGGATTTTAAGGCCGCCTTGGACGAGCGTGTCCAGATGCTCAGAGGACTGCCTGTTATTGCCCTTGATAAAACACTATCAGATATCACAATAAATCCAGGTGCAAGAGATACGATCCGAGTGATGCGTGCCCATGGTGCGGAGTGTTACCTTGTCTCGGGCGGATTCACCTATTTCACACATCCTGTTGCAGAGGCGTGTGGGTTTAATGGACATCATGGCAATCAATTGGAAATAAAGGACGGCCACCTGACTGGAAAGGTTTGCCCGCCAATTTTAGATAAAGAATCAAAACAGGCTTTGTTGTATGAATATACATCTAAACTTGGTCTTTTAGCTGAGCAGACGATGGCTGTTGGTGATGGAGCCAATGATATCCCGATGTTATTAGCTGCAGGAACCGGAGTTGGGTATTGTCCAAAACCTGTTGTTCAAAAAGAGATCTTCAATGCAATTATTCATACAGATTTAACTTCCCTCCTCTATATTCAGGGGTACACTGGGGATGATATAAAATAAACTTCCCTTTTGTTGCTGAATCCTTTCTTTTTCTTATTTCAGATAGAGTTTTCAAAATGGGTGATACAAAAATAAAATTTAAAGTTTCCGATGAGCAATTGGAAGAGCTTTACCATAAATATTGTCGTGATTTTACCCAGCTCGCCCGGGCAGGTCGATTCGATCCAATCACAGGACGTGACGAAGAAATTGATCAGGCTATTTTGATTCTTCTTCAAAAAGGGCGCAAAAATGTCGCGCTTTTGGCCCCTGCCGGCGTTGGTAAAACCGCCCTTTGTGCAGGATTGGCGCAGCAAATTGTTGCAGGTAACGTTCCTGATTATTTGAAAGACGCCCGCGTGATGGAAATTGACCTGGCTGCAATGTCTGCTGGAACAATGGGACCTGCGGAGTTCCAAGGCCGTTTTCTTCCCTTGTGTAAAGGGGTTGCAGAGCGGTATCACGATCCCGCCTACCCAAAAGTTATTTTATTTATTGATGAAATGCACCAGATCATGCCGTCTTGTGAAGGGAGTGCCTATAAAGGCTTGTCAGAGGTGATCAAGCCCTATCTAACCGTTGGCGATTTGCACGTGATCGGTGCAACGACATTGGATGAATTCAGAATCTATGTCGCCCTTGACCCAGCGATGGATCGCCGTTTCCAGAAAGTATTCTTATCTGTGCCAACCGTTTCACAAACAATTGATATTGTAAAAAATCTTCGCTCTGGATATGAAAAACACCATAAGGTCACTATTTCCGATAAATCAATCGAGATCATTGTCCACCTCACTGAAGAGCACATGCGAAAAAGGAATCAGCCTGATAAATCAATCATTATGATGGATGCCGCCATGGCCCATCACGTAAAAACCTATGGGACTGGCGGAGAATTAAATCTCGACTCTGTTTACTATATGATTTCAAAAGAAACAGGAATCAGCCCCAACGCCCTGAAAAGAGATTAGAAACTTGTAGACACAACTGCCCCTCGTTATGGATCCGAGGGGCAGCTATGGTCTTAGGCTACGCGCCCTTATTCAGCATTGCGCTGTACAACTATCCGGATAAGTCTTGAATGGGTGATGCCGTGCTGCTGTGGGTGGGTGTGGGTGTGGCATCCCCTTTTTCAACCGTGACCGGTATAGAAGAAAAGATTTGTAGATGACCTGCTTTCGCAGTACCTGCCGCCATTAAAAGAGCGGCAGCAAATGTTAGGAACATAATTGTCAGCCATAAGGCCAACAGATCTTTGAAAGCCTGGCGAGAGACAGCCGAAGGCCGGTGCACTTTCTGAACCTGCATAATAACCTACCCGTATAATACCTGGAACCTAAGGTTCTCTGTTGATTTTCTCTGGTCAGGGGTGGAAAATATCCCCATATCTCCATTACATCACGCCTTATTAATTATGGCAAATAATTTCATTTCGATTTTATCTGGAAGTTTTATAAAAAACAGATCAAATTAAAGGAAAATGAATTGAAAGAGGATATGATGATCCGAGCAGGTGTTATTGGCTACCCTATTTCGCACAGCAAGTCTCCGTATATCCATGGGTATTGGTTGAAAAAATACGGGATAGATGGCGAATATAAAACATATGAAATCAGACCCGAAACCTTAGAAACAGATATCCATGATTTGGTGCACGCGGGAGTATCAGGGTTTAATGTAACATTACCCCATAAACAAAACATGATGGGCCTATGTCAGACCTTAACAGATGAAGCCCGTTTAATCGGAGCGGTGAATACAGTGACTGTTCTTAAAAACGGAGATCTTCACGGTGATAATACTGATGCCTTTGGGTTCACACAAAATCTTGAAAAGACGATTCCCGGTTTTGATTGGACAAAAAAAACAGCCACAGTTATTGGCGCAGGCGGGGCTGCACGGGCTGTTCTATACGCTCTCAGCCAAAAAGCTGTACCTGAAGTCCGGATTACAAATCGAACACAAGAAAGTGCAGAAAATCTGGCCCAACTCTATCACGCCAACACTTTTCAATGGAAAGACAGAGATGAATCTGTATCTGGTGCAGATCTGATAATCAATACTACATCCTTAGGAATGAAAGGTCAAAACCCGCTTGATATCAACCTATCTGGCATCCAAGAAAACAGCGTTGTATATGACATTGTGTATACTCCGCTTATAACTCCATTTCTACATCAAGCGCAAAACGAAGGGGCAAGAATCGTAACAGGCATCGGAATGTTGTTGCACCAAGCCCGGCCCGGATTTAATGCATGGTTCGGACATGCCCCAACTGTTACAGATGAATTGGAAAATTTGATTCTTGGGGTTTGATTCTCGGGATAAAGGGATGGTTTTCATTATTATCTTGTTATTTTTATACCGAATCAGTTACGATTCGATCTAGGTAGTTTCTAATCTTCTTCTCGTTTCCTCTTTCCCACATCACGGGGGCTTTTTGGTACACGATAAACGATATAGATTAAGATCAACAACTGGCGATGTTACTTTTCGCCCTTCTTCTCTTTCAATGTTTCGAAATGGATGTTCTGCGCTCCGCAAGAATTTTGCGGTTCGCCGATCTTTATCACGTTTCCAATTTTTATTTCTATTTCACACTGCCCCTCCCCCTTAACCTATGCAACAATGATCGGAGCCATCATGTCAAAGACCATGAATAAAACTGGTAAATCGCGCAAAGACCAAATCGCTTACGCCAAGGCTCATCATAAAGGCAACGTTGTTCATCCATCCTTTGATGATCCCGATTGGCATCCACTTGATGCAGACATTGATTCCTCACGCGATAAAAGCTATCTCCGCAAGGTCAAACCAAGAACAGACGGGCAACGGGATTTAATGCAAGCAATCCAATCCCATCATCTGACATTGGCGATTGGACCTGCTGGATCTGGGAAAACATATCTGGCAATTTCAGCAGCTGTTGAAGCATTAGAAGAGGGAAAGGTTGAAAAGATTATCCTGTCTCGTCCTGCGATGGAAGCTGGAGAATCTCTTGGGTATCTGCCGGGGGACCTGCATGAGAAAATGGCTCCCTATTTACGGCCATTATATGATGCCCTAGGCTCAGGACTTAATGATTATGGATTCACAAAATGATTGAGATGTGATTCACTGGTGGTGGAGGTGTCGCCATGAGTGATTTGTTTTATCTGAGTGAAGAGCAGTTTAATCGAATTAAGAAATATTTTCCGTACCCC
>JAEUKP010000009.1 GCA_016794145.1 Alphaproteobacteria bacterium | reverse complement strand
AGTTTGCCTTGTCGCTTCTGATAAAGATGCCGATTTGAACGTAACCCGGATTTTAAAAGCAAATCAGAATTATGATTCCAAAGCAAAGCCTGTTTTGGAAATCAATGCAGATCATCCTTTAATCGATCAATTGGATGCCTTGGCCAGAAGCTCGACAGAATCAAAGGGATTATGTGACGCAGCAGACTTGCTTTTCGATCAGGCCCGGATTATCCAAGGGGAACCAGTCACTGATCCGTCTGGGTTCGCAAGACGAATGGCTGATTTTTTACGCCGTGGGTTGGCAGCATAAAACATTGTTTCGACAAATAGACCTATCAATTTGTCATCCTGATCAATAAATCATGAAAAAGTAAGACTTTATTAATCAAAAAAGCTTTATCTTGGTATTTGCAGCATAGCAAAAATTATAAATTCAGGTATACTGCATTGGCCTTCCGTTCGGGGGGATTTTCTGAACGTCATTTTATACAACTTATGGAGTTTTTCACATGACACAATCCACAAACCAAGCCGCGTCTACTGCGCGTCGTAATGAAAGCGGCTTTACCCTCGTCGAATTGGCGATTGTTATGATTATTATCGGTCTTTTGATCGGTGGGATCCTGAAAGGTCAGGAATTGATTACCAATGCGCGTGTTTCCTCAACCGTTGCGCAGGTGAAGGCGATTGAATCCGGAATTAGCGGTTTCCGTGATAAATATGCCGCGTTTCCTGGTGATCTTGCAAACCCAGGTGGACGTCTTCCAAGTTGTACTGTAGCGCCTTGTAATGGGGTTGCCACTGGGGGAACTCTCGCGAATGGGTTTATTGAGCCTCAGAACCCCGGTGGGACAACAGTCCTTCAGGATGAGGCAAGTGTGGCCTTTATTCACCTTGCTGCAGCTGGGTTGATTGGGGGCGTTCAGCCAACTGCAACTGCACTTGGTGCTGGAAGGTCTCACCCAACGACGCCTTTGGGCGGAACTTGGGCTATTAGCTCCTTTAACGGGACAGCGACAGGCGTTGTAAACGCGAACGGCGTGCCTGCTGGTGTCTATGTTTTATCAAAACAGGTGGCTCCTGGAACTATCACTACTGCGGATAACGTTCAGAATATGACCCCCTCAAGTGCTGCGAATATTGACCGTAAACTTGATGATGGTGTTCCAACAAGTGGTCAGGTCCGTGCTGTCGGCGGAAATCTTAACGCGGCTAACTGTGCGAGCGGTCCAGCTGGTGGTGATATCTATAATGAGTCTTTGAGTGGTACTTTCTGTAACGTGATGGCTCGGGTTCAATAGTTTCTATAAAAATTCAATAACCCCCGGGGATTTTCCCGGGGGTTATTTTATGGACGTATTTTAGCTGTGGTCGGGTGAGGGGGCGACTCCAAAAAAGAGCCATTTAAAGAGCCATTTATAGTAATTTAAAATACGAATTCGTCATTCTGGCGAAAGCCAGAATCTGTTCTTGATACAAGTGAGATCGGGGCTTTCGTCGGAATGACGGCGTATTAAAATTGTACAACTCTTATTTGGAATGGCTGTAGCTGTGTTTCATTGGAATCAGGATCAGCCCTGAAAATCGTTGTTTCTGCGTACTGCCCCCATTTTATTTGGAGGGGGCGTATTTTAGAAGTATTTATAATCATTTTTAAATACTCGTCATGTAATTTTTAATATTTTTTAAATATAGTAAATCTTTTTTGAAGGGGGATTTATATTTTGCATTTATTTATAAGAAATGCCTTTTGAAAGGGGCTGCTATTTACTTTTTAAGTATATAAAAAATATCTTATTTTCAGTGGGTTAGCAATTTTTTGGCCTTGGTCTACTTTCTAGACATCTTTTTTTTCTGGACATTATTGTGAGTATTTGATATCAAACCACCGCTATGCACAACAACAACAACAAACACAGAGTGCGCTTGGCGGCAATAGCCGGTGTTCTTCTGTTGAGCGGTGTGGTGTGTGGAGCTGCTTATACATCTTTCTCAGCAATGGCAAATTTGTCATTGCCTTTAAAAAAGATAGATGAAGATGTCACGATAAATGATGACACGCCAAGGGCAGCCCAAACAGAGTCCACTTCCCTGACCGAAAGCAATCTCCCTGAGGATACTCTGGGGACCTCGTCCTCTTCTCCCGGCTTTAAGCTCGTTTCAAAAGCGATTACGGCAGAGCTTCGAAAGGGCCGGCCTACATATGCCTTGAAATGTCTTGAAACAGACCCGATAGGACAAAAACTGAAAAATTCCGAGTTTGATCGGATTAAAGCGTTGATCGCACAGTCTTATCTGATGGAAGGTAAAATAAAACGGGCTGCTTTTGTTGCAACTGAAGTCGTTAATAGATCTGGCGAGTCTGCCCCTTTGGCGGGATGGGTCGCAGGGCAAGCGGCCTGGCGCATGGCGGAATATCAAAAGGCAGCCAAGATGTTTGCTGTTGCGGCTGAATCTACAAAAGCGTCATCGTGGTTGTCTTCGGGCGCAGCCTATTGGGCAGCCCGATCATCGGCACGCGCAGGAGATAGGTCTGCCGCTCGTAAATGGTATAAATTGGCTGCTGCGCATCCGCGGACTTTTTATGGACTTATTTCTTTGCGTGCTTTGGGAGAAGAGTATAATTTTAATTGGACAACTCCAGGCATTTCAAGCGCAGATAAAAAAGCTTTGGGCCTCGATTTGAAGGTATCTGCAGCTCTTCGGCTTAGTCGTGAGGGAGAGCTATCGGCAGCGATTACAGCTCTTCGCGGGAGCAAATGGCTCTCAAGCGAAAAAAATCGGCGCGCTCTTTTGGCTTATTTCCATTATAAAAAAGATCCGGCTCTTACTCTCTTTTTTGCGCGCAAAACCCGTGATGAAGATGGGCGACTTTATGACGCGGCTCTTTATCCGGAAAGCCCTTGGCAACCACAATTGGGCTATGAAGTTGACAGGGCCTTGATTCATGCGTTGATCCGTCAGGAATCCCGCTTTAACCCCTTCGCGGTCAGTGCCCGCGGGGCAACGGGCTTAATGCAGATTATGCCTTCAACGGCCCAAGATATGACATCCGGGGAGAGCAGTGATCTATCCCATCCTGAAACAAACATCTCAATCGGTCAAAAATATGTGAAGCAATTGCTTCGCGATAAGTCGGTCCAAAACGATCTGTTTAAAATGGCAATTGCTTATAATGCCGGCCCCGGGAATTTATCACGATGGGTCAAAGAGTTAAAAGATATTGATGATCCGATGCTCTTTATTGAAAGTATTCCATCAGGCGAAACGCGTGCTTTTGTAGAACGTGTGATGGTAAATTATTGGATTTACTCTATACGCATGGGCCAGGAAACACAGTCTCTTGATATGGTGGCTTTTCTTGATTCTCTGTCCAATTCTCCCTTGGTACAGCCCGCTGAAAACGTAAAATCTGTGATGACACCTCGTTTGGATCAGGTGGCGATGGTATCTAGGTAGGGGAAGTGTTTACAGATTGATGATTTTTGGCTATGTATAAAACAGAAATAGACAAAAAGGTTATCAAAATGTCCCAAAATACAAATACGGCTGCCCCAAAACATATGCCAAAAGATATGAAAGAAATTGTTGCCCTGTGCAAACGCCGTGGTTTTATTTTTCCGGCCTCCGATATCTATGGCGGAATTAACGGATTTTGGGATTTTGGCCCTTTGGGAACCGAATTAAAAAACAACATCCGTGATTTGTGGTGGAAAGCCATGGTCAAATGCCCACCTATCGGGCCAGATGGAAACCCTGTGCGCATTGTTGGCCTGGATAGTGCCATCATTCAAAACCCGAAAGTCTGGGTCGCCTCCGGTCACGTCGGAGGATTCTCGGATCCTATGAGGAAATGCCCCGGTTGCGGCAAATTTACACGCGCTGACCATTTGTGGGATACGCTCCTCAACGATTCCGAGTGGGGAACATCTCTTCTTCAGGAAATTCAAGAACAAGGCAAGATCAATACAGACATCATTCTGAAATGGGCCAAGTCAAAAGGCAAGAAATTGGCTCCGAATCTTGCTGTTGTTAAAAATCCGGAGGTCACATTATCCTGGTTGGCCACCCGCATTAACGGTCAGCCCGAGTCCCCTCCGAGTATGATAGAAATCTTGCAACACCTTGCCACAGCCCAACTGAACAGCACAGGATTGCAAGATCCTTGCCCTCGTTGCGGTGCGCCACTTGAAGGCGAATCAACCTTTAATCTCCTGATGAAAACCTACTTAGGGGTATCGGCATCGGAAGATGATAAAGCCTATCTGCGCGGAGAAACCGCGCAAGGGATTTTCGTCAATTACAAAAACATTGTCGATTCGTCCCGCGTACGCGTACCGTTTGGTATTGCTCAAGTCGGGAAAGCCTTCCGCAACGAAGTCAACCCACGCAACTTTATTTTCCGTTCCCGAGAATTCGAACAAATGGAAATGGAATGGTTCTGCCATCCGGACGAAGCCGATATGTGGTTCGATTTCTGGATGGAAGAGCGCCGGAAATGGTGGTTGTCCATCGGTGTCGGCAGTGATGACATTATCTTCCGCAAACATGAAGCGGATGAATTGGTGTTCTATTCTAAAAAGACATTCGATGTGGAATATCGCTTCCCGTTTACTGCGCCAGGTTTTGGCGAACTTGAGGGGATTGCCTATCGCACCGATTACGATTTGACCCAACACCAGACCCATTCCGGAACCAAACTGGAATATATGGACCCCATGGATAATACCAAACGTTATCTGCCACACGTGATTGAGCCTGCGGCCGGTCTGACCCGTGGTGTTCTGGCTGTTTTGTGCGAAGCCTTTACCGTTGATCCGAACCGCCCATCGGGGATGTATATGAATTTCCATCCGAATGTGGCTCCGATCAAAGCCGCCATATTGCCTCTGACCGAAAAAGATGGGCAACCGGAAATCGCCCAGAAACTGTATATGGACCTGCGGCAGGATTACATGGTGGATCTGGACATCAAACAAAACATCGGCAAACGCTATGCCCGTCAGGATGAAATCGGAACACCGTTCTGCTTTACCATCGACACGGAAACATCATCCGATAACAGCGTCACCGTCCGCCATCGCAATACGATGAAGCAAGAACGGATTGCTCTGGATAAAGTAAAATCTTATTTGCAAGAAAACTTGTCGAAATTTGATTGACACTTTGTAAGATTGTTATAGATTTACCGCAATCGCTGAATGGTCCTTTGTGGCCAATTCATATCAACAACAGAAAGATGCGTTATATGCTGCCAGATCTTTTGGGCCCTGACTTTTTGTATGATAGTTTTTTGGGGACCCCCATTTGGTTCTGGGCGTCTTTTTTAGGAATTGTTCTTCTCCTGCTGATTTTTGATCTTGGTGTTCTGAATAAGAAAGACCATGAAATCGGCGTGAAAGAAAGTTTAAAACTTTCTGTATTCTATATCACGGTTGGTCTTTTATTCGGCGCATGGGTTTGGGCAGAGCGGGGGAGCGAGCTAGGAATGCTCTATTACACCGGGTTTGTTGTCGAAAAAACCTTGGCTCTTGATAATATTTTTGTGATTGCCATGATTTTTTCTTTTATGGGGATTCCGCGTCTTTATCAACACCGCGTTTTGTTCTGGGGGATTCTGGGGGTCATTGTGCTCCGTGGGATCATGATTGGAGTCGGTGCCGCCCTCGTCAGGGAATTTGAGTGGATTTTATACGTTTTTGCTGTTTTCTTGATGGTAACAGGTTTTAAAATGCTTCTATCATCAGGGAATGATGAAGATGAAGGTGATTTCAGTCAAAATCCTATTCTAAAATTTTTTAAAAAACATTTTAGAACAACAGATAAGATTTATGGCCACGATTTCTTTGTTCGCCTTAGAGACCCCAAAACAGATAAATTGGCAATCTATGTGACGCCTTTATTCGTTGCGTTGATTATGATCGAATTTGCGGATGTGATTTTTGCTGTTGACTCTGTTCCGGCGATTTTTGCGCTGACAACGGATACATTCATTATTTATACAAGCAATGTTTTTGCTATCCTGGGGTTGAGGGCACTTTATTTCGCATTGGCTGCCATGATGGCGCGGTTTGCCTACCTTAAATATGCTCTTTCTATCCTTTTGATTTTCATTGGATCCAAAATCTTTGTTGCCGATTTCTTGCTTGGGGGAGCAAAGTTCCCACCACTTCTTTCTCTTGGCATAACATTTTTTATTCTTGCTGTTGGAATTTTCTACTCTCTGTGGAAAACACGTGAGATCAAACCATAGTATTTCGATCTATAGGCCACCTCTAAAAACCCGTCATTCCGGCGAAAACCGGAATCTTGAATCTCTTGAAATCAAAGAGATACCAGCTTCCGCTGGTATGACGATAAAGCTGGCCTATAGTTATTTATAGTAATTTAAAATACGAATTTGTCATTCTGGCGAAAGCCAGAATCTCCTCTTATACAAGTGAGATTGCGGCTTTTATCCCTTGGCGCCGCAATGACGAAAAATTGGAAATATCTAATTGTTATTTTAAATTACTATAGAATAAAAAATCGACATAACAGAAGCTAAAAAAGGCTGCTTAAAAAAGAGCCCCTCTGGCAGCCTCTCTTTTTCGTCTTTCATCCGGAGCTTCTTCAATCAGACGTGACGCTCGCAGATTATCTTCTGCCTGTCTTTTAAACATTGAAAAGAAACCGGCTTCATCCTTATACGAAAAATATTGTTTTTCTATTTTTGTACCACGGGCCATATCATTCGGCGCAACAACAAGAATTTGTTGGGCGGCATCCGGATAGTTCAGATAAATTTGGAAAACACCCTCTGCCTCAAAGGGGGTGTTGTCCAATTCGGTTGTTTTTTCACCGCCTGCTGTCATCGGGGTCAAACTTGAAATGTAGGTTTTATAGCGTTGTATCACCTTGTCTTCAGAGGGGGTGATGACCCAATATGGATTTTTAAGTTGTGAACTTCCCTTATAAATGACAACGATTCCCGGCGCGTTGATATCAACATCCGGCTTCGTTGTTGTATCATAGCTTGAGTTCATGCTTAGCTCTGTTTCTAAAAACTCCTTAAAGGGAGCCGCCCGAGAATAAAAAACATCAAAAGGCATGTTTGAAAATTGCTGAATTCCTGCTTTTGAAATATAAATATCATGCCCTGATTTTTGATCAGAGTTTGCGACATTGAAATGGATAATTTCACCTTGTTTCAATTTAAGAGGATTATCTTTTTCTGCATCTTTGGGCATTGTTTTAAGATTGCTCATAAATTTAGACCATTCATCAAGGCTTGTAACCTCCCACTGGATCTTATCATCGTATGATGCACGAGTTTGATCTTTTGCAACGTAGTAATGACCAATAATTCGCGCTCCATCGTCCGAATGGGCTGCGTTATTGAAAATAGAGCTGCCCAATAGCAAGAAAAGCAAAGAAACAGAGGTTTTAAATGTGAAAGGTTTGAAATATATGTGACTCATCTCTTGTCTTTCCCATATCCGAAATTATAGTTCAGTCCTGATTAAATCATTATACATGATTTGAAAGAACACTCAAAAAAGTTTTATAAGGATAAAAATAAAATGAATTTTATAAACCAGGCTTTTGCCGCAGAAGAAAAAACATCTATGACGACTGCAGCTCCTACAACTGCAGAGACCACGACAACTGCAACGACCGCTGTTGCTGATTCATCTGCCTCTGCTGCAGGAATGGCTGGAAGCGCTGATCCTTTGTTCATGAATATTGCCATGGTTTTATTAATGGGGCTGATGTTCTACCTGTTGTTGATACGCCCGCAACAGAAACGCTACAAAGAACATAACGAAATGTTAGGCATGCTTGATCGTGGAAGCAAAGTGATTACACAAGGTGGTTTGGTTGGTGTTATTGAGAAAAAAATTTCAGACAGTGAAGTTGTCATTGACTTCGGGAATGGGGTTAAAATGAGCGTTATGCGCTCATATATTCTGGGCCGTTATGAAGATTCGGTTCGGGCAAATATTGCGAATGATGCGTCACAAAAAAAGGATAAAAGCTCTAAATGATACATATTCCCCTTTGGAAACGGATACTGGTTGTCTGTGTTGTTACTTTTTCATTCTTGTTATGTGTTCCCAGTTTTTTGAACACAGAACAAAGAGAAAATCTGAACTCTATTTTGCCGTCCTGGATCCCAGCCGAGGCCGTTAGCCTTGGTCTTGATTTACAAGGCGGGTCCTACATGCTTTTGGAAGCAGACATTCCGAGTGTGATAAAGCAAAAACTAGAGGATGCGCAGGTTGCAATACGCACAGAGCTTCGTAATGAAAAAATAGACCTGAAATCTTTGCTTGTGGATCCAGAAGGGCTTTCGATTGAGGTTAATCATCTTGATCATAAAGAGTTCGTTCGGAAAGCCATTCGTGCGGCAGATGAAAATTTGACCATAGCTGAGGATGGCCAGAAAATTACGGCGCAATATGATGAAAAAGCACGTAAGGTGATCAGTGACCAGACAATGTCACAATCAATCGAGATTGTATCGCGTCGTGTCAACGAATCTGGCACGAAAGAACCCATCATTCAGCGCCAGGGGGAAAACAGAATTCTTGTCCAATTGCCTGGAATCAATGACCCTGAACATGTTAAAAAACTTTTAGGAAAAACGGCGAAATTGACCTTCCATCTGGTCAGTGCGGATTCCGAAAGCATCAGTGTCCGGAGCGTCCCGATGCGCGGGAGCCCATCTGAGTCTATCCCTCTTCATCGGAGGCCCTTGTTAACAGGTGATATGTTGGTCAATGCACAGCCAAGTTTCCAGGAAGGGGCCCCTGTTGTTAGCTTTAAGTTGAATGCTGCCGGTGCGCGTCGCTTTTGTTCTGTCACAACCGAAAATGTAGGCAAACCTTTTGCGGTTGTTCTGGATAACGAAGTTATTACCGCGCCCCGTATTAATGAACCAATTTGTGGTGGAAATGCCGTGATTTCAGGGAATTTTACCGTTCAAGAGAGCTCAGATACTGCTGTCTTATTGCGCGCCGGGGCCTTGCCGACATCATTGACTGTTGTTGAGGAACGATCTGTTGGACCATCTTTGGGAAGCGATTCGGTCAAAGCCGGGCGGACGGCGTCTATCGTTGCATTTTTCCTGATCTGTGGATTTATTTGTATGAATTACGGACTGTTTGGTGTATTCGCCAGCGTTGCTTTGCTGGTCAATATGGCGATGATTATGGCGTTGTTAGCGATGATTCAAGCAACGCTCACTCTTCCTGGGATTGCCGGTGTCATCCTGACAATGGGAATGGCTGTTGATGCAAATGTTCTGATTTTTGAACGTATTCGTGAAGAGGTGAGGGGCGGGCGGTCGATTATGGCAGCGATGGATATCGGCTATGATAAAGCCATGGCATCCATTACGGATTCCAATCTGACGACTCTTATTTCCGGTATTATTCTTTATGTTGTCGGAACGGGCCCTATTAAAGGATTCGCCGTTACAATGGCAATCGGAATTGTGACATCTCTGTTTTCGGCAATTATGTTGACTCGTCTGATGCTGATCATCTGGATGCGTGTGACCAAGCCCAAAACCCTCCCCCTATAGGAAAGTTGAAAGAATATGCGTCTTTTTAAATATTTTGATGATTCACACTATGATTTTGTACGCCAGCGTTATATCGCTTTTTTGATTACTGCGATTATGATTTTCGGCTCTCTGGGGCTTTTGGCTTTTAAAGGGCTGAATCTTGGGATTGATTTTACCGGTGGGATTATGATGGAAGTTAAAACTCCCGATGTCCCAGATCTGGTTAAAATGAGGGCCGATTTGAATGCCCTGAATCTTGGGGATATTTCAATTCAAGAATTTGGAACCCCCCAAAATTTCCTGATCCGTGTTCCTGAACAGAAAGGGGGAGCAGAAGCCCAGAAAAATGCAATCGAGACAATCAAAACGTCTTTGAACGCCTTGTTCCCGGATAAACTTGTAGAATATCAACGGAGCGAATATGTCGGACCACAGGTCGGAGACGAATTAAAGCGTTCCGGTATTATTGCCTTTGTCCTCACCGTTTTAGGGATTATGGGATATATTTGGTATCGGTTTGAATGGCAATATGGTCTTGCTGCTATTTTATCCTTGATGCATGATACCCTAGCGGTTGTTGGTTTATTTTCTCTTTTATGGATGCATTTCGATCTGGGGACACTGGCTGCTGTTCTTCTGGTTGCAGGGTATTCCACAAATGACACTGTGATTGTATTTGACCGCATACGTGAAAATCGTCGTAAGTTTAAAAAAATGCCTCTGCGCGATGTCATCAATCTTTCTGTCAACCAAACATTGACCAGAACGATCAACACATCGCTTACAACGTTGTTGTCTTTAATTGCATTATGGTTGTTCGGGGGGGAAGTCATTCGTGATTTTGCCAATGCTATGATTTTCGGCATTGTGATCGGAACATATTCATCGATTTATGTGGCTTCGTCCGCTTTGTTGTATCTTCCGTTTGATCATGATGATAAGCGTGATGATCATAAAGGTCAGGAACCAGTAAAGGAATAAACACTTCAATGGATATTACCCCTTTAATGAGGCCCGAACAGAAAATTATCCAGTCCTACGGGGCTGGATTTTTTCGTGTAAATGGAGATATTTTAAAACATCCCATTTTGGTGATGGATGAAACCGTTATTGAATGGCGATGTGGTCATGATCTATTCGACGTTTCTGACGAAATTTTAGCCTTAAAAGGATCTGTTGATATTCTTTTAATTGGTGCTGGACGTCACTCTCCTGTTTTATCGCGTGCTGAAAGGTTGCGATTCCAAGAACTCGGTGCAGCGGTAGGGATAAGAGTGGATGTTATGGACACCCCCGCAGCGTGTCGGACATACAATGTCCTGACAGCAGAGGGAAGGCGAATTGCAGCCGCACTCCAGCCAGTTTAGGCCACCCGGTTTAGGGCCCGATTTAGCACCTGATTTAAGGCTTTTCGATCATAGAAAGTGGCGGCAGAGAAGAGGGGTTAAGCCCTCTTCGTAACAGCCTCAACAATGGCGTCGGCTGTAATGCCGAAATGCAGGAACAGAACTTCGGCAGGAGCGGATTCGCCAAAGCCGGTCATCCCGATAAAGGTCGCATCCGATCCGATCAGAGCATCCCATCCTTGACGAATTCCGGCTTCGATCCCGACGGTGATGGTGCCGGACGGAATAACCGAGGCTTTATAGGTGGCATCCTGTTTGGCAAATAATTCAAAGGATGGAGCCGAGACGACCTGTGTAGGAATGCCTTTGGCTTCGAGGGTTTTTTGAGCCTCCATCGCCAAATAGACTTCCGATCCTGTGGCGACAATTACAGCTTTAGGAGCTGCCGACGCCGGAGACAGAACATAGGCACCACGGGCGGTTTTATTGTCGGTCACATCGCTCCGCTGTGCAGGCAAGTTCTGACGGGTCAGCACCAGCATGGATGGGCCGGTTGTATTGGCCAAGGCCAGTTCCCAGCTTTCAGCGGTTTCCACAGTGTCGCAAGGGCGGAATACCGTCAGATTCGGGATCGCCCGCAGCGAGGCCACATGTTCCACAGGTTGGTGGGTTGGGCCGTCTTCGCCCAGACCAATCGAGTCATGGGTCATGACATAGATCACGCGCTGTTTCATCAGAGCCGCCAAACGAATGGCCGGACGGCAATAATCCGCAAAGGACAGGAATGTTCCGCCATAAGGAATAACACCCCCATGGATGGCCAAGCCGTTCATCAGCGTGCACATGGCGAATTCGCGGACGCCGTAATGGATATATTGCCCTTTGTACCCGTTGGCGGCCGAAATAACGTCTGGGCCTTTGGTCTTTGTGTTGTTCGAGGGGGTTAAATCCGCTGATCCACCAACCAACTGTGCCAGTTTTGGCACGAGAGATTCTAGAACCTTACCCGAAGAGGCGCGGGTGGCCAGTTTTGGTTTATCTGCTGCAATGACCGCTTTGGTATCGGCCAGAGCTGCCGTCACGATATCGGAGACGTTTGGATCCAATGCTTTTTCGAATTCGGCTTTCTGCGCGGAAGCTTCCAGACGTTTTTGCCATGCGTAAGACTCGGTTTGGCCACGTGTGCCAACGGCGCGCCATGCGTGCAGGATATCGGCCGGAATTTCGAACGGAGCCGCTGTCCACCCCAGATGATTGCGGGCGGCGGTGGTTTCTTCGGATCCCAAAGGAGATCCGTGCACGCCGGAGGTGCCTTGTTTGTTGGGGGATCCGAAACCGATTTTGGTTTTGCAGGCAATCAGGACAGGTTTGTCGGAGTTTTGCGCGGCGGCCAAAGCCGATTCAATGGCGGCAAAATCATGGCCATCAACGCGAGAGGTCGCCCATCCATAGGAGTCAAAGCGTTTCAGAACGTCTTCGGTAAAGGAGAGAGAGGTCGGGCCGTCAATCGAAATGTCGTTATCATCATACATCACGATCAGATTGCCGAGTTTCAAATGGCCGGCGAGGGAGCAGGCTTCGTGGCTGATGCCTTCCATCATATCGCCGTCACCGCACATGACATAGGTCTTGTGATTGACGAGATCATTGCCGAAACGGGCATTCAACATGCGTTCGGCCAATGCAAATCCAACCGCGGTGGCAATCCCCTGACCCAATGGGCCGGTGGTCATTTCGATCCCGGCGTCATGATTGATTTCTGGATGGCCGGCGGTAAGGGAATGGAGTTGGCGGAAATTTTTGATTTCCTCGATCGTCATTTTCTCGTAACCGGTCAGGTAATTGACGGCATAGAGCAGCATAGAGCCATGACCACCCGAAAGAATAAAACGATCGCGATCGGCCCAGGTTGGGGCTTTGGGATCGAATTTCAAAAATTTGGAATACAAAACGGTGGCGACATCGGCCATACCCATGGGCATGCCCGGGTGGCCGGAATTGGCTTTGTCCACGGCATCCGCTGCCAGAAACCGGATGGCATTG
Source organism: Alphaproteobacteria bacterium (assembly GCA_016794145.1). GTDB lineage: Bacteria > Pseudomonadota > Alphaproteobacteria > Micavibrionales > Micavibrionaceae > UBA1573. Next base: position 102,469 of record JAEUKP010000009.1, on the reverse strand, counting down.
GCCATGGTACGTAAGTCAGGAGAAGAGGCAGAAGCGGCAGAAGCACTAGAAGCAAGAGCGGTCATAATAGTATCCTTTATAAGTATCCCTTTCAGCAAGGGGGTTAAAAAAATTGAGTTGAGATTAATATACTTGTCCCAATAAACGGGCTTTGGCTTTCTCAGGGCCAATCAGGGGCAAAAGATCGCACAGTTCCGGCCCATGATCCATGCCGGTGAGGGCTTGGCGCAGTGGCATAAACAGCTCTTTTCCTTTGCGGCCTGTGGCGGCTTTGATCGCATCGGTCCATTCTTTCCAGGTCGTGGATGTCCATGGGGCCTGTGGCATCAGTTCGATCGCCTTGGCCGCAAAGTCACTGTCCGATACCAGCGGGGTCACAGGGCCATTGGCCACAGTCCACCATTCCTGAATATCTTTGATCACTTCCAGATTGGGGCGCACCGTGTTCCAGAAGTCTTCGGTCACTTCCTCCAGACCAATTTGGGCCAAACGGACTTTGGCGCGGTCATAGGGCAGAGTGTGCAGAATTTTGGCATTCAAGCGCAAGAATTCGTCGGGATCCATTTTTGGCGTCCCGCGCCCGAATTTCGACATGTCAAAGCTGGCAATCAACGGCGCAAAGCTGTCATAGGCCTCGATCGGGTCAGAGCTTCCAAGGCGGGCCAGCAAGGACGGAATCGCCATCGGTTCGACTCCGACATCATCGCGCAGTTCCAGAATACCAAGGGCGCCTTCGCGTTTGGACAGTTTTCCGCCTTCCGCATTGGATACCAATGGCAAATGGGCAAAATGAGGCAGTTTAGCGCCCATGGCTTCGAACATTTGGGTTTGGGCCGCTGTGTTCGAGACGTGATCTTCCCCACGCACAATATGGGTGATTCCAAAATCTGCGTCATCAATCACCGAACACAGATTGAACAGAGGGGTGCCATCTTCGCGGATCAAGACAGGGTCAGACATCGACTTGCCTTCGAAATGCACAGGGCCGCGAATTAAATCATCCCAGTGAATCGGCGCATCGTTGATCAGAAAACGCCAGTGGGGCTTGCGGCCTTCGGCCTCGTATTTGGCTTTCTGGTCGGCGGTGAGTTTCAAAGCTGCCCGATCGTACAGAGGCGGAAGCCCCTGTGCCAATTGGGATTTGCGTTTCAGCGCCAGTTCTTCCGGCGTTTCATAACAGGGGTAGAGACGGCCCTGTTGTTTCAGATCCTCAATCACTTCATGATAACGGGCCAGACGTTTGCTTTGATGGGCGGTTTCATCCCATGTCATGCCGAGCCATGTCAGGCTTTCATAAATGGCGGCTTCGTATTCCGGTTTCGACCGTTCGGTATCCGTGTCGTCAATCCGTAAGAGAAAATATCCATCATTGCTCTGGGCAAACAGCCATGCAATCAGGGCGGTACGGACATTCCCGATATGCAACATACCGGTGGGGGAAGGGGCAAAACGTGTGCGAACTTTTTCCATCATCATACCTGTTTGTGTAATTGGTATTGAGTTGACTTTTAATGCGATAAATATTTATTTCAAATAGTGATCCAGCCCCCCAGCCGATTGATTTAGACACGGCCCATTGCAAGATATTTTTGCTGGCGCCGCTTGATCAGGCGTTCGGAATCCCAAGGCGAAAGCTCGGACAGCCCTTTTTCAATTTGCGTAGCAACACTTGAAATGGCCTCTGACGGATCGCGGTGTGCCCCGCCCAGTGGCTCGGGAATGATAGCATCAATCAATTTCAGGTTCTTCAGATCTTGTGCGGTCAGTTTCAGGGCGGTTGCAGCTTCTTCTGCCTGTTGTGCCGACCGCCATAAGATAGAAGCACAGCCTTCTGGAGAAATAACAGAGTAAATAGAATGTTCCATCATATAAACCCGATCTGCCGTTGCAATTGCAATGGCCCCGCCGGATCCGCCTTCCCCAATCACCACAGATATCATGGGTGTTCGTAGACGAAGACATGAGTCGATTGATTGCGCAATTGCTTCTGCTTGGCCACGTGCCTCTGCCTCGACGCCAGGGTATGCCCCTGCAGTATCAATAAAAGACAATACAGGTAATTGGAATTGAGAGGCCATTTCCATCAATCGAATCGCCTTGCGATAGCCTTCTGGCTTTGCCATGCCAAAATTATGATGGATCCGCGTTTCAGTGTCATGGCCTTTTTCTTGCCCCATGACCACAACAGATTGCCCCTGAAATCGACCCAATCCACCGACGAGCGCATTATCTTCACCAAATTGACGATCACCTGCCAGAGGGGTGAAATCTGTTATCATACCCTTCACATAGTCTAGGAAATGGGGGCGTTCGGAATGTCTTGCCACGAGAATTTTTTGTGCCGGTGTCAGTTTATTATACGTTGATACCTTCAATTTTTCTGCTTTGCTTTCCAGACGATTGATTTCTTCCGCAATGCTGAAATCCTTGCTGCTGGTCATGTTGCGCAGTTCGGCAATTTTGCCTTCCAGTTCGGTAATCGGTTTTTCAAAGTCTAGGGCAGCCATAATTTTCAAGTCCTTATCCGTTATTAAGCGAAGATGCAACCTAACAAAAAATGGGCATAATGACAAATGAACAATATGTTTTTGTACCTCATATGCCGCGATTTGTTGTTGTTTAAAGATAAAACCTCCCAAAGGGAGGTTTTAAAGAGGATCCGAGATAGCTAAAGAAAAACTACGCTTTTTTGGATAAAGGGTGTTTTTCTTCGACTGTTTTTTTCAACTTCTTACCCAAAATATGGGTATAAATCTGTGTTGTCGCAATATCTGCGTGCCCCAGCATTTTCTGAACAGCGCGAAGATCTGCGCCGTTGCTCAGCAAGTGTGTCGCAAACGCATGGCGAAGGATATGCGGGCTTACATGATCCTCATCTATTTTCGCAGCGCGGGCCAAGTCCTTCAGTAATTGCGCAAAACGTTGACGGGTGAGGTGTCCCGAATCAGATGTACGTGATGGGAATAACCATTTTGACATACGCCCCGCATCATCAGAGGTTGCGAATTGTTGGCGAACATTCATATAGGTTTCCAGTGCTTTTTGAGAGGATTCGGACAAAGGAACCATGCGTTCACGTCCTCCTTTACCCTCAACCATGATAAACTGATTCCCTTCGGAAATAGCAGAAAGAGGAAGACCAACAAGTTCGGAAACCCGAAGGCCTGTCGCATACAAAAGTTCAAGCAGGCAAACCAAACGGACACTTTCTGCCCCGCCTTGTTGTCCCGCAACAGTAATCAAAGTATCGACTTCTGCTTCTGACAAAGTTTTTGGCAATGTCCGGGTTTGTTTTGGGCTATCGATGGTTGTTGTTGGGTCTTCTTTCCTGATATTTTCAGAGACGAGATACCGGTAGAATTGACGCAAAGCCGAAAGACGGCGAGCAACAGTTCGTACCGCAATCTGGTTGGAGTGCGATCCTTTTGTATGAATCTTGGCACTTAAGTCCTGTAGATAGGCCTTCAAATCATCAGGAGTTGCTGCATCAATCTCTTTATTTCGTTGTGACCGCAGATACAAGCTGACATCAGCCAAATCACGCCAGTATGCATGGCGTGTATTTAATGCTGCACCGCGCTCGGTTGTCAACATATCAAGGAATGAATCTACCCATTTGGATAAGTTCGGTTTAGGCATTGCTGGACGACCTGGACGAGCCATAATTTATTTCTCCTTATTTAGTTTTTTATCTGGTACCCCAACACTTCACGTGTCAGAGCCATTGTTTCTTCATTTAACCCCGCAGAACTAAGTGCCTCTAATATCCGATAAAGGGCAGCTGGGTGAAGTTGCTCCAGCGATTTATCCTCAATTATAGCGAGACTCCTAATAACCACCTGATTAACCTGCTTCTGATTGGCAAATTTTTTCAGGCTACTCAGAATGTCATCCATAGGCATTACATAATTGTCGTCGTCTGTCAAGCTTAAAATATTGTCATAAGAACTTTTTATATCCTTCTGGGGATAATTCCCCTGATCTAAGGCCATCAACGTTGCCTGGGCGTTTGGGGGGATGGAAACTCGATCCCTAAGAAGTTTAGTCAATGATTTGCGCAAAAGAAGTTTAATCAATAATTCTTCACCAGATGAGGCCTGTTTTGCATCTGATTCGGCAGAGGGAAAAAATGTGGCTGATTCTTCCTGGTACCCATCTCTCACCAGTGGGAGGGGAATATCTTGATTTGTGAATGCAAGGACCCTCAGGCTGAGCCTTTGATGGTTGTTCGGGATGCTTGTTTCTGGCGCCGTATAAAGAGGGTAGAGAAGGATTTCCTGGGTCGGGCTTGTTGTTAAGGACAATAAGTGATCCGTAACCAAAGGGGTGTTTGGTGTTTTAAAGTATTCTTTTAAGAAAGCTTGATAAGGATTTGATATGTCTGTTAAATTTATACTCTTTAAAAAATCAAATGCTTTCGTATTGTCGATAAGACCCCGTCGAATGGATTCAGCAAGAATCGGGATGTTTTCAATAGATGGGTTTGCGTAGTGCATTAAAACAGCAAGATGTTTGTCATCAACTTCCGCGATAGTCATAGCGTCAGGTGTATTCAGGAAGGCATTTAATTGTCCTGATTTCATCAACGCGATGGTAGACGGTAAGTCCATCTTATTCAGATCTGTGGGGGCTCCAACCGATGATGTGACAATTTCAAGATACGCTTGAGATGCGTTTTGAAGCCTTAAATTTTCATCATCGCCTGCAACCGGCCCCAAAAGGGCCTGGCAGAAAATACCAAGATTGTTCCAAAAGGATGGATTTTGCGTTTTAAGGTTTGAATCAAATGTTTTTTCATCAAGGCAGGCCACCGCAATTTCGCCATTTCCCAAAGATGATTCGATACCTGATTGCGCAGCCAAGGGAGTTGGTGGAGAGGATTCATTTAATTTATAAAGCTTCTGTGCATCCTCAAAGCTGCCGAGGTTTACAAGTTTTTCAAGCCGCAAAGCATAAATATTGTCCTCAGGCGTTTTTGCCGGGGCAAGATCAGAAGATGGGGTTAGCGTAGCTTTTAATGTCAGATCGCGAGTGAATTTACTTTTGGTTGCAAAGGATGGCTTTGAAAGGAACGCAACCAATTCTTGACGTGTAATGCCTTTCCAAAAATCGTTTTGAAAGCCGAAGGCTGGTCTTGGGGAGAGGCGTTCCAGTGATTTTGCATCTACAGGTTGTGCGTCATCTTGTTCAGGCGCGGCCCTTGATAGCTCGTCTGCATTTCCGGCTTGAACAGGCTTGATTTTCGAGGGCAGCACCTTAAGGGGTGTTGGAATAAGGGGGGGTGACGAGTCGCCTCCCTCTGCCGCGAAAGAAGAGGGGATCCCATATAGTATGGCAATCGTAAAAGCAAAAATAATAAAACTGCGCATTCTCTCCGGTCCCTAACCTAGTGTGTTGCCAACGGGATGGGCTTACTGACCTCTGTCTGCGTTACCTTGACGTCTGCGACGTTCAAGTAGATAAAACCAACAACAATAATCAGAACAATTAGGCCAACGAGGCCCCCAAGTAGCTTCATAAAAATATCTCCGTCAGGATCTTTGATTTTTGGGACTGTCATTTCCACAGTCTTTGAAAAATTATATATAAAACCGAAAAGACTTTATGAACAGGCTTTTTTCATTTATTGAATAATATATGATAAAAACACAAAGCAATATCGAGAGTATTAAAGCCAATCTAGATAAACCGATCGTTCTGGTTGGTTTGATGGGGGCTGGTAAGACAACCGTCGGTCGCATCTTGGCAGATATGCTGGGTTGGCCTTTTTACGATTCTGATGATGAAATTGTCCGGACTGCAGGAAAGTCAATTTCCGCGATCTTCGAAGAGGAGGGGGAACCCGCTTTCCGAGAGTTGGAAAGAATCACTATCCGGGGCCTTTTAAAAAATGGCCGTAGCGTGATTGCAACAGGTGGTGGATCGATTTCCGTTTCCGAAACCGCCGATATGATCCTGGAAAACAGTGTATGTTTATGGATCGACGCTTCTGTTCCTGTTCTGGTTGAAAGAACAGCAGGATCAGATAGGCCTTTGTTAAAGCATGGAGATCCTGAAGAGGTCCTCACCACCCTGCTTGAAAAACGTCGCAGCGCTTATATGCAGGCGCATTTGCACATCTTGGACGATAATTTGACGCCCGATGATATGGCGACGCGGATTCTGATGCAAATTTGTGAGTATTTATTTGAGCATAATGCCATCGAAGATGAAGAAAGGCATATTCCACAAGCATTGTGTATGACCGTATCCCTTTTTGATCGTAGTTATCCCATTTTTATAGGGGCAAATTTATTAAACGATATTGATGTATGGTTGTCCCATGAATTCCATGGCCGTAAAGCTTTTATTATTACAGACTATAACGTCAGGGAAGCCGTTACGGATCGATTCCAGGCGGCTATTTCTCCGTACATGAAATCAGTTGCTGTGATGGAACTGCCACCAGGGGAAAAAACAAAGTCGTTCGATCGATTTCAGGTTGTTGTTGAATGGATGATCGAAAATGGTATTAAACGCGATTCCCTTGTCTTTGCCGTTGGTGGCGGGGTCATTGGAGATCTAACAGGATTTGCAGCCTCTTCTGTCCTGCGCGGGGTTGAGTTTATTCAAGTTCCCACAACTTTGTTATCAATGGTCGATAGCTCTGTCGGGGGAAAAACCGGCATTAATTCCAAATTCGGAAAAAACATGATCGGTACTTTTTATCAACCCCGTGCTGTTGTTATTGATCTGGAAACATTGGATACTCTTCCTCAAAGAGAGTGGCTCGCTGGATATGCTGAAATTGTCAAAACTGCATTGTTGGGTGATGCAGACTTTTTTTACTGGCTTGAAATCAATGCCGACAAAATTTTAGAAAAAACGCCTGTTACTGTTATGCGTGCGATCGAAAAATCATGCCACATGAAGGCGGAAATTGTAGCGCAAGATGAGCATGAGGAAAATGGGTTGCGGGCCAGATTGAATTTGGGTCATACATTCGGACATGCCTTTGAAAATCTTTCGGGATATGGATCTACTTTATTGCATGGAGAGGCCGTTGCCGTTGGATTGGTTCTAGCGGCCAGGTTATCACAACGAATCGGAAATCTGTCTGAAAAAGATGTTTTGCGAATTACGGAACATCTTCAGAAAATGGGATTAAAAACAGAAATCCGTGACATTGAGTTGCCTGAAGGAACGACGGTTTCAGAAATTATTGATTTGATGCGCAAAGATAAAAAGTCAAATCAGGACGGAATGGTTTTTATTGTAATGACCCGCATCGGGGATTCTGAACTGGCGTATAATATTCCCGAAGATTTGGTCAAAGAAATCATCATCGAATCGATGTGATGCCTGACAGCGTTACACATCAAATAGGGTTGTTAAATTGTCAATTAGGGCTTCCCCTAATTCTGTTGCATCGGATATCGTGATGGCGTTTGAGTAATATCGTGTCACATCGTGACCTATTCCAATCGCTGTTAAATCAACCTTTCCAATCATTTCGATCCATCGAATAACATGTCGCAGATCTTGTTCCAGAATGTTAGCCGGATTGACAGAGAGAGTTGAATCATCAACCGGGGCTCCATCTGAAATAACGATCAGAATTTTACGATCCTCACCACGCGTTGCCAGACGGTTATAGGACCAAACGAGAGCTTCACCATCTATATTTTCTTTCAGCAAACCTTCCTTAAGCATTAGCCCTAGATTTTTTCGTGTGCGGCGATAGGGGGTGTCGGCTGATTTATAAATAATATGACGAAGATCGTTTAATCGCCCTGGTGCTGTTGGTCGACCATTCCCGATCCAAAGATCCCGGGATTTCCCACCTTTCCATGTACGGGTTGTAAATCCCAAAATTTCGACTTTGATTCCACAACGTTCTAATGTGCGCGCCAAAATATCCGTACACATCGCCGCTGTTGTAATTGGACGCCCACGCATCGATCCCGAATTGTCCAAAAGGATTGTTACAACCGTATCTTTGAATTCGGATTCTTTTTCCTGTTTAAAACTGAGCGGTACTGTAGGGTTGGCAACAACCCGGGCAAGCCGGCTGCTATCAAGATAGCCTTCCTCCAAATCAAATTGCCAGGCCCGTCGTTGATGTGCCAATAATTTTCGTTGCAGACGGTTAGCCAGTTTTACAATGACACTTTGCATTGATACAAGCTGTTTGTCCAACAGCCCGCGGAGCCGGAATAATTCGTCATCATCGGCCAAGTCTTCAGCCTTGACGACTTCATCAAATTGGGTTGTATAAATCGGATAGGTTGTACCAGGTGTGTTCGCAGTATCTGCACGATGGTCTTTGATTTCTCCGACTGTTTGGTCCTGATCATCGTCTAGCGAGGGTGATTTTGACGAGGACTCATCAATTCCTGTTTCGGATTGGCCGGTTGACTCTGGTTCGTTTTCTATGTCATCGAGTGTAGGGTTATCAGATCCTTCGCTGTCATCGGATTCGGTTTCATTTTGGTCGGATTCCAGATGGGAATCATCACCTGATGCATCGTTTTCGGGGGCGGCTGGTGGGGTTTCTTCAGTAGATCCTGATGAATCGGTGTTTTCGTCTTTGTTTCCGTTGAGCTCTTCTCCATCACTGTCGTCATCACCATCAAGCATATTGAAGCGGCGCAAAGCCTGGCGAGTTTGTCGTTGAAAGTCAGCCTGTTGATCAATCGATTTTTCCAAATGATCAAACCAGGGTAGCCAATCAGATCCGAATTGTTCTTCTATCCAAGGCTTCCACAATGTAACAAGTTTTTCTGCGGCAGGGGGCAATTTTTCGCCGGTCAGGTGCATCCGTACCAGAAGATGAAGCGCATCAGCAAGGGTATCATTCCGCCGTGTTGTCAGATTGTGATACCCCATTTGCGTATATTTTTCATCAAGAACGACATTCAAATTGTTTTTAACGCCTTGCAGATTCCGGGCCCCTAAAGATTCAATTCGTGCCATTTCCATCGCATCGTAAAGAGCCTTTGCGCGCTCATCTGTTGGCATCTTAAGTGCATGAAGATCCGGGTTATGATATCGCAGACGCAAGCCTTCAGCATCTGCGCTGCCCCGCATCACTGCACGTTCACGATCATTAAGAGTTAATCCAGGCATGGGAAGTCGAGCCCGATCCCTCGGAGACAATGATAGTTTTTTATTAAGCGTTTCGGTTGGTGTGTATGTGACCTCTAACTCACGACGCCCCGCCAAAGCGCGCAACGTCGCATCGGTTGCCTGCTTAAAACTTTCGAAATCATGAGGGGGGAGTTTGCTCATAAAAAATCAAATTAAAGGGTGAAAATAGAAAATATGTAATATATTACAGCTATTTAGCAGATAAAGATAGTAGAAAAGCCATTCAAAGATTTAAGATCACCAGAGGAAATTCTTAAAAAAATCGTTGCTTTTTAGGGGGGATACGGACTATATCCTTGCCATGATATACAAAGTTGCGATTGCCTCTGACCATGCTGGTTTCCAAATGAAACAAGCCTTGAAAGACAGTTTCAAGGCGGATGAGGTCGAGTGGGTCGATTTGGGAACCTATTCCGAAGAGTCTGTCGATTACCCCGATTATGGATTTAAAATGGGCAAAGCCATTGAACAGGGCGAGGCCGCGATCGGCGTTCTGGTCTGTGGATCGGGTGTCGGTATCTCGATTGCCGCCAATCGGAACCCTGCTGTCCGGTGTGTTTTGTGCCATGATGAAACCACGGCGCGTCTGTCCCGTCAGCACAATGATGCCAATGTTATTTCGTTCGGTGGCCGTTTGATCGGCATCGAAACCGCAAAAGCCTGTTTAAAAACATTTCTGACGACACCTTTCGAAGGTGGTCGTCACGCCAAAAGGGTCGATAAACTTTCATCTTGTTAAGCCACAAAAAAAGGAGAGCCAGCCATGACACATTCCAATACCCAAAAGAAAGAAAACGAAACCATGACTGAAAATTCCTTTTTCCATACCTCTTTGGCTCAGGCAGACCCCGAGGTTTTTTCCACCATCGAAAAAGAGTTGAGCCGTCAACAAAACCAGATCGAACTGATTGCATCGGAAAATATTGTCTCGAAAGCCGTTTTACAGGCGCAAGGGTCGGTTCTGACCAACAAATATGCCGAAGGTTACCCAGGAAAACGGTATTACCAAGGATGCGAATTCGTTGATATGACCGAGCAATTGGCCATTGATCGTGCCAAACAATTATTCGGATGTGAATTTGCCAATGTGCAGCCGAACTCCGGATCCCAAGCCAACCAAGGTGTGTACTTCGCCTTGATCCAGCCGGGCGACACGATTTTGGGGATGTCGTTGGCATCGGGTGGTCACTTGACCCATGGCGCCGCGCCGAACCAATCCGGAAAATGGTTCAAAGCGGTTCAGTATGGCGTGAAACAAGCGGATGGTTTGATTGATTATGATGAAGTCGAACGTCTGGCTTTGGAACACAAACCAAAAATGATTGTCTGCGGTGCATCTGCTTATCCGCGTGTGATTGATTTCGCAAAATTCCGTGAAATTGCCGATAAAGTCGGGGCTTATCTGTTCGCCGACATCGCGCATTATGCAGGATTGATTGCCGGTGGATCATATCCATCGCCGTTTCCACATGCTCATGTGGCGACCACCACGACCCACAAAACTTTGCGCGGGCCACGTGGAGGGATGATCCTGACCAATGACGCCGACATTGCCAAGAAAATCAATTCGTCGATTTTCCCGGGGATTCAAGGTGGTCCTTTGGAACATGTGATTGCTGGAAAGGCTGTGGCCTTTGGGGAAGCTTTGCAACCATCCTTTAAACAATACGCCAAAGATATTGTCGCCAATGCCAGAATTCTGGCGGATACGTTGATCAAAGGCGGGTTGGATATTGTGTCCGGTGGTACCGACTCCCATATCGTTCTGGTGGATTTGCGTCCGAAAAACTTGACCGGAAAAGTGGTGGATCTGGCGTTGGAACATGCGGGAATTACCTGTAACAAAAACGCCGTTCCGTATGATCCGGCTCCACCGATGGTGACATCGGGTGTCCGTTTGGGAACACCTGCTGGAACCACACGTGGCTTTGGTGCTGCGGAATGGGCATATATTGGTGCGTTGATTTTGGAAGTCGTAGACGGGTTGGTCGCCAATGGTCCGGATAACAACGGTGCTGTTGAATCTGCTGTGCGCGCCAAGGTCAAAGCCCTGTGCGACAAATTCCCAATTTATCCGGAAGGGATCGCCGTCTAAGGTCGCGGATTATGCATTGCCCGTTTTGCAGTTTTGAAGAAACGCAAGTCAAGGATTCCCGTCCCAGTGAGGACGGGACATCTATTCGTCGTCGTCGGGCCTGTCCCGAATGTGGCGCTCGATTTACGACGTTTGAACGGGTGCAATTGCGGGAATTAACCGTGATTAAATCCGGTGACAAACGCCAACCGTTTGACCGCGAGAAAATCACACGATCGATGCAATTGGCTTTGCGCAAACGGCCTGTATCGGCCGAGCATATCGATCGCGCTGTCAATGGCATTGTCCGCCAATTGGAAGTCGCCGGAGAAAACGAAGTGACGTCGTTCCATATCGGAGAATTGGTGATGCAGGCTTTGGTCGAGTTGGATAAAGTCGGCTATATCCGCTATGCGTCCGTGTATCGGGATTTCAGTAAACCAGAGGATTTCAAGAACTTTGTCAAAGAGCTTGATACGCTGATCTGATGCGCACATATTCCTTTCCGGTTGAGATATCTTCACGGGACGCGGCCTCCGCGCTGTATACAGATCCTCGCTTTATCTGGCTGGACAGTGCGCGCCCCGATCATCCGCAGGGGCGATATAGTTATATCTTTTTTGGTGAGGCGTCAGATCCGGACTGTTTGGGATATGCCGGATTCCAAACCTATGAAGGCGCCCCATATTTTTCCCCTTATGCCCATAGAATTTCCTTCGATCATCATACGGAAAAAGGGATGTCGGGGCAGGGGATATGTCGGGGAACATATACTGTGTTGGCCGCGAATGAAGAGGTAGCCACACAGGCTTATCACACGCTTCTTGCAACATTCAAATCTGCGCCTCCTGTGCCTGTGTTTAGAGGGCATGCAATGTCGTGGGACTCCAATTTTTCGGAAGAGAGTTACTGTGCAGCCGTTCAGGAGATACGTGAGTCCATTCTGAACGGAGATATGTTTCAGGCCAATTTGACCCAGAGGTTTTCGGCCCCGCGCCCTGCGGATTACCATCCGTTTGCGCATTATCTGAATTTGCGGGAGGTGAATCCTGCGCCTTTCGGAGCCTATATTGCGGGCGCGGAGCGGCAGATTTTATCGGCGTCGCCGGAGTCGTTTCTGGAGGTATCGGCAGAGGGCGAGGTCATTACGCGCCCGATCAAAGGGACGGCGGATGATCCGGCCATTTTGTTGGCCAGTGAAAAAGATCGTGCCGAAAATGTGATGATCGTGGATTTGTTACGCAACGATCTGTCGCAGATGTGTGACGATCGCTCTGTGATGGTAACGGAATTATGCGCGGTGCAGTCTTTTGCAGGGGTGCATCATCTTGTCTCCGAAGTGCGGGGACACTTGGCACAGGGGAAAACGGCATGGGATGTTTTGGCTGCATGTTTTCCAGGGGGGTCGATTACCGGTGCTCCGAAAATAAAAGCCATGGAGGTTTTGCGGCGAATCGAGGGAATTCCCCGTGGTGTGTATTGCGGAGCTATAGGATGGATCGGGGCCGATGGGAGTATGACGTTAAATATCCCTATCCGGACATGTGTGGCAGAGCGTGAGACTATTTCGTTTGGTGTCGGGGGTGGGATTACGGCCCTTTCTGATCCGCGGGCCGAATATCGGGAAACGTTGCTGAAAGCAGAGAAGCTTTTCCGGAGTTTTGTGCCATCTGATACGACGTATTGTGAGGGCAGCGCATGATTGTTGTCATCGATAATTATGATTCCTTCGTCCATAATCTGGCGCGGTATATCCGTTTAGCGGGAGCAGAAACGCCCGTAGAAACGGCTGTAGAAACTTTTGTTGTGCGGAATGATGCGGTGACTGTTGCCGAAGTTCTGGACAAGAATCCGTCCGGCATTGTGATTTCGCCGGGCCCTTGTGGCCCTGCCGAGGCTGGCATATCGGTGGATGTGATACGGGCGGCGGCCGAGCGAGACATTCCGGTTCTGGGCGTGTGTTTGGGACATCAATGTTTGGCGGTGGCGTTTGGTGGGCGCGTGGTGCGATCTTCTGCGCCGATGCACGGGCGTAGCAGTCTTTTGTATCATACGGGCACAGGCATTTTGCAGGGGATTCCCTCGCCGTGTCGCGTGGGACGTTATCATGCGTTGGTTGTGGATGTGGCCGATGTGCCGGATATGGTGATCACATCCCGATCCGACGAAGGCGAGGTAATGGCGATGCATCATCGGCATTTGCCAGCCTTTGGGGTGCAATTCCATCCGGAATCTATTTTGACCGAACAGGGGCCCCAGATGATCCGGAATTTTGTGGAGATATGCTATGCCTGATCACTTATCTACGTCTTTCCGAACAGTCTGGATCAATGGGATGTATCATGATGATCCCCGCCAGATATCTGTGTTTGATAAAATAACTCTGGGGATGGGTGTGTTTACAACGCTTTTAGCGTCGCGGGATGCCACAGGATTTATGAATCTTCATTTTTGGGACGCGCATTATGCGCGCCTGTGCCGCCATGCGGCTGTACTCGATATCGGCGTTCCTTATTCTGCGGAGGATTTAGGCAGCGTGGCACAGTGTATTGCGGGACACACCGCGCACGCCACACAGAGTGATTTTTGTGCCGTACGTGTGCAGATCACGGCCGGAGATGGGGCGCGCGGTCTGGCGTATCCGGCAACCCCGACGGTGTTTGTGACGGCGGCCTCTGTTCCGGATCCTGCCACACTTGCTCCGGTTCGTGTGATGATTGCACGGGATATAAGCCTGTATTCACAGGACATTATGACGCGGATCAAATCCAATTATGCCGTGCGGGCATTGGCGCGGCGGCGCGCCGAACAGGCGGGGTTTCACGATGTGATTTTGCGCAACGAACACGGGAATATGACGTCGGCGTCTGTCGGGAGTATTGTCGTGCGCATGGGGCAGGATTTTTTTACGCCGCCTTTGGCCGATGGTGTTCTGGACGGAATCCGGCGGGGTGAGGGGATAAAATCCGGAAAATGGCAGGAAAAAAGTCTGACAGAGGCGGATTTTCTGTGCTGCGATGCGGCATGGGTGGTAAATAGCCTTGGCATAAAGCCAATAATCTGTATTGATACGGTACCCAAACGGAGTGAGCCGGCGGAGTGAGCCGATCGCATAAGTGAAGGACATAAGGAGCATATGACATGTTTACAGGAATTATCACCGATATTGGTACGGTTACCCGCGTGGATGATACGCGGGGAGACAAACGTTTTGACATTACCACGCAGTGGGATATGACCGATGTGCCGATGGGAGCATCCATTGCGTGTTCCGGATGTTGCCTGACGGTCGTTGCCAAAACACAGAACAGCTTTACAGTAGATGTTTCGGCGGAAAGCCTGTCCAAAACCAATCTGGCGCAATGGGTCGTCGGGTCACGTATTAATCTGGAATCATCGTTGAAATTCGGAGACGAATTGGGCGGGCATCTGGTGTCGGGACATGTTGATGGCTTGGCCATCCTGGAAGACATTTCTTTGGATGGAGATTCCCATCGTTTGAAAATTCGTGCTCCGGCGCATTTGAAACAGTTTGTGGCTCCCAAAGGATCCATTGCTTTGGATGGTATCTCTTTGACCGTGAATGAGGTCGAGGACGATGTGTTTGGAATCAATATCATTCCCCATACTTGGGATGTTACCACCATGGGGCAACGTAAGATCGGCGACCACATCAATATGGAAGTCGATATGTTGGCCCGTTATGTTGCCAGAATTCTGGGGAAATAATTGGGGGGAAATAGCCATGTTGAAAATTGTACCTGATACGCGGATCCATCCGGATTTATCCAGTACCGAAGAGTTGATCGAAGAGGCCAGAAATGGCCGGATGTTTATTCTGGTGGATGATGAAGACCGCGAGAACGAAGGTGATTTGATTGTTCCCGCGCAAATGGCCACACCGGAGACCATTGCCTTTATGGCACGGGAAGGGCGCGGATTGATTTGTCTGGCTATGGAAGCCCCGATGATTGACCGATTGAATTTGCCATTGATGGGACAACAACAAACCCGTATGCAAACGGCCTTTACGGTATCGATTGAAGCCCGCGAAGGCGTGACCACAGGAATTTCTGCGGCGGATCGGGCGTTGACGGTCCAACGGGCGATCGCAGCGGATGCCCGTCCGGATGATATTGTGACACCGGGGCATGTGTTTCCTTTGCGGGCGCGGGAAGGTGGGGTTCTGGTCCGTGCCGGACATACAGAAGCCGCCGTGGATATTTCCCGTCTGGCAGGTTTGCGGCCTGCCGGCGTGATTTGTGAAATCATGAAAGATGATGGCACAATGGCACGGTTGGGCGATTTAATTCCGTATGCCAAGGCGCATGGCTTGAAAATTGGAACCATTGCGGATCTGATTGCGTTCCGCCGGGCCCATGAAAAGATTGTCGAGCGTGTGTCTTCGCGGCCTGTTTCTTCTGCATGGGGTGACAATTATACGCTCCATGTCTATCACAACACAATCGACGGAACCGAGCATCTGGCTTTGGTGAAGGGGGCGATATCATCCGATGTACCTCAATTGGTGCGGGTGCATGTTGAAAATACGGTCACCGATCTGTTGGGGATTGATGGGCCATCCAGTTTGACCCGCTCGATGCAACGTATCGAGGCGCAAGGGCAGGGGATTCTGGTGTTGATTCGGGATGCCAAGCAACAGGCGTCGGTTGATACGACCACCCGCCCGCCGGAATACGGGATCGGATCACAAATTCTGTCGGATCTGGGGGTTCGCGATATGATTGTTTTAACCAGCCATCAAGGCAAACTTGCGGAAACAGCGACAGGCCTTGATGCCTATGGTCTGCGTATCGCAGGATATGAGGATATAAATACCACGCCATTATGACCAGATTAGCCGAACCAAGTTTTCCTGCCGAGTCTCTGATATCGCCCCCTTTATCCCCCCCATGTCCTTTTTTTGAAGACTGTGGGGCGTGCCAGTTTCAACATGTCGCACCGGATGCGTACCAAACGTGGAAAGAAACATCCGTGCGCGATGTGATGGATCACAATGGAATTGTACCGGATGTGTGGTTGCCGCCTGTGTGGATTGGGGCCGGCACGCGCCGCCGCGTGGCGATTTCGGCTCTGCGTGATGGCGAACAGGGCTTGATTCTGGGATTTCACCGGTATCATGAACATACGATTGCTCCTGTGGACTCCTGTTTATTGCTGACGCCGGTTCTGGATAAAATATATAAGAAACTGCCGGATGTCTTGCCGCCCTTGCTGCCAAAAGGGGTGCAGGTGGATATCCTGTTGCAGGAAGCGGATGGCGGCGCTGTCGATTGTGTTATCTCGGGCCTTGCGGAGCGGGATGATGCCAAATTAGGGGCAAAACAAACATCTTTGGTGGCCGCTTTGGCCGAAGCCTGTGATATTCGCCGCGTCAGTTTCAAAGAAACCGATCATTCCCAACCTGTGACACAAATCGCATTGGACAAAATGACCAAAACATCCGGTGCGTTAAAGGTCGAAATTTCTGCGGGGGCTTTCCTGCAACCTTCGGCAGAGGGGGAGGACGCCTTGTCCGCGGCGGTGATGGCGGCTTTGGGAAAAGTGTCGAAAAAAGATGCGGTGCTGGATTTGTTTTCCGGATGTGGCACGTTTGCCGGACGAGTCCTGGAAAAATGTGCGGTTCATGCGGTCGAAGGCGATTTTGGCATGGCGAATTCCTTAAAAAATGCGGCCAAAGGCCACACACGCTTTACGGCCGAGGCACGGGATTTGTTCAAAGAACCGATGAGCGTACGGGAAATGCGGTCCTATAAAGCCGTTATTTTTGATCCGCCGCGTGCCGGAGCCAAAGAGCAATGCCAGAAATTGGCCAAATCGGATGTGCCTTTGGTGATCGGGGTCTCGTGCAATCCGGCAACGTTTGCGCGGGATGCCAAGCTCTTGCGGGATGGCGGCTATCGGTTGCAATCGCTCCAGATTTTTGACCAGTTCCTTTATACCTCCCATGTCGAAATGGTGGGCGTTTTTTCAAAATAGGGGCTTTCACTCCTGCTTTCACGGATGTGAGTTGTTCTGACTTATCTAACATTTTTTGATGTTTTTGTTACTTAATGGGTTGTATGTTTCGTGGATGTGAGTTAAATGTTTTTAGCTAACATAAAAGCTGCTATTCGTTAGTTGAGGAAAAAATGGATAAAAAACAAAGGGTTGGAAGATACGTCAAAAGCTCTGTAGTGGGCGGAGAAAGCTATAATGCTTATGTTCCCCAGCTGTTGCCACCAAATCCAGGATTAGATATGGAGGCTCTCTATCCATTGTTGGACCAAGCCAACACTGCCATTGGGCGTTTGGATGGAATGAGTATGGTTCTTCCGGATTCATCCTTGTTTTTGTACATGTATATCCGGAAGGAAGCTGTTTTATCTTCTCAAATTGAAGGGACTCAATCCTCTCTATCTGATTTGTTGCTCTTTGAATCGCAGGAAGCTCCAGGAGTCCCTTTGGATGATGTTACCGAGGTTTCTTGTTATGTGACCGCAATGAATTATGGTTTGGAGCGCGTAAAAGAATTCCCGTTGTCATTGCGGTTGATCAAGGAAATACATGCCCATTTAATGAATAATGCACGCGGGGGAAACAAACAGCCCGGAGAATTTAGAAGCTCTCAAAACTGGATTGGTGGATCGCGGCCAGGCAATGCACACTTTGTTCCTCCACCTCCAGAGTACATCATGGAAGGCTTGGGTAATTTAGAGAAGTTTTTGCATGATGAAACAAGGCATTTGCCAATTTTAATTAAGGCCGCGTTGGCGCATGTTCAATTTGAAACAATCCATCCCTTTTTAGATGGTAATGGTCGTTTGGGCCGCCTGCTTATTACATTTATTCTGTGTGTTGAAGGAATCCTGAAACAGCCTCTTTTGTATCTAAGTTTGTATTTGAAATCCAACCGTGACCTTTATTATGGCCATCTCCAATCTGTTCGTCAAAATGGAGATTGGGAGGCATGGATCAAATTCTTTTTGACCGGTGTTATTGAAACGGCTCAGCAAGCTACGGAAACAGCCCAATCCATTGTTGCTCTTTTTTCGAAAGATCGCGCTGCAATTTCAAATTCGGGAAAATCAACAGCGGCCATTTTCACGATACATGGATATTTACAACAACACCCAATTGTAAATACAACGCGCATCAAAGAGACCACGAAGCTTTCTTTACCGACAATCTTGCGTAGCCTTGCCGTTCTTGAAAGCCTGAAAATTGTCAAAGAAGTGACGGGAAAAGATAGGCATAAAATTTTTGTTTACGATCAATATCTCGCACTTTTAAGCAAAGGCACAGAACCTTTGTCAAACTAGTCTGGCTCGAGCCCAAAGATCACTCACGTGCTCGTGTTGGGGCATGTTGAGTGCAGGGAGTGGGTGTGTGCCTTATAAAATTTCAATAAATCGTAATAAAAATTGACTTAAGTCATGGCAAATTATAGGACGACGGTTAGACACACCTCACATATATAACACGTGTATAAATAGAAATCCTTCAACCGATGAGTTCTAACATGACTTCTTCAAAAGTAACGGCCCCATGGTGGGAAATGTTTGTTCCCAAACTGGTTACCGTTTTAAAGGAAGGCTATAATTTTAAGACCTTTCGTGCCGATGTTTTGGCGGGTTTAACGGTCGCAATTGTGGCCATTCCTTTGGCGATGGCGTTGGGAATTGCATCTGGAACAACACCGGATAAAGGTCTGATTACTGCTGTGATTGCCGGTTTCCTGATTTCGGCCCTGGGTGGAAGTCGTGTGCAGATCGGTGGGCCAACAGGGGCTTTTGTGGTCGTTGTCTTTAACGTGATTGCGGCGCATGGGTATGACGGGCTTGTCCTTGCGACATTGATGGCGGGCGTCATGTTGTTGATCGCCGGATTTGCGCGTCTTGGAACCATTATCAAATACATTCCGCATCCGGTGATTACCGGCTTTACCGCAGGGATTGCCGTGATTATTTTCTCGAGCCAAATCCGTGACTTGTTCGGCTTGCAAATTGAAAAAGTGCCCGGTGATTTTATCCAGAAATGGACATTGTTCTGGAACGTCAAGGATACCTTTAATCCATCTACGACGGCTTTGTCGGCTGGGTGTTTGTTGTTGATTGTGTTGTTGCGGAAATATGCCCCTTCGGTTCCGGCTTTCTTGATGTCGGTTCTGGTTGGTTCGTTGGTTGTAATGGGATTGGGGTTGAATGTTGCGACCATTGGTTCTGTGTTTGGTGAATTGCCACACACCTTGCCAATCCCACATGTGCCCGAAGGCATTACGCTGGAACGCATGAAGGAATTATTCCCCAGTGCCTTTACCATTGCCTTTCTGGCAGGGATTGAGTCCTTGTTGTCGGCGGTTGTCGCAGACGGGATGATTGACCGTCGCCACCGTTCGAATTGTGAATTGGTTGGTCAAGGTGTTGCCAATATGGCCTCGGCTTTCTTTGGTGGGATGCCTGCGACCGGTGCGATTGCGCGGACCGTGACCAATATCCGGTCGGGTGCTAAATCTCCGGTCTCCGGGATTATGCATGCTGTCTTTATTCTGTTGGCGATGATGTTCCTGGCACCTTTGGCAAGTTACATCCCGTTGGCATCTTTGGCCGCTATTCTGGTGATTGTTGCGTGGAATATGTCGGAACAGGAAAAAGTCAAACACCTGATGAAAGCCCAAAAAGGCGAACGGATCGTCATGTTGCTGACCTTCTTCCTGACCGTGGCTGTTGATCTGACGGTTGCGATTGAAGTCGGGGTTGTGTTGTCCGCCTTGATCTTTATGCACCAGATGACCAAAGTCGTGGAATTGGAAACCCACCAACATTTCGTTGACGGAGATGTCACGGATATCCAATCCAAAGGCGCGCATCATGGTCATATCACGTTGCCTGTCGGGGTTGAATCCTACGCCTTCCGTGGGCCTCTCTTCTTCGGTGTATCGACCCAGTTGTTGGATTTGTTGGAACAGTTAAACCCTGTGCCACGGACTATCATTCTGGATATGCAGCACGTGCCGCTGATTGACTCCAGTGGTGAGGCTGCCTTGCATACCTTTATCGGGCGGTGCAAGAAACGGAATATTTTCTTGGTGTTCTGTGGCGTTCAACGTCGTCCGATGAAAATTCTCAACCGCATGGGAATCCTCAGCGGATCCGGAGATGATTATCTTTTTGTTGATAGTTTCCCCGAAGCTGTTGCCAAAAGTAAAGTTGATTAGAAAACAGATTTCCTATAGCACTGTTTTGTAAACATCTTTATAGATTGAATTATGTGGCTATTTGTTGGTTTAGGAAATCCTGGGTCGGAATATGAACGCAACCGTCATAACATTGGATTTATGGCGGTTGACTCTATTGCCCATATGTACGGATTTAAGAGCTTTAAAAAGAAATATCAGGGGGACTATTCCGAAGGCACTATTGCCGGAGAAAAAGTGATCCTTTTAAAGCCTCAAACTTATATGAATGAATCAGGTCGGTCTGTTTCTGCTGTTTCCTCTTTTTATAAAATTCCAACCAGTCATATTATTACATTTCATGATGAATTAGATCTTGCCCCCGGTAAGGTTAAAATTAAAGTAGGCGGGGGAGCAGCAGGACATAACGGATTGCGGTCGATGGATTCCCATTTGGGTGATCCGAATTACAAACGCATACGACTGGGAATCGGCCATCCGGGGGATAAAGACCGTGTTCATGGATATGTTCTTGGTAATTTTTCAAAAGATGACTCCCTATGGGTATCAGATCTTCTGAACATCGTTGCAAAAGAAATTCCACTGATTTTAAAGTCTGATGACGCACGCTTTTTAAACAACATTGCGCTTGCATCGCAGGCATACCAAAATAAGGATAAATAGAGATAAAAGAAAAAGCTAGAGATCAGTTTTGATCCCGGGGTCATTAGTCGCCTTCACCAGCTTTCGGCGAGAACCAGTCTTTAAATTTATTCTTCACTGATTTGAATTTTTCAGCTTCAGGCAATGGATCTTTTTTTCGTGTAATAACGGGCCATTCCATTGAGTATTTACGATTCATTTCAAGATACTCCTGCCCTGACGGATGTGTATCTGGTACAATTGCCTCAATAGGGCATTCCGGCTCACAGACACCACAGTCAATGCATTCATCTGGATGAATGACGAGAGTATTTTCGCCTTCGTAAAAGCAATCTACAGGACAAACCTCAACGCAATCCGTGTATTTGCATTTGATACAGATGTCGGTAACCACGAATGTCATGATAAAAACCTCATTGCTTTATAATGTCGTTGGTTTATAAGAAATTCCCTCAAAAATCAAGTCCGGAGTTCTAGAATCCAGACCAAAGTCAATGCTTGCAAATCGTCCCAATGGCACAGGAAAGAGATCCCGCCCATGCCCGATCGGCGCATTGGTCAGGATGGGACAATTCAGTTCATGTGTGTGTTTTCGTATAATCCCATCCCAATCAAACCCCAGTGGTCGGCCTGTGTCTGTCATATTCAGGAATTGGCCAAAGATTAATCCGGCAAGGGCAGAAAAGGGAACAATCTGCCCGAGTTGCCACAGAGCACGGTCAATACGACTGAGTTCATCTCCAATATCCTCCAGAATAAGAATATGTCCTGATAGATCGGGAAAGTAAGGGGTTCCAGCGAGGGATAGCAAAACAGATAGGGTTGCGGCAAAGACTGGTGCGGGGGGGCATTGACGAGCGGATGTAATGATCTTGGCACCGGTCAGCGGGATGCGTATGGAATCGGCAGCAGCATACAGGGCGAAAACCTGATCCAGATGTCCGTTATGGGAGAGGTTTTGAATTGTCGGGCCAAAAAAACCTCCAATACGCGTTTTTGTATAGAGCGCGCTCAGGAGGGCCGTTGTATCGCTGTAACCCGATACTGTTTTTGGGGAAGACGCAATCTTATCAAAATCAAGGAGATGTAAGAATTGTGATGAAAAATTACCGCCCCCTGCGGCCATAATGACATCAATCTTTGGGTCGGTCCATAACTCCATAAAGGCGGCTGCTTTCTGGGCTGGCGATCCGCAGAGCTGGCTGCCTGTTTCCACGCCCAGATAGGTTTGTGGGTGGATGACCACATGAAAGCCTCGTTGTTTTAAAATGCTCAGTCCAGCCTCAAAACGTTCGGGTACAATGGCGCTAGACGGGGCCATAACCCCGATGGTCTGGCCATTGGCAATGCGCGGAAGAAAGATAGAAGAGGTGGAGTGTAAGGGCATGAGTGATGTATCCTGCAGGAGGTGGCGTGTTTTGTGTCTACATTTTAAGAGGGCCGCATGCATAAGTCCATCCCTATTGACATTACTGTATTATCATGCTAACACATTAATCATAAAGAAGAGAAAAATGTGATGAAATCGATAATTGCCCTTCCGAAGCAAAAAAATCTTAAAGCCGCTGCCCTTAATTATCTGAGAGAGGCTGGTTTTATATTTAATGCCCGGACAAATTGTTTAACTTCTTCCGGAGATTGGTGCTGCTCTTCGTTGCAGGTTATCTTTGAAAACGCGGCGACATCTGGACTTCTTTTGGAGTGCGGCGGCATTCAGGCCGCTTTTATGGATGTTGCCCGCGTGTCATCGGATGTATCATCTTCGGTCGTATTGGAAACCTCCATTTTGGTGGATAATTGCGGGATATCTCTGGCCGTTCCACGTAGTCACATTGACTGCTATGCGACCGATATTACCCGACTCGATGGGTTGAAAATTGCAACGTCTTATCCATCCTTGCTTCAGACATGGTTAAAGGCGGATGATGTTCGCCCCAGAGACATTCTTGTTCTGGATGATGAGGTCGATATGCCGATCGTACGCATGTCATCTGATGCCATTCTGGATATTTGGGATGCCGATTCTTTGCGGGAACTAGGACTGGAAAGCCTTGTCGAGATGGGGGCTCCCCTCATTGGGCTCTATACGGCATCAACAGCCTCTAAGAATATCAAGACTATGATATCCCGTTTTTTACCAGTTCCAGAGCTAGAAATTACTGTCTAACGAAAAATGGCGGAATGGAACCGGCGCTGTTGTACTTCTTTCTTCAACGGGGGCAGGTGGAAGTGGTTTCCCATTGAGAATATCACGTAATTGGCTATCGGCTTCAAGATAGAGGCTCAATAATTGGTGATCCAATGTGCCTTCGGGGGTGCGTGATAACATTTTTTGGATAATCAGGGTACGCGTGTTATAAGAATTTATTGCACAATTCTCAAAACTTTCAAGAACAGCGGTGGGCTGTAACTTAAACTTTTGGGATGCGGACTTCATTTCTTGAGCAGTGTTGATGCAGGCTTGAAGTCCTTCCGAGTCAGGGCGTTGGTGGGTGATGTCTTCCAGAGTTTCACGGAGGAGTTCTGCGAAAGCCCCATCCTTTGGCCCTTTTAAATTTGTGGAAACCTGTAACAGGTCATCATAGCTGTTGTTTTCCAGCGCACCATGCGGCAAAAAGGGCTCTGTAAAATGAGCTTCAGGAATGGACGCAACCATGTCCCATACGCCTGAGAGAACGCGATGCACACGAAAGAGGGCGATAATTTTCTGGGCCGTCGCGGTATCATAGTCTGATGCGCGTGGAAGGGTGTTGAAGGTAAAATGGTCGGCAGCAATTTCCTGAGGATGGCGCTTTCTTTCGTTTGCTATATCTTTGGATTCAGGCAAAGTACTCTTTTTTTCTGTTGTCTTTGATCCTAATTTTTCTATTCCATTCCTGAGTCTTTCATCCAAATGGCCCAACTCATGGGCGAGGATGATTTTGTTTATAAAACCTGTTGTAGAAAGGTTATCACGAGATCTAAATTTTAGAAGATCGTCTATAGATGCTCCGTTAGGTAGAAGGAGTGGTTCGTTCAGTTGAGGGCCTATTAAAAATACAAAACCCGCACGGAAAGGTACTCCACCCTTATCAAAGGTTTGAATGGGAAGTGTAAAGGGCCCTAAGGATGCTCTTGTATTTGGAGAGACGAGGAGGCTGGCAGCCTGGTTTTCTAATACAGATAATGGATCTTTATCTCCATTCTTTTTTAGTCTATTCAGGATCTCTCCTTGGCCAAAAAGGGCTTCCGCGAACATGCTCATGCTTTTCTTCGGGGGTGTTGTCATTAAGTTTTGGTCGAGGCCAATGGCGTTGATATCCGCTTCTGTAATGACATAAATTTCGTCATAGCCTTGCAGATAGGGGGCGGCGGCCTGAAGAACATCCTCATAATCTTTGGATGTTTGGGGGGAAAGATGATATTTGGCCGGTTGGTTTAATCCCATGTTGCCTTTATTTTCCAGAAAAATTATTAAAAATATGTTAAATAAAATCCCAAATGAAAAATAGTTTGAATTTTCCGGAAGATAGGCGTATTCCTCCCGTATTCAGGTATTTAATTTCACTGTGTAGGAGGTGTGTAATGACAGATAAAGGGGTTGAGGCTGTGCTTCAACAGGCTCGTTTTTATCGGCTATGTGAAAAATTTTTAAGCAGGGCGAACAATAACTCTTTGGAAGAAAAGAAAACCCTGGCCAAAGAAATTGGCACTATATTTGAAGCAGTTGTTGATTCAGATCGGAATTCGCAAGGTCCTGTGAATCGGGAAAAATATCGTGACATGTTGATGCAATTGAAACGCGTAGCCGCTGTTTCCAGTTTATCGCTTGCGGAGGTTGTGCCTGATAAACCTGTTTTGACCCTTGTAATAAACTAGGGTCTGTCACCAATTGACAGATTTTGTGACGAGACTTCCGCTTTTTTACCACAGAGTCCACTTTGGTTTAATGGATGACACTCCCTAGAGTAGGTTATGTGCCAGAGAGTGGCCCGTGAATCTATGACCAGAAAAAGATCATGAGCGCCGGGGTCATGCCATATTTTCTTTTTCCTGGACCTTGCCTTCCCGTTCTTTGAACCAACGTCGGATCGCAGCGATGCCGTGTTTATCCCGGTTGTAGCGTTCGGGTGGCAAATCTGGAATATGCTTCAGATCCTCCTCCGGAATAGGGGAGCACCCTGTATCGTTCAGACGGATGAAATGACGAATACGGGGCATGATTTCCTTGCGCCATTTGCTGCCGTTAAAGATTCCGTAATGCCCGCATCCCAATTGGAAATGGTGATATTGTTTCTTTTGCGATAGACCGTAGCATAAATCATGTGCGGCGGTGGTTTGTCCCCGTGCAGAAATATCGTCCAGTTCTCCTTCAATCGTTAAAAGGGCTGTATGTTGAATTTTATGGGGTAAAACATCGTGCAACTGTTCAGTCAGTGGGTCTCGCCATTTCATTTGGCCTTTGGGCAATAGATGCCGCTGAAAAACAACATCCACAGTTTGAAGGTAAAATTCAGCGGGAAGATCCATGACTGCATTATATTCGTTATAAAATTTCCGGTGGGCTTCGGCGGAATCTCCGTCCCCTTGAATAAGATGTTTATAAAAATTCATGTGTTGGCCAACATGACGGTCCAGATTCATCGACATAAATCCGCCTAATTGGACAAAGCCCGGGTAAACCTTGCGGTGTGCCCCAGGGTAATAGGCCGGAACAGTCGATATAACGGTTTTTTTAAACCATGAAAGAGGGCGTTCCTCGGCTGTTCTTGTTACTTGTGTTTTGGATACGCGGGTGTCAATCGGTCCCCCCATCAGAATCATTCCCAAAGGTTGGTTGGGATCATTTTCTGCCGCCATTAATGATACTGCGGCCAATGTTGGAACTGCCGGCTGGCAAACCGCAATCACATGTGTTTGGGGGCCTAATAAGGACAAAAATTGACGGATGTAGTTGATATAATCATCAAGCGTAAAATCTCCCTCCTTTTGAGGAATCATCCGTGTATCGATCCAGTCAGTAATATATACATCATGATGGGGGAGCAACGCTTCGACGGTCCCACGCAACAAGGTTGCATAGTGACCAGACATTGGGGCCACAATCAAAACTTTTGGGTCTTTTCGTTTTACATCCCGCTTGAAATGAAGAAGGTTACAAAATGGTTTTTCAACAATAAATTCTTCGGTAATCGTAACGGTTTTTCCTGCGATCTTGGTCGTCGGGAGCTCAAAACTTGGTTTTCCAAACCGTCGTGTCACACGTTCAAACAATTCAGCTCCTGCAGCGATTGTCCGCCCCAAAGGGGAATAAGAAAGTGGATTAAAAGGGTTTTGAAAAGATGTTCGAATAATCTCTGCACTCAGGCGGGCAGGGGTTAATAATGCGTGTTGAAGGTCATAAAGGTGATAAAGCACAGTAAATTAATCCTTTGTTCTGAATCCTGATTGTCCGCATACCAAATTACACGGAAATGTGTTAAGAGAATGATAACGCATGAAGATCCCGCAAAGATAAAGTGCGGAAGAAGTGATTTTTTGACTATATCCTATTTAAAAGGCTTTGCCCAGTTCCGATTATGTTGGCATTATTATGTTGATTGATTTTTTAAACTCTCTTATCGCCCAAGTCTTTTCTGTTGAACGTATCGAGATCGCTATGATTGCGATGGTTTTATCAGCACTCTTGGGCCTTCTTCTGGGGCCTATATCAGGTAATGCCAATCCTCTTTTATGGGTTTTATTGGATAAAGTAGGGGGTGGTTTTTCCAGAAAAATATACAATGTTGAAAGGTCACTTTCGTCGCTCCGTTTTCGGGGGCTTGTTTTGCTTGGATTTTATATTTGTCTAACGCTGATAGTTTCAATTTTTGTAGGAAGTATTAACGATCATATCCCTTTCAGTGGGTTTACAGAGCCTTTCTTTTTGTCCTTTGTTATCAGTGCTGGAGCCCCATGGTCTGCTTTGATCCGATTGCATCATGCAATCCAGGCGGAATCCCACAAAGGGAAATCGAAAACCGGCAGAGGGAGTTATTTTGATATGGCCGTTTCCACCCGTACGAATCTAAATACCACCGACAACCATGGGATTATTCGTGTCGGAATCGGATTTATAGCGACCCATTTTGATAAAGCTGTTGTCGCCCCGTTATTCTGGTACATGATTGCAGGACTACCAGCGGCTTATCTTTATGCAGGGATAGCAGCTGCCAGATGGGGGGTGTCCAAAGACGGATTTTCGAAGGGAGTTGGACATATCCCGTTAGAGTTTGAAAAATTATGGGGAATGATTCCACAAATTTTATCTGCGATTTTTTTGTCGACTGCCGCTGCTTTTACACCAAAAGCTGCAATGTCACGAGCAGTTATGGGGGTCTGCACCTCTCAAGGAACAGCTCCCTATGCGCAGGGAGGACTCCCGTTGACTGTATTGGCTTGGGGATTGGGTGTCTCTTTGGGGGGGCCTGTGGAAGATCGAGATGGAAGCGTATTAAAACGTGCATGGGTGGGTGATAAAAAGAATACCGCGCGGGTCGAGACACAGCATTTGCGGCGTGCAATTTATCTTGGAATTATCGCCTATATTCTGCTTTTTGCAACCTTATCCGGAGTCTTGATGGTTCGAGAGATTAGCAGATTGTCATTTTAAAAAGATCCTTTAAAAAGATCTATGAGCATCAGGCATCAGTATAAGATGATGTGATAATGTATATTATGGAAAATAATGGATAATTTACGGTAGGGTGGTTCAAAAGTTGTCAATCTGTCTGCTTGTTAGAGCAGCTTACTTAGATCAGCTTACTAAGCCGCAGACCTGAACCATTTCGGAAACGGGTCTTTGTAGTTCTGGGCTTCAATTTCAGAAAGAGAATTATCCTCAACAAGGTATTTATCTAATTTCTCTGTTAAGTCTTGCTCGTTCATTTGCCCGACAAGGCCGATAAAGACGATCTCCTGACGCCTGTCGCCATATTCTTTGTCCCAGTATTTGCGAATAACCGCCTCAAATTCACCCCCATCCGGCCATTGCCCCTTAGGGATGGCGGCCCACCACCGCCCTATGCCCTGATGCTTGACAAATGCCCCGGCCTGCGCTACCTCGCCGACATAATCGGGGCGAGAGGCTATCCAGAAGAACCCTTTGGCTCTGATAGCACCCGGCCATTCCTCATCAAAGAAATGGTAAATTTTCTCAGGATCGAAAGGTTTGCGCGCACGGTACACAAAACTTGTTATTCCATACTCCTGCGTTTCAGGAACATGGGATTTATGATGGTAGAGTTCTTGAGCCCATAGCGGATGCTCTTGAGCCTCTTCGAAGTCAAAAAGGCCTGTATCTAGTACATCATCAAGATCAACCTGCCCCAAGGTCGACACGATAAGCTTTGCCTTAACATTCAGGCCACGAATGATGGCTTTAACTGTCTCTAATTGTTCCCGTGTTACCAGATCGGCTTTATTAAGAATAATAACGTTTGCAAACTCGATCTGTTCCACCAATAGATCAACTAAAGTTCTGTTATCCTCATCCCCCAGACTCTCGCCGATATCTCTGATAAAGTCAGTCGAACTGTATTGTTTGATAAGATTGGCCGCATCGACAACTGTTACCATCGTATCCAGTCTGGATACATCGGAAAGACTATTGCCTGCTTCGTCCCTGAAATCAAAGGTAGTCGCAATTGGCAAAGGCTCTGCAATTCCTGTACTCTCGATCAAAAGATAGTCGTATTTTCCGCTTTCTGCCAAAGATCTTACCTCTTTGAGCAAATCATCCCGTAGAGTGCAGCAGATACAGCCATTACTCATTTCGACAAGTTTTTCTTCGGTGCGAGATAAATTTGCGCCCCCATCATACTTAATGAGTTCGGCATCAATATTCACTTCACTCATATCATTCACAATAACAGCAACGCGTTTTCCTTCGCGGTTATTGAGAACATGGTTCAGAAGTGTTGTCTTGCCCGACCCTAGAAATCCAGAAAGAACAGTGACAGGCAATTTATAAGACGATGCTTTCATTTTATACAGTCCAGCTTATAGCCATTAAAATGTTATATTGTAACAACAAATTTGTTATAGTATAACATCTAAAGAATCAATATATTTTTTTGGGAACAAAAAAACTGAGACAACTTTGACGGCGTATTTATTGTTACCTATAAATGGAGACACTACCTTGCAAACAAAGAAAATCATCTTAACGAGCGCAATTCTGGGGGCTTGTGTTCCTGCGCTTACCTCTGTTTCTATGCTATCATCTTCAACGAAAGAATTCAGCACGCTACTGAACCCAGCAACTCCTGTTGTAAGGAGTGAAACGGATTTTATTCATGCATCGGGTTGCGGATGCCCCTTCTGTCAAAAATCATGTGACAGTGTGAAATTATAAAAAATGGAAACCTTGAGAGTATTATAAAAGCTCTTCCGTGCTGGAAGCCTGAAGTTATCCTACAAATAAAACACGTGAAGACTGACAATTAATTTTGTAATTTACTGAAAAATTAATATGAAAATCACAGGAAAGAAAAAGAAAACTGCGCCAAGGTTGCACATAGAGCTATTCCCTGGCTTGGCGGGCGAGCTTTTCAAGCTCTTTTTCAACAAGACGCTCAACCATTGCAGGCAGATGATCATCGACCCATTGACGTAACATTGGACGCAATAAGTCTTTTGTAATATCTTCAAGGGTAATGCGCCCATCAGCATAAAGACGCTTGTTTTCCTCACGTTCAATTGGAATATTTCCTAAAAGACGTGAAAAGGCCTCTGTCGTTGCTTCAGCAGCAGGAGCCGAAAACAATGCATCAATATCATCATTGCCAACAGACATATCTATTCCCTTGCGCACGGGTTCTTCATTAAAGGACAAATCAAGATCTGATTCACGAGACGTTTCTTTTTCAGCAATCGGTTCAGAAAGGGGGATATCAAATTTCTCTTCTGATAAGTTAAAAACTTTCTCTTCTTCACCAATTTCATCGGTCAATTCCAAGACATCAGAAAACGATTCCCGTGGCGGTTCTTCTTTGACGTCGGGTTGATAAGTTGGGATATCAAATTTTTCCTCTGTAGGACTCTCGATCTCCCCGGCAGGGCGGGATTCATCATCATCCGAAATAATTTGTCGGATGGATGCGAGAATTTCTTCAATGGAAGGTTCCTGCTCTGGTTTATTGCCGGACATTTGAATGGTTTCCTTAAAAGTCTTCAGACACTGCAGTTTGGCTGAATGCTAAGATATTGTCAAAGCAGGATTTAATGGGTGGGGGAAGACTATCCACATCCAAATTCCTATTTTTGATTTCAGTTTTCCAAAATATCATCAAAATCCTAGAAAGTGAAGGTGTTTTTCGGTTGGAAACCAGGAAGATAAGAGGTAACGCCCTCACCCAAGATTTTTTGACTAATATGCCCATGTTCATCACGACGCACAGCAACAACTTTTCCGATCAGTGCGTCTTCAGGCATTAAGACGCCATATAAAACACCATCTTCTGAGAGTTGAGATAACAAGATGTGGGAAATTTGGGTCACAGCACCATTGATAAAAATAAATTTATAAGGCTCGCCAGAGATGTATCCCCCGATGTGATCACCAACGATCGCGGTAATCTTATCTGATACACCTAATGTTTGCCAATGATTGTTGGCGTCTTGCAATAGCTTTTCCTCTTGATCCAAGGCGATCACACGATCTGTTAATTGCGCAAGAACAGCAGCAGAATACCCTGTCCCTGCCCCGATATCGAGGCAT
This sequence comes from Alphaproteobacteria bacterium, assembly GCA_016794145.1. Classification (GTDB taxonomy): domain Bacteria; phylum Pseudomonadota; class Alphaproteobacteria; order Micavibrionales; family Micavibrionaceae; genus UBA1573. Next base: position 71,689 of record JAEUKP010000009.1, on the reverse strand, counting down.
TTATCAGAAGGCTGGAGTTCTGCATCCTGCACCATCAATGCATGAAGTAGAGGTTCCATCATGACACGGCTATGCCCTAGAGGAATATCATCATCAAGATAACTAACACCGCGCAAGGGGTTGGGGACGAACATCTCGCGGGGGACAGCACGATAAGCCTCCATAACACGCTCTGATACGATTCCAGAGGGTTGTAATTGTGACAACACCATGTTCTCACGCGCTTTTTGGAAATCTTGATGGGTCATAGTGCTTTGTCCTTGAATTCAATAATGAGAGAATTAGAAATTTTAATATAAAAAACAAATTTACAGGAATTTTAACTGGATTTCCATGGTGAAAAATGCTAAATCCCCGATCTAGTAAATCACCTTTGTGAGGGCGCGATGGCCGAGTGGTTAGGCAGAGCTCTGCAAAAGCTTGCACGCCGGTTCGATTCCGGCTCGTGCCTCCAAAGTTGATAAAAATGCCCCCTTCTTAACTTTCCTGAAGATTTTTCAGACCGGACAACCGATACAGATCATCCCGCACCTCGGGGGTAAAATTGTAAAACCCGGGAAGACGCAGCGTCACCAATTTGCCAACCGCAGGAGATGTAATCTGGATGGTAAAGCGCGATTTTCCATCCCCCGTTTTGGTCAAGATGGATTTTAAAGCAGGCATCTGATCACTATGGGCCAAGGTCAAGGACACCTCATGCACTTTATCAATCAGAATTTCATCCAGGGGTTTGACATCCTGCACCGTCAGACGGATTGCATCCTCTTTTTGCTCTGCATCCGCCGAAATCAGGATGGATTTGCCGACCTCCAAAAATTCCCGCGACCGGCTTAACACTTCGGAAAACAGCAAGACCTCATACACGCCCGACGTATCGGACAGGGTCAGAAACGCAAATTTATTTCCGCTTTTGGCGGAAATCTTTTCCGATTTCTTCAACAAGACCCCCGCCAATTGCACCCGCAAGATCGGTCGATCGGATAATTTCTGTTCAATTTCACTGTAAGAAATAATCCGCATCCGTTCCAACTGGGCCAGTTTGGAATCCAAAGGGTGCGCCGACAAATAAAATCCAATCGCCGAAAATTCATACGATAACTTGTCCAACGGCGACCATTCGGGAATCTGTGGCAAATGATGCGCTACCAAATCCGTCGAAGCGGTTTCTTCCAACGCGAATAAACTGTTCTGGGCACTGTTCCGCTCTTCCGCCATGGCCGCGGCATAATGCACCAGACTTTCGGCACCTTCGAATAATTGCGCCCGATTGGGATGAATGGAGTCCAACGCTCCGGCCGCAACCAGATTTTCAAACTGCTTTTTGTTCAGTGTTTTGGCATCCATCCGTTTTAAGAAATCTTCCAGATCTTTAAACGGCCCGTTCGTGTCACGCTCGGCCAATAACGACTCCATGGCTTGCACGCCGACCCCTTTGATCGCCGCCAAGGCATAGCGAATAGCCCCGTTTTCCACGCGGAATTCCACCACAGATTTATTTACATCCGGCAACAACAACGGGATATTCATCCCTTGCAACGCCTGTTTAAAGACAGCCAGTTTGTCGGTGTTGCCCATATCCAACGTCATCGACGCGGCCATAAACTCCACCGGATAATTGCATTTCAGCCACGCCGTCTGATACGCCACCAACGCATAGGCGGCCGCGTGGGATTTGTTGAACCCGTATCCGGCAAATTTTTCGATAATATCAAAAATCTCGATCGCACGTTCCGCCGATACATTCGAATGTTTGGCCGATCCTTCGACGAAAATGGCGCGTTGATTGTCCATTTCCTCTTTGATCTTTTTCCCCATGGCCCGCCGCAACATATCCGCGCCACCCAGAGTATACCCCGCCAGCAATTGCGCGGCCTGCATCACCTGTTCCTGATACACCATGATGCCATAGGTCTCACGCAGGATCGGTTCCAATTTGGGGTGCAGGTAATCCGGCTCCAACCGCCCTTCCTTGACATCAATATAGGTCGGAATGTTGTCCATTGGCCCCGGACGATACAACGACACTAACGCGATAATATCTTCAAATCGGTTGGGCTTCAGCTTTTTCAGCGTGTCGCGCATCCCCGTACTTTCCAACTGGAACACGCCCGTACTGTGCCCTGCGGAAATCATCTCATAGGTCGGCGCATCATCCAGAGGAATTTTTAAAATCTCGATATCAATCCCATGCACGGTTTTGATAAATTCCACGGCTTTTTGAATGACGGTCAGCGTTTTCAACCCCAAAAAGTCATATTTGACCAACCCCGCCTGTTCGACATATTTCATGTTGAACTGGGTCGCCGGAATGTCGGATTTCGGATCTTTATACAGGGCGCATAATTGTTGCAACGGACGATCCCCGATCACAACACCCGCCGCGTGGGTGGACGCATGGCGGTACAACCCCTCTAATTGCAACGCAATGGTCAATAACCGGTCAATCTGTTCATCGCTGCGTTGGTTGCGCAATTCCGGATCGGCATCCAGGGCCTCTTCCAATGTCACAGGGTTGGCCGGATTCGCCGGAATCATCTTGGCAATTTTATCAATCTGCCCATAGGGCATTTGCAAGACGCGCCCGACATCGCGCACCACCGCGCGCGCCTGTAACTTTCCGAACGTAATAATCTGGGCCACATGATCATGGCCGTACCGATCCTGCACATACTTGATGACTTCGTCACGGCGATCCTGACAAAAATCCACGTCAAAGTCGGGCATCGACACACGTTCCGGATTCAAAAAGCGTTCAAACAGCAAATTGAATTGCAACGGATTCAAGTCGGTAATTTGCAACGCCCATGCGACCAGAGACCCCGCCCCCGATCCACGTCCCGGCCCCACCGGAATGTTATGCGCCTTGGCCCATTTGATAAAGTCGGACACGATCAAGAAATACCCGGGGAATCCCATCGTATTGATGGTATTCAATTCAAAGGCCAGACGATCAAAATACTGCTTGGATATGCTGGCGCGCTGCTCGGGCGTCTGTTCTGGCGTGAACACATAATGATCCAACCGCCATTGCAACCCCTCTTCGGCCTGCTTCTTTAATTCTTCCGGCTCGGGCAGGCCGCTTTCGGTCACAAACGGCGGCAAGATGGGCTTGACCACTTTCAAGAAGTAATGACACCGTTTGGCAATAACCACCGTATTGGCCACGGCTTCCGGAATATCCGCAAACAACGCCACCATGTCGTCCGGAGACTTCAGATAATGGTGCGGCGTAACTTTGCGGCGATCCTCCTCGGATACATATCGCCCTTCGGCAATACACATCAAGGCATCATGGGCTTTATAAAAATCCGCAGACGGAAAATAACAATCATTGGTGGCGACCAACGGAATTCCCTGATCATACGCGATCGCAATCATCGCATCCTCGATCTGGTCTTCCTCCGGCGTGTGGTGACGTTGCAATTCGATATAAAACCGGTCTCCGTAAATATCCTTTAAATCCGCCGCATAACGGGCTGCCAGATCAGATTGCTTGGCGAGTAACGCTTGCCCGATGGGCCCTTTGACAGCCCCCGACAAACAGATCAACCCTTCGGCATGTGTGCGCAACCCGTCCCAATCCAAACGCGGCTTGGATATCCCGTCCGATGTGACATAGGACTGGGTCAATAATTCACACAGATTCAAATATCCTTTTTGGGATTGCACCAATAACACCAGATGATGTTCGTCCGGCCCCACCAGAACACGCGCCCCGATAATCGGCTGGATTCCGGCTTTACTGGCCTCTAACGAAAACTCCATCGCACCGAACAGATTGCTGGAATCAGTAATGGCAATAGCAGGCATCCCCATCAACGCGGTTTTCTTTACCAGCGTTTTGACAGGAATCGCTCCCTCGGCCAAAGAATAGGCCGAATGGACATGAAGATGGATAAAAGATGGCGCGGACACTTGCATTCCACCTTGATAGCATACAGACCAAAAAGATATAGCCCTTTTTTAAGGAGGCTAACGCGGCTCCGGTAGATGGCAGCGCTTATCAATCTTCTGCCGGATGCTTGGAAAATCATATGTTTCGTACCGATTTAAAATCAACTTTCTTAAACCTGGCGGGAAAATTCCACCGTTACAAAAATCCTGTAACGGATGTTTCTTAGACAAACGCATGCCCTGATCTTCATACGCAGCAGCCACATAGGCATTCAAAATTTCAATTGGTTCCAGTTTAGAAAGAGCATGGCACCATTGATCTCTCAATTGAATCTCATACTGTAATTTCAATCGGTTTTCACTTACCCTCTCTTGAGACAGAGGCGGCCCAGCGCGACCAACATCCCCAAGAAAAACGACCTCACCTGGAATATATAACATTATGAAACCTTCCCTTAATATTCATGTATTTTTATTTTAGGGAAAACGGTATTCCTATTTCTGAAGTATGTCAAATTATCAGGTAAAAAACAGCTTTTTGAATTGATCACTGTTTTTTAGAGCAAAGCCATCGTCGCCCCAATAGCATAGTCACCAACAAGAAATTCATGGCCACCATACTGGACGAATAAATCAGCGTTGATGGTCCGACAGCTTCCAATGCTAACAATATTGCGATATGCTTGACACCTGCGACCAACGGATGAAAGACCATTTCTTCGTATGGTTTGTGCCAAGATTTACGAAAAGTCGGCAAAAACCCGATACAGTCAATGACGCTTACCCATATCACGGCCCATAAAGCATCCTTCGTCATTAACCAAATCGGGATAGCGGCAAGCGCCGATAAGAAGACCACCCAATCGGAACGGGCAATCTGCTTTTCCCCGAATTTGATGGCCAGAATAGTAATCACAAGACATAGAATAGTTGTAATAAACCCGCTCCACGCACCAGCCCCGGCCCCTTCGGTATATTGCAAGGCAAACATAATCCCTGTTAGCAATGTCCAAATAATCCACGTAAAGAGATGTGGCTTATTGCTACCTTTTACGGTCACCCAAATATATGGCCCAAGCGAAATCAACGCCAGCGCAATACTGACCGCCCCCCATATCTCGGGTGGGATCGTCCCCATTAGGTGTCCAGGAAGCTGCGCAGTTTACGGCTACGGCTTGGGTGTTTCAATTTGCGCAAGGCTTTGGCTTCGATCTGGCGAATCCGTTCCCGCGTCACATTGAATTGCTGCCCGACTTCTTCCAGCGTGTGATCGGTATTCATCCCGATTCCAAAACGCATCCGCAGAACCCGCTCTTCCCGAGGGGTGAGAGTTGCCAACACACGGGTGGTGGTTTCACGCAGGTTCGATTGAATCGCACTTTCGACCGGCAGGATCGCGTTTTTATCTTCGATAAAATCACCCAAGGACGAATCTTCTTCATCCCCGATCGGAGTTTCCAAAGACACAGGTTCCTTGGCGATTTTCAAGACCTTACGCACCTTATCCAACGGCATGTGCAAACGTTCGGCCAATTCTTCCGGCGTTGGTTCGCGACCAATTTCGTGCATCATCTGGCGCGATGTGCGCACCAGTTTGTTGATGGTTTCAATCATGTGGACCGGAATACGAATTGTCCGCGCCTGATCGGCGATGGAACGGGTAATCGCCTGACGAATCCACCACGTCGCATAGGTCGAGAATTTGTACCCACGGCGATATTCGAATTTATCAACCGCCTTCATCAAACCAATATTCCCTTCTTGAATCAAATCCAGGAATTGCAGACCGCGGTTGGTGTATTTTTTGGCAATGGAAATCACTAGACGTAAGTTCGCCTCAATCATTTCTTTTTTCGCCCGATTGGATTCTTTATCACCTTTTTGTACGGTGTTCACAATACGTTTATATTCAAAAAGAGGAAGGCCTGACTCAGCAGCAATAGCATCAATCTGGTCACGAATAGCCTCAAGATCAGGTGTATGCTTTTCAAAAAACTTGACCCATCCTTTGCCATCTAGTTTTTTAATTTTTTCTTTCCATTTAGGGGCTAAAAGATGGTCTTCATATTTTGAAAGAAAATCTTCACGTTTTACACCGGAATCAACAGCCAGCCGCAACATGCGGCCCTCAAGAGAAACAAGATCCCGATTCATTTTATAAAGACGCTCAATTAATTGATCGATTCTGGCAACATGAAGCTTTACTTCATTCATGTAACCAACCATTTCAATTTTCAAAGCATCATATTTCTTAAGCAATGCAGGGGTTGCGGATTTTCCAGCCTCTATTTTTTCTTGCTGTGCTTTTTGTAATTTTTTCTGAGTTTTTTTAATTCCCTCAAAAATTGGGAATACTTTCGGGGCCAACTCAGCTTCCATTGCGGCCAAAGACAAAGAGTTTTCATCTTCTTCAAGAACCCCCTCCTCCCCACCTTCTGGGGTTTCTCCAGCAGGTAAATCTGCTGCAGGTTTTTCCTTTGGCGCAGGTGGTGCTTTTGGGGTGGGTGGCAACCCAGGGGCCGGAGTTCCCGTTCCATCAAATTGGACATCTCCACCATAGGTTGCTTCCAGATCAATAACTTCACGAAGGAGAATATCACCTTTTAACAAAGCTTCATACCATGCGATAATTGATTCAATGGCCAGAGGGGATTCACAAATCCCGCCAATCATTGTTTCACGCCCGGCTTCAATGCGTTTTGCAATGGCGATTTCGCCTTCACGGGATAAAAGTTCAACAGATCCCATTTCGCGCAGATACATACGAACAGGGTCATCGGTCCGCCCTGTATCATCATCGGAAATGTTTCCGCCGCTTTCATATTCTTCTTCTGTTTTTTCTGTCTCTGTTTTTTCGGATTCTTCAGAGACATCATCGGCACTATCAACAAGCTGAACACCAGAGTCAGAAATAGCCGTCATTGCATCTTCAATTTGATCAGATGAAAATTCCTCAGCAGGTAAAGCATTGTTCAATTCATCATAAGTAATGAATCCACGTTCTTTCCCACGGGCGATCATTTTTTTGATCAGTTTTTCAACATTCCCTTTTTGTCCAGTGGTCAGGCCTAATTCAGCGGGAGGTGCTTTTTCCTCCTTTGTTTTTTTTGCTTTAAGTGTTTTTGCCGGAGCCATTTTTTTCGTACCCTGGATATCATCAGAATCTTTTTTGGCGGAGGTTGTTTTTGCAGTCATCAAATCTTGTTTAGCTTTTAAAGGTTCAGTTTTAGAAGAGATTGCTTTAGGTGCAGCAACCTTTGATGTGTCTTTTGCGGATTTTGTTGCGGCTTTAGACGGAGGAGACTTGACGGGCTTCAAGGATGTTTTCTGTGGAGCAGTTTTTGTAGAGGCTCCTTTTTTCACAGACGTCTGTGATCCCGCATTTTTTGCAGACTTTGTAACAGGGCTTTTTGTTGATTGCGACTTTGGCTTTTCAACAGATTTAGCCTTTGCTTTTGGTTTGGAAACAGGAGCAACGACCTTTGCCTTTGCTGCTGGTTTTGCTTTTGTTTTGGTTTGTGGTTGTTTTTTTGCCGCCATTACTTTTTCCATGTCTTAAGGAATCGGACATAAACTAACCGATTCGATTCGCTGATTTAACCTGATTCGATAGAAAAAACAAAGAGCTAAGTCCCATTATTTTCCTAAATCATCAACAGCCTGTTTTAACGCCAGCATCCTGCTTTCGTTTTCTGGCGTCATATTTTGGACCAAATCTAATCTGGCTGCCATAATATCTGCCATTAAAACAGACTTATTCCATTGATTCCAAAGAGATTTCCATCCACTCACAACCAATTCAACTCCTGTCTCTCCGGGTTCAGTTGACACAGGTTTTTCTCCTGGTCTTGCAAAACCTGCATGAACATAAAGTCTTTCTTGCTTCAAGAATTCATCCAAAAAATCAGATAGTCCATGCTCTCTTAACTGGTTCAAAAGAGAGAAAGAGTCAATATCATCGACCTCTTCGCCCAAATTATTTTCCAGAATATCAGCCGTATGGTGGTATAATTTTTCCAATTCAGGTGAAGAAAATTCCAGTCGATGAAATTCATCAGCAATGTAGGGGTAAATATCTGGATGGTTCAAGACTGTCAGCAACATAATTTGTGGGATCAGCGCATCTGCCTTTTGTTTATTGATATTCGGGAGTGGAACAGAAAGGGCCTGTTTTAATTTTTGACTTTTACTGTTGTTCCAACTTTTCCCCAGAAACGCCCGCATTTTATCCCGGAACATTTGTTTGTAGTAGTACTGGAGCTGGCCTTCGGAAATTTGCATTGCCAATCCATCAAGCTTTGCCGCAAGTCCCGCCCGGGATTCAGGCGTATCAAAAGTTTTGCCCGCAATGTGATGGGACCACAAAAAATCAACCAATGGCCTTGCATTGTGAATTAAAGATTGGAAGGCCTCTTTCCCTTTTTCACGAATAAAAGTATCAGGATCCTCTCCTTCGGGTAAAAAGGCAATCCGTACGGATTGTTGTGGTTTTAAAAGAGGCATAATACGCTCAACAGCCCGATAAGCAGCCCGATACCCTGCTTCATCTCCATCAAAACATAAAACAGGCTCTTTTTCATCAAGCGGTATCATCTTCCACAACATGGAAATCTGGTCTTCTGTGAGTGCTGTTCCAAGCGGAGCTACGGCGCCCCGAAATCCAGCCTGATGACACGCAATGACATCCATATAGCCTTCAACCACAATCAATGGATGATCTTTTGCAGCCACCCTTGCATGTTGTCCGGCATAAAGTGTTCTTCCTTTATGAAACAAAGGTGTATCGGCAGAGTTAATGTATTTCGGAGGTTTAAAATCTCCTCGTTGGGGGGGGCGCAAATGCTCAGGCAGAACACGACCACCAAACGCCACAATTCGGCCTCGTCCATCGGCAACAGGAAAGATCAAACGATCCCGGAAGAAACTATATGGTGGTCGGCCCGATGATGATGCTTTTAAAATACCGGCTTCGATCATTTGAGGGTCTGTAAACCCCTCTGTTAATAAATATGATCGCAATGCCTGATCATCTGCAGGTGCGTATCCAAGACGAAAGGCATAAAGCGTATCGATTGATAGGCCTCGCCTTGAAATATAACTCAAAACCTCTGCATTTTTGGGGGCGTGTAGTTGTGTTTCAAACCACTTGGCAGCCTGATCGCACAGTGTATAAAGGTTTTTCTCTTTTTGCGAATATTCCTTATCGGCAAAGGACTGTAGGGGAACGTCCATTCCAACTTGTGTTGCCAATAATTCGACAGCCTCAGGAAATGATAGATTATCATGCTGCATAACAAACCCAACAGCATCTCCGTGTGCGCCGCAGCCAAAACAGTGATAAAACTGTTTTTCATCATTCACATAAAACGACGGACTCTTCTCGCGGTGAAACGGACAACACCCCTTGAATTCGCGCCCTGCCCGAGTCAGCTTGACCCGTCGGCCAATAATCTCCGAAAGGGTCACGCGATCACGCAAATCCTGTGTAAAGCGGGGTGAAAAAGTCATGTTTTTGGTTTTAAACTGTTTTCAATATCTGTCCAGAAAATCTTGCAGGATAATCTGGGCGGCCATTTTATCGACCACCTCGCTGCGCTTTTTGCGGGACATATCGATGTCATCAATCATAAAGCGTTCGGCTTTTTTGGTGGAAAAACGTTCGTCATAGAAAAGCACCGGAATATCCGGAATATGCTTCATAATTTCCAGAAGAACATCGCGAGTCGCCTGACAACGCACCCCCATCGTCCCATCCACATTCAACGGCCACCCCACCACAAAGCCGACGATCCCGTAATCCGCCATCATTTTTTTCAAAATCAGGGCATCTTTGGCAATTTTTGTGCGCCGGATCACCTGTAACGGGCTGGCAAACCCCGCCATCACCGACCCAAAGGCCACACCAATGGTTTTGGTGCCAATATCCAACCCCAACAAGCGATCTTGCGGGGTGAGGCCTTGGCGGAATTCTTCTTCGGATAGGATTGGCATAAACTCTTGCAGCGTTTTCATTAGAATGTTAAGCCTTTTGATAACCTAAAAAAAAGAGAAATTCCATGTCTATTGATAAAGCGACTGTTCAAAAAATTGCCTCCCTCGCCCGTATCAAGGTCACCGAAGACGACCTGAACTATTACGCCCCTCAGCTTCAAAAGATTTTGGGCTGGGCCGAACAGTTACAGCAAGTCAACACAGATGGGGTTGAACCTCTTCTGTCTGTGTCCGAAATTGCCTGCCGTCTCCGCCCCGATGTGGTGAATGACGGAGGAAATGCGGCTGCCGTGTTATCCAACGCCCCCGAATCTGTCGAAGGATTCTTTGTTGTCTCCAAAATTGTCGAGTAAAGAAGAAACGCTATGACCAAACCTCTGATTTCCCTATCGATTACCGAAGCTTTGCACGGCCTGAAGGAAAAGCACTTCTCGGCGGTGGAATTGATGGATGCCCATCTGGCGCAAATGGATGCCTGTGATCATTTAAATGCCTTTATCACCAAAACGCCGGATGATGCCCGCAAACACGCCGCCGAAAGCGATGCCCGCATCGCCAAAGGCGACATGCGCCCGTTAGAAGGTATTCCGTTTGCCATGAAAGATTTGTTCTGCACCAAAGGCGTGCGAACAACAGCCGCCAGCCATATCCTGGAAAACTTTGTTCCGGCCTATGAATCAACGGTCAGCCAGAAATTGCTCGATGCCGGTACCATCACTGTGGGCAAAGCCAATCTGGATGAATTCGCCATGGGTGGCGCGAATATTACCAGCTATTTCGGCCCTGTTGAAAACCCATGGAAAAGCAGCAAATATCCGGAGAAACGTCTGGTAGCCGGTGGATCATCCGGTGGATCTGCGGCTGCGGTTGCGGCCGGCATGGCGATGGGCGCGACCGGTACGGATACCGGCGGTTCCACACGCCAACCCGGAAGTTTCTGTGGCATTGTCGGGGTAAAACCTACCTATGGCCGGTGTTCCCGTTGGGGCATTATTGCGTTTGCATCGTCGTTGGATCAGGCGGGTGTGTTTGCCCGTAACGTCGAAGATTCCGCCCTGTTGTTGAAAACCATTTCCGGATTTGATCCGAAAGATTCGACATCCGCCCAAAAAGACGTGCCCGATTTCACCGCTTTGTTAAAGCAGGACATCAAAGGTCTGCGCATTGGTATTCCAAAAGAATACCGCGTTGATGGCATGCCTCAAGATGTCGTGAGTGTCTGGGAAAAAGGCGCCAAATTGTTGCAAGAGGCCGGAGCCGTTATTGTAGACATTTCGCTGCCGCATACACAATATGCCGTTCCAACCTATTACATCATCGCACCGTCCGAAGCCTCGTCCAACCTGGCGCGATACGATGGCGTGCGGTACGGATTGCATGTGGATGGCAAGGATTTGCAAGAGACCTATGAAGCCACGCGAGCCGCTGGTTTCGGGGCCGAAGTCAAACGCCGTATCATGATCGGAACCTATTGCCTGTCCGCCGGATATTATGATGCGTATTATACCAAAGCCCAAAAAGTTCGCCGTTTGATCGCCAATGATTTTGCCGCAGCCTTTGACCATTGCGATGTCATTCTGACACCAACCGCGCCATCATCGGCCTTTGCGATTGGTGAAAACGATGATGATCCGATCAAAATGTATCTGGGGGACGTGTTTACCATTCCGGCTTCCCTTGCCGGACTTCCAGGCATTTCGGTTCCTGCCGGATTGGATGATCAAGGCCTGCCTCTCGGCTTGCAAATCATCGGCAAATCATGGGATGAGGAAACAATGTTTAAAACCGCTTTTGCATTAGAACAAGCAATCGATTTCAAAACCTCCCCGTCTTTGATAAAAAACAGGTTTGAATAATATGAAGATAAAGCATCTCCTATCTTTGATGCTCGTAATACTTATCACGATTCCAATATCGGGATGGGGGCAGGCTTTATTTGATATTGAATCGATCAGATATGAACCATCACGATTTTTTCCAATTTTATCAGATACAGAAATTGTGGGGGCACCTGACTCCCCTATTCCTCGTGAAACCATTCAAAAAATAACAGATAGATGCAACTCGAGAATGCCTGCACGGTTTTCGCCGGATGCCCTCAACAGTTATTGCGCTTGCGCTTCGGCTTCAACTCTTGGAACACTCACTGTTGGTGAGTTGAGAGACCTTCAGAAAGAAACAAACCGTAAACTTGGGAACCCTGTATTTGAAAAATACGTCGAAAACGTGATGAAACCATGTATGGAGATTCCAATAGAAGATATCGAATACCTATTTTGCATTACTTCTCGTAAAAACGATTGGCGGATTAAATATCCCATCCCTTTCTGCCGATGTGTCAGCACGGGGATTCGCGACCATTTTAAAGAAACAGGACTGGAAGACATGATGATCGCTTGGGGAAAAGTAAAAAAAGAAAATGGATCAGACCCGACAGAATCAATTTGGGATAACGATACATTCCTCAGGGCGCGTGGTATAAAAAAAGAAGAGTGCGTAGGCAGTTACATGGACCCTCAAAATTTCAAATAATGGATTGGATCAAATGAAAAAAATAATTTTAATGACAACACTACTTCTGACTTGCATTTCAGATGGTCCTTCTTATGCCTCTGGCTCCTCAGTATCTGGAACACCGATTACGGATGAAATGTCATCGAAATATTTCTCTAATTGTGTCGCCAGTGCCCAAAAAGAAGGAACCATGACCAAAGAGACCCAAAATCAATATTGTGCCTGCACCGCAATGAATATGCAGAAAACAATGTCTCAAGAGGATCTCGTTAATCTCTCAACACCTGGAGATAAAGCCAGAAAATCCTTGAACAAAGTTCTTATTTCGGTCAACGGTCCTTGTATGCAATACCCGACACATGATTTGATTCATAAAAAATGCATGACTGATGTAAAAAGCCCTGAAATATGTTCTTGCTTGTCGAACAAAATGGGGATCTTCATGAAAGACATTTCTGGAAGAATGTTGCCTGATTTATTGAAAAAAGATCCAAATCTGTTTGATCCTGTCACGCCGATCATGGAAACTTCGGAGTTTATCGAAACACAAAGAAAAATTGCATTGTCTTGTGCCACCAACCCAACCCAAAAATAAGTTTACGTAGAAAATAAAAATATAGGATAGAAAATTATGGCTGCAATCATCAAAGGTGAAACAGGCGATTGGGAAATTGTCATCGGGATGGAAGTCCATGCGCAAGTCATCGCGCAATCGAAATTATTTTCGGGCGCGTCCTGCACATTCGGCGGAGCTCCGAACGATCACGTATCGTTGGTGGATGCGGCCATGCCCGGCATGCTGCCTGTTTTGAACGAATATTGCGTTGAGCAAGCGGTCCGCACAGGACTCGGCCTGAATTCGGCCATTAACCTGTATTCGGTGTTCGAACGCAAAAACTATTTCTATCCGGATTTGCCACAAGGCTATCAAATCTCGCAGTTCCTGCACCCGATTGTCGGCAAGGGAATGATTGAAATCGACCTGCCGAATGGCGAAACAAAACAAATCGGCGTGACCCGTTTGCATCTGGAACAAGATGCGGGCAAATCAATCCACGATCAACACCCGACCAAAAGTTATGTCGACTTGAACCGCTCTGGCTGTGCCCTGATGGAAATTGTGTCGGAACCAGATTTGCGCGGGCCGGATGAAGCCTGTGCCTACCTGACCAAACTCCGCATGATCTTGCGTTACCTTGGCACCTGTGACGGCAATCTGGAAGAAGGCTCGATGCGCGCCGACGTCAACGTATCTGTGCGTAAATTCGGAGCTCCGCTTGGCACACGTTGCGAAATCAAAAACGTGAACTCGATCAAATCCGTGCAAATGGCTATCGATTACGAAGCCGCGCGTCAGGTGGAAATCCTCGAATCCGGTGGATCCATTAAACAAGAAACCCGCCTGTGGGATAACGCCAAAGGCGAAACCCGCTCGATGCGATCCAAGGAAGAAGCGCATGACTACCGCTATTTCCCCGATCCGGATTTGCTGCCTTTGGTCATTGAACAAAGTTTTGTCGATGCCATCAAAGCCACTCTGCCGGAATTGCCCGATCAAAAGAAACACCGCTTTATGACCGATTATGGGTTGAGCATGTATGATGCATCGGTGTTGATTATGGAGCGCGCCCGCGCCGATTATTTCGAAACCGTGGCCAAAGGGCACGATTCCAAACTGGCTGCAAACTGGGTGATTAACGAATTGTTGGGAGCCTTGAACAAGGACGGAAAAACTCTGGCCGAAAGCCCGGTGACCGCACATCAATTGGGCGGGCTGATTGCCTTGATTTCGGATTCCACCATCTCGGGCAAAATTGCCAAAGATGTCTTTGCCGACATGATGGCCACAGGCAAAGATGCCGCCGTGATCGTCGACGAAAAAGGGTTGAAACAAGTGACCGATACCGGCGCGATTGAAAAAATCGTCGACGAAGTCATCGCCGAAAACCCCGACAACGTCGCCGCCTATAAAGGCGGAAAAGACAAATTATTCGGCTTCTTTGTCGGTCAGGTCATGAAAAAATCCGCTGGCAAAGCCAACCCCGACATGGTCAATGATCTGTTAAAGGCAAAGTTGGTATAATTTCAAAGTGTTGGATAAATTCACAACAACTCTAAAAGACGCAGAGATTAGCGATTTGTATGACATCTCGCTAGCCTCGTCCGCTGCGCGCGATAAGGAAGCTTTTATTTTTGAAAAGAGTGATATGTCGGCTCTCTTTGATCAAAATCGCGCAGAAGAAATCCGGAAGAATTTTCTAGAAAACGGCGTAAAAGTTAAACAAATCTCGAACAGTCCTACAATTCCAAAATTCTCAGAAAATTCTGATTTTATCAATCAGGTCATGACATTCCGGTACATCCCCAGCTCTGTATACGAGATCAATCATGAGGTTCTGGTCTTTGATGACACTGTCGCCGTATATAACTCCTCGCAAATGATGATTATCCAAGATCCCGCATTTGCAAAAAATCACAAACAACTGTTCCAAGCGATTTGGGACCTTGGCCACTCCCCAAAGCTGGAATTTGATTACAAACCAAACCACTCTTTTTACAACAATCTCAATTTCTTTCTGGATGGGATCCAAATTATCGTCTGGCCGGATGCCGATGCAAAGGTTGCGTATGCCGGCATGGCGCCCACAGATCTGGAAGCGTATATTCTCGATGTTATAAAATCTGATACGGATTATAAAACAGCATCGTATATTATCGTTTTCATGTGGTCCTTTGACGGCGATCGCATGTTGGATGTCTGGATGTTCAACGACAACCATGTTGATGATCGTTCCGGTCCTCTTGGTGATGCCAAAGTATATCGCGAAGGAAAAATCGTGAAAGATCTCGGCATTGCCAGTGGAAACACTCTGCTTGTTCTGGGATATGAAGAAAAACTGCGGCGGCAATCATCCACCCTGAAGACCTATCTGGATGGCCCGCCACCAAAGTTACCGTTGGAAATCCTAAACGAAAAAGATTTCTTTTCCGAATAAGAATAACGGGTAATTTATATGACTTCCATCCCGCTTATCCCACACGAGAATCTTTCCATCCTGCGGGGGGATATGGTGCCGGGCGGGGCCAAAATGCCGGCCCTGTTACGGTATTTGCCAAGGGTTCAGGAATCAAGCGGGGTACCGCATTTTGCCGCGCATTTTGCCTATGTTGGCACGGTGTTCGGATCGGGCGGATGGGCCGTGGCGGAATCCTGTGCCCATCTGGGGTATGACTGTTCCCTTTTTCTGGCCAACGCGAAACATAAACCTGATTGGATCAACCGGCTCTTTCATCTGCGAACCAATATATATTGGGAGAAACCAGAACCCGTTGACATGATATATGCGCGGGTTGCCAAACAACATCCCGATCTATCCCTCCTGCCTTTGGGGTTTGATACACCGGAATTTATCTCTGTCATGGCCGATATCCTCCGTGAATCACTCCCCACACCTCCCACGGAAATCTGGGTTCCGGCCTTAAGCGGTGTTTTGGCGCGTGCCGCGTGCGCCGCCTTTCCGGATAGCCCTGTGCATGCGGTCAGTGCCGTCAAACATGTCGGGGATATTGGCCGTGCTATCCTCCACTCCGCTCCTGAAAAATTCCACATTCCGGCGCTTTACCCGCCGCCCTACCCCGCATGCCCGTATAGCGACGCAAAACTCTGGCAATTTGTAACCAAACAAGCCATCCCGGGGGCCGTGATATTAAACGTAAGTATATAACGTGAAGGTAATGCTTACTGTATATTTCACTTATATTTCACTTATATTTCACTGGGCAATTTCTTCATATTTCTTTATAAGAAACGCATGAGACGTCCAAAGATTCTTACGCCACCAACGATCCACAACTCTCAACGCTGGCGTGGGCTCCGTGTTGGGTTATTTGGCGGGACATTCAATCCTCCTCATCAAGGACATATTCATGCCTCTGATATTGCGATGAAATATCTGGGGTTGGATGCGATCTGGTGGCTTGTTACTCCCGGAAATCCTTTGAAATCAAAAGCAAATCTTCCTGATCTTCAAACCCGAATGGATGCATGCGCCAACATGATTACGAATCCCCGTGTTCTTGTGACAGGGATTGAAAAAGATTTGGGAACAATACGGACCTATGACACGATTAAAGCTATCCAATCACGCTTTTCTGGGACCGATTTTGTTTGGTTTTCTGGGACCGATATCGCTTATGAATTTAACCGGTGGTATAAATGGCAAGATCTTCAAAAGCTTATTTCTTTTGCATTTGTTGGTCGTCCACATCAATCCGGACAGGTTCGGCAAAATGTTTTTCGCCAACATGCACAATTACATCATATTTATCCATTGCACGGGATGCGGCCGAATCTTAAAAAAGGTCATATTTATTGGATCTTTGCTGAACCGTTACTGGATATTTCATCTACACAGATACGCAACCAGATATCTTAAAACTTATTCATGATCTGTGCTTAAAGATCTGAAAATGCTCTTATCCAATCGACCATCGGTTCCCACATATTTCTTTCTGCAGAAGCCCCAACCATCATACTGATATGCCCGGTATCCACCTCCAAGATGTACGCATCAGGAATTTGAGCAGAAAGAGGTTCCGCAGATTCTGGTGGAACGATTTTATCATACATCGGAACAATGACCAAAGACGGCTTTGTTATTCTCTGGGCTTTAATTCTCTGACCGCTAACATGCCATTCCCCCTTCACAACTTTGTTTTCCAAATACCAGTCTTTAACCGCAGGTTTAATAATTCCAGATGGTAGATCTCCACCTCCATTGACCCAGTCTTCAACGGCAACAAATAATTTTTCATCAATTCCCCCTTTCTTCATATCGGCAAAGGCAGAAAATTTTCTAACAACCTGTGCAGGATCTACTCCGGCAAACATCATTTGCAACCATTCATTCGGCATATAATCAAGATGATCTAATTTTTTTAATCCGTCTTGGGCCCATCCGGTAAGAGCCTCTGCAAAATGGCCTTTTGCACCAGCTTTGAAATCCCAAGGTGTGGCAATAAAAATAAGCTGGTGAAAAATATCTGGGTTTAATATTTCTGCAGCCGCTAAAAATAATCCGCCCATGCAATACCCAAGACCAATCAAGGGCGAGTCTGTTTCTGACTTTAACCATCTTAAAGCCTTATGAAGTTTCTTTCCTAAAGCAAGGTCAAGTGTTTGAAGCTCAGGATCTTCACGTAAATTTCCCCATTCAAATACAAAAACATTAAACCCTTGTGAGGTCATCCATCGTACCAAAGACCTATCCTCCGGCAAGATATCCAAGATCTCGGCTCCATTAATCATCGATGGAATCATAAAAACAGATAAGGTTTGTGTTGGTTTTTGATCGAAATCAGAGTGTGCGGCATACCACAAGATTCGTGATTCGCCATCACGCCATACAATACTGGCTCTTTGTGGGGGGCGTTGATAGGGATGGCGTTGATATTCACGAAGTCCGATGACAACTTTTTCCATACTCATCCGGGCAGAGACACCGTCTCCATTTTCCCAGAATGCATCGGTTATTTTTTTTTGTTTTAACAAACTTGGCTGCGCAAGGGCTCCAGATGCTAGAGCAAGATGCATCATCAAGGATCTCTGACGATAACTTGTCTGTATTGTGGAAAATTTATCTGTATGACTCATGGTCTCTCTTTATCACAAATTGGTATAAAATGTGCAAAGCGATTGTCACACAGCTTATTTTATGATTAGTTAAAAATAGGTAATGCAACAATTCACACCGAAGGTGCAACATGGCCGCAAAAAAAGGTGGCGATAAGCCAACTGTTATTAAGAAATATGCGAATCGTCGTCTGTATGATACGGGACGGAGTAGCTACGTCACATTAGAAGATCTCTGCGAAATGGTTAAAGAAGGATATGATTTTGTTGTCTATGATGCAAAATCTGGTGAAGACCTCACCCGTTCTGTAATGACCCAAATCATTGCGGAACAAGAAAGCAAAGAGGGTCAGAATCTTTTGCCGACCAATTTTATGAAACAACTGATTGGATTCTACGGCGACAATATGGGCAAACTTGTTCCCAATTATTTGGAGCAGTCCATTGCAGAATTCACAAAAAAACAGGATGAATTTCGTGCCCAGATGAGCAAGAACTTTGGTGGTATTTTTCCAATGTCTTCGTTAGAGGAATTGAGCAAACAAAATATGGCAATGTTTGAAAACGCGATGAAAGCATTTTCTGCATTTACACTGAATGCTAATAAAAACAAGAACGGGTCAGACGAGAAGTAATTTCTCGTCTTATTTGTTTTTAAACAATTTTTATTTTGTTTTTAAACAATTTTTATGTTTTCTTTTGTAAAGCTTAAACTAAGCAAATAAAGCATCAATATCGGCTTGGGAGTGAGCATGATTCTCGGTTGAATCCCTTACCCCGCCAGCCAAAGGATCCGCTTTCACCTCGATCCCCAGCTCATCAAGGGTCGAACTGATTTTATCTTCGATCAATTGAAGGCTTTCGAGTGTTTTACGAATACGCTGACCCGTTAAGTCCTGGAAGGTACAGGCCATCAAAATTTCTTGAACGTCTTGTTTTGTCTGTTCAAAAAACTGGCGGCGGTCTTCATCAGTTGCAAACTGCATATCAGACTTCATTCTATCGGATATGCGATCTGCCGCATCTAGAATTTTATTTGCGGCTTCTTCTGTATCTGTAATAACGGCCTGTAATTCAACACCGGTATTGGCAGCAGTTAACCCGGTTCCGCTAAAATTAATGGCTGAAATCGTACTTAATACTTCGCTAAAGCGATTTGCAAGCCCCTCTTCTGCCATATCCAATTGCTGGGATGTGGCATTTATTTCCATTGAAATCTCGTCAAAACGTCGCCGGACAAATGTTTCAAAGATATCCATCTTTTCTTTCATGTTGGCGACATCATCCAGGCGTGTTTTAAAAAGTCGCTCCATCCCATCCATTTGCTCCTTCATCGAGTAAACAATCATCATTACGGACTGAAAATCGACAGCAGTTGGAGCTGATTGGAATGATTTTATGTCTTTAGCTTTTGCGTCTTGTACCATTGTGATGCCCGTTAAACGAAAATTTGGTGAAGGAACAACAAACTAGTCTACTCTTAAAATCGTTAACAGATTCTAAGTTTACGCAGGGAAAAGAAAAAAACGTACTTTATTTTAACGATACGGAGCTACTGCGACCAAATTCCGGGCGAGTTGTGCTTCCCAACGATCCCCGTTTTCCAGCAATTTTTGTTTATTATAGAACAATTCATCACGGGTTTCGGTTGCAAATTCAAAATTCGGGCCTTCTACAATCGCATCGACCGGACAGGCTTCCTGACACAGACCGCAATAAATGCACTTGGTCATATCAATATCGTAACGTGTCGTCCGGCGAGAGCCATCTTCGCGTGGCTCTGCCTCAATCGTAATCGCCAAGGCCGGGCAAATCGCTTCGCATAATTTACAGGCGATGCAGCGCTCTTCCCCGTTGGGATAACGACGCAACGCATGCTCCCCACGGAAACGGGGCGATAACGGGCCTTTTTCATACGGGTAGTTGATCGTCACACGCGGGACAAAGAACATGTATTTCAAGGTCAATGCCATCCCTTTAAGGATTTCGATTAACAAAAATGAACGGGCAACGGTAAAAGCAGACATAATCTATTTCCTATCGATAATCTCTTAATGAGGCAGCGTGTTCGTATAAATCAGTGTTCCAGCCACAATTACAACCCAGATAAAACTGAATGGCAAGAAGACTTTCCACCCCAAGCGCATTAATTGGTCATAGCGGTAACGGGGGAATGTCGCCCGTGCCCAGAAAAAGAAGAACAGGACGAGCGAAATCTTGGCAATCATCCAGATAACACCGGGGACAACGGCCAGAGCTTCGATCCCGAAAGGAGGCAACCAGCCCCCCAGAAACAGAACCGCCGTAATCGCCGACATCAACACCATATTCATGTATTCACCGAGGAAGAAGAGAACGAAGGTCCCCGCCGAATATTCCACCATAAATCCACCCGACAATTCCGATTCGCCCTCTGGCAAGTCGAAAGGCGGGCGGTTGGTTTCCGCCAGAATGGAAATGAGGAAAACCCCCAGCATCGGCAGGAGGAGAAGATCCATCCACCAAGGACGATGCGCAAGTACAATTTCCGACAGATTCATCGACCCGGTGCACAAAATCACCGTGACAATCACCAATCCCATGGAGACTTCGTAAGACACCATTTGGGAGGCCGACCGCAAGCCGCCAAGAAAGGCGTATTTCGAGTTGGAGGCCCATCCGGCCATAATCACGCCATAGACCCCTAAGGATGAAATAGCAAAGAGGAATAAAACCCCCACATTAATATCAGCTAGAACCATCTGTGCACTGAGCGGAATAACCGCCCATGCTACCAATGCCAGCGTCAGAATCAAGATTGGTGCCATAAAGAACACAGGGCGGTTTGCCTGAGTGGGCACAATCGTTTCTTTGGACAACAGTTTAAACGCATCGGCAAAAGGTTGTAACAAACCAAAAGGCCCAACCGTCATAGGCCCTTGACGACGTTGCATAGCCCCCAGAACTTTGCGTTCGGCATAAGTCACAAACGCAACAAACACCATAATGCACAGGGATAGGACGACAATCGACCCAACCAGAAGGACAGCATCCCCCCAGAACGGGCCAAACATATTGTGTAGAAATTCCTTTAATGCGGTCATCATTCCACCTTAGTATTTTGATTCATACGGTTTTGAAATTGGTAAAAACATGCGCCCCTTTGGATCATGCTTCCGGAGGATCGGCAAGGCTCCGTGTGTATTCCACAGTGCAGAAATTCCAGAATTCAGCATATTCAAAAGCTGCTGCTCCCCTTTTTTCACCGACATTCCGACAGGGTAGACGAAGGGTGACTCTTTGAAAAGAGGTTTTAATTTCGGGGAGTTCTGTGCATTAAACCCATCAACAGCAGCAGGATCAATGATAACGGCATCTGCCTTGCCTGTCGAAACTTGCAGCATTAACGCAGCCGCATCCGAAGTTGCAGGCAATGTTTGTAATGCTGCCTGCGGATAATGACGAGGGACCAAATCTGAGCTCAAATCCCCATCCATCCCCACGAAGCGAACCGCTTTTTTATTCAGATCATCCGGCGTTTTGAACGAGGTATTTTTCTCACTTACATAAACATACGTTGGGCCATAATAAGCTGGGACAGTATAATCTACAAACTTCATGGCCGAGAAAACATAGGGACCATCGTTACATACGGCATCAATTTTTCCCCGATTCAAATCTTCGGCTTGCTGCCCTAGAATGATCTCGGAGTAAGTGATTTTAATCCCCAGAATCTCTGCAACCGCATTATAAAAATCAACGCCAAACCCTTTTAACGCATGGGTATTGGCATCCATTTCAAAATAAGGCGGCCACAACATGATGCCACACCGCAACGTATTGGACTTTATCACACGATCATAAGCTTCTCCCCCGTCCGCTGCGTAGGCAGGAATAGCCAGCAATAGTACAACAAGGGAGAGAAGAATTTTCATGGCTACTCCGCCGCTTCTGCGGTTTTGGTTGGATAAACAAAAGCCTCGGTACAGGCAGCCATCGTTTTCGATGACCGGCTGATCGAATTGGTCATGTAGAAATTGTCAATCGGCGAGTGGAACGGATGGTTTCGAACCTGCCCCTCTTTTCCAAAAGAAGTCCAGGAAGCTTGCAGAGTCTGACCGATTTTTCCGAACTGTGCAAACTCTGCCACCAACCGTGCGCGCAATTGCGCCAAGGTGTTGTAAGGCAGCGGCTTGCTGATTTTATCCGACAACGCCCGCAGGATTTTCCAGTCTTCCCGCGCTTGCCCCAAAGGTGATACCGCTTTCTTGGCCAATTGAACCCGACCTTCGGTATTCACATACAGACCGTCTTTTTCGGTATAGGCAACGCCCGGCAGAATCACATCCGCACGTGCCGCCCCTTGGTCCCCATGGTGCCCTTGGTAAATAACAAATGTATCTTTGCCAATCGAGGCCCCGACATTAAATTCATCTACGCCCAAAAGATAAAGAAGATCAATTGCGTTGTTTTGAGTTGCCCCAAGAATCCCATAGGCATTTAATCCAGCCTCTTGCGGCACAAAGCCGATATCCAACGCCCCAACACGGGAAGCATAGATGTGGAGCATGTTAAAGCCATTCCAGCCCTCTTTGACAAAACCGAAACTTTCGGCAAAATCATGCAGAGCGGCATGCACCGCTTCGCCATCCGGACGGAGAAATGCCCCCTGCCCCACAATCATCAACGGACGTTCGGCCTTTTTAATCAGGTCAAAGAACGCATGTTCGCCCGCAAGGCTTTCCGGACCGGATCCGATATACGTGACCGGATAGGTCAGATCGCGCTGTTCCCCGATCACACCGACTTTAACCCGCTTGGCCACAAAAGCCTTGCGAATACGGGCATTGACCAGTGGAGCTTCCCAACGCGGATTGGTGCCCACCAACAAAATAATGTCGGCTTGTTCAATCGCCGCAATCGTGGAATTAAACAGATATCCTGCGCGTTGCGATACATCAAACAGCGTACCATCTGTCCGGCAATCCAGATTTTTAACGCCCAAAGACACCATCAGATCTTTCAGGGCCAGCATCGATTCCGTATCGTTCAACGCCCCGACCATCGCCGCCATTTTTTCCGGTGCTGTGGTCAATAATTTTTCCGCCACAACCGACAAAGCTGTCTCCCACGACGCTTCGCGCAGGGCTCCCGTGGCGGAATCACGGACATAAGGTTTGTCCAGACGCGCCCGTTTCAATCCATCAATGGCATAGCGGGTTTTGTCGGAAATCCATTCTTCGTTCACATCTTCATTGAGACGTGGCAAAACACGCAGAACTTCGTTCCCGCGCACATCGACACGGATATTGCTGCCGACAGCATCCTGGACATCAATACTATCTGTTTTGCGTAATTCCCAAGGGCGCGCCGTAAAGGCGTAAGGTTTGGAGGTCAAAGCCCCGACCGGACACACATCAACCAAGTTTCCGGACAATTCCGAATGAATGGCTTTTTCAATAAAGGTCGTGATTTCTGCATCTTCCCCACGATTGACCATACCCAAATCAGATACACCAGCAATTTCTTCCGAAAAACGAATACAGCGTGTGCATTGAATGCAACGGGTCATCACGGTTTTAATAATTGGGCCCAGATCCGGATCGACTTTCGCCCGTTTATCTTCGGTATAGCGAGAGCGGTCAAACCCATAACCAAAAGCCTGATCCTGCAAATCGCATTCGCCACCCTGATCGCAAATCGGACAATCAAGCGGGTGGTTAATCAGCATCATTTCCATGACACCACGGCGGGATTTTTTAACAAGTGGACTATCGGTCAAAACTTCCATGTTTTCGCCACAGGCCATCGCGCAAGACGCGACAGGTTTGGGGGCGCCTTTGACTTCGACCAGACACATCCGGCAGTTGGCTGGAACGCTCAGGCGATCATGATAACAAAAACGCGGAATTTCATACCCCAGAATTTCTGATGCCTGAAGAATAGAGGTTCCCGCTGGAACATCAATTTCTGTACCGTTAATTTTAAGTTTTGGCATGATCTTTATCCTACTATTTGTATCTCAATTACTGTTTAAAACCACATTGTTGGCGAAGTCTTATTTCTCTGTTCATTGCGGAAATCTGGCCATATTTCTTTGCAATGACTGGATCAAGTTTTGGCCTTGTACGCACCCCCGGTGGGAATACACCATCCATATCGGTAACATATTTAATCAAATCATCAGGCGTGAATGTCTTCAACAGGACATCCGTCAGACAATCACAAGATTTTTTATATTCTAATATTCGCGCAGCAACCTCGGGCTGAGATAATGTTCTTGGCATATAAAGAGCCTTTTGTCTTTCCATACATGTTGATGAATACATATGGCGCGCGTAGATATTGTTCATTTCAATTGCTTCTTTCAGATCAGATCCTGTCAAAGCCTGATTATTCTCAGCAGCCTGTGCCACAGATAGACACAACAATAACGGAATCATAAAAACGAATTTTAAAAACACGCCTTTACCCTTCCTCTTATCTCTTATTCTGCCGCCATGATATCATGCGGAGCATCCTTACGATAATCCAACAAACGTTTTTCCATCTCTGGACGGAAATGGCGGATCAACCCCTGAATCGGCCAGGCCGATGCATCACCATGTGCACATATTGTATGACCTTCGATTTCTTTTGTTAGGTCAAGCAACATATCAATTTCTTCGATCGTTGCATTCCCCCGCGCCATACGTTGCATAATCCGATATAACCATCCTGTCCCCTCACGACATGGGGTGCATTGGCCACAACTTTCATGCATATAAAAATGCGTTAAGCGCGCAATGGCACTTACGATATCGGTTGATTTGTCCATGACAATCACACCAGCGGTTCCCAGACCGCTTTGGACTGCGCGCAAGGAATCAAAATCCATCAAAACGGTATCACAAATATGTTTCGGCAATAATGGGGTCGATGATCCGCCGGGAATAATTGCCAACAGGTTATCCCATCCGCCACGAATGCCGCCAGCATGTTTTTCAATCAATTCCTTCAACGGAATCCCCATGGCTTCTTCGACGTTGCAGGGATTATTCACGTGGCCGGAAATACAGAACAATTTGGTACCGGTATTTTTCTCGTCACGACCGATTCCTGCAAACCACCCACCACCACGGCGCAAAATGGTCGGAGCCACCGCAATCGTTTCCACGTTATTGACCGTCGTTGGGCAGGAATACAAGCCAGCTCCCGCAGGAAAGGGTGGTTTGTTGCGCGGTTGGCCTTTTTTGCCTTCAATACTTTCGATCAGGGCGGTCTCTTCGCCGCAAATATACGCCCCACCGCCACGATGCAAGACAACATCAAAATCCCATCCCGATCCGGCCGCATTTTTTCCCAACAAGCCCGCATCATAGGCTTCACGGATGGCACGGTTGATGGTGGATCCTTCGTTATAGAATTCACCTCGCATATAAATATACGCACGATGAGCTCCCATTGCAAATCCTGCAATAAGTGCTCCCTCCAACAATTTATGAGGTTCATGACGCAGAATATCACGGTCTTTACAGGTCCCAGGTTCGGATTCGTCAGCATTAATAACAAGATAATGCGGACGTCCGTCCGATACTTTGGGCATGAAGGACCATTTTGTTCCGGTTGGGAACCCTGCACCGCCACGGCCACGCAGACCGGATTTTTTCATCTCGTCAATGATCCAGTCACGGCCCTTGGCGATGATATCTTTCGTATTGTCCCAATCACCTCTGGCTTTTGCGGCAGCAAGGCTATAGGTATCCCATCCGTAGATGTTCGTAAAAATTCTATCTTGATCGGCAAGCATCTTTGTTCCCAGTGAGGTCGTCTAATTTGATATAATCATAGCAGTTCAAAAATCCGCCTCATCATAGTGATTTCAATTGAAAAGGCAAAAGGATATTACGCATTTTTTTAAACTGCTCACGATTATATTTGATAAGTTGTATAAATTATGAAAATTAAAAAAACAATAGAAAGCTTGCACATCAGGTCACGAGGATTTAAAAATGCGCGTGTATTGAAATTATAACCTATTCAACCAGAAACAGAACCGAGAGAACAGGATAGAATATGAATTTTACAGCTCTTAGAAATATGGACGTTCAAGGCAAAATAGTTCTTCTCCGTGCGGATTTGAATGTACCCGCTGAAAACGGAACGATTACAGATACAACGCGGATTGATCGCTTAAAACCAACAATTGATTTTCTTACCCAACACGGCGCCAAAACACTTATTCTCTCGCATTTTGGCCGTCCGAAGGGCGTAACTCCTGAATTCTCTCTTCGATTTATGTTGCCTGCCCTAACAAAAAGCTGGGGGGTGCCCGTTGGGTTTGCAAATGATTGTATTGGGGGGGAGGCAGAATCAGCAAAAGCAAGCCTTCAAAATGGTCAGGTTATATTGCTTGAAAATGTACGTTTCCATCCCGATGAAGAAAAAAATGATTTGGGATTTGCCCGTCAACTTGCCTCCCTTGGTGATATTTTTTGTAACGATGCTTTTTCTGCGGCACATCGCGCCCATGCATCGACAGAGGGATTAGCCCATATTCTTCCATCCTGCGCAGGTTTTCTGATGGAAGCAGAATTGAATGCGCTTACTGCTGCTCTTGAAAACCCATCCCGCCCGGTTATGGCGATTGTGGGCGGGTCCAAAATCTCGACAAAAATTTCTGTTCTCGAAAATCTTGTCAAAAAAGTAGATTATTTGTTCCTTGGCGGGGGAATGGCAAATACATTTCTCTTTGCGGATGGAATCGAGGTTGGGAAATCATTGTGTGAACGCGATATGGTTGATGAAGCCAGACGAATCCAAGCAGCAGCCAAACAAGCAGGTTGTGAAATTCTTTTGCCTGTTGACCGTGTGATTGTTGATAAATTTGGCGCAAATGCACCGCATGAAATTGTTCCAACATCTACTATGCCTGCAGACCGCGAAGCCGTTGACGTTGGGCCAGAAACAGTCCTGATGCTTCGTCAAACCCTTTCTGGTTGCAGAACAGTTCTCTGGAATGGTCCTCTCGGTGTATTTGAGGTGAAACCGTTTGATACAGGAACAAACGCAGCAGCTCAAGCGGTTGCCGAAGCGACTGCAACAGGCCTTGTCAGTGTTGCTGGTGGAGGTGATACTGTCTCTGCGTTAGAGCATGCAGGATGCGCTGATAAATTTACGTATGTTTCAAGCGCGGGCGGTGCTTTTCTTGAATGGATGGAAGGAAAACCCCTTCCAGGCGTTCAGGCTCTTTCAAAACCCGCCAAAGCAGCCTAGATAAAAATCTAAAAGATAAAAATCTAAAAACGGATAAGCAGGGAAGATTATGAACTTTCCTCCGCTTATTACGGTCCATTTGCTTATACCGTCTATTCCCCATTCACCTCAACACACTCTAATCGTAGGTCCAGAGGTGTATTTTGGTGATCTTTTATAATATCCTGCCCTGCTTTTTCTGCGTGTTCTTTTTCTGCAAATAAACCAAAGCAAGTCGCCCCACTCCCTGATAAACGCGCAAGGAGACAATCAGGGTAAACAGAAAGCCAATCCAGAATATTCTTGATCTGTGGTACCAGAGAAATTGCAGCCTCAGTAAGATCATTACGCGTATGGTCTTTTAAAAATCTGCATAAAGAATCTGGTGATCTGAACTCATCAGGGAATGCAACTTTATTTGAAAATTGAGAATTATTTTCAGCATATATGCGATAAGCAGCAGGGGTCGGACATGGCATATTCGGGTTAACCAATAAAGCATAAAGTTTTGGAATACTTGGGGCGGGAATCAATTTGTTCCCTGTTTCGCGCATGATAACAGGCACATTATACAGACATGCCAGAATATCACTTCCTAAAGAAGCCGCAACAAGCTGTAGCAAATCATCTGATTCAAGTTTCCAATGCTTCTTAAGCAGAGTCAGTATTGCAGCGGCATCTGCTGACCCTCCTCCCAACCCCGCCGAAAGAGGTATATTTTTAAACAGGTCAATTGAAACATAGGGTGGAATACCAAGATGGTGTGCCAATAAATATGTTGCTCGGGTCACCAGATTATCAGTCGATGAGAGGGGCTGAGATCCCATCCTCTCATGAATTTTTAGGTCGTAATGATCAGATGACCTGATTTGAATCTCATCAGCGAGAGATGTAAAGACAACAAGCGAGTCCAAAAGATGATACCCGTTATCTGCACGCCCTGTTATATGCAGATGGAGGTTTATTTTTGCACGTGCCAACATAACAATTATTTGTTCTCGACTACTTTTTCAGTCTTTTGATTGACGAGAATATTTTCAGGAAGACCCGCATCAATTTTCGATTGGATTTTTTCAATAAGAGATGAATCGCTTGTAAAGCTGACGGCTCTTTTCCATTGAAATTTTGCTTCATTCTTCCGGCCTACGCGCCAATAGGCATCGCCTAAATGATCATTCAACTCAGGTTCTGTTGGGGCAAGTTCGATCGCTTTTTCTAAGGTTACGACGGCTTTATCATATTGGCCCATCCGAAAATAAATCCAGCCAAGAGAATCAACAATCGCACCATCATCTGGTTTTAAACGCACTGCTTTTTCAATTAATTCTGCGGCCTTATCCAGATGAATTCCCTGATCGGCCCAACTATAGCCAAGATAGTTCAGAACATACGGCTGATCAGGTTGGAATAAAAGGGCTGTTTTTAAATCTTTTTCTGCCTGGTCCCAATTTTTCAACCGTTCATTTGTCATGCCTCGCGCAAAACTCAGATCCCAATACTGCGCTGTAATTGCATTTCCTAAGAAATCATAAGCCCTATTGTAAGCCTTTAAGGCATTTTTAAAATCTTCCTGACCACGATAAATGTCACCAATCTGGATTTGCGCATCAATATTTTTGTGATCAGACGCAAGGGTTTCAAGAATACGGATCGCCTCATCAGGGTATCCGGCAAGAACTTGTAATTGAGCAATTTGACGCTGAATTTGAATCTTACGGTTTTTATCACCAGATGTGTCAATCCGTGACAGATAGGTTGTTGCTTCGGAATATAATTTATGATCAGAAGCAATTTCTGCCAGAAGTTCGTAAGCAGCGGCATTATCAGGGTTTAAGTACAAAGACATATGGGCAAATAAACGCGCACTATCCTCATATCCACGTGATAGAATTTGGGCCATATCAAAAATCGCATCACTTAAGCCGACTTGTGGATTGCTAAGCTGATTTGGCAGATTTTTTTTGGATTCGGTTTCCAAATTTTTAATTTGGGTATCATAAAAAGCGGCGCGTTCAGGAATTCCGGCTTTCAAAGCCTCGTAAATTCCTTTTGATTCTTCTGTTTCTCCATAATGGGCAAAGATCACAGCAATATCTTCCAGGCGGGCGACCGGGGTCCGTGTTTTTACAAAATCATAGGATTGGGCAAGCTGTGCCAAGGCATCTTTATTTTTTGTATAGGCAGCAACAAGAACAGCTTGATAAATAAGTGACGGGGAATCTTTCAACTCTGTGATATCCGTGGCTCCTTTTCCTGCTTCTGCCCACGATTTGACAAGAGGAAGGATGGCGAGAACAACGGGGTCGTTTTGATCTCCGGAAATGACCTTCAGAGACTCCTGGAATTTTCCCGATTTGAATGATTCAAGAGCCAGAATAAGATTTGCCAATGTTTTATCAGCACCTTCACTTTTGGAAATTTTGTTTGCAATTTGTATCGCCTGATCATAATGGCCCGATCCCATCTGGAGGGCCATCAACCTAATTTGAATTTCTTTATCCGTTGGGGAGGTATCCAGAATTTTTGCAAAATAATTGGACGCGGCCTCCCAATCTGAACGATTTTGGGCAAACTGTGCAGAAAGAAAACTGCCTGAAAGAGTCGGAGACGGCATTTCCATGCTAGGCGAATATTGACCCAATACGTCATCATTGAGATCGCCGGATTGGGCATCGGAATATTGGTCACATCCGACAGATAAAAACAAAGAAAATGTCAAAAGAACAGACAGGCGGAAGGAATTTTTTTTCATAGAAAAACCAATGGCAAGACGTTATTTCCTCAATATAGATCGAAACCAAGCAATAATCATCCAAATTCTTGCGTTATTTACATTCCGGTATAATTTGGCCCCCCTCCTCCTTGTGGTGGTGTCCAGTTGATATTCTGGGAAGGGTCTTTGATATCGCATGTTTTGCAATGGACACAGTTTTGGGGATTAATCCTGAACTGTTTTTCATTATTTTCTTCAACAATCTCATAGACACCTGCGGGGCAATATCTCTGTGCTGGCTCAGCCCATTTTGGCAAGTTAACGGAAAGTGGAATCGATGAATCCTTCAACTTTAAATGACTTGGTTGATCTTCATCATGGTTTGTATTGGACAGAAAAACAGAAGAAAGGCGATCAAATGTCAGAACGCCATCTTGCTTAGGATAGACAGGTGGATTTGAATCCTTGGCAAGCTGTAATGTTTCATAATCAGGATGATGTTTTAAGGTATAGGGGATTCTCCACCCACCAATCATCTGAAATCCAGCATGAATGAGTCCGATATACCGCCCCCATCGAAACCCTTGCCTGATATTTCTAACTTTATAAAGCTCATCATACAACCAGCTTGTTTTGAACTTATCCTGATAAGACGTGCATTCGTTTTTATCCAATTGCTCAGTAATAGCCTCCGCAGCCAAAAGTCCTGATTTTATCGCAGCATGATTTCCTTTAATCTTAGCAACATTCAGAAAGCCTGCACTATCTCCGGTTAACACTCCTCCCGGGAAGGTTAATCTTGGAAGGCCCGATAGCCCCCCCTCGACAAGGGCGCGTGCACCATAAGAAATTCGCTTTCCTCCCTGTAATATCTTGGAAATTGCAGGGTGAAGCTTATGGCGTTGCATTTCTTCAAAAGGGGATAAATAGGGATTCTGATAATCAAGGCCTACGACAAAGCCGATTGACACAAGGTTGTCCTCCATATGATACGCCCATGAGCCCCCGTAGGTCAGATGATCTAACGGCCAGCCTATTGTATGAATGACGCGGCCCTGAACGTGATTTTCTGGTTTGATTTCCCAAATTTCTTTGATCCCCAAAGCATAGGTCTGATTCCCGTTTGGACGTAAATTGAATTTTTGAATGATTTCCTTTGTCAAAGACCCATGGCATCCTTCAGCAAAGACAGTCTGCTTCGCGTAGAGCTCTAAGCCCGGCTGATAAGATGCTGTTTTTTCACCACTTTTTGAAATTCCAACATCACCTGTTGCAACCCCCTTAACCCGTCCATTTTGATCATATAAAATTTCAGAGGCTGCAAATCCAGGGTAGATTTCAACACCCAACGCCTCCGCTTGACCGGCAAGCCATTTTACAAGGGCTCCTAGCGAAATAATATAATTGCCGTCATTCCGCATTTGGAAAGGGGTTGGAAGAGAAATGGCTGTTTGTGCGGTTAGAAATAGAAATTGATCCTCTGTGACCTGGCACGTAATCGGAGCGCCTTTTTCTTTCCAATCAGGAATTAGCTCGTCAAGGCCGCGGGGCTCAAAAACAGCACCAGAGAGAGAATGCGCTCCAATTTCGGCTCCTTTCTCCAATAAACACACTTTAATATCAGAATTGATCTGTTTAAGGCGAATGGCGCAAGAAAGCCCTGCTGGCCCTCCCCCGACAATCACAACATCATAATGCATGCTCTCGCGGTCAGTCCTGATCATTTTGTTCCTATTCTTTTTTTGATGATCCCAGTGGATTTGTAGAATGTCTTCTTTTCTTAAGTGCCAGTTCTTGCTAAGACTTACAATAGCACAGAGTTAGAAAACAGAAAGTTAGGAATCTTAAAAATGTCTGCAACATATATTCTTGCAACACAGCAGGCAGAAAGCATTTTGCAGTGGTATATTGAAAACGGTGTCGATGAAGTAATGTCATCAACGCCTGTTGATCGGTTAGCATCTCTTCCTGTGGAAAAAACGTTACCACTTAGAACGGGATTATCCTCGCCCACCTCATCATCAGGAGCTTCTGCGAACCTGTCAGGTACGCCAGAAGCAAAAGCCGAGGCTTTTCGGCTTGTCGGTGAGGTGAAAACACTTGATGCCTTAAAAGAAGTGATTTTAAAATTTGAAGGCCTTTCGCTTAAAAAAACAGCGATGAATATGGTTTTTTCTGCTGGAAACCCATCCGCTTCAGTTATGGTTATTGGTGATACCCCAGAGGCAGAGGATGATCGGGCCGGATATCCTTTTTCTGGTGAAATGGGCCAATTAACCGATAAAATGTTCGGCGCTATTGGTTTAACCCGTGAATCCCTTTATTTAACGAATGTCTTGAATTGGAGACCCCCTGGAAACAGATCACCTCTTTCAACAGAAATAGAGCTTTCTGTTCCTTTTATTCGGCGTCATATCGAATTGGTAAACCCAAAGATCATTTATTTAATGGGGAGCGTTGCAAGTAAATCCATCCTGGGCAGTGATTTGACGATTGGTAAATTGCGTGGAAAACAGCATATGGTTGGATGGAAAATTCAACAGGGCGATACAGATCAAAAAAGGTTTGAATGCCCTGCGCTTGTCTCTTACCACCCTTCTTTTTTATTGAGATCTCCCCTCAAAAAAAGGGAGGCTTGGGATGATCTTTTGCTGCTCAAATCTTTTCTTTAAATTGTCAATGTCATGTTATATGTTGAGAGCAACCGGGCCTTCCCCAAATCAAAAGAATTAACATCTAATGGCTTTGCCATAGCGGCCTGATGGATAAAACATTGCGACCAAGAACGCGGGCCATTTTCAAAGAAAATCACATCCCCCGCCGCGGCTTGAAAAATCTCTCTTCCCTGCAAATAACGACGATCAATACATACCGTGCTAGAAAAAGGCCACTCCGTCCCAAGATCAGCCGGAGTTTCTCCCCAAAAAAAGGTTCCCTCGCCTTGATAGACCGTCAAAGCGCGAATATCTTTTTTTTCTGAAGATTTATTTTCGTATATATTTTCTATATCACCATCAATATGAGGCTCCGGACCATCTTTAAAATTCTCATAAAGAAAACCAAACCGGCCAACCGAAGGAGTGGCGTTTGCACAGAAACGTTTTTGTAAATCCTGCCCCCTAAATCTTCCTAGTTCAACTCCTCTTTCAAAGACTTCTAACAGCTGTGTTTCAACATCTAAAAGCGTTCTGGGCAATCGAGGGTTGCAGAAGCCAAAGCTCCCCACCCGATACTGACACGTCACATCTCGCGCACCTGGAATTCCACGTCCCGAGGCCAAATCAAACACGTCGGATAAGATAAATTCTGGGTTGTTTTGATTCAGCAGGTGCCGATCCCAAAAAGGAAGGCAGGCTGCGAGTGGCTCAAATACGTCGCGAATAACGCTTTCTTTTATCTGATTGCGTTTTTCCTCAGGCTGCCGCCAGATATAAGCTATAATATCTTGTGTAAAAAAACCGTTGGAAACTTTTTCCATCACTTCGGGAATGGATGTCGATGCCTCATCCAGAATAATTGGGGGGGGCAATTTTCAGCAGTTACACGAGTCGCGGCAGGGTTTTTATACATAGCCTGTAAATAGCAAATAATTTTATATTATGTCAACAATTTTGCGACAAATATGTAGGCTTATCTTCCACTTACTTTACTCTGCCAATCCGACCAAGGAACGAGCAAATTCCTGCGGGTGGAACGCCTGCAAATCGGCAATGTCTTCGCCAACCCCGACCGCAAAAATCGGCAAGCCGAATTTATGCGCCAATGCAACCACAACCCCGCCTTTGGCCGATCCATCCAGCTTGGTGACCACCAATCCTGTGACATTGACCAATTGCTTGAATGTCTCCACTTGGGAGATCGCATTTTGTCCGGTGGTCGCATCCAGAACCAAAATCACCTCATGCGGGATGGCTGGATCTTTCTTTTTCAAAACGCGGGTGATTTTTTCCAACTCGGCCATTAGATTGGCTTTGTTGTGCAAACGACCAGCGGTATCGATCATCAGGACATCCATGCCCTCTTTCACCGCCCGTTCGTAGGATTGGAATGCCAACGCAGCGGCATCGGCCCCGATCTCGCTCGACACCAATGGGCATTTGGTACGATCTGCCCAAATTTGCAATTGCTCGATCGCCGCGGCACGGAACGTGTCGCCCGCCGCCATCATGACTTTTTTGTGATCCCGGTAATGAATGTGATACGCCAATTTGCCGATGGTGGTTGTTTTTCCAACGCCATTCACACCACAGATCAAAATTGTTTTCGGGCTGTCCCCGACTTTTTCAAACGCCAAAGGACGTGTCGTTTTATCCAGAATGGCGGCGATATCATCGGCCAACGCCTTTTGCACTTCTTCCATCGTATTGTCTTTATCGAACTTGCGAGCCCGTAACGAATCCACCAACAAAGCCGCTGTCTGTGGCCCCATATCTGCCATGATCAGCAAATCTTCCAATTCGGCCAAGGTTTCGGCATCGGGTTTGCGTTTGGAAAAAATATCGGCCAATCCGCCGCCAATTTTGCCCGAAGATTTTGACAGGCCAGACGTCAGGCGGGACAACCATCCGCCACCATCACTGTCTTGGCGTGGTGGCTCTTGTGAATCAACCACAGAAGGAATGGGTGTAATCTCTAATTCTGAAAGAACTTCTTCTTCTGTTTCATTTAATTCATGTTTCTTGAATTCGGGATCAATGACAGGATCATATTCCGTTGATGGCTCCAACTCAGGCTCGTTGGGATGATGGACGATCTTATCTTCGAGAGCTTCGCGTTCCTGCTGGGCAGGGTTATTTTTTTTACGCCAGAAAAACATGATGAAATCCTTACGTTAAGGGGTATATCTTTGGTTTAACACATTTCCAAACCCGATAAAAAGTTTTTTATGCCACAACGCATTTACCCACTAATCGGTTATCACGGATTCCGGTAATATCCACGGATATCAGCTGGCCCATCGGGACAGCTTTGTCCAACTGGACTTCGGCGAAATGTTCGGTGCGACCGATATTGTTTTGTTCTACCACCACGCTTTGCCGTCCCGCAGCATGGCGATAGAGAAACCGCGCCAATTGATAATCGCCCAAGGCACGCAACTGCCCTGCCCGATCTTTCCGGAGGCCCGCATCGACCTGGGGCATTTTGGCAGCCGGCGTTCCCTCTCGCGGGGAATACGGGAACACGTGCAAAAATGTCAGATCGCATTCTTCGACCAATTTTAAAGAATTGGCGAACATCTCGTCTGTCTCGGTCGGAAATCCGGCGATAATATCTGCGCCAAACACCATATCAGGGCGCAAAGACCGCGCCCGGGCACACACATCGATCACATCTTGCCGTGCATGCCGCCGTTTCATGCGCTTTAAAATCATATCATCGCCGGCCTGCACACTCAGATGCAAATGCGGCATCAAGCGTGGTTCCTGTGCGATCAACGCCCACAGATCTTCGTCAATTTCCACGGGATCCAAGGACGACAGGCGCAAGCGCGGCAAGTCCGTAACCTGTGCAAAAATCTGTGTCATCATGTAACCAAGCGTCGGCTCTCCCGGCAGATCTTTGCCATAGGATGTCACATCCACACCCGACAAAACCACTTCCCGATAGCCCTGATCGACCAATTTGCGAATTTGCGCAATAATCTCGTCCAGCGGAACAGAGCGCGAATTCCCGCGTCCATACGGAATAATGCAAAACGTACAGCGATGATCACACCCGTTCTGCACCTGAATAAAGGCGCGGGCGTGGCCTTCGAATCCTTCCAGCAAATGTCCGGCCGTTTCCCGTACCGACATGATATCATTGACGATGACCTTCTGGGCCGGAGCCACAGCTCCCCCAGTTTCAGAGCAAGTTCCGGACCCAGTTTTAGACCCAGTTTTAGACCAAGTTTCGGCCTTTAATTTTAAATCATTGCCAATGACCTGATCTACTTCGGGCATTCCGGCATAACTGTCCGGCTTGATTTGCGCAGAACAGCCTGTGACGATAATCCTGGCATCCGGATGCTCGCGCCGCGCCCGCCGAATGGCTTGTCGTGCCTGACGCTCGGCCTCGGCGGTCACAGCACAGGTGTTAAAAATAATCGCATTCTCGATCCCCGCGTCCTTGGCATGAGTCTTCATGACTTCGCTCTCATACACATTGAGGCGACAGCCAAATGTTTGCACCTGCGGAGACGGACCGGCGGATGTCTGTATATCCGGCGCAAGCGGCATTTTGGGGGAGTTATTCTTTTTCATGGCCCCTTATGGCATATTTTCTTGCCAAGATCAATTTGATTATGATAAATAGGGGCTCTTAATTCTATTATCAGAAGAAGCTCATATGGGATCTCAAGATTTAAACGATTTTAATTTATCAGGGGCGGTCAACCAACCCCAGGAGATGGCTTTAAGCTACGCTGATATTATCAAAATTTTTCAACTTACCAATCTTGATCTCTACGATGAAAATACTGAAGAAGAGATAGAGGACTTACGATCTCTTGTTATTAACCTGATATCCCAGATGAGTTTGGCGAGTGCTAGATCCCAGAAATATGAAATAGATACGATCAGATCAAAAATCATCCCTGACAGTATGGATTTTTTAATTGCCTTTGACTCTTGGAATCTGAATTATAGTACATCTTCCCCAATAAAAAGTTTTGGATTGCTTATAGGCTCTTTCTGTCCTCAAACAACTCCTCAGGGAAACACTATAGCAATTCCTACCCTAAATTATGGATTCATCGCAGATTTCGATGTATGGTCTCTTCGAACCTTCTCTCCCGTAGCAGTCTGGAAAGAAATTAATTCTGATAATCTGAGTATTGAGCGCAGGGCTCAAAATATAAATGAAATCTATGCTTCTCTCTGCTACGCAAATGAACTTTTTGTTCAAATTATCACCGGACAAGTTTTGAACAACGATTCTATAAAAGCGGCTCAAGCATGGTTCAAAAAAACTCGATGGGACCATACTGTTCAAATTGGAATATGCCTGGATCGACAACCTAACGCCATTTTTAATGCTGGGGCCGAAATAATCTACAAACAACAAATGGGCGAGCGCCCCCAAGATATCTACCCCGCCCCCGAGCGAAAACAATAGAGGCTAATCACATGGGATCTCAAAATCAAAACACTTTTAAAAAATCTGCCACGGGCCAACAGCCTCCGGAGATGGCATTGGACTACTTAAGCCTCAGGAGTATTTTCCTATTGGGCGATTTGGACGATCCTTCTACTATTATCTATACAAGTGGAGCAGATGATCCAACGATCTTCCAATATCATCAACTAGCATTAGATGTTCTTGGATCAAGGGATTCCGCATTCTTTAACAACCCTCAAAATACCCCCCTTTTTCAATCCATTGGAAAAATTGAAAGCACAACAGGATTTATCATTGCCACAACCTATTCAACGACACCAGAGGGCAGCACAACATCCACAGACCATTTCTCATTGGTTCTGGGGCAAATGGAAGAAATTATCGCCTCAGAAACACAGGAAACAAAGATGCTATTTACCCCTCTTTTTCAAACAAATGGCATTATTGATGACTCCAATCTTTATATCGCCCATGAATGCACATATGCGGCTATAAATGATGAAGATGGAGAATTAGAATATTGGTCCATACATCAAGAAGGAGATTTTAATGCGTCACTTTGCTATGCGAATGAGCTCGTTATGAAATTTCTCTCTGCCCCCATCACGGACGATGACATTAAACGCGCCGAAAGATGGTTCACAACATCACCGGAGGAGGTTTCTTTAGAACTTCAACGTTTATGGAACAGGGATTCCGTGGATTTCTCAACTGACACTTTGAAATGTGACCCCAGATTTTTTGTCATTCCATCTCCCTCAATGGACCAATAATCCTCTCACCTCTGAAAGATAAAAGAAATGACTGATAACTTTTCTGTTCCGTCGACCGCCATTCAAACAATCTTCCAACTGGAATCGGATGATGTTTATACGCCCGTAATGTCAGCAGAGGGTATAAGGAATCTGATAAATTATAGCCACACTTTATTAAGCTTTGCAGGATCCCCTGCTCAGGATTTTTTTAAGAATAGAGACAATCTGGATGGCATAGAATGTGCTGTACTATCAAAAAATAACGCATTTGCCGTTTCCATTCGTCACCCCGAGGTATCATCCGATGGCACGCCAGAGGATTGGCAAACATTCCTCATTGGGAATGTTGTTGATTTGGGAGATCATCTTCCTGAAGAATCGCACTACGAAATGCAACCGATCTTTGTTCTTAGCGGACAAATTATCAATAATGGAGAAGATTTTCTGATCCGCGACATGATATGTCGACTTCCAACCGAAACAAATGCCCAGAAAATCAATTGGGCTCTTCCAGAGAGTGAACAAGATATCAAAGCCATGTTGATTTATGGACACCGTGCTTTGACTGATCTCATTCAAAATGCCCCACTTGATCTGGAGGCTCTGGAAAGCACGCTCGACACACCACGATATAATGTGGACGAAGAATTTCAAAATATTTGCGAACCAGCAACGCCCTCCCTTTCCTACCTCGGCATCTGCCGTGCCTTTCAAATAAATAATGAGGGGTATTATACGCGCGATCTTCTCGAACCTGGATCCGATGAGTTGGGTTCTTTGAATGAAGTTTTTAAGGCTTTTGATATGCCAACGGCTGAATATTTAGGGGATTCATCTTCTGTTCAGGAAGTAATCGCTTATACCCATGCCAATGATCGCGATCAATGTGTGACTATTCTAGAATATGATTCCTCACGAAATGATGGGGGAACAACACATCATTTCTGCGTCATAATGTACGAAAATGTTTCGAATAAAAAAAATAATATGTCCGAATGCAAGGTATACGCGGTTTTTGATGGCATAGTGAACGAAGATAATTTTATTCCAACAGGAATTCAGCTCAGATCCGAGAAAGATGGAATTTTTTGTAAAATTTTCCACGACAATCCAGATGCCGTTCAGGCGGCCTTTTGGTATATGGATGGCATCTTTACCCATATCCTTGCCAAACGTGATGTGGACATAGAAAAACTGGTGGAACGCCTCACCCCCGAAAACATGGCCGCTGCAAAAACAGCTTTTCAAGCTATCCTTCAACGCACCCCTGAAGATTTGGAAGAAAGTGTAAGCCTTCTTGAAAGGAAATCTAAAGGCGTTAGCGGCAGAAAGTTAGAAGAAGTCGGGAGCAGACACTTTATTGCGTCTAATAATCCTTATTGTCCGTGGATAGAGATGCGCCCCAACTAAACGCCGCGCCCCACTCCCCGCGAAACACATAGGCCACGGGACCAGTCATCACGACCGGATCCGTATCGGTTTCCCATGACAAAATTAAATCTCCACCCGGCATGGACACCACCATCCGCCGATCGGTTAATCCGCGCCGAATAGCAGCAACAGCCGCCGCACACGCTCCCGATCCACAGGCAAGCGTTACCCCCGCCCCGCGCTCCCACACCCGCATGCGGATATGCGTCCGATCGATAACCTGAACATATTCTATATTGGCACGGTCAGGAAAAATGGCGTCTGTTTCCATGCGCGGCCCGTGCGTGGCAATATCCACCGCATCCAGATCCTCCACAAAAAAGACGCAATGCGGATTCCCCATATTGACGGCCACACCACCTCCCTGTTCCGAAGGCAGAACGTACAAGGTATCACATAAAGTATCACAGGGACTTGCTAACGGAATATCCTGCCACGCCAGTTTTGGCGCCCCCATGACAACCGCAATCAAGCCATCATCTGTCCGTGTGCATGCCAACGTGCGGCTGCGCGTTTCAATGGTGCAGGACAGAGCTTTTCTTTCTGTCAGAATCAGATCAGCCACACAGCGGGTGGCATTGCCACAGGCCCCGGCCTCGGACCCGTCCGGATTATAAATGCGCATAAACACATCAGCGGCTTGGGACGTTTCTAGAAAGATAATCTGGTCACATCCCACCCCGAAATGCCGATCTCCCAATTTTTGCGACAGATCCGCCTTGTGGGCAAAAACGGAATCTGCCTCCTTCCCTCGCGCATCCAGAATGACAAAATCATTCCCCAACCCATGCATTTTCAGGAAAGGGATAAAAACAGGAGGGATTTCTATATCTCTTGCCTTCATACCAGTATTCCCCCTAATTTTTTTCTATTACTTTAAGCAAATTAACTACGTCATACTTTTAAAAATACATCAATGTTTTTTGCTTTCGTTGAATCAATGATGGTTTTCAGGCTGTGCATAAACAACTGAACGGCGGTTAACCTTTTCTGTGCATGCTGCATTGCACGGTTACTATCTTTTATAAATAGAAATTTTTATATAAGATTCTGATTCTTAGCCTGGAATTTTGATTATATAACAACCAACGCTGGGCTAAACGGAGAGATTATGGGGCGCGCTGCTTCTGCTGTACTGAGTTCAGCTTTTTATGATTCTTCATCAAGACGAATATATCCTCCACTTGTATATCGTCCACTTGAACAAAACGATATACCGTGCATCCAGCAGACATGGCAATCCAACGCCCCTGATTGTTACTCAAATTTTGTATTTGTTGCAGATAATGACGAAAAGATTGTCGGATTTGTCATGGGGCGATGCGGCCATGGAAAAGACGCTCATATTTTTCAAATTTCTGAGCCTGTTATTATTGCCCCCCATAACCCTGTTATTATACCCTCCCATGGTGATCGTCAGAGAGATAGAAACAAAAAGGACAAAGAAAATGGCCTGAAAATAGCCTTCTTGGAATGGGTATCAGAAAATTTTCCTGATATTACCCATTATAGAGAAGGTGGCTTTTTTGCCCCAGAAATCCCCATTCCTCCTCCCAAGAAGGAAGCACGAACATCTGATAGACATCTTCCCCTCTCTTCGCGTGAGGAAGCGCAAAGGCCGCTTGAACCCGCAGGCTTTTAGCGGAAGTTATCTGCTTCATTTACCGAAGAATAACATCTCTGACCGATTTCATAGCTTCGGCACGTTCATAGCGAAGCCGTTCTCTCACGGGATCCATAGCATCATAGAACGCCATATCAAACTCGTCGGTTTCATTTGGGGAAAGTTGTACACTATGCTTTGTTGACAATACATAACTCCCAATATCCGCCAGAGATTGAAACTCTACGCGCAAAAGCTTTCCTCCTTCCCATTTTAATGGTGTAAAAGCCAGCCATTCCCCATCCTGCAAAACGAACGCCATATCAATCTCCTCTTTATCCGAATGTCAACTGTTGCAATTCAGAAGGGGTTAATCTTGATTCGCGGTGGTAAGCCCCAATTTTTGGGCTCACAGCACTGGTAAAATCAGCTACAATTTCTTCAGTTGCTGCCGGTGAAATCGTGCAGCTCACTATGCTTTGGTCTTCACTGTTAGCGTTTAACAGATCTACCAGAATACGCCCTAAACTTAAACCCATATCAATCTCCTTACAGAGTCATAAATTGAAATACGAAAAATTATTTTTCCACATTATTCTCTTGATCTTTAAATTGCAATAGGGCATAAAGACCCAGATTATCCGCACATCTCTGTTTGAGAGTGCCCCGGATTAAACGAGGGTATCCCGCAGTCGGCGACGTTTCGCTCACTGCGGCACATTTGTTATGAGGTTTTTAAACTATGTTCCAGTCGTTGACGGAAAAATTAGGAAATGTCTTTGATAAGCTTCGCGGCAAAGGAAGCTTAAGCCAAGAGGATGTCGATCTGGCCCTGCGCGAGATTCGCGTGGCTTTGCTCGAGGCAGATGTGGCCCTCCCGGTTGTCAAAGATTTTGTTGAACGAATCCGTATTAAGGCTGTCGGCCAGGACATTGTCAAATCTGTTTCCCCTGCTCAGATGGTTGTCAAAATCGTCAATGACGAAATGGTCGCCTTGCTGGGATCCGAAAATACCGATCTGTCCTTTGCGGGAACACCGCCGGCTGTGTATTTGATGGTGGGGTTACAAGGTTCGGGAAAAACCACCTCGACCGCCAAGATTTCAAAGTATTTGACCGACAAATTGCGCAAAAAAGTCCTGATGGCCTCGCTTGATACCTATCGTCCAGCGGCCCAGGACCAATTGGCACAATTGGGAACGCAAACCGGAATTGCAACCTTGCCGATTGTGACTGGCGAAGATCCGCTAACCATTACCAAACGCGCGCTAACCGAAGGCCGTTTGGGCGGGTATGACGTTGTCATGCTCGATACCGCCGGACGTTTGGCTATTGACGATGTGTTGATGAATGAAGTTGTTGCCATCCGCGATGTGGCGAAACCAGTCGAGACATTGTTGGTCGTCGATGCGATGACGGGACAAGATGCCGTGAATACCGCGTCGACCTTTGACAGCAAAGTTGGAATTACCGGTCTGATGTTGACCCGCGTCGATGGTGATGCACGTGGCGGGGCCGCGATGTCGATGCGCGCCGTTACCGGCAAACCGATTAAATTGATGGGAATTGGCGAGAAATGGGATGCGTTGGAACCGTTTCATGCCGACAGGATTGTTAGCCGCATTCTGGGTATGGGAGATGTTGTCTCCCTTGTCGAAAAAGCGATTGAAACAGTCAATGAAGCCGAAGCGGAAGATATGGCCAAACGGTTTAACGAGGGCCGTTTCGATCTAAATGATATGCTGAATCAATTCCGTCAAATGAAACGGATGGGTGGAATCGGATCTTTGATGAAAATGTTACCAGGTCTTGGCCGGTATTCGGAGCAGATTGACAGCGCAAATCTTGATAATTCAGTATTAAAACATCAGGAAGCTATCATTCTATCAATGACCAAGGCCGAACGTGTTAAACCATCTCTTTTGAACGCCAAGCGCCGTCAACGGATTGCCGCTGGGTCCGGGACATCAGTCCAAGATGTCAATCGATTGATAAAACAATACGAACAAATGGAAACCATGATGCGCCGGATGAAGAAAATGGGTATCTCGGGAATGATGGGGGCCATGAAAAATTTTATGGGCAAAGACGACCAAGATAAATTAGCAGAAATGCAACGGGAAAGCGGGACTACTCCGGGGTTTAGCCTGTCGGGATCATTGGGGCAGATGGCACAACAAAAAATGCTCGGTGGTTTGGGTAATTTCGGACATGGCGGTTCAAAAAAGAATCGTAAAAAGAAATAGGAATTATAACGAATAGTAAAATTTAAATCAGTCAATTGTAAAAGGAGAAAATCAACATGGCACTGAAAATCAGACTGGCCCGTCAAGGCCGCAAAAAAGCACCTTTTTATGCAATCGTTGTTG
This sequence comes from Alphaproteobacteria bacterium, assembly GCA_016794145.1. Classification (GTDB taxonomy): domain Bacteria; phylum Pseudomonadota; class Alphaproteobacteria; order Micavibrionales; family Micavibrionaceae; genus UBA1573. The sequence continues at coordinate 28,477 of JAEUKP010000009.1, read as the reverse complement.
CGGATGCACGCGCCCCGCGCGATGGTAACTTTATTGAGAAAGTGGGAACTTATGACCCTCGTCAAGCAAAAGACAGCGACAAACGCGTCGTCTTGAACACAGAGCGCATTCAATACTGGTTGGGCGTTGGCGCACAATCCACCGAACGCGTTGAATTCTTCTTGGGTAAAGCTGGTCTTGTTGCGATGCCTGAAAAACGTGTCAGCATCCAGAAAGCCCAACCAAAAGCAAAAGCGCAAGAGCGTTTGAAAGAAAAAGCAAAGAAAGCTGAAGCCGCTGCTGCCGCTGCCGCTGCACCTGAGACTGAATCTCCGGCAGCAGAATAATAGAAAATAAATCTTTAAACTTTAATGTTTCAACCCTCTTCCACTCAATGGAAGAGGGTTTTTTAAGCAGCCGTTATAAGATTGCGAACAGGTGCAAAGCTGCGACGATGATGGCTACTGATGCCGTATATTTGAAGCGCCCTTAAATGCTCTGGCGTTCCATAACCTGCATTTTTCTGCCATCCATAAATAGGGTAATCTTCTCCTAATGCGGCCATCATACGATCACGCGTTACCTTTGCAAGGATCGATGCTGCGGCAATTGATACGGATTTTGAATCACCTTTGACAAGAGCGGAACAATTCCACGGCCAGTTTTGAGGAATGCGGTTCCCGTCGATTAAAATGAACGGATTTTTAATTTCATCCTGGCTTTCATACTGTTTCCCTTGAATTTGTTCAACTGCACGACGCATGGCCAAAAATGTTGCCTGTAAGATATTCAGACGATCGATTTCCTCTACACTCGCCCCTGCGATTCCAAAAAGGCATTGACCTTGTATAACTGGAAATAATACATCACGACGGATATCTGATAGTTTTTTACTGTCCCGAACATCCCGCCAAACAGGGTGCATCCGATTTTTGTGCGGAATATAAACCGCCGCCGCCACAACCGGCCCTGCAAGAGGCCCCCGGCCCACTTCGTCAACACCAATAACAATACCTTTATGTTCATTTTCAAAGCTAAAATCAGGCATAATCAATCCCTGCCTTTACCAATAAGGCAATCATTTTTTCTTCATTTGTTGGCAAAATAACAGTTTCAAAAGGAGGAAAAAAAGATAATCGATCCAAGATAGCATTTCGAATTTCTTCAGAATTTTCGCCCACCCCACCCGTAAAAACCAATGTATCGATTCCGCCGATACTGACGGCCATTCTGGCGATTTCCTGTGCTGTTTTCAGGATAAAATAATCAAGCGCGAATTGAGCACGATCATCATCTGACTCCTGCAATGTTCTAAAATCCCCTGAAATTCCTGACAAACCCTTCATTCCGGATTCACGATACAGGATATGTTCAACCTGATCCGGGGTGTATTTTAAATGTTCAATCAAATAAAGAACAAGACCGGGATCAATGTTTCCGGATCGTGTCGACATCGGCAATCCGTCAAGCGCGGTTAGCCCCATGGTTGTATCAACACTTTTTCCGTCCAACAAAGCGCATAGACTGCAACCACTCCCCAGATGAGCGATGATAAGCCGTTTAGAATCGAATTGCCCGGATATCCATTCATACGACAACCCATGAAAACCATAGCGTTTTAAGCCCTTTTTACGAAGTTCAAGGGGGATCGCAAAGGTCGAATATAACTCGCTCCGTCCTGTATGAAATTCTGTATCGAAACAGGCATATTGAGGGATATCTGGTAACAACTTTGCCATCACACGGACGCCCTTTAGATTATAAGGTTGATGCAATGGCGCGAAAGGAATGAATTTCTCTAATTCAGTTAAGATCTCCTCATTTAAGAGGGTAACATGTTTAAACTCATCTCCGCCGTGCACAATCCGATGAGCAAGAAAGCCAGGGCGAGGTATTCTTTCTATCAGCGAAGTAATTTCCTTTTCGCTTTCATCTGGCAAACAATTGATTTTCCCACCATCAATCTTGTCCAGATTTCCCATGTCGAATAAAGCATATTTAATGCTTGATGATCCGATATTAAGGACAAGGAGAGGCAAAGATTTTGTCATTTAAACATTCCGGCTTTTCGGGCGGCTGCAACTTTGACGGCCAAAGCACATGACATTAATTTTGTTTGAAGACTATCAGCTCGACTTGTTAGGATAATGGGAATACGGGCCCCTAATATAATTCCAGCAGCCTCTGCATTGGCAAGAAAAGTTAGTTCTTTTGCCATGATATTGGCAGATTCAAGATTGGGGGGAATAATAATATCAGGATCCCCTGCAACATCGGATTTAATACCTTTGGATCTTGCTGCTGCAAGGTTGATAGCATTATCAAATGCCAATGGACCATCCAGAAGACCACCTGTAATTTGATCTCTATCCGACATTTTACAAAGACAAGCAGCATCAATTGTTGCCTGCATTTTAGAATTCACGGTTTCAACGGCTGCCAATAAAGCAACCTTTGGCAGTCTTTCCGCCCCAAATAAAGCCTTCCAGAAATGAATAGCATTTTGAACGATATCAACTTTTGCGTCCAGATCAGGGGCAATATTGACAGCCGCATCCGAAATAACAACAGGTTTGTGATAATTTGGAATATCCATTAGATAGGCATGTGACAACCGGCGTTCTGTCATCAATGATCGTTTGATAATAATCGCATGTAGAATTTCATCTGTATGCAGTCCGCCCTTCATTAAACTTTCGACTTCACCATCGGCAGCCATTTCCGCACCCTTGGCAGCGGCTGCATGGCTATGTTCCACATTGATAAGAGGCCAGGTCGAAATATCAACCCGAGCTTCAGTTGCAGCTCTTATAACTCTTTCTTTTGGACCAACAAGAATAGGATCAATCAGCTTTCGCCTGGTTGCTTCAGCGATCAGGGAAATATCTTCCACGCGCACAGGGTGAATAACAGCCGTTTTTAATGCAGGGCACTCTGCCCCACAAGATTCAACAGCAATTTGAAAGCAATTTCTTTCATCCATCTTTTTATACCCCTAACGTTTTTTTTGCGATCTCATATACGTTTGGTGACAGGTTTTCAGTTTTTACAATTTTTTCCAGGATATCCATCATTTTGGATTGCCTGTCGAAATCGTACCGTTTCCAATCTCTAAAAGAGGTCAATAAACGTGATGCGATCTGTGGGTTTATTTTATCAAGATCCAGAACAACATCAGCCAGCAGTTGATATCCAGAACCATCCCGAGCATGGAAAATAACGGGATTACGCATCGCGAATGTGGCATAAAGGGACCTGACGCGATTGGGGTTCTTGATTGTAAAATCAGGGTGATCGCGTAACAATTGAATATCGTCTAAAGTTTGTCGCCGTACCGCTCGTGCCTGCACAGCAAACCACTTATCAATGACAAGGGGATAATCTTTAAACCGTTTATAAAAATCGTCAAAGACCTCAACCCGCTCTGGCAAATCTGCATCCTTCAGGCCATTTAAGGCCATCATGCGATCAGTCATATTATTAGACTCGAAATAATGCTTTCGACATAATGTAGACGGCAATTGCCCGTTATCACATGTAAAAATGTCCATGATGACAGATTTCAAGGCTCTTTCGCCCATCGATTCTGGATCTGGTTTATATGGTTTTTCAACGTTCAATTTCTTGTATAAGGCCCCCAGTTTATTCGGGAACTCGGTTAAAATATCATATCTGATGCGCGTTAAAACAGCCCTGATATATTCCGGATAAACAACCGCTCGTTCTTGGGATATAACAGCGTAATCTGGTAGATCCAACATGCGCGCAAGCAGGGCTTTATCTTCACGATCCTCCAATCCTTGATCAAGAAGAGCTGATACTGTTTCAAGATAAGCCCTATCTGTGACGGCGTTATGCCCTCCTTCTATCTGGTCGAGCATCCTGTTAATCAGACGAAGAGTTAAAGCTTGTGCAGATTCCCAACGATTGAACCCATCGGTATCTGCGACCATCAAAAACCGCAAATCATCTTCTGAAAGATCTGTTGTCAATCTGACAGGGGCTGAAAAATTTCGAAGAATAGACGGAACAGGGCGGGATGGAATATTCTCAAAAATAAAATTCTGATGCCTGTCTTTTAAATGCAGAATTTGTGTTCCGATTAAATCATCCCCATTATCATTCAATAATCCGAATGCAACGGGAATATGGTGAGGTTTTTTGTTGGTTTGCCCGGGTGTATCAGGAATATGTTGGGACAAAGAGAGTGTGAATTTTTTATTTTCCGAATCATAATGTGATGTGGCCGTAATTTCCGGAGTTCCGGCCTGTGAATACCATAGTTTGAATTGCGTCAGATCTTGGCGGGATACATCTTCCATGCATTTTATAAAATCATCGCATGTAACGGCTTTCCCATCAAACCGGCCAAAATAAAGATCCGTTCCTTTCCGGTATTGGGCAGGACCAAGCAAAGTTGCTTGCATTCTCACAAGTTCTGCACCTTTTTCATACACCGTTGTTGTATAAAAATTATTGATTTCAATATAGCTATCAGGGCGAACAGGGTGTGCCAAAGGTCCATTATCTTCTGGATATTGTGCAGATCGCAAAGTCTTGACGTCATCAATTCTCTGGGCGGATCGCGAATTGGTATCGCCTGAAAATTCCTGGTCCCGAAAAACAGTTAAACCTTCTTTTAACGACAATTGAAACCAATCACGGCATGTCACACGATTGCCCGACCAGTTGTGGAAATATTCATGACCAATAACACTTTCAACATTATAAAAATCAAGATCAGTTGCCGTATCCGGGTGCGCAAGAACAAGGGCGGTGTTGAAAATATTCAAGGACGTGTTTTCCATTGCCCCCATATTGAAATCAGAAACTGCAACGATATTGAATCTGTCGAGTTGATACTCACGTCCATATGTATCCTCATCCCATTTCATTGAACGGATCAAAGATTCCATCGCGTAATGGCACTGTGACTGATCTCCATGACGGGAATAAATTCGTAAATCAACACGACGCCCTGTCATTGTTGTAAAATAATCCTGAATATATTCCAGATTACCTGCTACCAATGCAAAAAGATAACAAGGCTTTCGAAAAGGGTCATGCCATTCTGCGAAGTGACGCCCTTCTGGCAAAGCCCCCTCTTTTACAAGGTTTCCGTTCGATAATAAAACTGGAAATAATGTCCGATCTGCCTCAATCCGGGTTGTAAAAATTGTCATGATATCCGGGCGATCCTGGAAATAGGTTATGCGTCTAAATCCCTGTGCCTCGCATTGGGTACAATACATATCTTCTGATTTATAAAGACCATCAAGGGCCGTATTTTCCGCAGGATCAAACCGGGTTACAATTTCCAGGGTGAATGCGGTCGGAAGATTTTGCAAAGTAAGGGTTTCTTTTCCCTTTTCATACAAGGCTTCTTGACCATCTATTCGAACGGATAACAACTCTGTGAATTCGCCATTCAGAACAAGCGTGCCCAAAGCCTCGGTGTTCCGTTTATATCTTGCTGTATTTGTAACAGTTGTAAAACCGTCATAGATTTGGAATAGCAAATCAACTGTTTCAACCAAATAATCCGGTGCTTTATAATCTTTAAGATAGACAGGTTGGGGTAAAGTTTCGGTGTGCATTCATTAAACCTTTATCGATAATTGTTCATGCAATTCTAAGATTCCCGAATAAGCAATAAGATGATTCATGTTGAGTGTCTATCTAGAAAGCGCTTTTTAATATGAAAACACATAAGCTTGATTGATCCCTCTTCTCTGAATGTTAAAAATCCTATAAAAAGGAGGAGTCGATTAACCAACTGGAGATTTTTTTTAAAATGACCACTCTTTCTGCCGTTACACCGGAATTCCCCATTCGCATTGAAACCGATTCCTTTGGTGAACTTGAAGTTCCTTCCCATCAATATTGGGGGGCCCAAACCCAACGTTCATTAGGTAATTTTAAAATCGGTGGAGAGAAAATGCCCGCCCCGCTCGTTCGCGCCTTAGGCGTTATTAAGGCAGCAGCAGCACAGACAAATATGCAACTGGGGGTTCTTGACACAAGATTGGGACAGGCCATCGTTCAAGCTGCAGAAGAAGTAATGGACGGGCGCATGGCGGGTGAATTTCCATTGGTAGTCTGGCAAACTGGATCTGGCACACAAACCAACATGAATGCGAATGAAGTCATTTCTAACCGCGCGATCGAGATTTTAGGCGGCGTGATGGGATCGAAAAAACCTGTTCACCCCAATGACCATGTCAATATGGGGCAGTCTTCTAACGATACATTTCCAACCGCGATGCATATTGCTGCAGGGGAGCAAATTATTCATGAATTAATTCCTGCACTGGAAACACTTCAGGCTGGATTGGATGCAAAAGCGAAAGAATTTGATCATATTGTCAAAATTGGGCGTACTCACTTAATGGATGCGACTCCCTTGACTCTAGGTCAGGAATTTTCAGGCTATGCGAAACAAATTGAATATGGGATCGCGCGTGTTAAGGCAAGCTTTCCTCGACTAATGCAACTGGCTCAAGGTGGCACTGCTGTTGGAACCGGAATTAACTCAAAAAAAGGGTTTGCAGAAAAATTTGCAGCCAATGTCGAAAAAATAACAGGCCTGCCGTTTGTCACCGCAGAAAATAAATTCGAAGCCTTGGCCGCACATGATGCAATGGTTGAGGTGTCTGGTATTTTGAATACACTGGCAACATCTCTCATGAAAATTGCGAATGATATTCGCCTGCTGGGCTCTGGCCCACGCTGCGGTATCGGAGAGATCATCCTGCCAGAAAACGAACCTGGGTCCTCTATTATGCCGGGCAAGGTTAACCCAACCCAATGTGAAGCGATGACGATGGTCTGCGCACAGGTGATGGGTAATCACGTCTCGGTCACCGTGGCCGGATCCAACGGGCATTTCGAGTTAAACGTGTTTAAACCCGTTATTATTTTCAACGTATTGCAATCCATTCGGCTCATCGCCGATGCATCGCGATCCTTAACAGAAAATTGTATCGTGGGGATTGAGGCGGATGAACGCCGGATTTCCAAACTGTTGAATGAAAGCCTGATGCTGGTCACTGCTTTGAACCCCCATATCGGGTATGATAATGCTGCCAAAATTGCCAAGAAAGCGCACCACGAAGGCACTTCGTTGCTCGAAGCCGGAAAAGCCCTCGGTCTGATGAATGAGGAGCAATTCAAATCCTGGATTATCCCCGAAGATATGGTTCGTCCAAGAGACTAGCCAGGAATGGAGAGGTCGCATTCCTACCTTGCCGCAAAAGTTGTCAAACGTTCGGTGACCATCGCCGGGCATGCGACGTCCGTCTCTCTGGAGCAGCCATTTTGGGATGAATTGGCAAAGATTGCAGAGGATCGGAATCTCTCTCTCTCTCACCTGATTGAAGACATTGATACAGCGCGTCAGACAAATTTGTCGAGCGCGCTGCGTCTTTATGTTTTATATGTTACAAAATTTACTTCCCAAACAAACCCTGAAGAGCTTTAACAGCTTCTTTTGCTGCTTCTTCCTTATCTGTTGGGGGCGGGGTTGAGGTTTCTGGTGATCCTTGATTTCCTCCCGTTGTCTCTTTTGTTGTCTCTTGTGCCGACTCTTTTTGTGGGGAAACACCGCCGAGTAATTCACCCAATTTTCCACCCAGCTTATCCTCTAATAGCTTCGCAGCTTTTTTCTCTAATTTCTTTTGCAAATATTGATTGATAATATCACCACCAGAATTGATCGGATTATCTAATGATCCTTTGATCGTGAAATCAAAAGGAGGGATATCTGTCTCTTTAACTGTCATTTTGTTTTTTAGATCGACAGTCCAATCAGGCAAATTAACTGTACCGGTTGTATTTAACGTTGCCTTTGGGCCATCGAAATAAATCTTGTTGAAATTGACTATCCCGCGCTGGATCGCAAAATCTGAATGGAACTCTGAAAATTCTGTTTGTCCATTTTGAAAAGATTGAAACAGGCTTCCGGCACGGTCCAAAGGTTTATAACTTCCTTTGGCTGCAGTTGCTAACTGTGCTGCATCTACGCCTTTTACGATGATATTTTGGCCGGCCAAGGCCCCATTTCCACTTAGGGTCTGAACCAAATTGGCAACGGATGCTCCGGTTGCATTGATATCCAGATTAAACTTTGACAATGTTCCCGTCAAAGTATAGGACGGCTTACCTGTTGCCGCACTCATCAAATTTTGAGCATCGACATTTTCAGCATTTAATTTGGCACTCATACTCAATGGATCTTTTATGCTTTTTCCAGCGTTTATTGTGCCGTTAATCGAGGCCCTGCCCCCGAATAATCCTGCACTCACATCATCTAATGTCAATGTCCCATCGTTTAATTTAAATACCAAATTCGTATCAGTCAATTTCCACATATTTTGTGTAATACTTTTGGCTTTGATTGATAAATCAGCATCGAATGCGTGCATCCAGGCTGTATCAATAATATCAGATGACCAGCGTTCATGTTTAGCTGTCGAAGCTGATGTCGCAACAACTGTGCCACCATTATTGGTCGCTGATGGCAGAACAATGCTCCCCAAATTCAATGCGCCCGAGATTTTTGTTTTCGGTTTCGGGGTAATAGAAATATTGCCTTCAATGCTTGTTTGGCCTAATTTGCCAGCGATTGATGTAATATCTAGCTTTCCTTCACGTTTATCTGATCCATCAAGCCCCCCCCAAGCCAATTCGCCGGAAAGGTCAAGGGGCCCGAAGAATCCTGTTGATCCTGAAAATCCTGGTTGTACCGTTTTTAAGGCCTCATTGAAATTAGGGTGATTAACGTTGAATTTAAGAGCGTTGATAGCAGATGTATTGATCGGATCAACAATACGACCTTCGCCCTTTATATTAAATTGAAGGGCAGAGATCATTGTAGAAAAATCAAGGTGCTGAAGATCACCAGAAAACTGACCGTTAATTGATGCTGCTCCAATCTTGCGTGGAAGTTCGGGCATCGCAACACCGAATGTTTGAAATAGTTTTTCAGTGTCTTGTGTTTTTGCGGCTAGTTTTACATTTACCCCAGAAAGCTTTGATGTGTCAGCAATTTGACCGCTTACATTGATAAAAGTATCAGGAGCAAGCGATAATTCGGCGTTTGAAATTGATAAACCACCTGCTTTACCTGTGATATCTGCCTTTATGTTTGAATATGTTTTGCCACCTGTTGTTAACTTTGCGATATCAGCCCTGACGCGGCCTGAAAAAGGCAAAGAGAATCCGATTTGATCTGTTTTTATGGGTGAATCAGCCTCCGCTTTAGTCTCTGGACCTGATGCGGTCGCAGAGATTTCAGATAGCCTGTCAAGATTGAGCTCTGAGGCATTCATTACCAAATCGACAGTAGGTGTCCCGCCCATTGTCGAATATCCATTAATGGAAACATTATTTCCCATGGTTTTAACTGTTGCCATTGCGATCTGGATTTTTTCATTTTCAATGGATCCTTTGGCAGAGAGCGTAAGATCAGATAAGACTCTTATCAATGCCGAAGCCGTTCCAGATGGTTTTGATTGAGGCAATAACTCAAAGGAGAATTGAGGCTGACTTCCTTGGTCGAGTCCCTTTGCAGCAACAGAGCCAGAATACTTTAAGTCTCCAACAGACAAAGCAACTTCATCAAGGGTCACAGACTCGGGTATATACACTAATTTGGCGGCAAGTGAGGCCTTACCAGATAAACCATCCGGCAAAGATGGGCTTGTGTTTGTGAATGTTTTGACTGTTTTTGAAAGATTATCCAGCTCTATATTAATATCGCCACTGGCTCTTTCGTTTGTGGAATCAAGAACGCCCGAAAATGATCCAGAAAAACCTCCCGATGGGAGCGTCACACTTGCTTGAATGGGGTAGCTTCCGTCAGAAATATTAATCTCCCCCGAAGTTGCTTTCAGTTCAATCTTTTGTCCTGACCATTCCGTATCACCCGTCAAATCGAATGGCCCTTTTAAACTATCTGCATTTACTCTTAGATTTAGGTTTTTTAATTCCTGCCGGGTGCCTGCCTGTTGGTTGTCAATGACAAAAGATCCACCATTTATTTCTATATGCTTGACAACAACATCCAACGGAGTTTCTCCAGCTCTGGTCGTATTATCGGCTGTCTTTCCAGAGTCTGTTTCCGGATTATTTCCTTTTGGCATCCATGTTTGTTGACCCGATTTCGTGGTTTGCAATATCAAAACAGGGTGGTCGATTGTAATATCTTTAATTTCAAGCTTTTGAGACAATAAAGGGGTCAAGGCAACATGAATATCTGCTTTTTCAACGGATAGAATTTCAGCATTTCCGGCCTTAACGGTTAATTGATGAATCGATGCATGTGGCAAAGGCAACATAGCAATGCGAATATCTCCATCCCAATCAATCTTATATCCAGTTATCTCTTCGGCTTTTGAGATAAAAAGTGTTTTATAGCTTTCCTGATCAATCCACTGGGTTATAACAACACCAGCAACAGGTAAAAAAAGCACTAATCCGATTGCTGTCCCGCCCATCCATTTTAACAATTTAGGAAGGCGAAAATGCCCCTGTTTTGTATGATCTGATCGGATACCATTATGTTCAGGAGTCGCAGAAGTCATTTTTTGTTTCCTTTAAGTTAGTCTGTGATATTTCTTATAGTCCGGTAACCCCTTGAAGAAAAGGGGCTTTATTCATAACAACAAACATATCAACCTGGAAAAAGCCACTAAAAGCCCCCCTAGATAAAATGACTAAGCATTGTATAAAATTGACAACCTGCCTTTACAGCCTTAGAAAGTACGCATACAGTCATTTTTTATACAAAAAGCTAACCCAATGAGCTTCAGCATGAAGATTGTCCTGATCTTTCTTTTCTCTATATCCCTACTCCTTTTGGATTTTGGATCTGGGACCGCAGCAAACAGCCCGAAAACAAGCGATGTTAAAAATCTTGATATTATTCGAATAACACCAAGCGGGAATAATGTTCCAGCCTGGAAACAAATCGTTATTGAGTTTAATCGCCCTGTCGTCCCTTTGGGAAGAATGGATAGAGAACCTGAGGAGCTTGGCATCACAATTTCCCCCTCTCTTCGTTGCCAATGGAGATGGATCAACACTTCGTCACTATCATGCAATTTGGCTGATAAAGATTCAATGATCCAATCGACAACTTACAATCTTACGATTGAGCCGAAAATAATGGCGCAAGATGGTGGAAAAATAGAAAAAATTCAGCATCATCAATTTACAACCCAACGTCCCAGAATTACCGGTTATAATTTTATTTCATGGCGGACAGCTTCAACCCCTGTTATTAGGGTTAGGTTTAACCAGCCTGTTTTAAAATCATCTGTCGAACAGCATCTTTATATCAAGGCTCATGATTCAGAAGAACGTTATGAATTGGCAGTTAATCCTGATGAGTCAGCTAAAACAAAGACATTGCCTGCTCAAAATATCTGGATTGTTGAACCCATAAAACCACTTCCACTTGAAACAATGGCAAGCCTTACCTCCGAACCCGGCCTTGCTTCGTCGACAGGGCCAGCCCTTAGTGCTGACAATAAAAATGTGGCCACGTTTCAAACCTTTCCAGACTTTAAGTTTATGGGCGTTAGTTGCTACGACAACCAAGATAGTTTTATTCTGATAAAGTACAAGGCCCCCGAAGATAGTCGGCTTCTGTGTAATCCGATGCGCCCAATTGAGTTGGCTTTTTCTGCTCCTGTCCCTCGTTCAAAGGTTAAGAAGCACGTGGAATTTATACCCAGCCCGATAAATTCGAGCCAAAATTCCGATTTATGGGGGAATGAGAATTCTGAAGAAACTTATTTTACTTACAATCGCACAAAGAGTGACTTATATTACGTTCAAATTCCGCTTAGCTTCAAGTCTGCATCGACGTATACTCTTAAACTTCCTAAAGATACATATTCTCTAGGGCATTCTGCGGACAAAACAACAGAAGACAAAAGCCTATTAATTCCATTTACAGACGTGTTCGGGAGATCTCTATCATCTCCAGTTTCAATGACATTTTCAACAAATCACCGTAATCCTAATTTCGAAATGCCGTACCAGAGTGGCGTTTTAGAAAAGAATATTAATACGGATATCCCTTTCTACGTCAACAATCTGGATGGCTATCAATTTAACTACCGATTACTGACTTCGGATTCGGTAAAGGAAAACAAAATTTTTAAGCAAAAAACAGAAAATATAAAAGATGTTCAATACGCGGTTCCGTTTGGTGTCCGTGAAATACTAGGTGAACGATCGGGGGTAGTCTTCGGAACTTTCGATACAACACCGAAAATTCCTGGAAAATCAGAATATCAGAAGCGTTTATTTGCCCAGATTACGCCTTTTCAAGCCCATTTAAAACTGGGGCACTTTAATTCTCTGGCTTGGGTAACAGACTTATCAACGGGGCTTCCTGTTGAGGGGGCAAAGGTCTCTTTGTTTAAAGATTCCTACAAGACTCTGAATGCGCCTAAGAATATTGTATCAACAGCAACAACAGACAAGAATGGAATCGCTCAATTTCCAGGTGTAAAAGAAATATCTCCGGATCAAGACCTTCTAGAGGGCTACACAGACACTAAAAAACAACTCTTTTTTCTACGTGTTGAGAAAGCAAATGATATAGCGATCCTGCCAATTGATAATTCATTTATACTCAACACTTGGGAATTAACAGATAGTGACGTTTTCTCAAGTAACCTTCCTCGTTACGGGCATATCATATCATGGGGGATGACCGCCCAAGGTATTTACCGTAGGGGCGATACGATTGAATATAAAATCTTTATACGAGATCAGACAAATACAACATTAAGTCCTGTCCCAGAAAAAGGAGAATACATCCTTACAATATCGGATCCAATGGGCAAGGTTGTTGATGAAATTAAAAATATCAAATTTTCGAATTTCGGCGCTTACCATGGGAAATATAAAATCCCTGAATCTTCTGCGGTTGGGTGGTATAGTTTTCTGTTAAGCGGTGATTATTCTGGGGGGGAGCCTTTCAATCAGAATAATCTTAATGATCCGGCAGGAGAAGGATTCATCATCTTCCCACTACACGTTGTTGTCGCTGATTTCACGCCTGCTCCGTTTAAAGTTTTAACTGAACTCAACGGTAAAGAATTTTATAGAACGGATTCTGTATCGATTGAATCACGTGCAATGCTTCATTCTGGAGGCCCTTATGTCGATGCTTCGGGCAAAATAACGCTAACTCTCTATGAACGTCAATTTTCACCTGAAACAAACATTGCGAAGGGATTCATATTTGGATCATCAAGCAACGAAACCTATCAACTTTTTCAAAAAACAGGAAAACTTGATGCCAAGGGAGAATGGAGTGCATCATTTCCAATTCCAGAACAACCTGTTTATTACGGGAAATTACAGGCTGAGTCTTCTGTACAGGATGAAAGAGGAAAATCTGTTGCATCTTTCGCAAATGCAACCTTCTTTGGCGTTGATCGTTTTGTTGGACTTAAAAGCGATAAATGGTTTTATGAATCAAAAAAACCAATTTCTTTAAAAACAATTGTTGTTGATAAAAATGGAAATGCAATTAAGGGCATCCCGATCAACGTCAATATTGACGTTGAATCAGTCAGTGTTGCAAAAGTTAAGACATCCGGAAACGCTTATACAAGCGATATCACTCGTGAATGGAAATCGGTTGGGGGATGCACATCCCAATCTTTGGATCAAGAAGGAAATTGTATTTTTACACCAACATCCGCAGGATCCTATCGTGCAGTTGCAACTGTTCAGGATACAAAAGGACGTGAACAGAAAACAGAGATTCTGCTTTGGGTTTCCGGATCAGACTACGTCCAATGGGCAGATGATGAGAAATTAAGTATCCCTGTTATGGCTGAAAAGAAATCATATCAAATCGGTGAAACAGCAAAATTTATGGTTAAAAATCCCTATCCTGGTGCCACAGCCTTAATTACTGTTGAACGATATGGAATTCTTGATCAATTTGTTCAAAAGCTTGACGGCAGTACATCAATCGTCGAAATTCCCATTAAGCCTGACTACATGCCTGGATTCTATCTGTCCGTTTTGGTGGTTTCGCCACGTGTAGACTCCCCTCCTCCTGAATTGGGGCAAGTTGATATGGGCAAACCTGCTTTTCGTATGGGATATTTAAGGGTCCCTGTCATTGACCCTTACAAAGAAATAATTGTTGATATCAAACCTGCGCGTGATGTCTATCAACCGCGCGATCAGGTTCAAGTGGATTTAACTGCAATCCCTAGAAATCAGACAGAAAAGAAAGAGCCGATAGAGTTAGCGATTGCTGTTGTTGATGAATCTGTTTTCGATCTGATTTCGAAAGGAAAGGACGCTTTTGATCCTTACAAAGGGTTTTATACGCTGAATTCCCTTGATGTCAGGAACTATAGCCTCCTTTACCGATTATTAGGCCGTCAGAAATTTGAACTGAAGGGTGCAAATCCAGGTGGAGATGGTGGCGCTGATGTTGATGTGCGGAATTTATTTAAATATGTCAGCTATTGGAATCCATCTGTATTAACAGACAAAAATGGACACGCTAAAATAGACTTCGAAGCCCCTGATAATCTGACAGGATGGCGTATTCTGGCGATTGCAACAACGCCGACTGACCGTATGGGCTTGGGCGATGGTGGTTTTAAAGTCAATCGAGAAACTGAAATTCGCCCTGTTATGCCTAACCAGGTTCATGAAGGCGATCAATTTTCTGCAGGATTCAGTGTGATGAATCGTACAGATAAGGAAAGAAAGCTGAATGTATCAATTGAAGCAGTTGGGAATATTGAATCCGCTCAACATGCTCCTATTACAAAAACAGAGACGATCACATTAAGCCCTTATAAACGGACAACTCTTTATCTTCCATTAAAAGCCGGGTTGCTTCCGATTGATCAGGAATTCAAAAAAGGTAAAATTGATTTCGTTGTAACTGCGGGTGATGGCATTGATCAAGATCGTATGGAATTCAGCCTATCAACACTTAAAAATAGACTGGTCGATATCTCTGCGAATAGTGTCACAACCACTCAATCCCTGCTCAAGGAGCCGATTTCCTTTCCAAAAGATATTTATACCGATACGGGCGATTTAAGCGTTACTGTTTCCCCGTCCGTTATTGGAAATGTGGCCGGAGCCTTTGAATATATGCGCAATTATCCCTATCTCTGTTGGGAACAGGTTCTAACAAAAGGTGTGATGGCCGCCCATTACAAAGATTTGCGACCCTGGATTCCCGAGAGCATTAAATGGCCAGAATCAGAAACTTTACCGCAAGAGGCCCTTGATAAGGCTGTAAATTACCAAGCTCCGAATGGTGGTATGACTTATTTCCTTCCAAAGGATGCGCACGCTGACCCTTATCTTTCGGCTTATACGGCTCTTGCCTTTGAATGGTTAAAAAAAGATGGTTACAAAATACCCGAGAATGTAACTAAAAATCTGCATACCTATTTGCTGAACTTCCTGAAACAGGATTCCGCGCCTGATTTCTACCAGTCCGGAATGAAATCAACAGTCCGTGCAGTTGCTCTTTCTGCTCTTGCAAAATCGGGAAAGATAACTGAAACAGATATTGCACGTTACCGCCCTTATCTGAAAGATATGAGTCTGTTCGGAAAAGCCAATTTCCTTGATGCTGCGTTGTCATTAAAAACAACCAGTGCTGCTGCGGATGAGGCTTTTAAGATGATTCTTGCGGCAAGCAATGAAACAAGTGGACAATTAATGTTTAATGAAACATTGGATGATGGCTACACGCGCTTACTTGTTACACCGCTTCGTGATAATTGTGCAATCCTCAGCTCTCTGATGGCTTACCAATTAAAATCTAGAAAAAGAAACCTTCTGGGGGACAAGCCATTCAAAATAGTTCGTGCAATTACAAACAGCCGAGGGAATCGAGATCACTGGGAAAACACGCACGAAAATCTGTTTTGCATGAATGGATTGATTGACTATGCGCGTGTTTATGAAACTCAAAAACCCATCATGACTGTGACTGCTAAAATGGATGGGAAATCTTTTGGTGAAACTTCTTTTAAAAATTTCAAGGACACACCGAAAACATTTTCAAAACCAATTGAAAAAAGCGATGAAGGGAAAAACACCACCATCCAAATCGATAAAAAAGGAGATGGTCGTCTTTACGCAACAACCCGGCTTTCTTATGCAATGAAAGAACCGTTAGAAAAAGTGAATGCAGGAATGGATCTTCACCGTGAATATAGTATCCAGAAGGACTCCCGATGGTCATTGATTCAAAAGAACCAAATTCTTAAACGCGGCGATCTGGTGAGGGTTGATCTTTATCTGTCTCTTCCTTCTGCACGGAATTTTGTAGTCGTAAATGACCCGTTGCCAGGAGCATTGGAAACCGTTAATCGTGACCTTGCAACTGCATCAACGGTTGATAGCTCTAAAGCAGAATATGACAGCGCAGGTGGAGCATTTTGGTACAAATTTGACGACTGGGTCGAATTTGGAGCTTCTTTCTGGGGATTTTATCACAAAGAGCTGCGCTCCGATTCCGCACAATTTTTTAGTGACTGGTTACCGGCGGGGAATTACCATCTTTCTTATATGACACAGGTCATTGCAGATGGTGAATTTATTGCCCCGGGCACACACGCAGAAGAAATGTACAATCCTGATGTTTATGCAAGAGCTCGACATGAATCTCTTATTGTCAAAACGGAATAAGATTATTGCATTTATTTGTACGCCCCTTTTGCTGATGGCATTTGGGCTGTGTGTTATAACTTATTTTTCTATTAAACCTGTCAAAAGTCATTTTCGTGATATTGTGTCTGATACCAACGCTATTCAGGTAACAGACAGACGTGGCGCTCCTATTAATATATCCTATCAAAATAAATGGAATTATTTCGATTATGTTCCAATTTATAAAATTCCCGAATTTTTAAAAACAGCATTTATTTATTCTGAAGATAAAAATTTTTATGCGCATCATGGGGTTAGCTGGGAAGCAAGATTATCTGCCCTTTGGCAAAACATTCGACATGGTGAGGTTGTAAGAGGGGCCAGTACGATTAGTGAACAGGTTGTCAGGACAATAACCCCGCGACCAAGAACTCTTTGGTCACGATGGTTAGAGGGATTTGAATCTGCTGCTCTTGAAAAATCAGTTACAAAGCAAGATATTTTTGAATTTTATTTAAACCAGGTCCCCTATAGCGGAAATCGACGTGGAATTGTTCAGGCTGCACGATATTATTTTAATCGTGATTTGGATACTTTGTCTCCGAAAGAAATGTTGGCGTTGGTCGTCCTGGTCAGGTCTCCTTCTGGATATGATCCTTACAGATCTGTTGAAACGATTGAAAAACCACTTCTTTACCTTGCATCTTCACTAAAAAAAGATGGTTTGATAAATGATACTGATTATCAATCTATTATAGCAGATGATTTGCGCCTTGAAAAATTCACTCTTCCAATAGAAGCCAGACATTTTGCGCGCTTTGCGCGTATGGCCCCCCCATCATCAAATATTTTAAAAACAACACTGGATTCAGAACTTCAGAAACAAATTCAATTGATTTTTGATCACCGCGTTGAATCCTTGAAATCAAGGCATGTTCAGAATGGTGGCGTATTGGTTGCAGATTACCAGACAGGTGAAATTATTGCGTGGGTTGTTGCTGGGGCTACAAAAAAAGATACCCCGGGCGGAGAAATCGATGCTATTACAACGCCGCGCCAACCGGGATCTGCATTAAAACCTTTCCTATATGCATCCGCACTGGACAAAGGATGGACTGCAGCAACGCTTATCAACGACTCTCCGATTACTGAATCGATTGGAACAGGACTCCACCGTTTTAAAAACTACAGTAATCTTCATTATGGGCTCATCACATTGCGTGAATCTTTGGGAAATTCATTAAATATTCCGGCTCTTTTAACAATCAATTATGTCGGACCAGAATCCTATTTATCAACTCTTCATCATCTAGGGTTTAAGAGCTTGACATTAAGTTCAAGTGTATACGATGAAGGCTTGGCACTTGGGACTGGTGAAGTCACATTACTCGAAATGGTGACTGCCTACGCAACACTTGCAAATCGGGGATTATATAGGCCCCTTCATATCTATCAACAAATTAGGGATTCCTCTAAACCAGTCAGAGTTTATTCCGAAGAAGCAAGTTCATTGATCGGGAATATTCTATCCGATAGTAAAGCAAGACGATTAGAATTCGGGTCTGGAAGCATCCTCAACTTTCCCTTACAAACTGCTGCGAAAACAGGAACATCAAACAATTACCGCGATGCATGGGCAATGGCTTATAATGATCGATATGTTGTTGGAATCTGGATGGGCAACCTTGATCGTACACCAATGAATCAAGTAACAGGGTCTTCTGGTCCAGGACTTGCGATGCGAAGTATTTTTTCAATCCTGAATAAAAACAGGGAAACAAAACCCCTTTATTTAAGTCCCCGGTTGGTTAGCGAATATGTGTGCATTCGACCACCTCAAGAGAATGGTGATTGCCCAAAACAAAGTGAATGGTTTATTCCAGATACGAATCCAGAACCAGAAAGGAAGTTAAGGACATCTACTTCTGCCAGAATTGAATTGGTACGTCCGACAGAAGGACTTCAAATAGCCTATGATCCTCGAATCCCAAGACCTCACCAAAATTTTCGATTTGAAATTAAAAATGCACCGGACAATTCGACTATCAAATGGATTCTTAACAAGGAATTGGTAGGAATAGGAAAATCCCCTTACTTCCTATGGCCTGTAGAAAGAGGCAAGCATCTTTTATCTGTTGAAATAGATCCACCTGAAACTGGCCCTTATGTAACAAAAGACGATTCTCTTCGTATCCATGACGTGAGCTTTCTTGTCAAATAAGAACAAGTCCCAAGCACAAGCGAAACTTATAATCCTAGGATCTAGCGGGCCAAATCTTTTAATGCGGATTTAATTAAAACGTCAATCGTCACATAATCGTCATTTGATTTCTGGCGTGCTGCGACAACAGCTGAAAATGACTCCGCGCGACCATACCCCAAATTAACCAATGCAGAAACAGCATCTTGATCAATTCCAAAATCATTCACAGGTGTCGTGACAAGTGATGTTTTTTCTTTTCCTTTTTGAGAAACAGGCGGCAATCCCTGATTGTGGCCAGAGACAGATAAATTCATGTTTTGAACTTTATCTTTCAGTTCTGTGCAAATACGAACGGCAAGTTTAGGACCAACCCCATCAGCCTGACGCAAAGCATGCGAATCGCCTGATGCAATGATCATGGGCAGACGATCAACAGCACAAGCACTTAAGATAGCCAACCCTGATTTCGCCCCTACCCCTTGTACAGATGTAAGAAGTCGGAACCAATCACGCTCTTCAACCGATAAAAACCCGTATAAATGAATATGATCTTCACGAACATGTGTTTCTATCCACATAGATACGGGGGCCCCTGTGCCTCCGATGTTGCTTAAACTGCGGCCACTTGCGAAAACATGATATCCAACCCCCCCAACATCCAGGATCAAACTATCCTGAAAGATGGCGTCAATTTTACCTGTCAGTTTTGCAAACATTTGATCCTCTTCCTTTCGATCAATTCCTCTCTCGACAAGGAGTATTTATAGCCTATACTGCCGGATATGGATATATTTTTAGCAGCCTTTATTACTTTGTTTGTAATTGTGGACCCGCTTGGGACATCTGCTGTTTTTCCGGCCTTGGTGCGTCATTACTCTCTTTCCCAAGTCCGTCTTATCGCAGTGAAAGCCACTGTTGTTTCTTCCTTTCTCTTGATCGTTTTCGGGATTGGGGGTGAATCGCTCCTGCATTACCTCGGTATTTCTATACCTGCTTTCCGGATTGCAGGTGGGCTTTTATTATTTGTAACGGGATTCCGAATGATTATGGGATTTCACGATCAGGACCAACTTGAATCCGAAAAAAATATACAGAAAAACACCTCTGATCTGGCAATTTTTCCTCTTGCTGTTCCCCTTCTTGCAGGGCCAGGAAGTATGACAGCAACGTTGTTACACATTACGAATGCGGATAGTCTTTTTGATAAGGGGATGGTTGTGGTGGCAATCATTGCAGTCGAATTGATTGCTCTTGCCTCTATGCTCGGGGCAGAAAGGCTTGTTCGTTTTTTTGGACCAACAGGCAGCAATCTACTTGCGCGACTTGTTGGCATTCTTATGGCTGCAATGGCCGTGCAATTTCTGATTGATGGGATAAGGGAGGTTTTTTTTCTATCTTAAAAAATACGCTCTCTAACAGTGATGGAATCTCCTGGTAAAACCTTTGTATTTTCTTCTGCGTTATATTTGACTTTCTCTTCTGCAACACGACGGCTGATTAAAATATCACCTTGGGACGCACGTGGAGTATAACCGCCAGCGATCGAAACCGCCTCAAAGACATCCATATCGGGTTTGTATGGATATTCGCCAGGGGTTCTGACTTCACCCAAAATATAGATAGGCCGTGGAGATAGAATGCTTAAAGAGACAACGGGATTCGATATATAGCCCTTTTCTTTCAATTTAGAGGCGACGGCCTCACGGAGTTCTGATTGTGTTTGACCATCGGCATGAAACTCCCCCAACATTGGCAATGTCAGATCCCCGTTGTGATCCACAAGAAAACTACCAGTCAAAGTATCCTCACCATAGACAGATAAGCCAATCGTGGTTCCAGGATTTATCAAATAGGCTTTGCTTCCACTTATTTCTTTTGGAGCATCCAATGATGCCGCAGGAGGATAAGCACAAGACATCAGACAAGATGCCGACAGAATAACCGACAAAAGCATGATATTTTGGATATTCATCAAAAATCCTTTATTTAAAAACACTTTCCAATACTTTCTTGTATCATTATCAGATCCGGCCATTACAAGACAAGATAGGAGTTAATTTTCCGGAACATTTATAGAGGCGGATCACAAGGCTCTAAATTCAGCCGCAATTTTTCTGCAACAGATCTCATCAAATCTTCAGATGGCAGATGAACTCCGTAACTTATTCCAACTCCGCATATCAACAAAAGCGCAAAAATAAAGAAATGAAAGGCTTTTGGGCTATAAGATATCCTGTTTGACTGATAGGTTAGAATGATTTTTGAAATTGTGACAATAATCACAGTGCCGATCAAAAATCCTAATATGACATCCGGGAGCGTATGCATCCCTAAGATCACACGGCTCATTCCTATAATGATAGCAAGAGCGATAAGACAAAGAGGCACTATTGCTTTCCATACCCCTCTAGATATTTTGACCAAAATAAGCGCAGCCATCCCCAAAACGCCCATTGATATGGCAGCATGACCACTGGGTGAGACGACACCAAATAAATCTGTGTTACATGTATAGAAAGAAATTTTTAAAACTCCAATCACAGCGATTGGGGTAACATATCCTAAAAAAATCGCTAAGGCCTCTCTACGAAGACCAATCATGATGAAATACCCACACAAGGTGATTGATATTGTGGCTAATACCAAAAAGTTACCAAGCTCGGTTATATGGGTTAACAAATCAGCATTCATGATTAAATTCGCATTCTTACATTTTCTATGATGCAGAAAGTAAAGATGGAGGAGAAGAAGATTCTTGGCGATCCCCAAACAAAGCGCCACCAATACGGATATGGGTGGCCCCCACCCTGATGGCTTTCTCGAAATCCGCACTCATACCCATGCTCAATAGAGGGAGGCGGTGCCGCGCCGCGAGTTTCTTTAACAAGGAAAAATGAAAGGCCGCAGGATCATTCACAGGCGGAATACACATTAATCCCTGCACATTTAATTTCAAATCCCGACATTTTTGGATAAGAGCAGGCAAATCGTCCAGCGAAACACCCGCCTTTTGAGGTTCATTCCCCGTATTTACCTGAATCAGGCAGACAGGGTTTTTATGTTGTTTTGCACATTCCTTGGCAATTTCCTCGGCAATGCTTATGCGGTCAATCGACTCAATCACATCGAATAACGCCACAGCATCTTTAGTCTTATTCGATTGTAATGGCCCAATCAGATGGAGTTGTAAATCGGGGTATTGTGCGCGCCGCGCCGTCCAGTGGCTCTCGGCCTCTTGGACGCGGTTTTCACCAAAAACGCGCAGGCCAGCACTCAACGCCTCATCAATTTTTCCGTCATCCTGAAATTTCGATACAGCGACCAACGTGACGTCCGAGGCCGTGCGCCCTGATTGGGTGCACGATTTAGAGATTTGAGAATTTATGTTTACCAGATTTTCTTTGACTAATCCGTCTATCATTCACTGTTTCCTTACCACGGCACTGGCCATGAAACACTGGCCATGCAACACTGGCCATGGGGCTACTGATTCATCGACTGGAAGAAATCCTCGTTCGACTTGGTATCTTTCAATTTGTCGATCAGGAATTCCACAGCATCGACGGTTCCCATCGGGTTGAGAATCCGGCGCAACAACCACATTTTCTGCAAGGTATCTTTCGGAACCAACAATTCTTCTTTCCGTGTCCCGGATTTTTGAATATCGATGGCAGGGAAGACACGTTTATCGGCAATTTTCCGATCCAGAACAATTTCCGAGTTACCGGTTCCTTTAAATTCTTCAAAGATCACTTCGTCCATCCGGCTTCCGGTATCGATCAGCGCGGTCGCAATAATGGTCAAAGATCCACCCTGTTCAATGTTACGTGCGGCCCCAAAGAAACGTTTCGGACGCTGCAGAGCGTTCGCATCCACACCACCGGTCAACACTTTACCGGACGATGGTACCACGGTGTTATACGCACGGGCCAGACGGGTAATGGAGTCGAGCAGCACAATCACATCGCGTTTATGTTCGACCAGACGCTTGGCCTTTTCCATGACCATTTCGGCCACTTGAACGTGACGGGCGGCGGGTTCGTCAAAGGTGGAGGAGACAACTTCCCCACGCACAGACCGCGCCATATCGGTGACCTCTTCCGGACGTTCGTCAATCAACAGAACGATCAAATACGCATCCGGATGGTTGGTGGCGATGGAATGGGCGATGTCTTGCAACATCACAGTTTTTCCAACTCGTGGAGGAGCCACAATCAACGCCCGCTGCCCGAACCCAATCGGGGACGTCAGCTCGATAACGCGTTGGGTCATATTTTTCTTGGTGGGGTCCCCTAACTCGAGATTGATTTTGCGTTCCGGATAGAGCGGAGTCAGGTTATCAAAGTTAATCCGGTGCCGGATTTTCTCGGGGGCTTCCCCATTGATGCTGTCAACTTTCAGCAAGGCAAAATAACGCTCGGATTCTTTCGGGGCACGAATTTCCCCTTCGACGATATCTCCGGTTCGCAATCCAAAACGGCGAACCTGGGACGGGGAAATATAAATATCATCTGGCCCGGGCAAATAATTTTCTTCCGGAGAGCGCAAAAAACCAAACCCGTCTTGTAAGACTTCCAGAACACCGGAACCAGAAATAGGGACATTTTGTTCGGCAAGGCGTTTCAGGACAGCAAACATCATGTCCTGTTTGCGCATGGTGTTGCAATTTTCAATTTCCAATTCTTCGGCAAAGGCCAGAAGTTCGGAAGGGGATCGGGTTTTAAGATCCTGTAGGTTCATGCTGTTCTCTTTGTGTGGGGGATTTGTCTCAAATATCTTTTGGGCGCTATGCGGGAGACTTTTTCGGGGTTGAAGGGTTAGATCAGACGTTCAAATGTGCTCTTAAAATCCTCGGGAATGTTTTAACTTATCAGGACAGGTAAAATAATTTTGTGTTTCTAACCTGATGTGAAACAACCTTAAGGGGTAAACCCAAGTTAAAAGTTCAGTTGTTTTAAGGAGTTTCGTTAAAGACAGTCCAGTTATACACATCTGAAAAATCAGAGTCAATATATTATTGTATAAAAAATTGATTTGAATATACCTTTATGATGATTTCTTTTTTTCTAACCCAATATGGTTTCTTGTATGTCCAAGCCTCTTTCTTGCCTTAAAATTGCAGTTTTATGCGGTGGCCCGTCTCAAGAGCGTGGAATTTCCTTGAATTCTGCGCGTTCTGTGATTGATCATCTGACAGACGAGTCTGTTTCCGTAACGCCATTTTATATTGACCCTCACCTTAACTTTTATGAACTCTCCAGATCACAGATTTATTCAAATACACCAAGCGATTTTGACTTTAAATTAGCTGGAACCCATCAACGACTTGACGAAGATAGTCTTGGAATACGCCTTAAGGATTTTGATTTGGTCTTTCCTGCAATCCATGGCGCCTTCGGAGAGGATGGAACCGTCCAGCAACTAATGGATGATTACGACTTGCCTTATGTGGGCTCTCCGGCTGAGGCATGCCGTAAAATGTTCAATAAAAACCGGGCTGCTTTTCTCCTCCGTAAGGCTGGGTTTAAAACACTTCCATCTATTACCTTGCGGGAACATAACCCTCATAATCGTGAGATGGTTGAAAAATTCTTTGCCGACCATCAATTATCACGGGCTATTATAAAACCTTCGGCTGGCGGATCAAGTATTGGGGTTTTCTCTGTGACTTCTGCAAATGAAGCCTTGTCCAAATTGCAAAATAATATTTTTTCAAAAGAAATTGATTCAACAGGTTTGTTAGAACCCTTTTGTGAGGGCCGTGAATTTACAGTGATCCTCTTACAAAATGATGAAGGAGAGCCTGTTGCCCTCATCCCGACTGAAATCAGCATGAGTTACGAAGACAATGCAATTTTTGACTTTCGTCGTAAATACTTGCCGACCAACATGGTTTCGTATCACTGCCCTCCTCGTTTTACTGATCAACAGATTAAAGAAATTCAGGAAAGTGCAGAACGGATTTTTAAACTTCTTGGCATGCGTGATTTTGCACGACTTGATGGATGGCTTATGCCTGATGGAGCAATCTACTTTTCAGATTTTAATCCAATCTCGGGAATGGAACAAAATTCATTTATGTTTCAACAAGGAGCCAGAATTGGGCTCTCACATCCAGATATGATCCGTATGGCTGTACGATCTGCATGCCGACGATATGATTTAAGTATCCATGAACTATCTCCGACGGCCCCTTCTCGGAAAAACGTAAGAGTCCTGTTTGGAGGAGAATCTGCCGAACGGCAAGTGTCCTTAATGAGTGGAACAAATGTTTGGTTAAAATTAAGACACTCAACAAAATTTAATCCGACACCTTATTTTCTTGCCCCCTCTGGTCAGGTGTGGTCGATTCCTTATATGTTCTGCCTTTTTCATACAATTGAAGAAATTGTTGAGAGCTGTGAACACGCGAAAGAGATTATCTCGAGACTTCATCATCTTGCGCCAACAATTCGCAAACGTCTTGGCTTGCCAGCCGCGATTACGTTTCTTGAGCCAACCCCGCAGGATCTTCCTGATTTTATTGCCGATTCAAAAAAGAAAAATGATTTTGTGTTTCTGGCACTTCACGGTGGAATCGGTGAAGATGGAACGATCCAGCAAATGCTTGAAAAAGGAGGTGTCCCGTATAATGGATCCGGACCGGCAGCATCGGCACTGTGCATGGATAAAAATGCAACAGGATTGGCGATCCTCTCTGCAGCCATACCTAAGGTCACGACAGCCTTAAAGCGTACTGTTCGCATCCCTGAAGATTTTGCCCATTTTACAGACGACGATTACGCATCATTTTGGGATCAGCTTTGTACAGATTTAAAGACCAGCAGTTTTATTATCAAACCTCAATCAGATGGGTGTTCAGCAGGTGTTATTCGCCTGCGGTCTGCAACAGATATCAAGACCTATATTACGCTGTTAATTGATAATGCGCCGTTTATTCCTCCGGGAACATTCCATGGCCAAAAAGAATTGGTGGAAATGTCACGTTCTGGATCTGCATCTTATTTGATTGAATCATTCATCGAAACAGATTCAATCCAGATCAATCATACAGAATTATCATACCAGGAAAAAGAAGGCTGGATTGAATTAACGATTGGTGTTTTAACAGATATCACAAAGAATGAATTTTATGCACTCAATCCATCTATTACAGTCGCGGAAGGAGATATGCTGTCTCTTGAAGAAAAGTTCCAGGGGGGAACAGGCATTAATATCACCCCACCACCTGAAACAATTTTAACACAAACACAATGCGATCATTTGAGAGGCTGCATTGCACGTGTTGCAAAGGTATTAGGAATAGACAACTACGCGCGAATTGATTTGTTTTACAATCGTAAAACAAATGATTTAATTGTTATCGAAGCAAACACTTTGCCCGCATTAACGCCTGCAACCGTGATCTACCATCAAGCCTTGGCAGAAACACCCCCACTTTTTCCAACAGATTTTCTGAACCAATTGATCGAAAGAAAGATATAGCCGAGTGAATCAGAATGGGTAAATCAATACCTACCCATCCCACTCTCCGCCTTATTCCTGAAGCCTTATTATACTTTTAAGGCCTCATCAACCAACCGTGCCTGCTCAAGCGCATGCCGCTTGGCATATCCCGTTGCCGGTGCAGCGGCAGCATCTCGGCCCGCATAAACAACATGTTGGGTCTTATGTTTGGAATGGGACAGAACATCGTCGATATAATCACGGACAAATGACCAGGCCCCTTGATTTTTAGGCTCTTCCTGACACCAGACAATATCAGCATTCGGATAGTAAGATAACTCCTCAAGCAAAGATTGGGATGGGAAAGGATAAAGTTGCTCGACACGCAAAATCATCACATTTTTCAAACCACGCTTTTCACGTTCTTCAAATAGGTCATAATAAACTTTACCAGAGCATAAGATCACACGTTGAATATCTTTCGGTTTTGCCAGCGACTCGCGCGCTCCATCAAGCAGAATACGATGAAATGTTGTCTGCCCGATAAAATCAGCAGCCTTGCTAACGGCCAGTTTATGGCGCAGCAATGATTTCGGGGACATAACAATCAATGGTTTGCGAAAATCTCGTTTCATCTGGCGACGCAATGCATGGAAATAGTTTGCAGGCGTTGTAAAATTACAGACTTGCCAATTATCCTCTGCAGAAAGTTGAAGAAATCTCTCAAGCCTGGCCGAGGAATGTTCCGGTCCCTGCCCTTCAAACCCGTGGGGCAACAACATCACCAGGCCCGACATTCTTAGCCATTTTGATTCAGCCGATGAAATATACTGATCAATAATGACCTGCGCTCCGTTAACAAAATCGCCAAACTGCCCCTCCCAAAGAACAAGAGCATTAGGATCCGCCCATGAATACCCCAACTCGAATCCCAAAACAGCCGCTTCAGACAATGGAGAATTCAGGACTTCAAACTTGGCCTGCTTGTCACTCAGATGATTCAGGGGTGTGTATTTTAACTCTGTTTCCTGATCATTCACCACTGAATGTCGGTGCGAAAACGTACCACGTTCGCAATCCTGACCAGATAGGCGAACAGGATGCCCCTCCGTTAAAAGACTTGCAAAGGCTAAAGCTTCACCTGTTGCCCAATCGAATCCCTCCCCTTTCAAGAACATGTCTTTTTTTGTTTCAAACTGACGGGCAATTTTAGAGTTGAGGTTAAATCCAGCAGGAATAGAAACAAGCTTTTCACCCAGATTTTTTAAGGTATCAGGCGTCAAAGCGGTGACACCACGACGATCATCACCATAAGCGGGTTTTAAACCAGCCCATTTGCCTTCCAACCAATCCGCTTTATTGACCTTATATGTCTTGCTGGCCTCGAACTCTATTTCCATTTGTTTCATAAAGGAATCCACCTCACCCTTGGCCTCAGATTCAGTTAGAACAGATTCTGCAACCAATTGCCGCCCATAGATAGACCGGACAGATTCTTTATCTTTAATGGCTTTATACATGATGGGCTGGGTAAACATTGGCTCATCACCTTCGTTATGGCCATTCCGGCGATAACAAATTAAATCAATAACAACATCGCGCCCGAATGTCTGGCGATACTCAATAGCCAGACGCGAAATACTGGTCACAGCCTCTAAATCATCACCGTTCACGTGGAAAATCGGGCATCCTAGCATTTTCGCAAGATCGCTGGAATACGGGCCAGAGCGAGAACAATCCGGCAAAGTTGTAAAGCCAATCTGGTTATTGATAATAATATGGACAGTTCCCCCGACACTATACCCTTTCAGTTCAGAGAGCATCAAAGTCTCCATGACAAGCCCCTGCCCCGCAAAAGCTGCATCCCCATGAACCAACATCGTCAAGACTTCTTTGCGGTTGACATCCCCGTAAATATCCTGCTTTCCACGGACCTTTCCAGTAACGACAGGATTCACAACCTCAAGATGTGATGGATTGGGGGTTAAAGACATATGGACACTGACACCAGCGATCTGACGGTCATTTGAGTACCCCATATGGTATTTGACGTCGCCCGATCCGGGTGTTCCTTCCGGGGTCGATGGTACCCCGTTGAATTCGGCAAACACTTTTGCATACGGTTTTCCCAGAACATTTGTCAATGTATTCAGACGCCCACGGTGCGCCATGCCGCTATTG
>JAEUKP010000007.1 GCA_016794145.1 Alphaproteobacteria bacterium | reverse complement strand
TCACGAAGCCCTAACTCAACCCCACGGCGTGTAATCTCTTCCAAACAGGGGATATACGACTCCCCTCCATCAAGCCCAAACCGTTTTGTCCCCACATATTTCGTGTGTAGGAAATCTTCTAAACCTTGCCCTGCAACCAATTGTTTATAGAATGTTTTCTTTTCATCTTTGGTAAAGACAGTCTGCAATCGTGTTTCAATCAAGTTCTGAAGCCACGCACGCTCTTCTACACTCGAGACCTGCTGCACCTCTATTCCGACATGATTGCAATAAATAGAGCGTAGTTTTTGAAGAAGGGTGGCAATCGTTACATTTTCAAAACCAAGAACGCCCCCCAAATAAACAGATTTTTGAAAATCAGAGAATCCGTAACGTGCAGGCTCAAGATCAGGATGGCCGACTGGCTGCTTCAAACCCAATGGATCAAGGTGTGCTGCAAAATGACCATACATACGATAGGCATTCACCATCAAAATCGCCTGAATTGAATCTTTAAGAGCAGCAGGAGATGGCGCGAGAGACTCTGATTTATTCGTTGGCTTCCCTGTTTTTGGGGCCTCATCTGCGGTTTTGATACCAAAAGGAGCATTCGGTTTCTTGAATTCTTTTGCAGCCCAACTTGCGCCTGTTAACTCTGAAAGAACGGCCCGCTCATCATCACGTAACGTATCAAAGAAACTCCGCCAGCTTGAGTCGACGGCAGATGGATTCTTTAAAAACTCCTGATACAGATTGGCAATATACTCGGCATTAAAACCAGTGAGAATAGATGCAAGAGCAGCAGATGAGGACATAGAAGATTCCATAGAGTTTGGATGGTTAAAAAAGTGATATTAGCACATAAAAAAAGAGCGATAAAAGCCCCTAATTCCTTTAAAAGGATCCTTTTAAGGTTTAATTTTTCAACACAAAGATCAATTCTGTCAAGGCAGTATCTTCTGCAGGCGAAATATTGAGCTCTTTATAAGATTCTGAATCCGTTAACGCCAACGTGACATGGGCTTTCTTTTCTGCCAACCATGATAAAAACCCTTTTTCTGCAAACTCCGCATCATCCGACTCACGATAGGCTCTGGCGACTGCGGTTGCAATTGTAACCAATGACTTTCCAAAAGCGACAAACTCATCATCCGTGGCCTGACCTTTCATCATCAACTTTGCACGATGAATATCGTCAATGACGCTGTCTGTTTGACGTGACCAGCGGGACCAACTTCCTTTTTGGCGCAAAGATTCTGCAGCGATTTCCGAACACAATGCGCCGACAGACTTTGAGTCTGATAACTTGGTAAGAATTCTGATCATCCGGGACTCTTCGACCTGCTCGGAATCCTGGGGAGTGTCCGTATCATCAACTGACGACATCCACTGCCCCACACGATAAAATAAGCTTACCAACAACTCCTGATCATCAGGAAGAAATCTTTGCAATTCCGACATATTATATAACCACCACAGCCTTTATAACCACCACAGCCTTGAGATATCTTTTTCTAAAACCGCACTCTAAAACCTTACCTGAACATCCAGATTATTGGACAACCGTTTGATTGCAGCCCGTTCCGATGGGCTGATATTTAATAAATAATCATTTAATTGATCTTCTTCGTTGCCGAATATCGCCTGCATTTTCCTTAAGAAGACAGTAAAATAAGCCCCTATCTTTGTAAAGGCAGGCGTATTTTCATCCAACTCGCAATAAGCCTGGGCAATTGCAATCGCGACCTCAATCAGATTTTGTTTATATGCCAAAATTTCTTTAGGGTCGATCAGGTCTTTCAACAAATACGTAATTTGAAGACACTCATCAGGAACCTGATCAATATCTGCGGCCCAATCAGACCATTTTTCTTTATTGTTTAAGGTTACAAGCATCACCTCATGCGCGAATTCACTTTTGACGGTATCTTCGACATAGAAAGTGACTATATTTTCCAGTGCTTTTCGTTCAGCCTCAGCTGATTCGTCACCACCGGTCTGATCGCTTTCAGAAATATAAAGCCCAACGCGAAACGGAAGGCGTACCAAAAGATCCTGGATATCAGCAGGGAGTAAAGATAAGTATGTCATGGGGAGATTCTACCTTAAAACAGGCCCTTGGGAAAGACCAATTCTAAGGGGCGGGCTCTGATTATCCGGCCATTGGAAATCTTGTGCCTCCGCAGCCACCCCACACCAAAAACTTGCCCTATCTAGTTCCTTGGCCATCATAATGCGTAGTCCTGAAAGCAATATCTTATTGTGAAAGAAATTTTCTGCAAACCCCCGATACTCCATCAACATTCGGGCCGATTGGATACAGGATTCCGCGGTATCTTTTGCAGAGTCCGCTAACTCTGCGAACAAAAATAAGATATAATCTTCCGGCTGATCCCCAACGGGGAACCCAGAAGCCCGTTCAGTAGATCTTGACATGACATAATAATTAGATTGCAGATTGTTAAATTGCTTTTGCAAATCCTCAAAACGGGTACATAACCCCTCAAATATACTCGCATTCTTTCGCTGACAAAAAAAACTCGCTTGAAAAGCTAGATCCTGCTGAATCAAAACCCTAAGCTGGTCTATAAGATCATAAGTTCCTGCCTGCATCGCATATAATTTTTCAGCATATTCCTTGCTACAGCTTCTATATTTTTGATCCCCCTGCATAAACTCAACAATTTGTTGCGTAATCGCTATTGCCTCAACAGAATGCTCCAAAGATATAACACCATCCCGAATCAAATCGAAACTAAGGGATAAAAGTCTCTCGGTGGAACTTCCTTGCCTGCTCTTTTGCCCCCCCCCTTTCAACTCATAGATATCAACGGGCCCAAAAGCGGCATTCACCTCTTTCAGGTGCCCAATAATGTAAGATAAATCTCTGTGAGCCGCAGCAGCGCGCCATACCGCCATCCACTCTTCATATTTTTGAGCCATCACACGCCTTTTATATTATGAATAACGAATATTAAAAATACAGGTGGCTGTCAACGAAAAAAACGGGAGCCGCAGCCCCCGTTTTTATAAGCATATCATCCAGTCTTAAGCCGCAATCGCTTTCAGAACCGCTTCGCCCAAATGCGCCGGGGTTTCTGCCACAATAAAGCCTGCGGCTTTCATGGCAGCGATTTTGACTTCGGCGGTGTCGTTCCCGCCAGAGATAATCGCACCGGCATGGCCCATACGTTTTCCTTTTGGCGCGGTTGCCCCTGCAATAAAGCCTGCAATCGGTTTTTTCTTGGCGTGGTTTTTATAGAAGTTGACACCGTCCACTTCCGCCGATCCACCGATTTCACCAATCATGATGATGGCTTCGGTTTCATCGTCATTCAGGAACAGATCCAACGCATCGATAAAGTTGGTACCATTCACAGGGTCTCCACCGATCCCGATACAGGTCGATTGACCAAGGCCAGCCGCGGTTGTTTGGTGCACAGCTTCGTATGTCAATGTCCCGGAACGTGAGACAATCCCGACTTTTCCACGTTTGTGGATATGGCCTGGCATAATCCCGATTTTGCATTCACCCGGCGTAATCACACCCGGACAGTTTGGACCGATCAAACGTGTTTTGGAGCCAGACAAAGCGCGTTTTACTTTGACCATATCCAGAACAGGGATCCCTTCGGTAATACAAACCGCCAATTCAATTTCGGCATCAATGGCTTCCAGAATGGCATCGGCTGCAAACGGTGGCGGAACGTAAATCACAGATGCATTGCATCCTGTTTCCGCTTTGGCCTGTTTTACGGTATCAAATACAGGAAGGTTCAGGTGCTTTGTTCCACCTTTCCCAGGGGTAACACCGCCCACCATCTGGGTTCCGTAAGCAATGGCCTGTTCCGAGTGGAACGTCCCCTGCGCACCGGTAAACCCTTGGCAGATCACTTTTGTATTTTTGTTGACGAGCACTGACACTTATTTAGTCCTTTCTAATTTGAAATTTTTGAATGAGGGGAATGGTGAGTAGCGACACAACCAACCAGACAGCAGATGTGATTGCTAGATTTACGGCTATTTTATCACCAGGAAAGCTGCACATCATATCTGACTTCAGGCAGTAAGGCGCCCACGAAAAAAATAAATAGCTAGACAACACAAGAGGTACAGCCCATCCTAACTTTAACATCAATGATAATAAAGAAACAAAATATTCTTTCACTTTCTACCCTCTGCGCTTAAAAATCCAACTTTCCCGGCATCATACTAGGATTTTCTCGGAGTGGAACGTCCCCTGCGCACCTGTAAACCCTTGGCAAATCACTTTGGTATTTTTGTTAACAAGTACTGACATTTATTTTAGTCCTTTCTAGTTTGTGTAACGTAACAGATTTTTTATTTTTTCACCACAGAGAACACAAAAATTCCTGAATATTTCCGACAATTTTATATCTTTTATTTCCACATATTACTGGCATTCCGGAGCACCATAACCAAGAAAAAAAATATTCCGCATAAATAAACCCCATCTCCGAAAGAAAAACCATGTATCAATTTGTTAGCGGCATCATACAGCCCCAGACCGGCACAGGACAAAAACAACAAAAACTTACTTTTGGACGGGCGTTTTACGATCTCCGAAAACGCCAAAGCAACCAATAGCATCGCCCCCAAATAATATTTTATCTCATCCATAACCAGTGTTACATGAGGCCCCCCAAAAAAGACCAAAGCAACGATCATCATACACACCACCAGAATTATTCCTATATTCTTAACGCGTGTATTATTAGCTCTTTCGGATATAAATTTTAATTCAGCAACTCCAGTTCGAAAATGTTCCTCTGGGTTCTTTGATGAAAAAACCTTTTTCAAAGAATTTTCGAACGCCATAGAAACCCACACAACATCATCATCCGAAATATTTCCATCTTCAATCAAAGCATTTTTAAATTCTTCGATCTGGGAGGAATATCCCGGATATTTTGACTTATAATGATCAGCAACAATGTCTATGCTTGTTTTGTCGTTATCCATACCCTACCTATATAAATGTCCGCTTCCAAAAAACTTTTCCATCGCGCGCAATAGTTTCTTTTAAGGCTGGCTTATCCAACACTGTCATATCCACCACATCCACCTTAAACACGATCGGCAACGATTCAATTCGACTCATCAGCGACACATAATCTTGAAACGAGAAATCAGCCGTTCCATATACCGCCAGATCAATATCAGAGGAAGGTTTATAATCTCCCCGCGCCCGCGATCCGAATATATCCACGCGATCTATATGTGGCTGGGCATCAAATACCGCACGCAATTGGGCAACGATATCGTCCGATAAACCGAATACCATGTCACCCATTTTTCACCTGCCCGTTTACCCCTTTGTTTCCAAACGTTGTAGCAAGTCCTTAAAGGCCGGTAAGGCTTGATGCCGTATCGCCCCGTACACACGCTCGGCTGTGACCACATCATACGTATGAGAAGTGAGATTCCGGCTCTGGTGCAAAGATGACCATAAATTTCCATCCGTAATCAGTCCGTTTTCCAGTCCGGCCTGTAACGCATCCTTGGCATTTCCGACAAACACATCTTTGGTTTCAAGCCACAGTTTGATCGTCTTCCACGCCAGTTCATAAGTAAATTCAAAGCGCTGAATAATCCCGTCCCGATGCAATTCATCCCGGGCAATCACCAAGCCATCTTCCAAAGAAGCCAGTGCCTGTTTGTAGTCGGCAAAACGTTGTTCGAATCGTTCGGTCATTCAGTTTCCCCTCACCCAACCCTCTCCCACCCAAAAAGTAATGGGGGGAGAGGGCTAGAAAGACATTAAGCAGCTGCGAGGGCTTTTTTGGTGGCGTCCACAATCTTGCGGGCGGCATCATCCAGATTATCCGCTGCAATAATCGGCAAACCTGAATTGTTCAGGATGTCTTTGCCCAATTGGACGTTGGTTCCTTCGAGACGCACAACCAATGGCACCGACAACGCAACCTCCTTCGCCGCGGCGATAATCCCGTTGGCAATGATATCGCATTTCATGATCCCACCGAAGATGTTGACCAGAACGCCTTTGACCTTTGGATCGGACAAAATGATTTTGAAAGCCGCTGTTACGCGCTCGGTTGTTGCTCCACCACCCACGTCGAGGAAGTTGGCTGGCTCCATCCCGTAATGCTTGATAATGTCCATGGTCGCCATCGCAAGACCGGCCCCATTGACCATACAGCCAATATTGCCATCCATACGGACGTAGGACAATTCCCAGTTCTTGGCTTCGCGTTCGTTTTCGTCTTCTTCCGATTCGTCGCGCATATCCGC
Organism: Alphaproteobacteria bacterium; assembly: GCA_016794145.1. Classification (GTDB taxonomy): domain Bacteria; phylum Pseudomonadota; class Alphaproteobacteria; order Micavibrionales; family Micavibrionaceae; genus UBA1573. The sequence goes on along the minus strand of JAEUKP010000007.1, from coordinate 47,604 downwards.
CACGAGTTTCTGACGGAACATCGCATTGTCATCAAAGTTCATTTTGGCGTCCAACGCACAGACTTCGTTTTTATCAGTCACGATCAGCGGGTTGATTTCCACGATCGATGCATCCAGTTCGACAAAAGCTTTATAGAGGGACATAAAGAATTTGGTCGCAGATTTCACGGCGTCGCCTTCCAAGCCCAAACCATAGGCCAGTTTGCGCGCATGGAACGGGAACATGCCGGACGCCGGATCAATGGCCGCTTTGAAAATTTTCTCGGGATGTTTTTCGGCGACTTCTTCGATATCCATACCGCCTTCGGTCGACACCATAAAGGTCACGCGGGACGTATCACGGTCCAGAACAACCGAGCAGTAATATTCTTTTTTAATGTCCACACCGTCAGTGACGTATAAACGTTGAACTTCCTTGCCTTCCGGGCCGGTTTGTTTGGTCACCAGAACCTGGTTCATCATCGCTTCGGCAGCGGCTTTTACCTCGTCCTTGGTTTTGCAAAGACGCACACCGCCCTTGCCTTCCGGATTGTTTTTGAATTTACCCGCACCGCGACCACCTGCGTGAATCTGGGATTTCACGACGTAGAGAGGCCCTGGCAATTGGTCCACAGCGGCAACAGCCTCGGCTACACTCATCGCCGCAATCCCTTTGGGAACAGCAACGCCATATTTCGCCAGCAATTCTTTGGCTTGATATTCATGGATATTCATAAAAATTATCTCCGGTTTCGAATGATTCGTAAAAAGGCGGACAAACGCCCTATCCTCACTTAGCTCCCTCACTTAGCATTAAGGGCGACCAATGAAAAGCCTTCCGTACTTAATATCCCGTTAAAATTGCCACCAACAAGGTAAAATAATAAAAATTTGTTCCAAATCGGGGCCCGAATGGGGGCCGTACTTAAAACAATAAGGCCGCTTCTCGTTATTTTTCATAGAGACATTTGACATACATACAACGATAAGCTAAAAACTCTCAAGGCTATATATTTCGTTTAAACACCGGAAAAAGGATAATTCCATGATCTCCGCAACCCAAATGTCCCCAAACAGAGCCATCGTCGAAAATTTTCGTAAAAGTGAATACGACTGCAAGAGTTGGTCCAGCCTTTTTGATGCGCTTCAAAGGCTTTTAAGCGACGAAAAATATCAGGACGCATTTGATATCACATATAGCCTTTTCAAGTACCTCAGCCTAGAAGCCCCTCAATCTGTAAAAGAAGCTTTTGATTCTATTTGGAGCCCTCCTCAGTATCAAGCTCTTATGAACGATCCATGTTTTGAGACAGAGGGGTTGCAGGCTGGCATCGAACTCGCCGCCATTCAGCACGGAAATGAATATACCAAGTTTATAAATATGACCAAAGTTGCCTTATCGAATTCTGCCTGTCGTAATGCTCTTGTAATGCACACTTTATTTTTATACATAAATCATTTTTTCCTCAAAGAGACTCCATCACCACAAGAGATCCACCCCTTATCATGCTTAAATGATACACAACAGGGCTCCCCGGAAGATCTTTGGAAAAATGACGTGACTACCCTCTGGGGACTGGGAGAACAAGGACATTTTTTTGCCGCACTTGATCGACTCATTCCTCTTGTAAATTTTTTGCATCGGCAAGAAGATCTCGGGGTTTTACCTCTGGGGATTAGAGAGAGCGACAGCAAAAGCATGTCCGAACTGCGTTATGGTGGAGGAAATACACCTCTTAATAACGCCTTTAGCACGGCCACAGGAAACACACGAAACGCCATTCGTTTGGCCATCACACAGGCTCAAGACAAGAATCGCTTTTATAACCCAGCGGCAAGTATAACTGCTGCTAAGATGCTCGCCTTGATGACAAGCGTTGAAGGGCAGGCTTTTCATCTCCCATCCGATCTCGCACGGCTAATGCAAGGACTTCAAGATCAAAAAACAAGCCCTAATTTCACCCCACAAGGAAGTACAGGAACAACAAACGATCACGCCCTAACCCCATAATTTCCAGAAAACAATTGCCCAACAAGGTAAAATAATAAAAATTTGTTCCAAATCGGGGGAAGTCATGGTAAGCTTGACATATAAAATTGGAATTAAACATGCCGAGCGCAGGAAAAAAAAATCTTTTGAAATTCAATGCACGAGGAATAACCTCTGCTGCAAATCAGCCCTCTTTTGACCTAGACCCGCTCTGTGACCGCGATCCATCTCGGGTTGGTCACACTGGTCGTGATGGCTTAAGGCCTAGAAACCATAGTGCTACGATTGTTGACCAATTTGCCCCCACCGGAGCAGTCGCGGATGCCGATGAAACTAGCGGTCTTCAAATCACAGATTGCGATTGGCGTTTTATCTTTGCCAGCCGTCGGGAGGCTGAACTTGACGTTCTTCTCTTCTCTCCACTCTTCTCTCCACCAACCAGTGCCGTGGCACAAGAATTGGTGGGGTTCCGGAGTGCGAATTTCCTTCCCTTGCCTTCATCCCCAGTGACAGCAAGGGTCGAACGACTCATCGCCAAAGGGGCCGCAATGAATGATGACCTCCTGACAGGGGGCGATATTTGGCGAACCCAGTATAAACTCGACAAAAATGGTCAAGTTATTCCTCTAACGCCCGCCGAAAGTCTGATCCAGCAAAATTTTGTGCGGATGGATGCCAATGTGCGTGCGGCAACTCAGGTTAATGGTCTTGATAGAATGGTTGCCGGTGCTATCCTTCATAATACACCGAAAACCAATGTTGGTGCTGGCGGCTTTATTACCACACCTGTTGTCCCAACAAGCTCGTTTGGGGATGTTACAGCCCCACATTCACCCCCTCCTGCCCCATTCGCCCCCACTCGATCTGAGTTTAGACCCCCTTCCGGTGGCCAAAAACCAGTAACAGAGGCTAAAAACGATCCTCGCTTTGAATTGAGCGCATAAACTTTCTTTTTAATCATACTCTGTTTATCTCTCTGCCCTCTGTGGTTTCTAAAATTTCGTGCGGCTTTGCCGACGGCCTGTTAAAATAAGACAAAGAGAGAGGTAGATAGATTTAGAGCGTGCCATGAATAAGATATAGACACGCCCCAAATCATCTTTCCCGATCGTTTTAAAAGAAAATATTGTAAAGAATGATAACAGGAATTGGTATTCCGATAATCCACATTAATACGCTTTTCATCTGACTCTCCTATTTTGTTGAAGTTGTATGATCATCAATTTCATCGACAATTTCTTCTGTGACCTCGTCAAATACTATTAGATAGTTTTTCAGCAGGTCCTGCCTGATGATCTCTATTTAAAAGCATGATAGAAACTATTCCGACAAGACAGACAGCAATAATCGACAAGATTATATTTTTATTCATTCTAATCTCCTTATAAAAATTGATAACAATGATAAGGTGCAAAACCTGCGTTAGAAAACTTTTCTTGAAACAACATATCCAAGAACTGCGGAAACTCCGGCAATCAGAAGGGCATTATCTTTCACGCCATCATCAAACTTACTTAAAATTTCATTCGACATTCCCGACAATTCATCGGCAATTTCTTTGAACTTGCGTTGAATTTTTTGACGACGGATATGAAGGTAAAATCTGTAAAGTGCAAGCATCAGAAACATGGTTGAAAGAGTTATCAAACCGATGGAAAGAAGAGCAATAGATGCATCATACCGGCTAACCAGATAAACCCCAATCCCTGCCATAATCATAACGTATGACAAAACAGCAAGGAAAAATGCCATCCAGAAAATAACTTTCTCTGCTTCTATTTTCTGCGAGTCTCTGCCAGGAGATGAATGGCTTACAAACTTTACAACTTGATCTATATATGGAAGTAACCCAATCATTTTTATCTCCTGACTAGAAATCCGGACAGCCGTTAACTGGCGGCAATCTACCTACGACGAAGCAAAAGACTTAAAACAGCGCCTGCAATAAAAGCGATTGCAACACCTTTTGCGGGCTCTTCACGGATATATGTTTTAATTTTTCCAAGGTCTGAAGAAGCCTCAGCACGCGCCGACTCTAATTTGTCCTTAACAAAGTCATAGGTACGGGCGCCAACACGGCTTGCGGCATCGGACGCATCTGCCTTAACCTGCCCGGCCAGCTCTGTTACCCCCTCTTTTAAGTTATCATAGGATTCAGAAATTTTTTCAACAGATGGATATTGTTCAATATGAGGGTTTATAATTTTCATTTTAATCTCCTTGATTATGATTGATGATCGTTTTTTGATGACGATGATCAAACCAATCAAAAAGATTTTTGTTCCCTATATTTCAAAAATTTATTTTAAATTTATTTTTTCTGGATATCAGCACAGAACATGTAACCGACACCACGTATTGTTTTTAAAACCTGCGGGTTTTTGGCATCATCACCGATCTTCTTACGGATACGGGCGATTTGAATATCTATTGCCCGATCATAGCTATCAAAGTTTGATGAATCGCGCGTCATTTCAAAAAGTCGCTCACGAGTAACAACTTTTTTGGCTGATAGAGCAAGTATTTCAAGCAATTTGAATTCACCAGATGTTAAATCTGCTGCTTTATCATTCAGATCATACAATTGATATTGGCCGCAATCTAAATACCAGTTCCCGAAATATATTCTTCCTGTATAGGTCTCTGAATGTAATTCATTCAAGGCAACAGAGTCGTTGGGTGAAGTGGGCTCTTTTGAACGACGAAGAACAGCTTTAATCCTGGCGGACAATTCTCGCATTTCAAAAGGCTTTGTAATGTAGTCATCTGCCCCCATTTCAAGGCAAACAATTTTTTCTGTTGTATCTGTTTTACCGCTTACAATAATAATTGGAGCGTTAATTCTGGAACGTATTGTTGAAATAAGAGACAGACCCTCTGCATCCTTTAAAACAAGATCCAGAAGAACAATATCAATGGCACTTCCTTGCTCTAACCACGCAGAAAACTCTTTCAAGTCATGCGCCCGTAAAACTTTATAGCCATCTGATTCAAGATATTCTCTTAAAACAAACTGCAAATTTTCGTCATCATCAACGCTTAATATTGTTGCTTTACTCATAATACTCCTGTTTCAGCAAGCAATATAGGGGGATTGTTACAAAATAGAAACATTATTTTTCAATTCGGCAACACAACCGACATCCGCAGATAACAACAGGAGATTAAATTACCTCCATGGACAACAGACATGGAGACCAAGATGTTAACAGATGCCGTATTGTTTAAAGAAATTGACGGGCTTAACCGTTTTGCGATCAAATTATGCAGGAACAAGGCGGATGCAGAGGATTTACTGCAAACGACGCTTTTGAAAGCCCTGACCCATCGGGAAAAATTTGATCAAGATACAAAAGATACAAAAGCTTTTAGTTGGCTTTCGCGGATTATGTACAATTCATTTGTCACTGGCTACAATCGGAAAATTCGCTATGAATCACAATATGATCCAGAGCCAATGCTCCTTTCCGCATCTTGCCAGGCTGTACAGGAAACAGAGGTCATGGCCAAAGAAGTGGCCCATGCGATGAAAGATCTAACACCTCAATATAGGGAAATATTAATCATGGTTTGTTCACATGAAATGAGTTATGAAGACGTTTCAAAAGCCCTTCAAATCCCTCTGGGAACGGTTAGATCCCGGTTGTCTCGTGCGAGAGAAAAACTCATGGATATTCTGGCAGAAAACGACAATACCCCATATAATCCTGTCGGAAAGGGAATAGGAACTTGCGTTTTGCGGAATGATCCCCCTTCCAAAACACTCCATTAAATTCAATATTAAATTCAATGGATTTTATAGGCGATTTGCTAAAAAATACGAAAAAGTATATAATAGAAAGGATGAAGAAATTTACATTATCCTACGAAAGTCTAGTTTACAGAAACCATATCGCCTGCTATGACATTCATATGTTTTTTTTAAATACTGATCAATGTTGGGCGTTTCCTATCGACCAACCCACCACCACACACGGAAAGGAGCGTCACCCCCTTGGGCACGCGTAAACCACTGGGAGAGCATACTCCCGCGCATTTAAAGGACCTGATTGTCGAGGTATTGGATGCAAGCAAAGCAGAAGAAATCGAAGTGATTGACTTGATGGGCCAAACATCCCTCGCGGATTATATGGTTGTTGCATCAGGGACATCTTCCAGACAGGTTGCAAGCTTTGCTGACAAAATTGATGAGAAACTCAAAAGCTCTTCTTTCGAAGTTATACGGACTGAAGGCTTGCCTGCCGCAGATTGGGTGGTTGTTGACTGCGGTGATGTGATTGTTCACTTATTCCGGCCAGAAGTTCGCGAGTTTTATGCGATCGAAAAAATGTGGCAAATTGACGCTCCCGCAAATGTCAAGACAAAACCCCTGCGCAGCACCTCATAATATAAAACCAGTCATTCCGTTATGATGGTTGCCCTCGCCTGTTTGTCCCCTATCTCATCTAGGGGCAGTGGGTTTGAAAATCTCGGTAGCGAAATCATAGCCACAGCTCATGACACGATCCTTATCGTCTTTTGGGCCGATAATTAAAAAAATGTCATCTGCAGAAGAAGGCCTATTCCCTGAGAAAAAATAATACACGATATTAAATTTTATACTACGATCATCCTGAAAACTGATTTTAAAGCAAATCTGGCGAAATGGGGATACGGTGTCTGAATGTTCTGTAAGAATATAAATATTTTTTGAAGTATTCCCCTGAAGAGAGTCATAAATTGGTTTGTGGAAATCAGAATTTTTTAATAGACGCTCTAAACTACGAATCTCAAGTAGCCTAACATTTGGGATTGAAGGGGGTTTATGAGAGTTATCATTGTCTTCGCCTTCCCCCTCCTCAGCTTTTTTAAGAAGGGCAAGTGCATCAAAATTAAAAGTGGGGTAAATCGGACCATCTCTCAGCAATTTTAAGACCTTGTAGGCGTCTTCAGCGGACACGCACTTAATGTAGATACCATCGATTTCAATACCATCCTGACAGGCCCGCTGCTGAGGCACTGCGCTGCCGTTTTGCCCTCCGTCTGGCAAAGAATCGACAATTTGACCAGATTCTTGAAATGAACTTGATATGGCTAGCATTCTATAAAACCATCTCTTTGGTAAGTTGAACCAGAAAGAAGGTAACATTATGTAATACAAGAATCAAGATTATTTTAAATTATGGAAAAATAAAGTGGACCCCACTAATCGGGGACAGCTCGAACCTCTAAAACTTCTGGGATAAAGTGCCGCAACATATTCTCGATTCCTGATTTCAAAGTCATTGTCGAGCTGGGACAGCCTGCACAAGCTCCGCGCATTTTCAGGAAGACAACCCCTTTTTCAAAACTATGAAAAACAATATCCCCCCCATCTCTCGCAACAGCAGGGCGAACACGCTCATCTAGAATGGCTTTTATTTTTTGGATAATATGACTATCTTGTCCTGTGTCTTGATCCCCATTTGAGATAGGATAGATAACCGGCTTGTTCAGACTGAATTGTTCAAACAAAACCCCCAGAATAAAAGTTTTAATATCCGCCCAATCACAATCCTGATCCTTTGTGATTGAAATAAAATCGGCCCCAAAGAATACCGCTCTAACCCCTTTGATATCAAACAATCGGGCTGCAAAAGGGGATTGGGTAACGGCCTCCTCGCGCGTTCGAAATTCTGCAACTCCTTCGGGCATAACAACCATACCCGGAATAAATTTCAAGGTCTGCGGATTAGGAGTAGATTCGGTTTGAATAAACATGGGCTAATATGTCGAACGGCTAACAGCGTTTGGGAATGGAACATCAATCGTTCCCATTGTATTCAGAAAATTGCGGTAATCACCAACAACCAACTCATGATAATATTTCTTGAAAGAAATCGATTTAAAAAAATCCATGAATTGAACGTGGTAAAGACTGTAATTGGGCAATGCCGAAGAACACTCCGCAACATAGACTTTATCGCCATAATTTGTTACGGCCATAATCCCCCCGCGATCCTGATAATCTGACGTTTCTGGATTATCGGGAGGAACAAGGAAAGACACAAGAGCCATGCTGGAAAATCCCTGACCAAGCCCAGCATTATCGCTATAACGGATCAAATTGACAGAACTATACCGAGCAGCATACTTCTCCCAGAAATTGATTGCGAAATTCTGGTCCCGAATATCAGGGCGGTATTTATTGGGGTAAATCAGAAAGCGTCGGTCCTCCTGTGCACTGACTTTACAAGTAGCCGCTGCTTCTCCCGACGGGACAGACAAGGTGATGACATCTATAGGAATTTGATTATTGATTTGTGCCCATGTATCTGGAAAGCTCACGGTAAGACCTGTTTTCGCATCAGTCCAGACTGCGTAATCTGCCTTTGCAGCGCCAGCAAAGAGGGTTAAAGCCAGTATTGCAAAAGCACTTAATCTTAAAATCTTCATTCATTTGTTCCTAAAACAATCGGTTTTTGGTCTTTTATTATGACCTAGGGGGTATTTTGCTATTTTACCCATAAAAATGCAATCAAGATTTAAGCTATGGCCCCTTTAGCTTCGATGAAATTTCCTGTAATATTCAGAGGTCTAAAAAAAGGATTTATTATGACCAAAATCAAAGTACTCAATCCCATCGTTGAAATCGACGGAGATGAAATGACCCGCGTTATATGGGGTTGGATCAAGGATAAGTTAATTTATCCTTATCTGGAGGTGGATTTAAAGTACTATGATTTATCCATACAAAACCGTGATGCGACAGACGATCAAGTAACAATTGAGGCTGCCAACGCGATCAAGCAATACCGGGTGGGGGTTAAATGTGCAACGATTACGCCCGATGAGTCACGGGTAAAGGAATTTAATCTTAAGAAGATGTGGAAATCTCCGAACGGAACGATTCGGAATATTCTTGATGGAACAGTATTTCGCGAACCCATTATTTGTCAAAATATTCCACGCTATGTCCCCGGATGGACATCCCCCATTATTATTGGGCGCCACGCATTTGGGGATCAATATAAAGCGACAGATTTTAAAATATCTCAGCCCGGAAAACTATCGATGACGTTTCAACCTGCAGATGGTGGAGCAGCCGAGACATATGAGATATTTGATTTCAAAAGTCCTGGCGTTGCGATGGGAATGTACAATGTGGACGATTCCATTCGTGGCTTTGCACATGCGTGTTTTAACTACGCTCTTGCACGGAACTGCCCTTTGTACATGTCAACAAAAAATACGATTCTAAAAGCCTATGACGGTAAGTTTATTGATATTTTTAACGACGTTTATACAGAATTCAAATCCGCATTTGATAAAGCGGGCCTGACTTACGAGCATCGCTTGATTGACGATATGGTTGCCTTTGCCCTCAAATCGCACGGCGGGATGGTCTGGGCCTGTAAGAACTATGATGGCGATGTTCAATCAGACATTGTCGCACAGGGCTTTGGCTCGCTGGGGTTGATGACCTCTGTCCTCCTCACTCCGGATGGCCAGATAGTAGAGGCCGAGGCGGCACATGGAACAGTCACACGACATTTCCGGCAATACCAAAAAGGTGAAAAGACATCTACAAACCCTATAGCCTCTATCTTTGCATGGACTCAGGGCTTGAAATATCGTGGACAATTCGATAAGACACCTGAGGTTATAAAATTCGCAGATTCTCTTGAGAAAGCGTGCATTCTGACAGTTGAACGCGGACATATGACGAAAGACCTGGCCTTATTAATTGGAAAAGATCAACCTTACTTAACGACAGATATCTTTATAGATAAAGTTACAGAGACATTAAAAGGCCTGTTGTGATGAATATTGTGTTACTGAAATTATAAGAGATTAAAATGGAAATATTAAAAAAATATCTGTTTGCGGGCGCATCGCCTTTATCAATATGGGCCTTTTCGGTGTTGCTTCTTTTTTTAGCCCCTCTTGCGATCGCAAGCCCTTCTGGCACAGCATCTGGGCTTGGAAAAATGTCTTATGCCCCCTATACAAAACCATATATTGGACAGATGCAAGAAGTCACGGCATCTTATGAAGACACGCTTGTTCATATCGGACGTGAGTATGGCGTTGGTTTTGTTGAGATGCGGGCCGCAAATCCGAGCGTCGACCCTTGGCTGCCTGGATCGGGAACAGATATTATTATCCCGACGCTCAATATTCTACCTGATGCGGTGCATGAAGGTGTTGTGATTAACCTGGCTGAAATGCGCCTTTACTATTATAAAACCCCGAATTCACAACCACTGACTTTTCCGATCGGAATTGGGCGCGATGGTTTAAAAACACCTTTGGGCATCACGTCAGTTGTCCGCAAGAAAGATGGACCGACATGGACCCCCACAGACCGGATGAGGAAAGAAGACCCCACCCTCCCCATCAGCGTTCCACCAGGCCCTGATAACCCGATGGGGTCCCATGCTCTTTATCTTGGTTTTCCAACAATTGCGATCCATGGCACAAACAAGCCTTACGGGATCGGTCGTCGGGTAAGTAGCGGCTGCATCCGGATGTTTCCAGAGGACATTACCCAAATCTTTGATATGGCGCCTGTCGGAACAAAAGTGACTGTTGTTGATCAACCCATCAAAGCCGCATGGATTGATAATCGGTTGTTTCTAGAGGTACACCCGACGCAGGAACAAGCAGCAATCATGGAGCATGAGGGCACTGTCCCTGATTATCAATTATCAGAGCGTGATTTAAGTTACATTATGCGAGTTGCAGGTAAGGATGTCAAAAATCTGGACTGGCAGAAAATTCGGAAAGTTGTAAAGGAACGCAAAGGATATCCAATTCCGATTGCAACAAAAACAACAGATCAAGTTGCACAGAAAGACTAATCCGCCTGTTTCCTAGCTATTCTCCTACCCCTGCGGCCTTAGCCGCCAAAAATGCAGGGGCCAGAATGACAATAAATAAGGCAGGAAGAAAAAATAAAATCATGGGAACGGTCAGCTTTGGTGGCAAGGACGCTGCTTTTTGCTCGGCTGCTGCCATTCTTTGATCCCTCAACTCATCAGAAATGACACGCATCGCATTAGAAACCGATGTCCCGTATTGCTCTGCCTGGATCATAGCTGTTGCAAATGATTTTGCGGCACCACTCCCTACCCGCCGCGCAAAGTCTTGTAAAGCACCACGACGATCATTCAGCATTCCCATTTCAGCACTTAGAATACCCAATTCCTCTGCCAAGGTTGGGGAATGCTCTGCGATTTCATCTCCAACGCGTTGAATTGTTTGTTCCAGACCGATGCCCCCCTGAACACAAATTAACATCATGTCTAAAGCGTCCGGAAAAGTGACATTAATTTCTTGCTGACGTTTGATAATATGATTTTTCAAGATAATTCGAGGCAAAAAAAACCCAAGCCCCCCGATTGCCAGAACGATTGTAAAAATTTTATTTGGCTCCATCTCTCTCTCACCATTCCCCAAAATCAAAGCTGTAAAGAGCATCGCAACGATAGGAATCACAGCACGCGCAATCAGGTAAATAAAGGGGGCCTTGGGATCACGAATTCCAGCCTGAAGCATCTGATCGTGGACTTTTTCACCTAAAGCTCCAAAAATTTGTTGGATTTTAAAGAAAAAAGCAAGAGATTCACGAACAGAGGCTGCTTTCTGTTCTCCGTTGTAAACAACACGTTCCTTGGCTTGTTCGAATAAAGCCTTACGTTTCTTTTCAATGACATTTTTATACTGCTCTTTCCTTTCTGTCCGCTTTAGAAAAGGAATTGCAACTGCAACGAATGAAATCATGGCCAGCAATGAACTGACAATCAAGATAATCATTTGGTCAATATCTTCATCAAACATTTTAAGATCTAGATCCTGAAGTTAATCATTTGTTTCATAACCAAAACACCGCATGCCATCCATCCGATAGCACCATAAAGAAAGAACTTTCCTTTCAATGTGTTGTATAATGGGTCCATGTAATCAGGGTTAATCAAAGTCATACCGACACCAACCAACAAAGGAAGCGATCCGATAATCATCGCAGAGGCTTTTGCCTCTGCCGACAATGCCTGAACCTTACGTTTCAATCGAAACCTGGCACGAATAACCTTTGCAAGATTGATAAGAATCTCTGACAACGAAGATCCGGTTTGTTGTTGAATCGCAATTCCTGTTGCAAACATTTGCATTTCTGTAATTGGCATCCGCTCTGCGGCGTGGAGACAAGCCTCTGCCATCGGAATACCTATTTTTTGTTCTTCGTAGACTTTTGACATTTCCTCGCCGACGGGGCCTGTAAACTCGCGGGAGACCATAGCAATAGCCTCTCCCACAGGCATCCCGGCCTTTAGAAGGCGCACCATAGATTCCAAAGCATCCGGAAATTCTTCTAGAAACTTTTTCTGCCGCCTATTCATTTTGAATTTTAAAACAAAGCGTGGAACTCCAAAGACACCAATAATCCCAAGCATAATAATCATCGGCAGTCCCTGACCACATATTTTTCCGATCCCCATCATGATCAGACCCGAAAAAAGAGAAATGACCCAAAATTTACCAACACTCATCTGCCATCCAGATTGACGGATCAAGAGTTCAATTGGTGAAGCTTTTTGAGATTCTGCGCCTTCCTTATGAAGGCGTTTCGCCATATTGGCACGCCGTTTATGCGGAGACTCATCTTTCTTTTGTTTTTCAGGGCGGGTTTGTCCTGTAATAATATGAAGAACCCTGTTTTTTTGTTCTTTTTTATTTAAAAGAAAAACACCTCCTACCATTCCACCAATGATAAGAAAACTAATAAGCAATAACAGCGCTATTCCCATGATCGACATAAAAGATCACCCATATGACTCTTCCATTGCGTCCAAGACCAATTGTTCGACCCCGAAAGCCCGGGCCTTATCATAGAATTTTGGGCGCATCCCTGTTGATCGAAGTTTTGTAACCAATTTTCCATTGGCATCCTCACCAAGAATATCGAGAATGAATAGATCTTGCATGGTAACCACTTCGCCTTCCATGCCTGTTATTTCAGTGACATGGGTTACTTTGCGGGACCCATCGCGCAGGCGTTGGACCTGAATAATGACATTGACGGCAGAGGCAATTTGTTCCCTAACCGCAGACTGAGGAATATTAAGATTTCCCATGGCAATCATATTCTCCATACGCGATAAAGCCTCACGTGGATTGTTAGCATGAACTGTTCCCATCGATCCATCATGCCCTGTATTCATGGCCTGAAGCAGGTCAAATGCCTCTGGGCCCCTTACCTCACCTACAATAATCCGTTCAGGGCGCATCCTTAGGCAATTCTTGATTAAATCACGCATCGTGACTTCACCAACCCCTTCCAGATTTGCAGGTCGGGTTTCCAGTCTAACAACATGGGGCTGTTGCAATTGTAATTCACATGCATCTTCACATGTAATAATACGTTCACCTGCTTCGATATAACGAGTCAGACAGTTTAGCATAGTTGTTTTTCCGGAACCCGTTCCGCCAGAGACCAGAACATTTGTACGACATCGACCGATTGCCATGATCAATTTGGCACAACTAGGAGTCATTGCGCCAAATTCCAACAATTTTTCCAATGTTAATTTGTCTTTGGCAAATTTACGAATGGTCATGCAAGCCCCATCAACAGCCAAAGGAGGAATAATCGCATTGACGCGTGATCCATCCGGCAACCGGGCATCACATATCGGGGATGATTCATCAACACGACGACCAATAGCACCAACAATTCTCTGGCAAATTGTCACCAGATGTTGATTGTCACGAAATTTTATATCTGTTTTCTGGATCTTTCCTTTGCGTTCGACATAGACGGTATCAGGACCATTAATCATGATGTCTGCGATTCCATCTTCTGCCAATAATATTTCCAGCGGACCATAACCCAGCATATCATCGCCGCATTCTTTAGCAATTTGAGTCATCTCAAGAGGTGTCAGGTCCAGATTTCTAAATCGCGCGATTTCCTCAACAGCGGTTTTGACTTCTTCGCGAGCGGCCTTACTGTCCATTCTTGCCAATGCTTTTAAATCGATCCCATCGCGTAAATCTGACCAAATACGGGTCCGTGCGCGCTGCAACCGAAGAACAGTCATAGAGTCATTTTCGGCTGCATTTGACGTGACATGTATTTTTTCTGCCTCATCGCTCATAAAGCTAGAGTCAATAGAGGCCGTTCCAATAGAGGAAGGAGAAGGAGAAGAAGAAATAGGAGTTTCGGAGGCTGGTGCGATAGAACCAGTCGATGATGGCGACCCCGACTCAGCATGCGCAACAGACCCCTTATGATTTTTGGGCTCTGTAGGCTGATCTGACGAATATCCTTTTTTACCAAATGCCATTATGACCTTATGACCTTGTTATTTCTTTTTCATTTTATGTAACAACCCACGCAGAAGTCCTGATTTTTCAGGTCCAGCTTCCAAACTGGTTGATTTATCAAGAACGATACCAATTTTCTTTTCCAAGAACGTTTTAACATCGGATAATATCTCTCCGGCCCCTGCAATCATTGATAATAATTTTCCTTGAGACTCTGCGATACCGAACAATTTTGGTAGAAAGGGAATGACTAATTCTGGTTTCATTTTCAAAGCAATTGCGACATCATTTTCAGATACCTCAGACCCGGATCCAATGCCTTTTTGGTTTAAGACAATATGAATTCCGTCTTCTTTTTCTCCACGAATTGTTTTGGCCTCTTGAATTAAGGCACGGGCAGAACGAAGTGATGATAAGGTCGGTGTCGACACAACAACAATATCATTAGCCCGCGCCAGAATATGACGGCAAATATCAATGCTTGCCCCAGATAAATCAACGACAACAACAGGATATGTTTGCATGAGCCGGTTGATAATAAATTCGAAACTATCTGCTGAAACGCTATCTTCCATCAATGGCTCGGCTCCTGTTGCCAGAAAAGATAACTTTTCGCCAACGGGAACAACCATGCGTGAAAAAGAATCCTTATCTGCGGATAAAGACGTCCGTGCGACTTCATGTAAATTTGTAATGCTCTCCCTACCCATTGCAACACTTAAATAAGACCATCCTCCGGCAGCATCTAACACCACTGTTTTTTGTCCAAGGGAATTAGCCAACACATCGGATAGAACATATGATAAAGAAGATGTTCCAACGCCTCCCTTGGCTCCGATGCATCCGATTAACTGGCTATCTTGTGCCCCCAATCGTTCTGTCAGTATTTTTGAAAATACAGCCCCCAAAACGTCTGCATTCAAAGGCTTTACAAGGTAATCACTGACCCCCATGTCTATTAATTTACGGTAAAGATAGACATCATTTACAGGACCAACAACAACGGCTGCAGTTGTGTCCGCACAATGCCCGCCAAGAACATCCAAACGATCGGAAAACCCGTCTGTAATTTCAAGTGTTTCAACGATCAACAAATCAGGAGATGTTTTATCTGCATAATAATCGATTGCCGTTTCGACATCTCCGTCTATGACTTCGATTTTAACACGCGCAAAACGCCAATCACCCGTCAACGATAAAGCGGCCTGACGGATGTCGCTGTCTTTTATAAAAAGAGCTACGCTTGCTGCAGGAAGCAGAACAAAAGTATTAGACCCCAAAGAATTATTCATCATTTAACCGACTGTACCCAAGATTTTTTTACTTTTTTCACCTTCCATTATAGAGGTCGAGTATAAAGCAGAGGTTAACTTAATCGGGTTTGGAACTGTTAGATTTCACTTGCTTGTAGCAGATTTTCTGGGGTTTAATACTTTCTTTACCCAAAGCAAGGTATACTTATAAAGTATAGAGTACTCAAAAAGTATATGGTGTGAATAATCTTCTGGGTGGGAGTATTTCATGAAAAATAATATGTCGGACTTATCGACTTTTACCGGTGCACCTGCGCTTGTCATTGATGATGACAGTGCATCACGAGAACTTTTGATTGATCTTTTGCATGAGCTTGGCTTCAAAGATATCACTGAAAAGAAAAGTGGTCCGGATGCGATTGCCTTTTTAAATGAAAATAAACATTGGCGCGGAATTGTTCTCTCTGACTGGAATATGCCGAATATGACAGGGGCAGAGCTTTATGCGCATCTTAAAAAAAACAATCCCGAAATTCCTTTTATCATTGTGACAGGTAGAAATGATGAGGAAACGGTGATTCATGCTAAAGACAACGGTATATATGCCTATATTCTGAAACCTTTTTCTTTAGCAGAACTAGAACGGAAGGTCACAAAAGTATCTTCTAATCATTCAAGCTTTTTATTTACATCTATTGACACCGAATCTGGAACAGCCGCCTACACAATTTAAGGAGAGGCTGTTTTATCCGATCTCTATTTTTTCACATCTGCCCCACACAAAACCTTAACCTTGTGCATCTTGCACAAGGTTTTTTGTTGTGATCGGCCTTGTAAAAGGAAAAATAAAATCTGTTCTTTTTTTGTTCTTTACAAAAAGAACAAATGTGGTACAAATGAGTTATAGGAAAAAACAAACGAATCGGGCAAAAAGGAATAAGATAATGTCAGTTACCCCATTTAAAGGATCAGAAACCATGGACAAGAACTCCGAAAAAGGCAAAGCTCTCGAAGCCGCCCTCTCCCAAATCGAACGCGCCTTTGGCAAAGGATCGATCATGAAATTGTCGGGAGACGACACCAATAAAATGGATGTCGAAGCCATTTCGACAGGGTCTTTGGGATTGGATATCGCTTTGGGGATTGGTGGGTTGCCACGCGGACGCATCATCGAAATTTTCGGGCCGGAATCGTCGGGGAAAACCACGCTGGCACTGCAAGTCATTGCCGAAGCGCAAAAAGCAGGCGGCACCTGTGCGATCGTCGATGCCGAACATGCGCTTGACCCCTCCTACGCCAAAAAACTGGGCTGTAACCTCGACAATTTATTGATCTCGCAACCGGATACAGGCGAGCAGGCTCTGGAAATCGCGGATACACTCGTTCGCTCCGGTGCTTTGGATGTTCTGGTGATTGACTCGGTGGCCGCTTTGGTGCCTCGCGCCGAACTCGAAGGCGAAATGGGCGATAGTCACATGGGATTGCAAGCCCGTTTGATGTCGCAAGCCTTGCGCAAAATTACAGGGTCGATTTCCCGTTCCCGCACCGTGGTGATCTTTATCAACCAGATCCGGATGAAAATCGGGGTTATGTTCGGGTCTCCGGAAACCACAACAGGCGGGAATGCCCTAAAATTCTATGCCTCTGTCCGACTCGACATTCGTCGTATCGGGTCGATCAAGGATAAAGAGGCGGTCACAGGCAACGAAACCAAGGTCAAAGTCGTCAAAAACAAAATGGCCCCTCCTTTCCGCGAAGTGAAATTCGATATTATGTATGGCGAAGGTATTTCCAAGATGGGTGAATTGATTGATCTGGGGGTTCAGGCCAATCTGGTGGAAAAATCCGGCGCATGGTTCTCTTATGACGGGCAACGCGTTGGGCAAGGACGCGAAAATGCCAAACAATTTATGCGCGACAACCCTGAATTAGCCGCCAAACTGGAAAACCAGATCCGCATGAAAGCCGGTGTTGTGGCCGATGCCATGTTGGCCGGGCCAGATGCCGACGAAGCAGCCGATGCCGCCCTGGATGTTATGGATGACGATACTCCAGCCCCATCAAAATCCAAAAAATCGGCGTAACGAACTGATAACCTCTATATGATGCCTCCTTTTTGAAGGGGGCATCATAAAACCTTCCCTTTTAAGTCTCTTATCCTATATATCTTCGGGATATTCCGACAGAAAGATAAGTTGAATTATGGCCCTGACAACCATTTCCGTACGCGGTGCGCGTGAACATAATTTAAAAAACATCAACGTGGATTTGCCACGCGATAAATTGATTGTGGTCACGGGGTTATCCGGATCGGGAAAATCGTCTCTGGCCTTTGACACGATTTATGCCGAAGGCCAGCGTCGGTATGTTGAAAGCCTGTCATCCTATGCCCGTCAGTTTCTCGAGATGATGCAGAAACCGGATGTGGATTCGATCGAAGGTCTGTCCCCCGCCATTTCGATTGAACAAAAAACAACCAGCCGCAATCCACGCTCGACCGTCGGAACTGTCACCGAGATTTACGATTATATGCGCCTGTTATGGGCGCGGGTGGGTATTCCTTATTCCCCTGCGACGGGTCTGCCGATTGAAAGCCAGACCATCACCCAAATCGTTGACCGCATTATGGCGATGCCCGAAGGCACCAAACTCTATCTTCTGGCTCCGATGGTCCGTGGACGTAAAGGTGAGTATAAAAAAGAACTGAAAGATCTTCAGGCAAAAGGATTCCAACGCGTCAAAATCAACGGCACCATTTACGAGATCGGCGAGGCTCCGGCTCTGGATAAAAAACTGAAACATGATATCTCTGTGGTTGTCGATCGTCTGGTTGTGCGGGATGATATTCGCAGCCGCTTGGCGGATTCCGTGGAAACCGCCCTGAAACTGGCGGACGGTCTGTGCATCGCCGAAGACGCCACAAGCGGAGCCGAGACATTATTTTCGGAAAAATTTGCTTGCCCTGTCTCCGGATTCACCATTCCGGAAATCGAACCCCGCCTGTTCTCGTTTAACTCGCCCCACGGGGCCTGCCCATCCTGTGATGGATTAGGGGCTACCCTGTATATGGACCCTCTGCTCGTCATTCCGGATGAGAGCAAAACCATCGCCGACGGAGCCGTAGAGCCATGGTCAAAAACCTTTGCCAAATATTATCTCAGCGCTCTGCAGGATGTGTGCGCCGCCTTTAAATGCGATATTTATACGCCGTGGAAAGACCTGCCTGAAAAACTCAAGGACGTTATTTTATACGGCAGTGGCGACGCCCCCATTACCTTCCATTATGGGGAAGGCAAACGCAGTTACAGTGATGACAAACCATTTGAGGGCGTCATTCCCAATCTGGAACGCAAATTCCGTGAAACCGACAGCGCGATGATGGTCGAGGAATATTCCAAATATCAATCCAGTGCCGAATGCGAATCCTGCCACGGAGCCCGTCTGAAACCCGAAGCTCTGGCGGTTAAAATCAAAGGCACGCATATTTCGGATGCCACACATTTTTCCATTCTGGACGCACGGGACTGGTTCTCGGCCCTTCCCCAATATCTGAGCAAACAGCACAACGATATTGCCACACGCATTTTGAAAGAGATCAACGAACGGCTGCAATTTCTGGTCAATGTCGGGCTGGATTATCTGTCACTGGATCGCGCCTCTGGTACATTATCCGGCGGAGAAAGCCAACGTATCCGGCTGGCATCCCAGATCGGGTCGGGCCTGACGGGCGTGTTGTATGTTCTGGATGAACCCTCCATCGGGTTACACCAACGCGACAACCACCGCTTGCTGGAAACCTTGAATCACTTGCGGAATATCGGCAACACTGTGCTGGTCGTCGAACATGACGAAGATGCCATTCGGGCCGCCGATTACCTGGTCGATATGGGGCCGGGGGCCGGAGTGCATGGTGGGCAGATTGTGGCCATGGGAACACCGGAGCAGGTCTTTGCATCCCCCGACAGTATCACAGCGGCCTATATGACCGGCCAACGGGAAATTTCTGTCCCCACAACGCGCCGTGCCGGAAAGAAAAACGGGAAAAAAGCCGAAATCCTGCGTGTTGTCGGGGCCTGCGGCAATAACCTGAAACAGGTGACCGCCGAAATTCCTCTGGGTACGTTTACCTGTATTACAGGGGTCTCCGGATCCGGGAAATCCACCCTGACCATTGATACGCTATTCAAAGCCGCCAGCAAGAAATTGATGAAGGCCGCACATATTCCCGCTCCGCATGACCGCATCGAAGGGCTGGATTATCTCGACAAAGTCATCGACATTGACCAATCTCCCATCGGGCGGACTCCGCGCTCGAACCCTGCGACCTATACCGGATGCTTTACCCCGATCCGCGAATGGTTCGCGGGACTCCCCGAAGCCAAAGCCCGTGGATATGGCCCTGGCCGGTTTTCCTTTAACGTCAAGGGCGGGCGATGTGAAGCATGTCAGGGCGATGGCGTTATCAAAATCGAAATGCACTTTTTGCCCGATGTCTATGTGACCTGCGAAGAATGTCAGGGAAAGCGGTACAACCGCGAAACGCTGGACGTGAAATATCGGGATAAATCCATCAGTGACGTGTTGGACATGTCGATCGAAGACGCCACAGAATTTTTTAAGGCCGTACCCGCCATTCGCAACAAATTGCAAACCCTGCGCGATGTCGGATTGGATTATATCAAGGTGGGACAACCCGCCACAACCCTGTCCGGCGGCGAAGCCCAACGTGTGAAATTGGCCAAGGAACTGGCCAAGCGGGCCACGGGGCAAACCCTGTATATTCTGGACGAACCCACGACGGGATTGCATTTCGAAGATGTGCGCAAATTGCTCGAAGTTCTGCACAAACTCGTCGACACGGGCAACACGATGGTCGTCATCGAACATAATCTGGATGTGATCAAAACCGCGGACTGGATCATTGACATTGGCCCTGAAGGCGGACATGGCGGCGGACAAATTATTGCCACCGGAACCCCCGAAGATATTGTTGCCGTGCCGTCCAGCTATACGGGGCAATATCTGGCACCTCTCCTGAAACCCAAAAAATTGATACAAAAGAGAGCTTATAGCAAAATTCAAATAAAATGATTCAATTCCAAGTGGCTATCCAAAAACTTTTCCTCAAAAATCCGCGCTTTTCTAGCGTCATACTATAAAGTGCGTCATTGCCCGACCGTTTGCGGCGCCGCGCGCATTCCGTTTTGCTTTTGCAGAATCTCCACTTGGCGGAGGATGATAAAAACACCAGAAATGCGCCAAAAATTTTTGAACGGGCACTAAGGCGTATCATCAATTGACAGATTTTGTAACGAGAACCCTATCGCAGAATACATGGACGCATTTGAAAAACAGAAGCCCAAGGGATATAGATAAAGTACGGTTTGCAGTCCAAAAGATTATAAATTCATCACACGCTCTAGCCAGGGTTCCCCTTTTCTTCACCCAACCGTCGATCCTTGTGGGAGAGAGTGTCTACCTCAAGCATGACATTCTGAGAATTGTAGATCTTGTGAACGTTAGCCTGGAGCGGGGAGATCATAAACAAAGAAAGAATGAAAGTTTTTATTTGCCCACTCCCAGCCATTGTATCCATCTTGAGGTCCCCTACCAAAATATCGGGCATAAACGCAGAGGCCGAAAAAACCTCTATCTGATGAGAGATAATAACCATCGGGGAAGCCTTTTAGCAAATTTCGGGATTTTCTTGAGGCCTCAAAAATAAGCTTTAGGTCTTTCGCTGTCGGAATTCTGAAATTTTTTTCAAGAGATCCATCAACATGAAAAAGAAGAGAAGCAACCAGGAAAGCTGTTTTTGGAGTCATTGGAACCGTCAAAGATGGATGACAAGCGATCAAAATAGAGTCTGTATTTCCAGAACCTTGAACAAGAAGCGTTTCGTCCACAGCTCCATCATAGCAATGATTATATTGTTTTTCAGCCATTTTTGTCACACTTTATTTTCATATTTATTAATAAGCAGCACATCCCTAACAGAAAAAATGAGATGCGTCAATAATTATGAATAAGAAGCGACCGGTTTAAAGACCATAAAAAAGAAATCACAAAACAGGCTTTGGATTTTTATGACTAAACCTATCATTATTTAGACGGTCGTCATCCCCGACAACCGAGGAACCCCGACCGAACGGGGTAACAAAATATTTATGGGCTTGGCTATAAAATAATCCCTGCTCTGTTTATAAAATGAGCAGGGATCATAAAAATGAAAATTAGAAAATATAGCCGCTTTAAAATCAAGCATCAGCCAATTCAGCCGCCTGACGGGGAGCCGCAACAAGGCTGCTTGGAAGCCCAAGATCGTCATCAGATTGCTGCGGGTGATTGCCCAAAGATTCGTTTTCATCCTCCATCACAACAGAAGCTGGCTGGCTGGCCTTCATCGCCAGGTATTGAACATACGCCGCCGACGTTTCCTCGTAACGCGGGTCAAACGGATCTGGTGCATACTCATCTTCCCATGAGCTGATAATCCGTTGATAATGCTCGGCATATTGCAGGTAACTTTCCGCGAGAACCCGATCACCAGCAGACGCCGAATCTTTCGCCAGAGTCAGATATTTTTCAATAATCTGGTAAGCTGTCCCTCGAATGCGGACATCAGGTCCATTGCTATCAAAAACCTTGTTTTTATTCGTGAATGTTCGCCGTTGCTGATTTCCGCCCCCTCGGTTAGAATTGTTATTCCCACCATTGTTGCTTCCACTATTGTTACTGCGTACTCTTCGTGCGGTTGATCCGTATCTCATGTGCTCTCCTAACTTGTTTCCCTTGATTCGGTAAAACTCACTTACAGCTTATCCGATTGTGGATAAGTTGAAAAGTCCTTTTCATCTCAAGGACTACTTCATGTAGTTTTTTGAACCCGCCCACACCACAACATCCTGTGTTGTTTATCTTCCAGATTTGTCCGATCTGTGTGAACAAGACGAGATTGCCCCGTTCATTTCTTTTATTCAAGCGGGGCGTCAATCCTTTTTTTAGTTATCCCCATACCTGAATTTTAAGACCCTTGGGTGCCCCCCTAAATCATCGGCAACACGAATCAGAGTCGCACCAGTCTCTTCCACGATTCGAGTAAGATCATCAACCTGCCCTACCCCGAATTCAAAAAAAACGATACCACCTGGCTCCAAATATTTTTTAAGATTCGAACACAGATATTTATAGGGCGATAATCCATCTTTCCCCCCATCCAATGCAAGAATCGGGTCATGATTCTGAACAATTGAGTCTAAATTCCGAATCTCTTCGGTTGGGATATACGGTGGATTCGACACAATCAAATCAAATCGAGAATCAGGAGGCAAAGGATCAAACCAGGACCCATTCAAAATTTTGACCCTGTCTTGCAACCCGAGATGAGTTGCATTCTGCGCTGCTGTTAAGCAAGCCCCTTTTGCCAAATCAATTCCGACTCCAGTTGCCGTTTGGTACTCTTGGAGCAGAGAAAGCAGAATGCACCCTGTACCAGTTCCTAAATCAAGTATTTTTTGTGGGGAAAATCCTGATCTGTCTGTTTCACGCAAAACCTCTTCAATGAGAGTTTCTGTATCAGGTCGCGGCTCAAGCGTATCATCAGAAAGATAGAAACGTGACTTCCAGAAGTCACGATACCCCAAAATCCGCCAGAGGGATTCACCCGCCACCCGACGTTTTACAATTGAAAAAATTTTATGATGTATTTCAGGCGGAAGATCCCGCCCTCCTCCATTGACAAGATCAGACAAACTAAGCCCTGCGATATCTTCGAAGAGAATTCGCGCCTCAAAATCTGCCGCTTCAATGCCTGCAGAGGCCAGTTGTGATTTGATTGTTTGATAAACCATCAAGTTATCTTGTGCGTGCTGTACAGGTTAATCTTGGGGACGCCAATTTTTTAACGCTGCAAACGGATTGGGACGAAGATGCATAGCTGCAGAACTCTCTGATTTCTGAGAAGTTGCTGACTCTGGCAATGAATCCCCTTCTGATACTCGCACAGACTCTGCACGGGGATAAGGGTCTATAGACAACGACAGGAATTGGATAACAACCTCTCCCAAGTCAATCTGGCCATTTACCAAAGCCTCAGGATCATCTTTTTCTTCTAAAATCTGGATTTCAGCCCCCTCTTCAATCGTCTTCATATTGCGTTTTGCACGATTAAAGGGAATGGCTTTTTCATGATCCGCGTACCAAGCTTCAAAATCATCTTCCAATATTGAATGGACAGGGGCAAGGGTAACCACACATTCCTGAACAATCTCAGCCTTAAAATGCCCCGTTACTTTAACAGTATGCCCCCCATTTTGAGGAGTTAGACGTAATTCAGCCGCCAAAGATAGAACATCCAAAACAAGCAGTCTTTCTGCAATCCTCTTTAATACAGGTGTATCTGCAGTCATTTTTACCGTTTTTCCCGATGACGGTAAATCTTCAACGTCAAATGGATAAAACCACTCTGATTCCGGAAGGATCAATTTTTCAGGCTGCTTGAGTGGCATAATAAAGAGATCCATTCTGGTTGTTATCGGATAGCAAAGAGGGATAGTTCAGACGGCCAGACCAGAAATCAGAAAGCCCTTGCTTTTCAAGATCTACTGTACATTCCTGAATATAGCGGACAAACTGCTGGAGTATTTCCAAAGGCGGTTTTGAATTAGACCCGTATACATTCCGCACAAGCGCATGTGTCAATTCACTTGGTCCTGAACGACAAGCTTCATCATACGCAAGCGCCCGGCCCTTAAAATCGGACATCATCTTTTTAATGCGATGCGGAACAGCCAAGTCCCCCACCCCTCGCTCACGCATAGACCAGTCGATATTTTGAAACATAACATCAAAAAAAGCCTGGGCCAACATCTTACCTTCACGGCCCATATCTGGACGACAAAGACGATTCACTAAAATTCCTCCGTACAAGGTCACCATTTCAAATCGTCCCTCTAGTGTGTCTGGAACTTTATAAGTCTCATACAAAAACGCTTGGCGAGACTGGCGGAGGACTATCTGGAATAACTCCTTTGCTTTTGCACGGCTTAAGCGCCCACTTGGGGTCAATAAGTAAAACATCAAGGCCTCCTTTTTTATGAATGGAGAAAGGATACCAAATTGCCCGGTAATTGTGAAGAAAAATAAAGGTTCACGACTAGGGGCTTGAGTTTTGATGACTTTAAAGCTACCTATAAAGACATGAAAAACGTTTTTTTGATCCTTCTTATTTTGTCTTTTTCTATTCTGTCCGGCTGCACCCCTATGTCGGCTACTCGTGGGAATCTGCTGGAAGATTACCAGGTGAAAGAAATTCTTCCCGGTGTTGATGGAAAAGATGATGTGATCCGGAAAATTGGATCACCGACCACCGTATCAACCTTTGATGATAATACTTGGTATTATATGGGACAAAAGACGAAGAAAAAAGGCATTATGGATCCTAAAGTTGTTTCCGAAAAGATCGTTATTATTAGCTTTGCCCCGACAACTGGGAAGGTTTTGAACATTCAGGAACAAAAAGATGCTCGTCAGGACATCCCTCTTGTCCAGAGAACAACCCCCGTATCCGGAAATGACTTCACATTCGTACAACAAATGTTAGGGAATGTTGGGAAGTTTAACAGGCCTGACGAAGGTGTTATTGCAACTTCAGGAAACAGGTAATTGTCCAAAAGGCCGAATGAAAACAGGAACCATCATTACCACGGCGTCAGGATTTCAGTACCCTCTGCATTATCAAATATGGGGAGAGGAAAACCTGGAGACAATTGTCTGCTTTGCAGGTCTTACAGGGAATTCACGAGATTTTGAGTATCTTGGACATTCTCTTTCTGCGCGTGGATACAAGGTTGCAGCTCTTGATCTTCCGGGCAGAGGGAAAAGCGCTTATTTTAACAATCATAATGATTATCATTTTGAACAATATATTCAGGATATCAAACTTTTTCTAACTGAAATCGGTTGCAATGAACCTCAATCCTGCGATTGGCTTGGTGTCTCACTTGGGGGCTTATTGGGGATGAGATTTTCAGGAATAGATGATTCGCCTGTTCGTCGGCTTATTCTATCTGATATTGGCCCCGAAGTTCCGCAATTCGATCTGGATTTTATTGCAAAAATTATCAAGATTGATCCTGTTTACAATACACCTGCAGAATCTATTCCTTTTCTTAAAATGGCCCTTGGAACCCCGTATTCCAGAGGAGCCTTGAATGATGATCAATGGTCCCATTTTGCAAATGTCTATTTGAAACAGCGCGCCGATGGAAAATATATTCGCAATTATGACCCGGATATCGTCCATATGTTTGAAAAAGAACCCTTGGGAAATGCTGATTTATGGCCCTATTGGGAACGTACAACTCAACCGACCCTGTCATTGCGCGGTGCCTTATCAACCCTTTTTCCAATCGAAATTGGAGAGGCTATGAAATCCCGCAAACCCAACAATAAATACACCATCAAAACCATTGACGATTCAGGCCACGTCCCTTCACTTTACCGTGAGGACCAAATCAATTTGATATACACCTGGTTATCAACCACAGATACTTAGAACCTGTTCGTTTAGAAAACCTGGTTATACAGGGGGAGAAGTAACTCTTTATCGGCGAACACATCAAGGCGCATTAATTTACCATTGAAATTGAAAGCATTCACACCCGACGAATATTTTTTAATTCCATCATATCCATCAATACGGATACGATACCGAATATAGGCTTGACGTTCTTTATCTTCAAGATGACCTTGTTTTGAGCGCCACTCTACATATTTTTGGGCAAGGTTTAAAGGAACACGAATAAAAGCCAGATTCAAAGGGTTGGGGATAGTCAAAACTCCAGTAGCTGGATATTTAGCTACGTCCAGATCAAAGCGGGCGCAACTCGTCTCACCTGGTACATAATTGGCAAATTGCAGGTTTTTCTGTCCTTTAAAATTCTTTGCATCCAAAATGGGGAAGCCTTGCAATGCGTAATCATACCGCCCCATAAAAATAGGCTGTACATACTCATAATATCTGGGAACTTTTTGTCTGTTTGAATCGATAAAATCACGCGTTGAATTTTTAATTTTTTCCCACTTGAACTCATTCAAGAAAAATTTTTGATACAAATTACATTCGCTGATGATCAGATAAACATTCAAATCTTCTTCGTTTCTCAGAGAAAAAGCATCATATGACCATGCGAGCTTGTAAAGATTAATATAACTAACCTGAGTATATGTATGTTCAATTTTTCGCGCAGGAGCCCCCCCTGGTCCAGAAGGGCCCAAGGCACCGAGATCAACCTTTGAATCCTTTAACGGTGTGGATTTAGAAATCTGGTCTTCCGCTATTGAAACTCTTGGGAACAAGAATGATCCTGTCCCTAATAAAAAAAGACCCAAAATAACAAAGCAGCTTTTTTTCAACATAATCTTGATCAACCCTTAGAACCTTGATGAGCGAGGCGCGCAGCTTTTAAAAATACAGTGGGAAATCCCATGTCGCTTAATTTAAACATATGAATATTAACCATTTGAAAATCAGGTGATAATTCTAACACCTTTTTAAAATGAGGTACAGTGACCCGCCAAACTGTCAATTCTAACCTGAAATGGGTAAAAACATGATAAACATCCCCTATGCGCTTTAAATCAGGGAAAATAGCCTGAAAATCCAGATTCTGTTCTTCCTTTTTTTCCTTTTTCAAATCTGAATCCTTTAAATCCCAATCCGATGTCGGCAACCCGGTCATTCCCCCCAACATTCTTTTCGTTGAACGTTTATGAACCAGCAAATTCCCCTCCGTATCTTGAATCCAATAGACATCACCACGGCGAATGGGCGTTGCTTTTTTGACAGCTCTCATCGGATACATATCCGGGTTTTCATTCAAATGTGCCTGACAAAACATTTGAACAGGACAAACTGTGCAGGACGGATTCTGGGGTGTACAGACCCCCGCCCCTATATCCATCAAAGCCTGAGGATAACATTTGATTTTTGAGGGATTCCATACATCAATCTTTTCAAATAACGCTCCAGCTTTTTGATGCACATATTTTTTACCCTCAGGGTATGGGATCCCGACAGCAAAGATCCGTGACGCAATACGTTCAATATTTCCATCAACAACGGTTGCAGGCTTCCCGTATGCGATCGCTGTAATGGCTGATGCTGTATAAGGCCCAATGCCGGGCAAAGACAGCAAATCCTCGTGCGTTTGGGGGAATTCCCCACCCCAATCCTCCACGATGGTGCGCGCACATTTCAACAGATTGCGGGCCCGTGCATAATATCCCAACCCCGCCCAAGCGGCCATCACATCCTCGTCCTTGGCGGCGGCCAAAGCCCGCACATCCGGCCAGGTTGCTGTAAATTTCAAGAAATACGGGATCACGGCCGGAACGGTTGTTTGTTGAAGCATAATTTCCGATAGCCAGACTTTGTAAGGATCTGTTTTATGATTCCCAACGACCCTCCACGGCAAAACTCTTTGATTTTGATCATACCAACAAAGAATATTGCTTTGGAATACGAACGGGTCGAATGGAAGGGCATTTTTGTGAGGCATAAGCCTTTTTAGCCTGCCTCAAATGAAATAACAATCCGCATCCCGAGAGATAAGGCGGCCTTTTCGAGACTTTGCAACGTCACCGAGTCATTGTCAGGGTCCAGCAAGCGATTTAACTGCATCCGGCTGGTTCCCATCCGTTTGGCCATTTCTACACGCGACACACCTTGCCGTCCCATTTCACGCTCTATCTGATAGGCGATCATCCGTTTCGGAGGCGGCAAAGAGGCCCCGCTCAAATCCGGAACATCATCAATCGATAAATCCTTATTTTTCATGCAAAATCCCTCGGGGTTTCTTTGATTCTGCCTAATTTGCTACGTTATAATTGCTTTTGACCCGCATAAATGCTCCGGGATAATCCTTTTCATACGGGGCCAGAATCCGTCCATAGGAACTGGACTGGATCAACTCCAGCAACGCGGCATCCAGAAATGTTTTCAGCGCCGTATCATGGATATCAACTGCAACGACGTTGCCGTAAACACGCAAAGGATCCTTCATTTTTAGGAAGCGAAAATCTTTTTTGCCATTTGTTTTCTCATAGCTCTGCATAATGACAACCGGAAACACCACAAAATCGGTTTTTTTGGTTTTCACATACATCAAATTGTCGGCGGGCGTCCCCAAAAGAGGCAAAGGAACCCCTTTCACCAACGGCAGCTCCGTTTGTTTGATCGTTTCAAGAACATCGCCTTCGGTATAGGCGGTTGAATAGTTTTCCTTATTCAAATCTGCAACGGTAATCGGTCGCTTGGTTTGAAAACGAACATCATCCGCACGTACAACAACCCCAAAGCTCCAATAGGTCATAGGAACTGTATACGCCAAATTTTTGGCACGCCCGCCATCCGCAGCCATGCCGTTACAAAAAGCATCTACTTTTCCGGAACGCAACGCCTCTGGAATTTGTCCCCAATCCACTTCGGAAGCCCATTCAATTTTAATGCGGGACATACGTGCCATTTCTTCCATAAGATCAACAAACAGGCCCTTCATTTTGCCTGTGACGGGATCTTTCATGACACCCGGATCCCACGCCGCATATCCGCACCGCAAAACACCTGTTTTCATCACGCGATCATAGGCGCTTTCAGCCGCATAGGCGTTCACCGGAATCATCATCACCAAAAATAAAACGATCTTCAAAAAAGATGCGCTATGTTTCATAAGATGTCCTCCACTTTTCTATTTGCTAAAATGTATCACTTTTGATACATTTATAGAACGCAAAGAAAATTGTCAACTTTAATCCGCCTCAGAATATGAAAAAAACCATCACCATCGCCCAATGGTCACAGATAAACTGCATATACCTTCCCCTCTATGTTGCCATGCATAAGGGATTGTTTGACGCATACGGGATACATGTCCAGCTTATTCCCACCGGAAACGATGATGACATTTATCAGGCCGTCATGTCAGGAAAAGCCGATATAGGATTGGGCGATCCCACTTTTTGCGTTATTCCCCCCAAAGGAAAAATATCACACACATCAAAATCATATATCATCGCAGATATATGCTCGCGCATTGCCTTATGGGGCATAACCCACAATCCGGTTATTCATGACATCAAAACGGAAAAAGATTTGGTCGGGCTGCGTCTGGGGTGCTTTCCATCTCCCTCCACAAGCCATACATTGCTTCGGGCCGCAAAAGCCAATCATAAACGCCTGCTCAAATCGATGCAGATCATCGAGGCCCCGATTGGACAACAATCCGATTTGCTATTTGCCGATAAAGCCGACATTGCCCTCTACATTGAACCCTTTATCTCTATCGCCGAAGCACGCGGCGGAAAAGTCGTATACACCCCCGCCCACATCTATAAAGATTATGCCTTTTCCGCCCTATATTCCTCGCAGTCTTTTATCAGCGAAAACGTGGAAACGATTGAAATTGTACAAAAAACAATCCAGAAAGCGCTTGATTTACTGCACGCATCACCAAAAACAGGCATAAACGTCGCGCAAAAACTTTTCCCTGAATTAAATCCTGACGTTTTAAGTCGCGCCGTAAAAAGATGCTTGACCGATAAAATATGGCCAACACACATATCCCCATCCCCCAAAGGATGGAAAGCCGCCATCCAATCCAGAAAAGATGCGGGCTACGCGATACCGGCAGAGTCGAGCAAAATCAGTGACATTAAATACAATCCGTGACTTAAAAATGTGTGAAAATGGTATAATATACTTTGCTCATGAAACCCCCCGAAAGTTTTCCCCCCTCACCCCTCCCTCTCCCCGTGGGGGAGAGGGAAACGCAAGCTTAAAGCTGTAGGCCTTTAGCCGAAGTCGGGTGAGGGGGGCGAGTTCACAAAAATAAGCTCATTTTATTTGAGATTTACTATACAGTGAGGCCTCACCCCCGAAAGATTCGAATTCTTGACAACCAGAAAGACATTATGCTAATTGTTTTTAACATAATTTTTAAGCATTGATCTCAATTAGAGGACCCAAAAATGTCAACCACTCCAGATTCAGAAACCGCCACGACACAAACCCTTGCCGCGCAATTGCTTACAGCAATGAAAACCGCTCGCGGAAACGAAACTACATTTCGTGAAGCCGCAGATAAACTGTTAGACGG
Organism: Alphaproteobacteria bacterium; assembly: GCA_016794145.1. GTDB lineage: Bacteria > Pseudomonadota > Alphaproteobacteria > Micavibrionales > Micavibrionaceae > UBA1573. The sequence continues at coordinate 16,939 of JAEUKP010000007.1, read as the reverse complement.
AGTTTCATCCACAGAACTTTGTGACGCGCTATTGGGAAATCCAACTCCACCAGACTCGGTAAACGATCGCTCCGCCTTCATACTCCAGTACGTTAGTGATATTATTGAAGTAAGCTTTAACCCTATCAAATATCTCCTTACCAAATTAGACTCAGCAGATACCCTGAGAGTTCTGACTTCGATATCACATCGCAGCGAACGGGATATTTGTCCATTCTATAGCCCTATAGCGTTGGAACAGGCCTTATCTGCAATTCAATGCGGTGAATGGCAAAACAGGCAAAATGTAGGTTTATCCGAGAGGGCCAATCAAGATTATGAAAATTTTATGTGCCGTTCACGAGACTTAATCGCCTCTCTTCTTGGGAATTTGAACTCCGCAGATGCCCTTAATGCCGCGACCGTTCCGTTTATAGGCGAAACAATGCGCGCACATCTTGCGCCCGAAAAGGGAAATAATCCACTGATTTTTGTCATCCGTGAGCGCTACGATGACATTCTCGATATCTTCCTCAGAAAACTGGAAAATGACGATCTTTTTAAGGCACTCTCCACACAAAACCAACGCGGAGAACTGCCATTGGTTATTGAAATACAACATGGAGTATCCGATGCTCTCCAGGGACACCTCCTCCGTCTCACAATCCAGCAGAGAAACCAGCTCTATCATCTTAAAGACAAAAACGGCGTGTCCCCGAGCGATCTGATAACCCGTGAGGAAGAAGACCTAAACCGAAGGTTACGCGTTATAGGTAATATTCGCACATTTTTTGGAGAGGCCGTTGGAGATGCGCCTGAATCAGGAAAAAATCCTACCCCACCCGCCCATACGCCCACCGCCCCCCAACCAACATAGGAAGAATTGGTAATCTTCTAGTGTCCGTTCAAAAACATTTCCGCAGAAAACTTGTGTGCGGCTTTGCCGCATCTATAACGGGATACCCCGCATACAGGTCATTTCGTTTGCGCAAAATCAGTGACATTGAATACAATCCGTGACTTTTGGGCGGAAAAATCCAGCACGCAAAAACATAATTAATATTTGCATAACTAAAATGGCCATGCTAGATTTCCATACCGATATTTAATTTAATTCATAGATAGAATGAGAGATAAAAATGGCTGAAGCCACACAAGATTTTTCCCAATCCTCTTTTCCGCAAGTTAACACACCGGAAGAGCTTCGCGACTTTTTAGAGAATGCTGTACAAAATAAGACATATTTGTATAGAGGCCTTTGTTCTGATGCTGTATCAGAATTGCCAATCGTTTCTTTGCTTAACAATATAGGGGTTCTTAGAGAGCTTGAGATCTTTGGCAATCTGAAACCTGAGGATATTTTTGGTTATCACACCAAGCTTGGATTTCTTAACAATCGTGGAAAGAAGGTTTTTTTTTCCGATCCTAAAACCCCTGTATTGATTAGTGATGTATCCGCCCCAATCCTTATCAAAGTGCTTTTGGACCTCAAGCCTTTCATGCTGCCTAAGTATCCCGGCAACCCACTTTACCCACCACTGGAATGGTTAGTTAATACATACGGAAAGCCACCACTGGACAAGGGCATCTTAGAAAAATGTGCCACCGAATCGGATGAGCTCTGTCTCTTTGCAAATTTTATCACCCCTGACACACTAAGAGATTACGCTCAGAACAACACCGTAAGTGGAGATTATAAGATAGGTAATATCCAGCCGCATATTACCGGTCATCCCAAAGCCGTGCTAGATGCTCTTCGTAAAAATCCATCTCTTTTGGATGAAACATCTTTTCCTGCCTTAGAAAAGTTTTTTGATACGGCCTTGACCAATCACAATCACTATTTTCGTGAGACTTGGGATTACGGGAGGGAATGGCGGGATGGAGAACTCGGAGATTTAAAGAAGCTTTTATCCGCCTACACAGCCCGGACAACGCACCCAGCCCCGGCAGCTCCGGCCACTCCGGCACCTATGTAGAATACGGAGATAAATCGCCCAACAGAATCCGTGACTTTTGGGCGTGATCCGTGTACATAAAGGGAATGTCTGACCTGCGCCCTTTGTCTGCGAGTATTTCCAACCTGACGTCTGCGACGTTCAGCAAGAAGTTTGTCGCATTGGGCCGCATTCTCAACAACTGGAATGACATTATAGGGCCAGAAATGGCCATCAAGGCCCAGCCCGTCAAAATCCATTACCGCAAGCCCAAAGATGCCCGTGAAAAACCGCAGGCGACACTGGATATTGCCGCCACCAGTGCCGATGCCACCGTGTTGCATTACCAGAAAGACCTGATTCTGGCACGGATCAACCAGATTTTCGGAGATTCATGGATTACCGCAATCCGCTTTGTCCATGCGCCTGTCAATACGAGCGACCGGAATGTCAACACTCTGCGCCAATCCCAGCCCTTGAAACAGGCCGATCTGGACAGAATGACCGAATGTTTGGCCGAGATAGACGACGATGACATCCGAAAAAGACTTGAAAAGCTAGGTCAAAGCATACTAAGGAAAGAGCAGTACAAAAATTTACACCGTGAATAATCGCCCTTTTTAACCTCCTTTTTAACCCAAGGATTATGGACATGTCTTCCCCATCGGCTCACATTACTGTTATGCATCGCGCGGCTGAAAAAGCCTCGAAATCGTTGCTTCGTGATCTTGGCGAGGTTGAAAACCTGCAAGTATCGCGCAAAGGCCCCGCCAATTTTGTGTCGGCAGCCGATCACCGCGCCGAAGAAATTATTTTCCAGGATCTGAAAAAATCGCGTCCGTCTTTTGGTTTCCTGATGGAAGAGCGTGGCGAGGTCAAAGGCGTGAACGCCACAGGCAACGAAGAATTCCGCTTTATTGTCGACCCATTGGATGGAACATCCAACTTCCTGCACGGGATCCCTCATTTCAGCATTTCCATCGGATTGGAGCGCAAGACCGATGCAGGGCGTGAAATGATTGCCGGCTTGGTCATGGACCCCGTTAAAAATGAAGTTTTCTATGCCGAAAAAGGCACCGGAGCCTGGCTGGACAAACGCCGTCTCCGTGTGTCGGCACGGAAAGACCTGACCATGGCTGTTGTGGCTGGTGGGGATTGTGCTTCCCGCGGAAAACCTGTGCAAACCCGCTTTATCAACACCTTGTCTACCTTATTGGGTGGGCAGATTGGCGGATACCGCCGCATGGGTTCGGCGGCTCTTGATCTGTGCTATGTCGCGGCAGGCCGTTTTGAAGCGTTCTGGGAAAATGGACTCTCTCCATGGGATATTGCCGCAGGTGCCTTGATCGTCAAAGAAGCAGGCGGTCAGGTTGTCAGCCTGGCAGGGGATCAAAATCCTGTCTACTGCGATTCCCTTCTTGCAACCAACGTAGGAATCCATCAAGATTTGAAAAAAATTATTCAGGCACACCTCTAAAAGCATGCGCATAACGATAGCCTTGACAGGACTTCTTTGGGGATGGGGGATCATGACATCCCTATCGCCTAACGCACATGCGCAGATGCCGCAAGGCTACACAGATGAAAAGCCAAATGTGACGATTGATCGCTCTGTCTTACAGGACTTGAAAGATTACGAGCCTCCCCCCATGTTTGGAAATGATTTGATGCCTCCTGTTACAAATCGGGTTGATACAAGTCGGGATGAACTTCCTTCAATCAAAATGACAGCGCCAAAGCCAGAGGCTTTACCGGCTAAAGATCCGAATAAAGCCCTAAATAAAGATCCAAAGGTAGAGGATTTACTAAATCACCCAACTGAAAATTTTCACGTTCATACAGAGCGTAATGCCGCTTCCCCTGCTGCGCTCCACCCCTCTCATCCGGTTACAGTTTTACCAAAAAAAAATTCCCTGCCTCAAAACGATGGTCCTCTTCTTCCTCTTCCCGAAGATCCGCCTCTTCGTCTTAAACCGCCCGAACAGAAAAAATCAAACTTGGAAAAAAAGGAAAAATCTGGAGAGAAAAGTAAAGAGAACCACTCATCCGGCAAAGACTATAAGCCCAAAACAACGCAAACAATGCCGGCAGTTCCACCTATCAAGGTTGAAAAAGCAGCTCTCCTGCCGATTTTACCCCCCATCAACTTGCCGCCTGTTCCACAAACAGCAACACAGGTTGAAAAACCAAGCCCCGGGTTACGCATGATCGATGCCGCTTTAGAACAACAAATAGAATCCGACGAAACCCGTATTAAAGAAAAATTGATCAATCCATCTGACCGTCATAAACCCACCCCCCCAATTTTATCAACAGACTCAAAAACGCTTGTGTTCAAAACGGAAGATTTCGATTTATCAGAAAAAGCCAAGAGCCAGATTAAGAACAAAATTCTGCCAAGCCTACAGAAAGTCTTTCAATCGGATTCAAAATCACGAATTCAGATTATTTCTTTTGCAGGATCGCCGGATCAGACGGAATCGTCGGCCCGACGCATTTCTCTTTCTCGGGCTTTGGCTGTGCGTGATTATCTCAAAACCCTGAATTTTGACCTCTCAAGAGTCGATATCAGAGCCTTAGCAAGTGAAAGGGATGCCACTCACCCAGACAAAATTGACCTTGTTCTTTTGAAATAAAAGATCAAAGCCCACTGCTTTAAGCCGAAATTAACCATAAAATATGGCTCGTAATGTGGATAAACATCGAAAATGTAAAATTTTGTTTGAATTTCCGAGTGATACAAGGCATTTTGAAGCCATTCCTTTGAAAAAATATGAATGTGGCTTATCTATATGCCTGTAAAGATACAGGCCAATAGCTTGGTAAGATCTGAACAAATTTATGACAACAAATGTCTGGATAATGTCCAGACCTTAAAGAGGTTAAAACATGAAAAATACATCTGATAACGGCAGCTCTAAACTGATCGTTCTTGTCTTGCTCTTTGCTGTTATCGCAGCCGGAGTCTATCTCTTTGTTTACTTACCACAAACCCAAAAATCCGGGCCTCCGGTTGATACTGTTTCTGCTGAACCTGTGAAAGAAGAGCCCGTAAGGACAACAGAGTTAAAAGACGAACAAACATCCTCCCAAGAACCATCAGAATCTGCTCCGACCTCTCCATCTTTGGTTGTTGAAACAAAAACATTAAATTTATCACCAGCAGAAGCGATTATCCCAGGATCTGAAAAATCATCGGACCCAGCTATTGAACTTATGATGGCCCCTCGGAAATTAGGTGCCGATTCAGCCCCTATCAAGGTCGTTGAATACTCATCGCTAACTTGTGGTCATTGCAGTGAGTTCCATAAAAATGATTTCGAGAAGATAAAAGCCGATTATATCGACACCGGAAAAGTCCAATTTATTTTTAAAGAATTTCCTTTGAACAAACCTGCACTTGATGCCTCAAAGATCTTGCGCTGCATGCCTGAAGACAAGTTTATAACTTTTCAATCACTTCTTTTTGCAGAGCAAGAAAAATGGGCCTATCAAAAAGACTACCTTTTACCCCTGAAACAAAATGCAAAATTAGCGGGATTGTCTGAAGAAAAAATTGAATCGTGTCTCCAAAATCAGGATCTGGAGAACCGTATTCTAGGTGACATGAAAGCTGGATCAGAAAAATATAAAATCCGCTCGACTCCGACTTTCGTTCTCAACGATGGTCTAAAAATTATCGTTGGACACCAAGCAATGAGCGTCTTTCAAGACTCCTTTAATGGCATCTTAACAGAGACAGGACCATCATCGGGTGAAACAAGCTCCGCGCCAGAAATAAAAGAACAAGATGACCAAAAACAAAAATAAAACATAAAAGGAAGAAAGTCCTCATGTCCAATTTTAGTCGCCTTCGTTTGCACGGGTTTAAATCGTTTGTTGAAAAATCCGATCTTGATATCGGCCCTGGCCTTACCGGCATTGTTGGACCGAACGGGTGCGGAAAATCCAACCTGGTCGAAGCTCTCAGCTGGGTGATGGGCGAAACCTCAGCCAAGCGGTTGCGCGGAAATGGAATGGACGATGTAATATTTAATGGAACGACAGGACGCCCTGCGCGTAATTCTGCAGAAGTTTCTGTTGTTCTTGATAATAGCGAGAGGACTGCCCCAGCTTTGTTCAATAACACGGACGAAATCGAAGTCGTCCGGCGCATTCAACGTGATGTCGGCTCTAACTACTACGTCAACGGTAAAAGTGTACGGGCACGCGATGTTCAAATGTTATTTGCAGACATGGCGATTGGGGCACACTCTGCCGCGATTGTATCTCAAGGCCGAATTGCTGCGATCATCAATGCAAAACCTGCTGAGCGTCGGCAAGTTCTGGAGGAGTCGGCGGGTGTCTCTGGCCTTTATGTTCGCCGCCATGAGGCCGAATTACGCTTAAAAGCTGCAGATGCCAATCTAGCTCGTTTACAAGATGTTGTCGCAGGAATGGAAACACAACTGGACAGCCTAAAACGTCAAAGCCGCCAGGCCACGCGTTATAAAAACATCAGTACAGAAATCAAAGAATTGGAAACACGTCTGGCATTGGCAGAATGGATGCTGGCCCAAGCAACAAAAATGGAGGCTGAGGAAGAGTTTAGATCTACAGAATCCATCGTCACAGAACAAATGACGTCTGTTGCATCCTTAAATCGTCAACAAATAGAGCAAGCAGAGTCTTTGCCCCCCTTGCGTGAAAAACAGGCTGAAACCGCCGCTGCGTGGCAAGCCCAAAACTTCGAACTTCGTCGTCTTGATGATGAGGAAACCCGGCTGAATGCACAAATTGAAGAGGCCAAATCTGCACTTTCACAAATTTCAAATGATCGCGCCCATGAATCAGGTACAGCAGAAGAAAACGAGCGAACTCTATCTCGCATTGAAGAAGAGCAGAAAGAGCTTTTATCGCAATCCAATACAGCCGCAGACATTCAACGTCTTACGAATGAACGCGGAGAGCGTGAGTTGGATGTCCTGCGCATACAAGAGCAATATCAGGCTGTTCTTGAAAAAGCGGCCAATCTTCGCGCGACACGGTCAACACTTGAAAATCAATTGCGTCAAGATGAAAGCCGTTTAAGTTCCATTCAGTCACGCATCGAAACCCTGACAAACCAGATCACCCAGAAAAAACAACAGCAAGAACAAGCTGCCCCCCTTGAAACCTTAACTCATGAGATCAGCGATCTTGAGTCAACATTAACCTTAAAACGTGATGCAGAGCAAACAGCACGGACAACCGTAGATTCCGCGCAACAAAAACTGGATGAGGCACGGCTTTTTCAGCAAACAACTCGCGAATCCTTGTCCAAAATCCAATCTGAAATCAATGCACTTGAAAGCGTTCTGAAATCAGAATCACAACAAGGATTTAGACCTGTTCTTGAGGAAATTAAAGCAGACGCGGGGTTTGAAGCTGCTTTATCAAAGGCTTTAGGCGATACAATTATGGCCTCAACCCAATCTGATGCCCCTGTCGTTTGGACCGGAAAAGTATCCACGACAGCCGCCCCATCCTTCCCAACCGGCGTTCAACCACTTCGCCCCCATATTAAAGCACCGGATGCCTTGCAAACGGCTCTGTCTTATATTGGCTATGTTGAAAGTGATGAAGATGGGGATACAGCAGCCCCCTATCTTGCAGCAGGCCAGTCAATTGTTTCAAAAAACGGAGCCTATTGGCGGTGGGATGGCCTGCATATCCGTGCAAAGGCGATGGATAGAAATGCCATTCGTTTGAAAAACAAGAATCGCCTGGATGAATTAAAGGGTCAATTTCCGGCGGCACAAGACTCATCAACCCAGGCACATTCTGGTGTGCAATCGGCTCAAGATTTTTTAAACACTGCACGCTCTACAGCCCAGACGTTAGAACAAGATGTCCGCAACCTTGACCGAACCCTGTCAACCAAACGTCAGGATTTGCAAAGAACCATTGAACGCAGAGCCTCAACTGAATCCGAAATCGCAAAACTTGAGGAAGGACTAGCTTTGGCGGGGGATGATGTTCAGCGCCTTAAAGAGGCGGTTGAAACCCACCGTCACTCGATGACATCTTTTGATGACGCCGCAATGGAGCAGCAAAATGTCGAAGTCCAGCAACGAAAATTAGCCCTGGCCGCTGCACAAGCGGCATTAGGAGAGGCTGCAACTGCTCTTGAGCTCTATCAGCAAGATATGACACGGCGCGAAGGCCGGTTGCGTGCGATTGGCGATGAACGGATCAATTTGACCAACCGCACTATTCGTGCGCGCGAACGTTTGAAACAACTGGATGAACGGGAAGCGACGATGAAGGCCAAATTGGCCGAGATTGAATCGCGTCCGGATGAAATCACCGCGCAACGTCTGGCGTTGCTGGACAATTTGAAACAAATGGAAAACGCGCGCAACGAAGCCGCTGATTCCCTGGCCAAAGCCGAAAAAGATCTGTTTGAAACCACGCAGGCTTTGAAAACATCCGAAGCCGCGTTGATGGAAACACGCGAACGCCGCGCAAAAGCACAAGCCATGATGGAGGCCGCGAGCGGTTCTATCGAAATCATTCGCCAATCAATTGAAGACCAATTTGCGATGTCACCTGATGCACTCTGGGAATCATCGCAGATGGATAATGAAAAATTGACATCTGAACCAATTGATAAAATCCGTGGTAAGCGTGATCGTTTGATCCGCGAACGAGATGGGATGGGGCCTGTTAATCTTCGTGCGGATGTTGAGACTCAAGAAGTCGAAACCCATATGGCTAAATTAATTTCTGAACGCGCAGATCTAACACAAGCAATTGATGAGTTACGGAGTGGCATCCATAAACTCAACAAAGAAGCGCGTGAACGTCTTCAACAAGCTTTCGATAGTGTGAATGCCCACTTTCAGGTCCTGTTCACGCGGTTGTTTGGGGGTGGATCTGCACATCTTGCTTTTGTTGACTCAACCGACCCCCTTGAGGCATCGCTTGAAATTTTTGCACAACCTCCCGGCAAATCACTTCAATCTCTTTCTCTCCTCTCTGGCGGAGAGAAAACACTCGCATCAACGGCCTTGATTTTTGCAATGTTCTTAACAAATCCAGCTCCGATTTGTGTGCTTGATGAGATCGATGCGCCTTTGGACGACGCCAACGTTGATCGCGTTTGTACAATGCTTGAGGAAATCGTGAAGATCAGCAAAACCAGATTCCTTGTGATTACCCACCACCGTTTAACGATGGCCCGCATGGACAGGCTTTATGGCGTAACAATGTCCGAACGCGGCGTGTCGCAACTGGTATCTGTCGACCTCCAGGGCAAATTCGATTTTCTGGAAGCGGCTGAGTGATTATTAAATGCCCCACGATATCTCTGACTTACAAAAACGCATTGCAGCCCTGAAAGAGGATACCAATCCTTCCCTGAAAACCGAATCGTCGGAAAACGCAGAAACACCCGAAGATAAACAAGGGTTGGGTGCGGCCTATGAATTGATTATGACACCTTTGGTGTGTGGAGGGATCGGGGTGGGTTTGGATCATCTGTTTTCCACAGGCCATGTGTTTTTCCTAACCCTTGCGTTACTTGGGGTTTGCGCTGGTTTTTGGCGAATTTATCGTCTTTCCCGAAATATTCAGACTCCACTTGATTTAAAACGGTTGCAAGACACGCCAAAACAAGGTAGAAAAGCGCAAATTTTAGGTGATAAACCTGAATAAGAGCTGACCAAAAAGAGCCCCAAACACTCAAAAGTGAGGAACACCTTGGCCGACCCGATGCATCAGTTTCAGATTGCAACACTTATCCCGTTTCATGTCGGGGGTGTTGATCTCTCTTTCACAAACTCGTCTCTCTGGATGTTGATTGGCGCCGTTTTGTCTATCGTTGGATTGACAATCGCATCTGAACGTAAAGCCATGATTCCGGGCCGCATTCAAGTTGCCGCTGAGGGCCTGTATAATTTTGTTGAAAACCTGATTTCAGAAAATATTGGAAGTAAGGGCGGAACCGCAAAACAATATTTTCCTCTTGTCTTTACTTTGTTTGTGATGGTTTTGGTAGGAAATTTCTTGGGCATGGTCCCTTATTCTTTTACCTATACGAGTCATCTTGCTGTTACTGCGGGACTTGCTCTTATGGTCTTTTTTACCGTTCTGATTATTGGCATTGTCCGTCACGGCACCCATTTTTTCAGTTTATTCGTACCACCAGGTGTTCCCATGTGGCTTTTATGGCTGGTTGTCCTGATTGAAATCGTGTCTTTCATCTCTCGGCCTATTACCTTGTCTGTTCGTTTGTTTGCAAATATGGTTGCAGGGCATGTTTTAATGAAGGTTATTGCTGGATTTGCAATTATGTTTGCAAGTGTCGGCGGCATTGCCTGGCTTGGGACATTGCTTCCCATTGCCTTTAACATTGTTATGATTGGTTTTGAATTCTTCATCGCCTTTATTCAGGCTTATGTGTTTGCAGTTCTCACATGTATCTATTTGAAAGATACAATGGAAATCGAACATTAAAAGCTACGGTATGAGGAATAAGGATTTTAAGCACTTCAACTTTATTACAACCACTAAAAAGGAACTAAAAAATGGAAACTGAAGCAGTAAGACTCTTGGCTGGCGCAATCGCCCTTCTTCCTCTTGCAGGGATTGGGCTTGGTCTTGGAAAGATTTTCGCAGCTTATAACGAAGCTATCGGACGCAATCCAGGCGCAGCCCCATTGCTTGACAAAAAATTTATGTTCACATTCGCTGTGACGGAAGCATTGGGTATTTTTGCTCTTCTGATTGCTTTCTACCTTGTATTTGCAAAGTAGATAAACCCATTTGTTGAAACCTGGATAGGCCCATGTTGAAAATGATCAAGACCACGACTCTCTCTTTGATTTGCACATTGCTAATGTCTTCACAAGCATTCGCAGAGGGTGAAGCTCATGGATCCGGTGGTGGTGGCCTTCCACAATTTGACCCCACATCATGGCCCAGCCAGTTATTCTGGCTGGCCGTATTTTTTACCTTGCTTTATATGATTTTCGGGAAATCCGTTATTCCATCTTTGGGAGAAACAATTGAAACCCGAGCGTCTTATATTGCAGATCATATCCAAAAGGCAGAAGCTTTGTCCGCTGAGGCCGAGATTTTAAAAAACGAAGTCAATGCCGCCTATAAAGCTGCAAGCCATACAGCGGCCCGCCATATCAGCGAAACAGAGACAACGGCTAAAGCGGCGCTGTCTGGTGCGCTTACAGAATTCAGGTCCCATTATGATCAAAAGGTCATAGATACCGAAGAAAAAATTACTGCCGCAAAAAAAACTGCCATGGAAGACATGGAGAAAATTGTTGTTGCTTTGGCAACTCAGGCTGCAGAAAAGATTGCGGGAATTCCTGCCTCTGAATCTGGGGCAGAGGATGTTGTTAAATTACTCAGTCAATCCCGAAAAGTGGCGTAGGTTTAAAAATGGAACACACAGCGACCTCTCCCCTCCTTCATGATCCCACATTGTGGCTTGTTTTTTCTTTTTCAGCCTTTGTGGTTTTGGCATTTATATTTGGACGAAAATCTGTTTTGGGGATTTTGGATACTAAAATTGATAAAATTCGGCACGAAATTTCTAGTGCTGAAAGATTACAAACCGAAGCTGAAACCCTCTTGAAAGAGTACAAAACAAGCTTACAAAATGCATCCGTCGAAGCCGACCGCATTATTGCAAAAGCAAAACAACAAGCCCATGATATTCGCATTCAGGCGGAAAAAGAGTTGACCGACACTCTGGCTCGTCGGGAATTGATGCTGACAGCGCGGCTTGAACAGATGGAACAGGCTGCAATTGATGATATTCGGCGATATGCTGCTGAACTTGCTATCACAGCGACAACATCTATTATTGAACAAAAACTTTCCCCTGCAAAAGCGGCGACATTGGCAGACGAAAGTATCAGGCAGATCGGGGAAAAACTTTCTGGCTTAAGAGCGTAAACAAAAGAGCCTAAAAAAAAGGGATTCTTCGGATTTTGAAGAACAAATCGCACGAAGGCCACGAAGAACCTTATACTTACTTCATCTCTAATCCTTTTTTTCTGAAGCGTAAGAGGAGGCGTTACTTTCAATCGCTTTGTGAGAGTTTCGTGGTCACGATTGCATTTGTTGCTTGCGGAAAAAAAAGGACAGATTAGACTTCATCTTATTAAGGCCTTAATCGCAATGACCTCCTGAAATTCGATTCTTATAAAAAGATGACAGAAAACGAATGACGATGCTTTTTGATAATATAGATGATGAAGATCATAAAATCTTTCTAGATGAGGAAGACGAAAATCTTTTTGATCTCCCTCCCCAGTCCTCTGCCCCTCCCGCAGATATGCCAACGCCACGTGCGACAGAAATATTGATTGGCCACACATCAATCGAACAACAATTATTGTATATGCTTGACCATCATCGTTTTCCGCATGGGTTCATTTTTTCAGGGCTTGAAGGTGTTGGAAAAAGCGTTATGGCCTATCGTTTGGCTCGGTATTTATTTTCTAAGGATCATAAATCTGAAGACAGTTCGGGATTATTTGGGGAAACACTCGCGCGCCCCTCTTCGCCCACCCCCTCTTCCTCTTTGTATACTTCACCGACAGACCCTGTTTTTGCACGCGTTGCAAGTGGTGGAAATCCCGATTTATTATTGATTGAACGACCATTTGATGAAAAAACGGGTCGAATAAGGGGAAGTCTTCCCGTAGAAGAAATCCGCAAGATTGCTCCGTTTATGCGTAAAACAGCGTCGGTAGAAAGTGGATGGCGTATTGTAATTGTTGATGATGCAGATACGATGACTCGGTCATCACAGAATTCACTGTTAAAGATTTTAGAAGAACCCCCAGAAAAAGCCCTACTGATTCTAATTGCACACCGCGCAGGCGCATTGTTGCCGACTATCTATTCCCGATGTGTCCATATTCCATTTGCTCCACTTCCAGATGATGATATTCGGAGGAGCTTGCTTGGTCGTTGTCCTGATCATCAAATACCTTTGATTATCAGCATGGCCGAAGGCTCATTAGGAGCAGCCTTGGAATATGCCGATGGGCAACATGCAGATCTGATTGGGCAAGCGATCGGATTGTTACAAGACGGGCAAGGGCTGCGTTGGAATGACATCCAGATATTTGCAGATTTCTTTGGAAATAAAGGCAACGATGATTCTCAGCGCATTTTCAAGGAAACGATGCTCTGGGTCGCGAGTGGAATAGTACGCAATAAAATAAACGGCTTTGATCGCCTTAAATCTGCCCCATTGGGACGAAAACTGAAAATCCATGATGATCTCCGAATCCATTTTGATAAGTGCCAATCAGGGAATTTGGATAAACGATTCCTGATTATGGGTGCTTATATGGTCTTTGAATAAACATATCCCTATCAAAGGAATTGAAGCTATTTTTGTCTAAAAATCATAGAAAGAGCGAATAAAAACAGGTAAAATAATACCATTAATACATAAGTCATTGATTTTAAATAAATAATTTAAAATCAAAAATGAAAGATTATATTGACAGCTTGATTTTCAATGGTTACAAGATACTCAGTTTTTAACAACCCCCATTGAAGGACAATACGGTATGAAAACCTTTTCCGCCAAACCTTCTGATATTCAGAAGAAATGGATTGTCGTTGATGCAGAAGGACTAGTCCTGGGCCGTTTGGCTTCGATTTTGTCTTTGCGTCTACGCGGCAAACATAAGCCAAGCTTTACCCCCCATATGGACACTGGCGACTATGTGATCGTCATTAATGCTGATAAAGTGAAATTGACTGGTGATAAATACAATCAATCACGTTTCTATTGGCATACTGGTCACCCTGGTGGAATTAAAGATCGCTCTAAAGGCCAAATTCTTGAAGGCAAATATCCAGAGCGCGTCATTATGAAAGCTGTTGAGCGTATGCTACCAGAAGGACCAATGGGACGTAAATGCCTGACAAATCTTCGCGTTTATCCAGGTGCGGACCATCCTCATGCAGCGCAGAACCCTGAAGTTCTTGATGTTGCATCCATGAACTCTAAAAACACAGTCAGAGGATAATCGCCATGGCAAAAACTGAAACTGTTAATAATTTGAAAGACTTACCGACCTCTGCTGATGTAGAAGTTAAAGTCCGTGAGCCTAAGATCGATAAACAAGGTCGCGCCTATGGTACTGGTCGCCGTAAAAATGCGGTGGCACGTGTTTGGTTGAAACCAGGTCGTGGAAAAGTGGTTGTTAATGGACGTGAACAAGATGTTTATTTTGGCCGTCAAACACACCTGTTGGTTCTGAACCAACCTTTCCTGATCGTGAACCGCGTTAACCAATTCGACGTCATGTGCACCGTATCGGGTGGTGGTTTGTCCGGCCAAGCTGGGGCCATCCGTCACGGGATTTCCCGCGCTTTACAATACTTCGAACCTGAACTTCGCGGCGCATTAAAATCAGCTGGTATGCTCACACGTGACTCCCGTGCTGTGGAACGTAAAAAGGTTGGTTTGCACAAAGCCCGCCGCGCAAAACAGTGGGTCAAGCGTTAAGCTTTTCTTTTTTTATCACATATTTCAAAACGGGCTGGATTTCAGCCCGTTTTTTCTTATATTGGTTTCTATCACTTTAATAAGGAATCCTCCGATGAAATATTCTCCTCTTGGCCGTACAGGCCTCAACGTGTCCCGCGTGTGCCTTGGAACAATGACATGGGGGCAACAAAACACCGAAGACGACGCGCACAACCAAATGGATTATGCCGTCGCACAGGGAGTAAATTTCTTTGATACGGCAGAACTCTACGCCGTCCCGACCAGCGCCCCGACCCAAGGTCGCACCGAAGAATATATTGGCAGTTGGTTTCAAAAAAGCGGACGTCGTAATGACATTATTCTGGCCACAAAAGTTGCAGGCCCTGGGATTCCGTGGATCCGCAACGGTGAAAAACTGACCGGAGCCAGCGTCCGCGCCGCCGTGGATGGATCCTTGGCCCGGTTAAAAACCGATTATATCGACCTGTACCAATTGCATTGGCCCAATCGCCCCTTCCCGCATTTCGGACAAAATCATGCCGGAAAGATTGATTTTACCGCGGCAAAGACCGCCGAAATTGAAGATAATTTGCGCGATATTCTTTCTGCTATAGGCGACGTTGTGGCGGCTGGAAAAGTTCGTTTTATGGGACTATCCGATGATACCGCTTGGGGAATCATGAAATACTTGCAATTGTCCGATCAACTCTCTCTCCCCCGCCCCCACGCGATCCAGAATGAATTCTCTTTGCTTAATCGATCGGATGATCCCTATCTGGCCGAAGTCTGTGTCCGCGAAGATGTGTCCTATCTGCCTTGGTCACCTTTGGCCACAGGCATGCTCAGCGGAAAATATAAAAACAATACAACGCCCGCCGGATCCAGATGGGATGTTGAAAAACAGCTCCGTCACAGCTTTGACAGCTTTCGGAACACCCCATTGGCCCACGCCGCGGTCGAGGGCTATCTGGCCGTGGCAACCAAACACGGCCTGAGTCCAACAGAAATGGCGTTGAAATTCGTGGATCACCAAAGCTTTGTGACCTCCACCATTATCGGCGCCACAACACTGGATCAACTCAAAAGCAATATCGCTGCCTTCAACGCAACCTTGTCAGAAGACGTTTTACGCGAGATTCACGCCGTCTATCAACGTTATACAATGCCATATTAAAATGCTGTAAGGCAGTGCTACTCCCGCGGCTATGGGTGAGCAGTCACAAAAATTTGTTTATAAATATTTTGCATCTGTCAAACCACATGCGATGCGGGTGCAATTATAGGGTGTCGGTGTTATGAATGGGTTATGAACACACATAAGAAAAAGAACATCATTCTGGTCGTTGACCATGCCCCCCCAGACTTATAAAATTTTGGATATTGTTCTTGATAAAAATGAGTTTGAAGTTGTCGAGTGTTTATCGGGTGCCCAGGCAGTTCGTTTATGTGTCTCAATATCGCCTGACATTATCCTGATTGATTTTGATATGCCAGATATGACGGGTAAGGAAATAGTATCTTCTATTCGTGAATGGTCACAAACCCCAGTGATTATTGTATCGTCAAGAAAAGCCGATGAAGATATTATTCATGGATTGAATTTTGGTGCAGATGATTACGTTATAAAGCCGTTTAACACAGATGTTCTGCGCGCACGCATTAATGCATCTCTCCGTAAATCCGCTGTACATGAAGCAGGCGAGCCAGTTTTATCAAATGGGCCATTACGAATTGATCTCGTTCGTCATGAGGTTTTCTTAGATAAAAAATTGCTCGCATTCACGCCCAAGGAATATAAATTACTAAAATATATGATCATCAATTGCGGCAAGATGCTTGGTCACCGTGATATTTTAAAAGAGGTGTGGGGTCCTGGACATGCTGACGATATTCAGTATTTAAGAGTTTTCATTGGTCAAATTCGTGAGAAGATAGAGGTTGACCCTGCAAACCCGAGCATTATTAAAACAGAATTAGGGATTGGCTATAGAATGGAATTTTTATCCTAGGGCAGACATATACCCCCCGACTATATATCTAGGGGGTATATGCTACTATATTATCATCGGCATCAGACATTCCCGGTCAGAGGAGTTTCTGTTACTCTAGAAATATACCCTCCATCTGTTTCCCACCGCGCAATATTTAATTCATTACTGCTAACAGGAACTGTAACGCAAGAGAATCTGTTAGCCCTTTCAAAGTAAAAAGCCTGTGATTGCAGATGAGTGTCAATTTTTAATGGAAAAGCCAGGATAAATTCGCTTTTCATCAGTAAATTATTGATCATATCTATCGACAATTTCTTTTAGGCGCTTCTCCCCTTCTTCACGGGCAATGCCATATTTTTCTTTTAACTTGCCGTAAAAACTATCCTCCTGGTAATCCTCCCTAAATTAATAGGGGTTGGAAGTAGAATGTTGGTTTAAGTAACTTCCTTTGGCGGCCTGAGCCAGCTTCATGGCTGGGGTGATGCCGCCGATGCCCATATTAGGGCGTTCGTTATTGTAAGTCCATAGCC
>JAEUKP010000006.1 GCA_016794145.1 Alphaproteobacteria bacterium | reverse complement strand
GGGCAATCCAGAATTCTATTCCTATTTGTTCCTTGATTTGTGCGGCTTTGCCGCACCTATTCACTGGATCCCCCGCACGCGTTTCGTTTTGCTTTCGCAAAATCTCCACTTGGCGGAGGATGACAAAAACCGCAGAAATGCACTACAAGTTTTTGAACGGACACTTAGTAAATCTCGGCTTAACAATAGCGAAGAGGAAAAAACTCTCTGGACTCTGTAGTCAAAAAGCGCGAGTCTCGTTACAAAATCTCCCAATTGATGACACGCCCTACAACTCGTCTTTCAAAAAGCTGAAATCCTTGTTACAAAACTCACACGTCATCGTCACCTTTCCCTCAATAGCTGCGTGATCCAAGTCATCGGATGACAGCAGGGACAAAACGCCCTTCAATTTTTCAGGCGTACAACGACACCCCTTCGTAAGAGTCTGGGGCTTATAGATGATAACCCCTTCTTCATGAAATAGCCGATAAAGTAAGGTTTCATCGCGGAGTTTTGGGTCCAATAATTCAGCATCCGTGCATGTATTCAGCAAGATCTGGGCTCTATTCCAATTCTCTGCAACGGGCTTGCTGTCCTGGGGAATATTCTCATGATTTGGGGTATGTTGTAGCATGATTGCTCCAACACGCCAATGTCCATCCCGCCCCTTATCAACCGCCATCTTAATAGCTGTCCCGATCTGCTCAGATTGTGAGAAGTAATGGTGGATACTCTCGAGCAACGTGGTTTTTAATTCAACAATCCCTTGATAACGTTCGGTAAATTCACCTTGATCAACCGTAAATGCAAGGTACCCCGTCCCCAGTAAATCGGATGGATTCGGGCATGCCGTTTCTTGCAAATATTTTTCGAGTCCCTCACGATCAAAACCAGCCGTTGCCCGAACCTCACCAAGGGAGGTCACATCGGCAACCAAACGGCTAACCACTCCGTTCCCCTGCGCCTGAAGAATAAAGATTCCTTCATATTTCAGCATAGAAGCCAATAATGCTGACAACGTAATTGTTTCAACAACAAGCCTCTCAATCACTTCGGGAAACCGATGCGGTGATAAAATGACATCCAATACTTTTCCCAATCGCAAAATGCGACCGCGCAAATTGGCCTGTTCTAAATCAAATGTTAGAAAATGACTATCATCAGGGACTGGAAATCTGACAATACTCCCCTCTTCATTTATGATGTTTTCATCAGACATTCCAAAACCTAACTCTAGAATTTCGTTTTATACCCAGTCTTTAACATAATCCATGCAAACAGCACCAACAAAATATCAATCACAGTAATCATGATCAATCCAACCTGGTGGTCTGTCTCTGCAAAACCAATGAATCCCGAGCGAAATCCATCAATCATATAAAAGAAGGGATTGAACTGCGCAAGACCTTGCCAGAAAGGTGGCAGGGCTGACAAGGCATAAAATGTACCAGATAAAAAAGTAAGCGGAGTCACAATGAAATTGGTAACCGTCGCCATATGGTCAAATTTTTCAGCCCATAATCCAGCGATAATCCCCAAAGCAGCCATCAGAAAATTACCAAGCAGGCCAAAAGCTAAAACAAGCGCGATACTGTGAACCGGCAAAGATACAGCAAAAGAAATCATTCCAAAGCCCAGCACCCCAATTAAAAGGGATCTGAGCAAAGCCCCGACCATCAACCCGATCAAAATTTCCCACGCGGCCAGAGGCGGCATCAAAACATCCACAATATTCCCCTGAACCTTCGCGATAATGAGTGAAGAGGCTGGGTTCGCGAATGAGTTCTGGATCATCGTCATCATTAATAACCCAGGAGCTAAGAAAACCAACGCAGATACACCTGTTTCATCCCCAACATGTTGCCTGAAAGATAAACCAAAAACCGCAAAAAACATCATCAGAGTCATAACAGGGGCAACGATTGTTTGCATATAAACATTCAAAAACCGCCCCACTTCTTTTTGGATCAAGGTGATAATCCCGACCGTATTGCACCTACCAATTTGACGAGGATGAAGAGCTGAAAATTCTGACAGAGTAGACATACTTGTATTTTCCTTTTACTGTTAGCGGACTATACCGCGTCTTGAGAAAAGCACTGATGGATAAAAAATCAACCCCTAACGTTGCTTCCGCCGCCAAAAAGCGGAAAAAAATATCTGCCCGCTACCTTGAAAATGCGGGTGCCTATTATTTAGAGCGGTTCTCAGCATCGATTGTACAGTTTCGAAAGATTATGGAACGAAAAATTGATTTATCTTGCCGCGATCATCCCGAACAGGAAAAAGATAAATTAATGCCACTGCTGGATGATCTTGTCAGAAAATTTGAAACCCTGGGTTATCTTGATGATCGGCGGTATACAAAATCCTTGATCTCTGGTCTTACCCAGAAAGGAGTCTCGGTAACACGCATGAAACTCATCCTGCGCCAGAAAGGGGCCTCGCCCGAAATGATTGATGAGCTGATGCCCGAGAGAACAGAAGATGACGAGCAACTCGCTGCGCTTCGTTGGGCAAAGAAAAAACGCCTTGGCCCATTCTCAACCCGACACCGCGAAAACGAAACCCAAAAAAGCATGGCCTCTTTGGCGCGCGCAGGTTTTGATTATTCTATTTCAAGTTGGGTTATAAACCTATCGCACGAGGAAGCGGATGACATTTTGTCAACTTATTGATTATTGAGAAAGCTGAACACGGGATTTCGGGAAGGTTAGAACAACCGTAGTCCCAATTCCTTTTTGAGAAAAAATTTCAACTTCCCCACCATGCAATCTCATCAAAGATTGAACCAGAGATAAGCCGAGCCCGATCCCCGAAGTTGATTTGCTGAACCGCCCATCTGTTATCCCGAACTTAGACGTCACACGCTTAATCTCGTTGGCATCAAGCCCGATCCCTGTGTCAGTGATAGATAGCCTGAAATTCTGGTTCTCATCCATTTCACCTGATAATGAAATACGCCCTCCCTCAGGGGTAAATTTGATCGAGTTTGAAATAATGTTGGTCAAAATCTGCCGAATGGCAAGATCTTCGCCGATCAGAGTTGGCATTTGAGAATAATCAGGATCAGTCATTGTCAGACCGGCATCACGGATTTTTTGTATCTGCATGTCAATTGTGCCTTGTACAAGCTTCTTCATATCGATTCGGCTTTCTTTCAATTCGCGTTCACCAGCATCAATCCGTGAAATGTCCAAAATCTGGTTGATGATTGACAAAAGATGTTTACCACTTTCGTGAATATCGCGTGCATATTCCCAATAAGATTGGGGCTCAATCGGCCCGAATACTTGGTTACGAATAATTTCAGAAAACCCAATAATCGAATTTAAGGGGGTCCTTAATTCATGGCTCATATTTGCGAGAAACTCTGATTTCGCACGGTTCGCCATATCAGATTCCTTCTTGGCATCTTGCAATTGTATTTCAGCATCCTTACGTTTTGTAATATCTTCAATGCTTCCTTCAAAATAAACAAGGGTTTCATGTTCATCCAAAACTGGGCGAATAATCTCTTGTGTCCAGATCTTTGTGCCATCACGACGCAAAGATTGAAATTCAAATGTTTCTTGAATTGCATTCGGATCAATACCCTTGATAATTCTTAATCGATCTGCCGGAGACACATATAATTCGTTATGCGCATTTCTGACCTCACGGATCATCATATCCGCGCTTTCATAGCCAAAAATATTTGCCATCGCAGGATTTGCAGACAATAATTGACCATCCAATGTCACTTGATAAATTCCACTTGCTGAATTTTCCCAGATCGTTTTGTATCTGCGCTCTGCCTCGGTAAGGGCCCACTCTGCACGCTCATGCTCTTCCGTATCTGAAAAACTTCCGACAACCCGCATGTTTCTATTTTCATCCATACGGATCATAGAGACAGCCATCTCAACCGAATGGTATTTTCCACTGGCTTCGCGCAGGGATGTATTGACACGATATCCGGGCCGAAGACCTTTAATCAGTTGAGAAACAGCTTTTCGCTGTTCTGCCTCATCTTTTGGATGGATCAAATCAAACATATTCAGACCAATACTTTGTGAAACCTTATGACCTGTCAATTTTTCCCATGAATCGTTGAGGAATAAAATTTCTCCAGACAATGAAATTTCAAAAATAATCTCTGAAATTGCATTGATAATCGCTTTATTTTCTCTCTCTGCCTTTCTTAAAACGTGATTGAGTCTTTCACGTTCATTAATCTCCCGTCCAAGATCAATGTTTCTCTTTTCCATTTCGCTATTGATACGAATAAGCTCTTCGGCATTCTCTTTTGACTTCTTAACAAAAAGAGTCGCCGATACTGTTCCAAGAATACCAATGCACAATAAGAACCAAGGCACGATATTCAGGATTAATGTTTCAAGCGACTTGGAGTAAATAAGAGTAAGCGTTAAATTTCCTGGAGAAAGTGTAATGATACTCCTCACCCCCACTCCTCCAAACTTCCCTTTTTTCAGTGTGTTGTTGAATCCATACAAAATCTCCTGGGATGCCGCATCTTTCAAAACCAATTGTTCAATTTTGGGAATATCACGTAATTTTGAAAAAAGCTGAGAATCCTGTGTCGATATGTAAGCCACAAGATACCCAAGAGTGCCTATTTTCTGGCCTGCCGGATCATTCAGGGGGACCTGGCGTACAAAGATATAATTTTTTCCATTCACCAAAATGGCGTAACGACCTTTTGAATCAATTTTTGATCGATTGGAATTTAAAAAAGTGATCAACTCTTTTTCTGTGATCTTTGAGTTGGCTGTCGGGTATTGATAAATTTGATTCACCTGACTGGCATCAAAACTACCACCCGTACTGCCCTTTACAAAATGAAGACTTGTGATAACAACATTTTTCTTTCCAAAAGAAAGAGAGTTACGAATAGACTCTTTAACTTTTTCCTGACTGACACTTTCTGTTTCAGAAAGAGCAACATGAGGCGAAATCGCCAACAAAGTCGAATCGATATCAGCCAGCGCAGTCGCAATGATCCTTTGCGACTGATTGACCATTTGTAATTTTTCTTCTGCGATTGTTTCATTTACCAGAAAATTAAGAATAAAGAAAATAGCCATAGTCAAAATTGTGCCATTTAACACAATCATTATATAAACCATTTTATCTTTTGTATTCATCATGTGTGTATCTTCTTTGTAAACTTCGAATAAGATCCGCAGTTGCGTTCAACGATAAAAGGATAGAAACCCATCTTTCTTATTCAGCCTGAATCCTGTTAAATAAATGCTAATAAAACCGCCCCTAACATTTTCATAATTTAATATTTTTTAATTCCTCCACTCTGCATACATTCCGCACCGGATATTCTTGACACATTGTTCAAAAAGCCGATACATTGAAAATTGTTAAAATTGCGCTTTGCAATATTCAGGAGAAATAAAATGTCAAAGAACCCATTTTTTGAAAATTGGATGAAATCAGGTCCTACCCACTCTGCGTTTCCTAAAATTCCTCACGTTCCATTCGGCATAAAAGAAGTGATGGAATCGAGTCGAAAATCAATTCAAGCCTGTACAGAAGCGCAGCAGATTGCCGCCCAAAGTCTGCAAGCTATTCTCCAAAGACAAACCGAGATCATGTCACAGATGGTTCAAGATTCATCGGCTGTTGCAAAGCAGGTAATGGATGAAGGCACCCCTGAGGAAAAAATTGCACGGAGCGCAGAACTCATCCGTGATGCGTATGAGAAAACAGTCAACAATTATCGTGAAGTTGGCGATATTGCAAGCAAATCAGCCCGTGAAGCAATGGATATTCTAAATGAGCGAATTACAAACGCTTTTGACGAAATTAAATCAACAGCAGAAGATGCAAAAGATCAAAAATCAAAAAAAGCTTCCGCCAAAAAAACGGCTTAAACTCTTTTTTATCACCTTTTCTTCTTTTATCTTTTCTTTTCCTAACTCTGATCCCCTCTTAGGAGGGGATTATTGTTCAAGCCATCAATCGGGTCATCAAATGCCTCTTTCTTTTTAAGATAAAAAAGGGGTATAGTACCGCGTGACTTATGCACCCCTTATTCTCGCATCTGCATCCCCTCGTCGCCTTGATCTTTTAAATCGGATCGGGATTGTTCCATCCTACGTTCTCCCCAGTGATATTGATGAAACTCCACGAAAAGGGGAATTGCCACGTCACCTTGCCCTGCGCCTTGCGCAGGAAAAAGCTCTGGCCATTCCGATAGAATCCTATCCCGAACATTTTGTTGTCGCAGCCGATAGTGTTGTAGGTGTCGGACGACGCATTCTGCCAAAATCAGAAAATAATAGCGATGAAGCTTATTGCCTTGACCTTTTATCAGGCCGCTCGCACAGGGTTTACACGGGAATGGCGGTCCGTTCACCGAGGGGGGATCTTGTGTCGCGCGTTGCTGAAACCCGTGTCACTTTTAAAAGACTCACCGCCGCCGAAAAAGCCGCCTATATTGCCTCAGGTGAAGGAATCGGAAAAGCCGGAGGATATGCTATCCAAGGCATGGCCGAAACATTTGTAACAGCAATCAACGGTTCATCCTTTTCCTGCGTTGTTGGCTTGTCGCTTTATGATATTCGGGCTATGCTCGCGGGAGTCGGATTTTATAACACCGCAGAAAGCTGAAAACATTTTGGATATTATTATCGAAGAACAAGATGGTTGCTTGTGGGTTGCTACAACAGAACGGCACCGGATAGAAGGGTTGGAAGTTGACCCGCCTCATGAGATTGTAAGATGGGGGTCAATCTATTGGGCGCGTGTTGACCGGATTGATGCAAAGCTTGATGCTGCATTTCTTGACCTGGATGGCGATACGACAGGTATTTTGTTTAACAAGGACACAAGATCACGCGACAAAGATGGCAAACTGATCAAAGGTGGACAGAAACCAATCGGCAAAACATTAAAATCTGGTGATTTTATTTTGGTCCAATCCAAACAAGGCTATCTAGAGCCAGAGTTCGAGGACAATCGCGCCTATGAAGACAAATGCCCAACAGTCAGCATGGATGTTTCTATTCAAGGTCGGTATATGATCTATACCCCGCTTGATGACAGCAATCGAATCTCATCCCGGATCCGGGATAAAAAGTTACGCGGGTTACTGGAATCAATGATGACGGCATTAAGCGATGTCCATGGCTGTATTCTTCGCGCGTCTGCCGCAAACACACAAAGTGATGTTCTTGTCCGCGAAGCAAAAGTTTTAAAAGCCATTTGGGAAGGGTTAATGGAATTTGCAAAAGGCGAAGAACCTATCCTTATCATGGATGGGCCGGATGCCCTGCAACGATCTTTGTCTGATAATTCTATGAAACCAATCCGCCGGATTGAGGTTGTAACCCTTGAGCATTTTCAAACTGCAGAAGATTGGTGTGAATTATTTGCGCCTGATCTCGTTACCAAAATAAAACCTGTTGAATTGAAGAATGCGAGCAATGATCTAGCTTTATTAGATCATTACGATCTTATAAAACCAATTGAAGAGTTGTTCCAACCTTATGCTGTTCTAGAGGGCGGTGGAAACATTATTATCCAGACAACATCGGCCTTAATTGCGATTGATGTAAACCGTGGAGCTGATAAAAACAGCAATTTAACGATCAATCTTGAAGCCGCAACCGAGGCAATCCGCCAGATCAGAATTCGAAATCTGGGAGGAATTATCATGATTGATTTCATCCGCATGAAAGACGATAAGGAACGGAAACAATTATTGACGCATATCGAACGCCTGATCAACGATGACCCCTGTACAGTACAAATACACGGGTTTACCGCGATGGGATTGATGGAAATCTCGCGTCAACGGCGCACCCCGACACTGTTCGAGCGGGTTGGATATATGTTTGAAGAGGCTTAAGAATATCTGCGGGCGGCACTGATCCCCAGACCGGTTGCCACGCTGGAAAAACGATCGCCCATCATCAATTTGGCCGTTGGAAACGCACGTTGGACAGAGTCCACAAATTGAGGAAGAGCCGTGGATCCTCCCGTCATAAAGATCGTATCAATCGCTGATAGAGGAAGCCCTGCGCCGTTTTCCACGGTCGTTCTGGCTGTTGCGATAATTTTTGCGACATCGGATTCGGTGGCCGCAATCACGTCCGATTGACAGGCCTCAATCATCCAATCCCGTTCGATGGCGGTTAAATTGATCGCAGTCGTGGCATGATCGGACAGAGTGATTTTCGCGGTCTCGACACGGGCGGCAATCTCATGACCTTTTTGCTGCTCCAATACATTGACAAACCGGGCCAACAGATCACGGCGTTCGGCATCCAGATAAATGGCTTTGACCGCCGCCATGTTTTTGCGCGTGTACAAAAAATTGATCAAATGCCATGTGGCCAACATATGATATTCTGTCTTGGGTACATCCAGATTGTTTTTCAGGCGGCTGCCATACCCCAAATCTGGCATGACGGTATGCAAAGAAAACCGCTTGTCAAAGTCCGTACCACCAATATGCACCCCTGCATTCGCCAGAATATCTGCGGCGCGATCAGTCCGGCTCCGCGCCTCTGGGGACAGACGAACAACCGAAAAATCCGATGTTCCACCCCCGATATCAACCACCAGAACCACTTCCTCGGCGGTCAGGTGCGATTCGTAATCGCGTGCTGCGGCAATCGGTTCGAATTCAAACGCGATATTCTTGAACCCTTGGCGCAGGGCAATCAGCCGCAATTCGTTTTCAGCACGTTGATCCGCGTCCGGATCATCATCGACAAAATGGACAGGACGCCCCATCACCACATCGGTCAAATCCTGACGGATCTGGGATTCGGCGCGGCGTTTGATCTCGCCGATAAAACACCCGATAATGTCAGAAAAATCCATGCGTTTGATCCCGACCAAGGTTGATTCCCGCATCAGATCACTGCCCAGAATGGATTTTAATGACCGCATAAAACGGCCACTGTAATGATCCAGATACTCGTCGATCGCCTGCCGGCCAAAGGCCGTGTGATTCTCATCCATATTGAAAAAAACCGCGCTGGGGATGGTGGGTTTTCCGTTTTCCAGATCGGCCAGAATCACGCGGGTTTCCTGAACCATCGCCACCGCCGAATTGGATGTACCGAAATCAATCCCGCAGACGATGTTATTTGCCATAGACATTCACCTTAAAAAACATAAATATAAAAAACCCCCGCGATGTGCATCTGGGGGCCTCTTATAAAGAAAATAAAATGGTGCACCCGCAGGGGTTCGAACCCCGAACCTCCTGATCCGTAGTCAGGTGCTCTATCCAGTTGAGCTACGGGTGCACTTGTTATTCCGCTTCACAGGGGAAGCGGCCAGAACATACGCGAGGCTTTTATGAAATGCAAGCATTAATATTTAATAAAACAAGAAAAAAGACTAAAAAAAATCTGATAAATGAGGTAAAAGAAGAGAAGAGAACTTGACAAATTTCCCTTACAATTCCATAAGTTACATATTGGTTTGTGGGGCAGAAATTTTTCTTTGTTGCCCCCGTGGCTTTGAACCTTAAACTATTCCAAAAGGGAATACCCCATTCGATGAAAAATTTTTCGACACCACCTTATGCGTTTCGTGCTATTTTAGCTGTATCGGTGCTAACCTTAACTGCACCAGTTGCTCTTGCACAAACATCAGGCAAAACCCCTGCTTTAATTATTACGAATCAACCTCTTCCGGCTGCTCTTGCGGGCCAGATTTATACCAAGCCTGCCCGTACAGAAACCATCACCCCACAAAGCCTTCTTGGGTCCTACTATGGCACATCCGATACAATGGTTTCCAAGAAAATAGGCAATCTTCATCATGATCTGGGCGAGCTTCAATCGGATCTTGCCAGACTCTCTGAACGTTTAGGAGCCCTTGAAAAACTAAATCAGGATAAGGCTGCTGCTTACTATGCAGATACAGCAACAATCAGTACACAGCTACAATCCGGGACAACACCAGGAAATCCTCGACTCCTCCAGAAGCTTGCCAATGCACAAGACAGCCTTGATAGTCTTGCGAAAAACGTAAATGATTTTAACGATCTGGCAATTGAAATTACAAAAGCAGGGTCTGTTGCGTCCTATCTTTTAGAAGGAACACGTGCTGCCTATGGCTTAACCGGTGCCGTTGAAGAGGATCACGTTCAACTTGCCCAGCTTGAGGACACTGTGAATAACACAGTTGTTATTATTGACCGACTGCAAAACAACGTAAATGACGATATCACCCGCGCGAGTGCCTACCTGACGACAGAACGGAATAACCTTCGTACCCTATCCCTTGCTGTAACCGATGGTGATTTGTTTGGAAAAGCGTTGTCAAACCGTCCTTTCACCTCTTTGGCGAAACAAACAGAAACTGTGACAACGGCAAAAACAGCAGACCCAGCGCAAGACCCATCTGTTTCAAACCCTCGCCCATTGGTGAAGATTCGTTTTGATAAAACAAATGTAAATTATGAACAGCCTGTTTATATGGCTTTAAGCGAAGCAATGGACAAATATCCTGCCGCTCGTTTTGAATTGGTTGCCGTTCACCCGACACAAGGAAACGCGGCACAGGTTGCGATCGAGAGCACGAAATCCCGCCGCAACGCAGAAAAGGTTCTCAGATCAATGACTCAAATGGGTGTTCCACTTGATAAACTTGACATTTCTTATGCATCAAGCGAGTCTGTGACAGATAACGAAGTTCATATTTACATTCGATAACAGTTTTTCGTTCCCGTAGCTCAGCAGGATAGAGCACAAGTTTCCTAAACTTGGGGCCACAGGTTCAATTCCTGTCGGGAACACCATTGTCTTGATTTGTCATTGTGTTGACTTTTCCGCCTTGGAAAGGTTATGAACAGGCTCTAAGAGCGCATATAAAGCGATTCCCGTGGCCACCGATAAATTTAAACTGTCGGCACGGCCATTCATCGGTAAGCGGATACAATGCGTTGCGATCTGACGCAAGGCTTCCGACAGCCCCGCTTGTTCATTCCCCATCATTAACAAAATAGGTTTCTTTGGCGTCACTTCACGGAAATCAACCGATGTTTGCAGTGTGGTGCCGATCACATCACCCGTCCACCCAGCGCGCCAGGCGATAAATTCTTCCTGTGTGGTCAATACAATCGGCACAGAAAATAATGACCCCATGGTGGCGCGGACGGCCTCGACCGAATATGGATCACAACACGCCCCGACCAATATCACGCCATCGGCCCCCACCGCATCCACTGTGCGAATGATGGTGCCCAGATTTCCAGGATCGCGCACCTGTTCCAACACCACCCAGCACGTCGATGTTTCTGGGGCAACATATTTCAAACTGTGGAATCGTTGTTCGAACACGCCAATCACGGATTGCGGATTATCCTTATGCGACAACTTGGCTAAAATCTCGGATGTGACCTCCATCGCCATCC
Organism: Alphaproteobacteria bacterium; assembly: GCA_016794145.1. Taxonomy (GTDB): domain Bacteria; phylum Pseudomonadota; class Alphaproteobacteria; order Micavibrionales; family Micavibrionaceae; genus UBA1573. The sequence continues at coordinate 126,508 of JAEUKP010000006.1, read as the reverse complement.
CTTTGCAGGTCTCGCAATACGCAATACAGTTTTGCAAGTCCGTTTTTTCGGCGGTCGATTGATGAAACGCCAGATATTTCAACGTTGCCCCCAATTCCATCCCTTCGATCACCGACCGCAATCCCTCGACCAGAAACAATCCGGTTTCCTTGCGCCGCTTGCGCATTTCCAGGGCTTTTAAATCCTTGATAACCGGATTGGATGGGGATGTAATAAGTTTAATAGCCACGTTTAAAAATCTTTCTATAATTCCCTCGCCCCCAAAGAAAAAAGCGGGAGAGGGTTAGGGTGAGGGGAAATCTTTATATCAAATTCATCAGACCAGCTTTTCCCAGCGCCCATCTGACATAGTCCATAAGTTCATTATTCAATAAAGCCTGCCCAACATTTTTAAATTCTATCGGGTCATCTTCATAGCACCCAGTTATTGTACCATGTTTATCATGCCAGAAATACACATGAACAATGTCGGCATAATTTGTCCATTCTTCTGTCACTGCGCCGATAAAAATCAAATCTTTTTCCTGAGGCTCTCCCCCTGTTTCCTCTTTAACTTCCCTCATAACGGCTTTAAGTGGTGTTTCGCCTTGCTCTATATGACCACCAAAAAGACTTATCTTGCCGATCTCCTCCGGATTTCTTGGGCGCATCTGCAAATACAGCGTATTATTCTTGGTTAAAATAATGCAATCAGCGAGTTCTTTTCGAAAAACATTACGCTGACTATCTGTCGGACTTACGTCCCGAATGAGTTTATGATCCATATTCATGTCCTCGCAGGCAACTCTATCCCCCAAAAGCAATAAGTCAAAGTTACGACATTTGAGGGGTCATAAGAAATCCCGCCTGACCATTTTGGATAATTGTATCAGAGGACGCATGAACACAAACCGCCTGCCTGACGTCCCGAGAGGACAAATCAAGACCTTTTTGCCCCTTTGTAATCATGATATCCCCGATTTCATTTTCAACCGTTTGGAGATCGTGTCTCTTGAGGGCATCAACCAAGAAATGAAAATAATTTTTCCGTGTATCAGGATCCAAAACATCCCAAATATCATCTGGAATATCTCCATCACACACCCTGAACGTTGAAAGTGCCGCAGACCAATGAACACTTAGAATGGTATTATCGATATGAAGCTCTGGGGCTCTTCCGCGCCCTCCCACAGGAGTAAAGAGAGTAAACCCCCGCAATACAGTATTTCTAAGCCCTGTATATTCCTCAAACACCCGCCCGAATAGAGCACGTATTTGGTTACATCTCTCCGTAAAGAGAGAAAGCGCCGTTTCAGATATCACAATTCCAGCAACCCTTGATTCCGAACGAATATCATCAACCGTTAAAAGGCTGGTATGGGTCGTCTCCCCCGACCTTAAACGTCCACTCGGAGCAGTCGCATCCTCCCAGTATTTCTGTGCCAAATCCTCCAGACGAAGAGCTTGGATTTCTTTAGCATCAAACACAAAATCAGGATCACGCAAAACAACCGCCCGACAAAACGGATCGCGCAGCAGAGGCATAACATCCTGCTCAGAATAGGCAATAGGATAAGCCTTTGTAGATGTCAGATAAACAGGATTGTTCATATACAAAACCTTAATATTTTCTAAAAATTACCCCGAAGTCATAGACGCCACAACAAGCTTATGTCAACAAATGTTTATCTCGACCACCGCGCATAAAGGGATGTGGAGAGGAAGCGATCGCCGGTCTCTTGCCGGATCAGCAATTCGCCGTAATCAACCGATCCGCCCTTCCCGGCGGTGACATCCGCCATCAAGCCCCCCAAAGTGACCGACGACAACCGCATCGCATAGGCCGTCAGAATCATAAAGGACGGATCATCCGACAATAAGGACGCGCAATCGGTCAGGAAGGGTGCCAGGTCTTCTTCGATCTGCCACCGTTCGCCATCCGGCCCCCGCCCGAATTTGGGAGGATCCAGAATAATGCCGTCATATTTTCGTCCCCGCCGGATTTCCCGCGCCACGAATGCTTTGGCATCATCACAAATCCACCGGATTGGTCTGTCCTGAAGCCCGCTGGCTTCCTGATTATCTTTGCCCCATTGAATGGCTTTTTTGGATGCATCCAGATGGGTGACAGTTACCCCCGCCTGGGCCCCCGCCTGTGCCGCCGCCAGAGTGGCCGCCCCCGTATAGGCAAACAGATTCAATATATTGAGCGGTCGCCCTGCGGATTTACCTGCGGATTTAATCTTTTCATTCACCCACTGCCAATGCGTTAATTGTTCGGGAAACAACCCCATGTGCCGGAACGACATCAGGCGGCAAATAAACTGGATATCGTTCCACGTCACGGGCCATGCCTCGGCCACATCCTGATGAATGCGCCATTTTCCGGTCTCGGAATCCTCGCCGCCGCTATCGGTAAAGGTTGCATGCGCCTTGGCCCATGCGGATTCGGGAAGCGTCGGCCTCCACAAAGCCTGTGGCTCGGGCCGATCGACAACAACCTTGCCATAACGTTCCAATTTGCGGCCATGCCCCGAATCCAACAAGGCATAATCCGCCCATGATTCGGCAACTAACGGGATAATCTGTGGTGTAAGACTTGCTTTCATAAAAAATGACTTTATAGATAGTCATCGACTTAAACAAGAAAAGTTGAGACATTTTTTATGGCACAACGCATTGGCATTTACCCCGGAACCTTTGACCCCATTACCAAAGGGCACCTGCATATTATCAAACGCGCCAGCAAACTGGTCGACCATGTGATTGTCGCCGTTGCCAATAACCAGAGGAAAGGCCCCCTCTTCTCGATCGAAGAACGCTTGGCAATGGTGCAAACCGATATCGACAATCTGCATGACAAACATTGCCCGATTTCGGTGGAACCTTTTGAAGAATTGTTGATCTCCTACGCCCATAAAAAGAAGGCAACATGCCTGTTCCGCGGATTACGCGCCGTGTCCGATTTTGAATTCGAATTCCAGATGACGGGCATGAACGCCAAACTGGCCCCCGATATTGAAACAGTCTTTTTGATGGCGGCGGATAAATGGCAATTCGTCTCCTCGTCCTTTATCAAAGAAATCGGATCCTTGGGCGGCGATATCGCCGAATTTGTAACGCCGGCTGTTCAGAGCCGGCTCCTGAAAAAGTTTAAATCATAAAGCTCCCCTCTGCGAACCTATTGAAAAATAAGAGTTTTAGAAAAAAAGTGTTGAAATACCAAATAATTACAATTCTTTACTTGACGAAAGCAACGTCCTTCCGTATTTTACCCCAACTTTCAGCCCCCCAAGCTCAAAGAATCGTGAAAGCGAATAACCGGATGGGAATCTAAAATGACCGCGTAGCTCAGCCGGTAGAGCAACTGACTTTTAATCAGTAGGTCGTGGGTTCGAATCCCACCGCGGTCACCATTTTAAAATCTTTCTGTATAGCGTATAGCAATCCCCATCCATCCCCCTTTAAAATACCGATAAATAGTCTATTTCTGAATACTGAGAATAGACGGGATCACAAAAACTGTTTATGGTAGTTTCATCATTCTATTTTTGAAAAAGGAAGTCACCGTGCAAGGTATGAATAAAAATTTGTTATTCTGGTTGGCGATTGTTTTAACCCTGACCTTTCTATTTAATATTTACAGCAATTCAAAAGGAACACAGTCAACAAAATCTGAAATGATTGCCTATTCCGATTTTATGGCGACGGCCAAAACCGGAACGATTGCAGATGTCACCATCAAGGGTCAAGATTTGACAGGGCACTATACAAATTCAGGTGGACAATTTCATACAATGGTCCCAAGCGGCGAAAATATTGTTGACCGTTTACAGGGGACAGGTGTCAGAATTAAAGCAGAAGCCCAGGATGGCGATAAAGTTTCAATTTTTGGCGTTCTTTTGTCATGGTTTCCGATGCTCCTGTTAATTGGGGTATGGATATTTTTTATGCGCCAGATGCAGGGCAAAGGGGGCGGCGGCGCCATGGGCTTCGGAAAATCACGGGCACGCATGCTGACTGAAAAACAAGGTCGTGTAACATTTGAAGATGTCGCAGGCATTGAGGAAGCAAAAGAAGAATTAAAAGAAGTTGTCGACTTCTTAAAAGACCCTCAGAAATTTCAACGCCTTGGTGGTAAAATCCCGAAAGGTGCGCTTTTGGTTGGCCCTCCTGGAACAGGTAAAACACTGATTGCTCGGGCAGTTGCAGGCGAGGCAAATGTGCCGTTCTTTACGATCTCTGGTTCTGATTTTGTTGAAATGTTTGTCGGTGTCGGTGCAAGCCGCGTCCGTGATATGTTTGAACAGGGTAAAAAATCTGCGCCTTGTATTATCTTTATTGACGAAATTGATGCTGTCGGACGGCACCGTGGCGCTGGGCTTGGTGGTGGAAACGATGAACGCGAACAAACGCTCAACCAACTATTGGTTGAAATGGATGGTTTCGAAGCCAATGAAGGTGTCATCATTTTGGCAGCTACAAACCGACCAGATGTGCTGGACTCTGCCCTCCTTCGCCCGGGCCGTTTTGACCGTCAGGTCACCATTCCTAATCCTGATGTCAAAGGTCGTGAAAAAATTCTAAAGGTCCACATGAAAAAAGTCCCCCTCTCATCCAACGTGGATGCAATGGTTATTGCCCGTGGAACCCCCGGATTCTCAGGCGCAGACCTCGCCAACCTTGTTAACGAAGCCGCGCTTCTTGCCGCGCGCAGAAATAAACGTGTGGTCGGAATGGATGATTTTGAATCTGCGAAAGATAAGGTCATGATGGGATCCGAACGTCGATCAATGGTTATGTCAGACCAAGAGAAAAAGCTGACCGCCTACCATGAAGCTGGACACGCAATTGTTGCTTTGAATGAGCCAGAATCAGATCCCATCCACAAAGCAACTATTGTTCCGCGTGGTCGCGCGTTAGGGATGGTTATGCGTCTTCCAGAAGGTGATCGCGTATCAATGTCCAAGGCCAAACTGGAAGCCGATCTTGCTGTTGCAATGGGAGGGCGTATCGCCGAAGAAATTATATTTGGCCCCCAAAATATTACAACAGGTGCATCCAGCGATATTCACATGGCGACAAATATTGCCCGCCGCATGGTGACCGAGTGGGGAATGAGCGAGAAATTAGGCTTCGTATTGCAAACCAAAAACATGTCTGACAATACTGTATCTATTGTTGATTCTGAAATTCGCCGAATTGTCGATGCGGCTTATGCCAGGGCAACAAAAACATTACATGACAAACTTGCGGACCTCCATATTTTGGCAAAAGCTTTGTTGGAGTATGAATTGTTATCTGGAGATGAAATCAAAGCCCTCTTACGCGGGGAGCCAATCTTGCGCGATAATGATGATGAACCAAGTACGGATATTCGGTCATCCGTTCCAAGGGGTGGAGGAACAAGCATTACACCACAAGAGATTTAAGCCTCAGGTTTCATGTCCATGCCTAATAGAATCAAAAATCCTGCTGGGTTATCCAGCAGGATTTTTTATAGAGCCGAGCCAAATTATTATGAGCCTTATTGCTGCTTCATATTCTCTGCTCATGAAAAACAGGCGAAATGATCATTTCTGTTTAGATTTAGCAAGCCATAAATGCATAGTAGCCATGCGCTAAGAGAGCCCCTGAACCCCGCAGAAAAAAAGGTCCGGAGACCTTTTGGGTGCTCCGGACAAACGGCGGTAATAGAGGGTGTGTACAATCTTTATACTAAACCCAAAGATCATTTGCAACATAAATCGAACAATTTTTGTCAAAAAAATTCCATTTTCAGAACAATTTAAAATAATAATAATTAATCATCACAATTACAAAAGAAGTAATTAAATTAAATTAAAATTAATTCATTAAATAAATTTAATATTACTACAGTAATTAAATATATTTATCGTATAATTTATAATAAATAATAATTTATATTTGTTTTTTTTAAATTAGTTTCGAAATTGGATACTCTCATGATAATGACGACCGACAAGATTATCTCAGTGAATTCTTAACAAAGAATAGATTTTGCCCAGCGAATGTTATCTGTCCTATTTTCAAGCACGGTTTAACCTTGAGATATTTTAAAACCAATCTTTCATAAACATGCTTTTTTACCCCCCCCAATTGCCCAGAAAGTTAGAAAAAACATGCGTGACTTTATTTCAATTGCGTTTTAAAAAGACATCATGACAAAAACACACAATGATCCCCCTCAATTTTGCCCCGCTCAAACAATTGGAATTCTTGGCGGCGGCCAATTAGGCCGGATGTCGGCCCTCGCTGCCGCGCGACTTGGAATCAAGACGCATATTTTAACGCCCGAATCCGATTCTCCCGCCTCTTATGTCTCTGCCAAAACAATTGTTGCTGATTACAGCGATAAAGCAGCCCTTAGAGAATTCGCAAAATCAGTAGATGTGATTTCCTATGAATTCGAAAACATTCCTGTGGAAACCGTTCAATATTTAAAAAGATTGAAACCTGTCTACCCTGATGATTATTTATTAGAAATTGCACAACACCGTTGGCATGAAAAACAATTTTTAAATAATATCGGCATTCCAACAGCCAAATGGGCAAAGGCCTGCTCGGCAGAGCAAGTTCATGCAACACTTGAAGAATGGGGAGTAACAACTTGTATCTTAAAAACTGCGCGTTTTGGATATGACGGAAAAGGGCAAGTTAAAATATCCCGAAAAGAAGAGATTGATCCAGGTTTTGCTTTACTGAAATCAGATGAGGTCATTATTGAGTCCCTGGTTCCATTTGAATGCGAAATATCCGTTATTGTTGCGCGGGATTTATTTGGTAAAACAGACTGTTATGATGTTGTCTTAAATAAGCACAAAAATCACATTCTCTCAGAAACAATCGCCCCCGCCCCCCTTGCCCCGACAATCTTGACCAAAGCAAAAAATTTGGGAAAAAAGCTGGCAGACGAAGTCGGTCTCGTGGGCGTTCTTGCGCTAGAGCTTTTTGTTACAAAAGATGGAAAAATTCTGGCGAATGAAATCGCGCCCCGAACCCATAATTCGGGTCACTGGACAATTGATGCCTGTGCGGTATCACAATTCGAGAATCATGTCAGAACAATTTCAGGGCTACCTGTTGGCCCGACAAAACGCCATTCCGATGCAAATATGATCAACTTAATCGGCGATGATATTGCCTTAGTTGATAAATATATCGGGAAGCCCAATGCGTGTATCCACCTTTACGGCAAGCCGGAAATCCGTACAGGGCGGAAAATGGGACATATCACGCTTTTAAAATAATTCCAGATGACAAAAAAGGCCGAACCTTGGTTCAGCCTTTTTAATAATTTTGAAAAAGTCACAAAAATTATTTTGTAACTTTTTTCTCAAATACTGCGTCTGCGCTTTTCACGTCAGAAGAATTAGCAGTGCTGCAAGCAGCCAAAGCCAATGTAGAAGCAAGAAGCATAGCGGACAAGATTACTTTTTTCATTTAATTTCTCCAAATTTGGGATGGTATAATTAGTATCCGTTTATAAGACATTGATATTTCAATCAAGCCCAAAAAGACAATTAAAACAAATATATACAATTTGCGTGACCTTTTTGCATCATTCGGGCAAAAACCCTTGACAAATAGGAAATTAAGCCTAGTATATTTCTTGTAGATGATTTATCTACTATAGACGATGGGGGTGTCTTTCTGGGAGCCTCTCAGCTATATGTACCTATACAAAAGTTCAAAACACTTTTGTGGGAATTTGTGGACAGAGCCCATGGTGGGGCTGTTTGAAATTTGCCAACTAAAAAACAAAAGGATGAAAAAATGTCAAAAATTATCGGTATTGATTTGGGAACCACCAACTCTTGCGTGGCGATCATGGACGGGAAAGATCCCCGGGTGATCGAAAACTCCGAAGGTGTGCGCACCACCCCCTCTATGATTGCCTTTACCAAAGACGGTGAACGTATTGTCGGCCAACCCGCCAAACGTCAGGCCGTCACCAATCCGGACAACACCTTGTTCGGGATTAAACGCTTGATCGGACGTCGTTTTAACGACCCTCAAGTCCAGAAGATGAGAGAACACGCGCCTTTTAAAATTGTCGAAGGCGAAAACGGCGATGCGTGGGTTGAAGTCAATGGCGAAAAATTCGCGCCATCCCAGATTTCGGCTCTGATCCTCAAAAAAATGAAGGAAACTGCCGAAAGCTTCCTGGGTACGACAGTCTCCCAGGCTGTGATCACTGTTCCTGCCTATTTTAACGATGCCCAACGTCAGGCCACCAAAGATGCCGGTCGTATTGCCGGCCTTGAAGTTCTGCGGATTATCAACGAACCAACCGCCGCCGCTCTGGCCTATGGCCTTGACAAGAAAAACCATGGCACAATCGCCGTGTATGACTTGGGTGGTGGAACATTTGACGTGTCGATTCTGGAGATCGGTGACGGCGTGTTCGAAGTTAAATCGACCAACGGGGATACCTTCCTCGGCGGGGAAGATTTTGATGCGCGCATTATCGATTTTCTGGCCGATGAATTCAAAAAAGAGCAAGGCATCGACCTGCGTCAAGATAAATTGGCTCTGCAGCGTTTGAAAGAAGCTGCCGAAAAAGCCAAGATCGAATTGTCGTCCACAGCACAAACCGAAGTTAACCTGCCGTTTATCACGGCGGATGCCTCCGGCCCCAAACACCTGAATGTCAAACTGACCCGCGCCAAATTGGAACAATTGGTGGATGATCTGGTCCGCCGGACCATTGATCCATGTAAAGCGGCTCTCAAAGATGCAGGACTGAAACCATCCGAAATCGATGAAGTTGTGTTGGTGGGCGGGATGACCCGTATGCCGAAAATCATCGAAACCGTGCGCGAATTATTCGGGAAAGAACCTCATAAAGGTGTCAACCCTGATGAAGTGGTCGCTGATGGTGCCGCCGTTCAAGGGGGTGTTTTGCAAGGCGATGTGAAAGACGTTCTGTTGCTGGATGTGACTCCTCTGTCCTTGGGTATCGAAACATTGGGCGGCGTGTTCACCCGTTTGATCGACCGGAACACCACGATTCCTACCAAGAAATCGCAAACCTTCTCGACGGCGGAAGACAACCAGAACGCGGTCACCATCCGCGTGTTCCAGGGCGAACGCGAAATGGCGGCTGACAACAAAATGTTGGGCCAGTTTGATCTGGTTGGAATTCCTCCGGCTCCACGCGGTGTTCCACAGATCGAGGTCACCTTCGATATTGACGCCAACGGGATTGTCCATGTTCTGGCCAAAGACAAAGCCACTGGCAAGGAACAAAATATCCGTATCCAGGCCTCTGGCGGGTTGTCGGATGCCGATATCGAAAAAATGGTCAAAGACGCCGAAGCCAATGCCGAGTCCGACAAAAAACGTCGTGCAATCATCGAGGCCCGCAACCACGCGGAAGCAGCCATCCACCAAACCGAGAAATCGATTACCGATCTGGGTGCAGATTGCCCTGCTGCCGAAAAAGAAGCCGCCGAAAAAGCGATTGCCGACCTCAAAGCCGTTATGGACAGCGAAGACGTAGATGCCATTCAGGCAAAAATGAATGATCTGCAAAACGCGGCCATGAAAATCGGAGAAATCGCCTATCGCAAAGCACAGGAAAAAGAAGCAGGAACACCGGATAATGCCGGAACGGCGTCGTCCTCCTCTGCTGCGTCTGGATCCAATGACGATGACGTCATTGATGCTGACTTCACCAGCGGCGACAGCAAAAGCGCATAATCGCGTCTTACCCTAACGAAGGCGGTGGGGTTGCCGGAGATGTTCTGGCCCCCCACCCTCTGTCCTCGTGCGTAACAGGTTTTTGTATGTTTTTTCTATTAGATATTTTGCAAGGTCAGGATCCACATGTCCGCAAACATGTCCAAAATAATTCATCATATCAATCCGGTAACGTATTACGATGTGTTGGGTGTGGGCCCCTCTGCAACGGACGACGACATAAAATCCGCCTATCGCCGTTTGGTGCAGTATTGGCATCCCGATACATGTCGCGATCACGACCCATTGATGGCCGAGCAAACCATCAAACACATCAACGAAGCCTATACACATTTGAAAACACGCGCCGCACGGGCTCAGTACGATCAGGTTCTGCGTCTGCAAGAAAAAACGCGAAAACTTCCCTCTTCTCCGAAATCCAGAACCCCATCCAGAAACCCATGGGGACATTTCTGGAACTGGCTAACCATGTTAGAAAGCAATAAAACATGAGCGAAAAAGATTATTACAAACTATTGGGCGTTGAAAAAACAGCGAGTGATGACGAGCTGAAAAAAGCCTATCGCAAATTGGCGATGCAGTATCACCCTGACCGCAACAAAGATGATGCGGCGGCGGCTGAAGAAAAATTCAAAGAAATTAACGAAGCCTATGATGTTTTGAAAGACCCGCAAAAACGTGCGGCCTATGACCGTTTCGGTGCTGCGGGCGTGAATGGCATGGGAGGCATGGGAGGTGGAGCCGGATTTGGTGGAGCGGGATTCGGATCCGCATTTTCTGACATTTTCGAAGACATGTTCGGCGAAATGATGGGCGGCGGTGGACGCCGATCCAACGGTCCTCTGCGCGGATCCGATATGCAGTTTTCTTTGGACATCACATTGGAAGACGCGTTCAAAGGCAAAGACGCAAAATTAAAAATCCCGACTGTTGCCACCTGTAACGATTGCAAAGGGACAGGATCTTCCGATGGCGGAAAGCCTGAAAAATGTCCTGATTGTGGTGGTGCCGGGCGCGTCCGGGCGCAGCAAGGTTTCTTTACAATTGAAAGAACATGTACAACATGTAACGGAAACGGATCAATTATCAAATCGCCTTGCAAATCATGTAACGGCTCTGGACGGGTTCGCGGTGATAAGACTGTTCAAATTTCTATTCCTGCAGGGATTTTAGAAGGTCAACGCATCCGTTTATCCGGCGAAGGCGAAGCCGGAATTCGTGGCGGCCCCAGCGGAGATTTGTTTGTTCTGATCAATGTGAAACCGCATAAATTCTTTAAACGTGAGGGCTCTCATCTTTACTGTCGGGTCCCTGTGCCGATGACGACAGCGGCCCTTGGCGGAACGCTTGATGTGCCGACAATTGAAGGAGAAAAATCCAATGTTAAAATTCCATCGGGAACACAAACAGGGCAACAACTCCGCCTTAAAGGCAAAGGAATGAATATTATGCGGTCCGAAAACCGGGGAGATATGTTTATTGAAATCTTTGTTGAAACACCTGTTAATCTTGATAAAAAACAAACAGATCTTATGAAACAGCTAGATGAATCTCTAGAAAAAGCAGGCCGTAAAAATACGCCACAAAGTGAAGGATTTTTTACAAAAATGAAAGAATTTTGGACAGATCTTAAAGAATAGGAAATGAAAAATTGGCGTGTGTGTGTTTTATATAAAACATGCGCCATATCTTTTATAAGAAAACAAAGTAACTGTGGTATAGTTCGGGAGCGTTTAAAAATTTTAACCCTATAAACACATATTCGGATGAATCATGAAAATTGGTATCGCTGGCTGCGCAGGGCGCATGGGACAAATGTTGGTCAAGGAAGTTGCCCTTGCGGATGATCTTTATTTAGCGGGGGGGACTACGCATCGTACAACTGATTTACAAACTGATGTCCCGATCGTAAAAGACCCCGAAGATTTATTTGCTGTATCCGATTTGGTGATTGATTTCACAACTCCTGATTCAAGTGTTTATAACGCACGTGTTGCCGCTAATATTCACAAGCCTCTTCTGATTGGAACAACTGGCTTTTCAGATTCACAGATGAAAGAGATTAAAGCGAGCGCAGAACAAGCCCCTATTCTGATGACCCCGAATGCAAGCATCGGCATAAATGTCATGTTGGAGACAATTCGTGACGTTGCATCAAAATTGGGATCTGATTTTGCTATTGAAATTTGTGAAGCCCACCATAAGAACAAAATGGATGCCCCATCTGGAACGGCACTTGCTTTAGGCAAAGCGGCCGCTGCGGGTCGCGGCATCGACTTTTCAACTCATACGATTTTTGACCGGCATGGAAACACAGGAATCAGATCTGAAAATGAAATTGGATTTTCCGTGATTCGAGGTGGCGATATCGTAGGCGAACATACAGTCTATTTTATTGGACATGGGGAACGTCTGGAAATCACTCATCGTGCAACCGATCGCGCTTTATTTGCAAAAGGGGCCTTACGTGCTGCACGATGGCTTTATACCCAAGGCCCCGGTTTGTACGAGATGCAGGATTTTTTGAATCAGGTACAAAATAATTGACGAATAGGGAAATGGGTTTACTCGACAGCAGGGGTACATTTCTTGTTGCATTCCATTCTTAAAATCTTCTGTTTTATTGCATCACCCCAGCCATAGTTTTCGATGTTCCCACTTGACTGTACAACGCGGTGGCAAGGAATAAATAAAGATACAGGGTTTGCTCCAACCGCTGAACCAACTGCACGAACAGCTTTGGGGCGACCAATATATTTTGCAATCGTGCCGTAACTGACCACATGCCCTTTCGGAATTTTCATCAACGCGCCCCAAACATCTCTCTGAAAATCAGTACCACTGACATTCACACAGATCATTTCATCTGATGTCCCAGTCCATATATCCATGATTTTTTGAATTATTTGTGTTGCTGATTTTTGATTCACAGATAACTGAGCTTTCGGGTAAACCGAAAGACATCTTTCAATTGATTTCTTTTCATCAAACCCAAGATAACACATATGCTCTCCGGAGCCGATAACCGTAATAGATCCCAATGATGTATGATCTGACCCGAACCATAATTCATGAGAAATCCCATCCAGGAATCTGAACTTTGCCCAACTTGAAGAATAAATTCGGTCATCAAAGACCAATCCAATATCTGCTGTTTTCACGGTAGCATTTCCTTTTTCTATGGGTATAATCCTAGCATGACCCATGATATGACCAAAGACAAAATCATTACCATTTTTGATCGGTTCAAGAACAAAAATCCAGAGCCAAAAGGCGAGTTAAATTCAATCAATACATATACTTTTCTTGTTGCTGTTATTCTATCGGCTCAAGCGACCGATAGAGGGGTCAACAAAGCAACTGACTCTCTTTTCAAGGTCGCAGATACACCAGAAAAAATGGTAAAGCTTGGCCTTGAAAAATTAAAAGACCATATCAAAACGATTGGTCTTTATAATGCCAAAGCCGAAAATGTGATCAAGATGTCACATATTCTAATTGATAGATTTAATAGTCAGGTCCCAGACAATATAGATGATTTGGTTTCCTTGCCCGGGGTTGGTCAAAAAACTGCAAATGTCGTTTTAAATATTGAGTTTGGACATCCAACCATTGCTGTCGATACACATGTCTTTCGTGTTTCCAAACGGTTGGGTCTTGCAAAAGGTAAAACAGTTGAAATCGTAGAAAAAGAACTTACTCAGATTATCCCGGATGCATTTAAACGCCATGCCCATCATTGGTTAATCCTACATGGACGATATATCTGCAAAGCACGAACCCCGAATTGTAATGCGTGCTTTTTGAGTGATCTTTGCCCAAGTTCAACCGAGTCGGCTTTAAGTGATTCTTAATGATACGTACGAATAAGGGATGAAAGTTCGCCTTGAATTTGAACCCGTTCGGGCGTCAGAATCCGAGGCTTGTATAAATCGTTCTCGGCCTCCAGAACAACTTTCCCATCGCGGCGATAAATCCGTTTCAATGTCGCTTCCTGACCATCGATCAAAGCCACAACAATTGCCCCATCGCGAACAGAGTTTACTTTCCGAATAATCACCGTGTCCCCATCATGAATACCCGCATTGATCATTGAATCCCCCTCAACCATCAAGGCATAATACTCCCCTGCCCCCAAAAGAGATGGAGGAATATCCATAAAATCACCCTCGTTTTGAATGGCCTCGATTGGGGTTCCTGCTGCGATTTTACCAACAAGAGGCAAACTAACCGCATTTGTCCCTTTATAAAAGGGATCCGTTATTTGTTTAGCAGATGGTTTAACCGATGCGTTTGGCCTTGGATTTGATCCTTCAGGCAAACCTTCCGGGAATTTGATGACCTCCAGGGCCCGCGCACGATTGGGAAGACGCTGAACATATCCCCTCTCCTCAAGGCCCGTAATAAGGCGGTGAATACCTGATTTTGATTTAAGATCAAGGGCCTCTTTCATTTCATCAAATGACGGAGAGACGCCACCGTCAGCCACGCGGTCACGGATAAAAACAAGCAGATCCCGTTGTTTCTTGGTTAGCATAGGAAAGCTCCGTCAGATGTTCTTGATGTATTCTATTTTGTTCTTCTTTTGTTTTATACCGATTCTTCGGTTTTGCCAAGAAGTTTTCGCACAGCGGCAGCAATATCGGTTTCGCGCATCAGGCTTTCGCCGACCAGAAAGGCATCGTATCCCGCTTCGAACAGGGATTGAAGCTGGGCATGGGTGGAAATACCACTCTCAGCAACACGGATAACATAGGGTGGGATTTTATGAACAAGATCAAAAGCCGTTTGAAGATTGACATCCAGACTTTTCAGATTACGTGCATTAACGCCAATCATCATGGGATCGAGACGAAGAGCCCTCTCCAACTCGGCCTCATCATGAATCTCAATCAACACATCCATATCAAGCGATACAGCATAATGATACAAGTCTTTGGCAGTTGAATCGTCAAGGGCGGCCATAATCAGGAGAATACAATCAGCCCCCAAAGCGCGGCTTTCGATAACCTGGTAGGGTGTTAATATAAAATCTTTACGGATCACCGGAAGACGAACTGATGCCTTGACAGACTCGAGATCAGCATCAGTTCCTTTGAAATAAGGTTGGTCGGTCAAAACAGAAACACATGTTGCCCCAGCATGTTCATACGCTAATGAAATTTTAACAGGATCAAAATCCGGGCGTATAATACCTTTGCTGGGCGATGCCTTTTTGACCTCTGCAATCAGGGCCGGTTCATTTAACGCCCGCTTGGCATGAATCGCATCGCAGAACCCTACCGGAGGAGATTGTAGTTTTGCACGGTCTTCATGGATAATTTGTGGAATGAAATGTTCATTCCGTCGAATGTGGGCGCGCTTATCGTCACAGATTTTCTCGAGGGTATTCATGATCTCATAGCCCGCTTTTCTTTGAAAAAGAAATATAGTTATTCAGAATTGTAAGAGCAGCACCGGTATCTATGGCCCTTCCGGCCAAGGCGACGCCTTCTTTATAATCTTTTGCTTTTCCACATAAAACAAGCATAGCCGACCCGTTAGCGAGAACAATATTACGATAGGCAGAAGGTGCCCCTTGTAGCAACGCCAACAGAGCACTCGCATTATAAGCAACATCGCCCCCCGTTATATCTTTCGAATGAATCATTGGAAGACCAAAATCATCGGGCGAAAGCGTAAATTCTGTAATTTTGTTGTCTTTTAATTGGGCACAATACGTCATCCCGGTTAGAGTTATTTCATCCATTCCGTCCGCACCATGAACCACAAGAGCCGATACCGTTCCCAATTTCTGAAGAGCCTCAGCCATAGGGCGCACCCAGGATTTATCAAAAACTCCCAATAATTGCTGGTGCGTATTGGCTGGATTTGCAAGAGGTCCTAAAAGGTTGAAAATTGTTCTAAACCCCAATTCTTTCCGCAAGGCCGCCAATGGTTTTAAAGATTGATGAAAGCGAGGAGCCATTAGAAAACAAAAGCCTAATCGAGCCAATGCGGTTTCACAGCTTTCTGGGGAGAGATTTAAATTAACCCCCAAATGCTCGAGAACATCCGCAGCCCCTGATTGGGAACTGGCGGCACGATTGCCATGCTTCGCCACAGGAAGACCACAAGCCGCTAAAACAAATCCCACAGCAGTTGAAATGTTATAGGATCCAGAGTGATCTCCACCTGTGCCACAACAATCAACGGCTGTAGGTGGCGCCTGGATTGTTGTTGCTCGTCTCCGTAAATTCACAGCCGCAGAGACAATTTCGTCAACGGTCTCACCACGCTGCGACAAGGCCATTAGAAAAGCTCCCGTCTGTGAGGCCGTTGTTTTTCCATCGAGAATATCCGACACTGCAGAAGAGGCATCCTCTGATGACAATCTTGCACCGGTTCTTAACTGCTTAAGGATTGCCTGAATCATTTATATTCCGTTCTGGTTAAGGAGCGTCATTTTCTGCTTTCCCGTATGTCCGCGCAAGCAAGGCTTCATTGATTTTAACCGGATACCTGGTTTGCAGAAAATCCATATACCCCATATAATTTGAGTCAGAAAAAACACTTTCTATGGACTGACGAAGAGAAGGATCAGACTTTACATTTTGTGGCAGCATAACAGATGTTACACGACCGATATAGAGTCCCTCTTTATCTTTCGAAAAAGCAAGGATAAACTCGCCTTTCTCTGCCAACATAAACCGTTCTATAACATCTTTGGGAAGAGACGTCGCCCCAGCATGAGACAGTCCACGAATAGTTATTGGCGATAATGACTTAAATTGAATCTTACCAGAAATTAAATCTTCGACCCGTTTTTGTGCAGAAATCAAATTTTCTTGCGATTGGTGATCAGATACCCATTGCTTTAAAATATCTGACTTAACTGTTTTAAATGGCTTTGGCATTGCAGCCGATATTTTATCAACACGGACAGAGTAAAGCTTATTCGATGAAAAATCAGCCATCTCGGTTGATGTTGTATCTTTCAAACTATACGCTTTTATGAGGATCGTTTCAAATTCCTTATCTGAAAACGGATGCGTTTTAGCAGGTTTTGATGTTTGTTCTAAGGATTTAAAAGATGTAACAGTCAGCGGATAATCCTTTGCTATTGACTCATATGACTCACCATTCGCGAGACGATCCTCGATTGCCGATGTCACATCATAAACAGCGTTCCCAAGTTTCTCATCTTGCAAGTCTTTGCGGATTTTATCTTTTACGCTTTCAAATGGCGCTGTATGCGCATCCTTCAATGCGATTAATCGGATAACATGATACCCCAACGGCGTTTTGATCGGACCAATGACATCACCTGATTTCCCAAGAAAGACAGGAGTTGAGATTTGAGAAGGCAATGCATCTTTTGAAAAAATATTCTTTTCTTGTGCTGCATCAGTTTTACCAGTTACTTTTTTAACAGCATCGAGCATAGACTTTCCAGACTTCAAGAGTTCCGCAATCAGTGCAGCTTTTTCTTGATTATCAACTACGCTTTGTTCAAGTTCCGCAGAAGCAGCAACCTCAAATTTGTCCTTATTCTCATCAAAAGAAGCCTGAATTTCTGAGTCTGAAACCTCTGGCTTTGATATCTTTGAGGTATCAAGGATAGCAACCGTAATATCGCGCGTTTCAGGATTCATAAAGGCAGTAAATTTTTGAATGTAAGTAATATCGCGCGTTTCAGGATTCATAAAGGCGGTAGATTTTTGAATGTAATAAGTCTCAAGGTCTGCATCCGTCGGGTTGGCCTTTAATTTGATAGACGCATCCGGGATGAACACAACCTCTACATCTTTTGTCATTCCACGATAAGCGTGTATATCCGATATGAAAGCATCTGGCAGATAGAAACCAGTCGAAAAACTCGATTTAAGGATTTTGGATGTTAAGTCATCACGCAAAGCTGCCACCAGTTGTTTTTCGGAGAGGCCTTGGATTTCAAGAAATTTTTTTAGGGCCTCTTGGTCAGTCGTTTTATCTGATTTATAAGGAGCAATAAACGTTTTGATTTGTTTCGCAATCAACCGGTCCTCAACCCGGATTCCCAATCGTTCAGCTTCTTTCTTCACCAGAATATTAAAAATTTCTCCGGTCAACAGAGAATTTATCAAACCTGCCTGATAGGCTTCGTCAGGAGATATTTGCTGTTGACGCAACGTATGTGTAACGCGGGAATTGAACTCAGAGATCTTAAGTGGTGTTCCATCGACGATTGCCACATCTGTTTTGCTGTAACCATTCTGGAACATTCCATGCCAATCACTAAAGATAAGACCAACAGCACCTAACACGAGAAGCCCCAGAAAAATTGCAGAAAGAAATCCTTTGCGCATTGAGCGAAGTAACATCATTTACATCCTTATTTTTAAATTTGTGGGGAGACTATAAACATCCTGTGTTGCCATGCCAAGCCTTGATGATGTATGAAGGGTTTATGAACACAAAAAATTTACCCAAAAAACTCATTGCCGGAAATTGGAAGATGAATGGCGGTCTGTCCGATGCCAAGGCCTTGGCTCAGGCACTTGGAAATCCTCCAGAATCAGTTGATGTCTGCGTTTGTCCGCCTTTCCTTCATTTAGGAATCGTTGGCTTGGCAAAGGCGCAAGGCATTGCTCTTGGCGCTCAGGATTGCTCGCATAAAGATAACGGAGCGTTTACAGGCGATATTTCGGCTGTAATGCTTAAGGATTCGGGATGTTCTCATGTCATTCTCGGGCATTCTGAACGCCGCCAATATCATGCAGAATCAAGTCTTCTGGTTGCAGAAAAGGCAAAAAAGGCTCATATCGCCGACCTTATTACCATAATTTGTGTGGGTGAAACAGAAAGCGAGCGCGTTGCCGGGATTCAAAACAAGGTTGTCACAACCCAGTTATTAGAATCTATCCCAGAGAGTGCAAATGTCGGGAATCTGATCATTGCGTATGAACCTGTCTGGGCGATTGGAACCGGAAAAACAGCAACTTTGACCGATATTGAAGATATGCACGCGGTTATTCGTAGATTCTTGCAGGAAAAACTGGACAATTCGTCCGCAATCCGTATTTTGTACGGCGGGTCGGTCAAGGCCGATAATGCCAAAGACATTCTGGCGGTCAGAGATGTGGATGGAGCATTGGTCGGCGGCGCGAGTTTAAAACCGGATCAATTCCTTGCTATTATTAAGGCCGCCGCAGGTAACAGTTAGAAAATTTTTTAGTAACGAAAGAAGTCAGTCTCATGGAACATGTTGTTCTGGTTATTCATTTAATTGTAACAGTCGCGATGATTATACTCATCATGCTCCAACGGTCCGAAGGTGGTGGACTGGGGATCGGGTCAAGTGGTGGGATGGGCAATTTTGCATCAGCGCAAAGCACTGGCAATGCCCTAACAAAATTGACCACATATGCGGCGATGATTTTCTTTGTGACCAGTATTACTCTTGCAATTATGGCTGCGCGTGGGGGAGCCGGATCGAGCATTCTTGATGCTGCGGGAACAGATACTCCAGCAATTACGGCACCTATAACCTCTGATGCTCCCGCAACGGCAACAGATACAAAACCAAAAGATTCTGAACCTCCAACTGTTCCAATCGCAAAATAACATGACAAAATATATTTTTATTACCGGTGGCGTGGTTTCCTCTTTAGGAAAAGGTCTCGCCTCCGCGGCTCTTGGTGCGCTTTTGCAAGCGCGTGGTTATTCCGTACGTCTGTGTAAGATGGATCCGTATTTGAATATTGATCCGGGCACGATGTCTCCGACCCAGCATGGCGAAGTGTTTGTGACCGATGACGGGGCGGAAACTGATCTGGATCTGGGCCACTATGAACGCTTTACGGGGCGTCCGGCGTCCCAGACAGACAATATTACCACCGGACGTATCTATATGAACGTTCTGCAACGCGAACGCCGTGGCGAATATTTGGGGGCAACCATTCAGGTCATTCCGCATATTACCGATGAAATCAAAGCCTTTATCCGTGAAAAAGAAGGAACAGCCGATTTTGTTTTGGTGGAAACCGGCGGAACTGTGGGCGATATCGAAGCTCACCCATATCTGGAGGCGGCCCGGCAATTCAGCAATGAAGTGGGGCATGACCGCGCGTTATTTATCCATGCAACATGGTTGCCGTATATTCCGGCAGCGGGCGAATTGAAAACAAAACCAACCCAGCACTCGGTCAAGGAATTGATGGCGGCTGGGATTCGTCCGGATATCTTGCTTTGCCGTGCGGATCGTCACATTGACGAAGGCGAGCGGAGAAAAATCTCGCTCTTTTGTAACATTCCGTTCGAGAGGGTGATTCCGGCTCTGGATGTCAAATCGATCTACGAAGTGCCCTTGACCTATCATGCCGAAGGTCTGGATACCGAAGTATTGAAACGTTTTGGTTTGCCTGCCGAGACACAGCCGGATCTGTCCAAATGGGACGATATTGTTGACCGGATTAAACATCCCGAAAGCGAAGTCAAAATCGCGGTCGTTGGAAAATATACCGAATTGTCGGACAGCTATAAATCCTTGAACGAAGCCTTGATTCATGGCGGGATCGCCAATCGGGTGAAGGTAAGGCTGGACTTTATCGAAGCGGAAATTTTTGAAAATGGCGGGCCAACTAACGCACTCGAAGACGTCCATGCGATTTTGGTGCCGGGCGGATTTGGGCAACGTGGGACCGAAGGCAAGATCAAAGCGGTCCAATTTGCGCGCGAACGTAAAATTCCGTATTTCGGGATCTGTTTCGGGATGCAAATGGCGGTGATTGAATCCTGTCGTCATGTCTTGGGATTGTCCAAGGCCAGCTCAACCGAATTCGGTGCGACCGAAGAACCTGTCGTGGGGCTGATGACCGAATGGGTCAAAGGCAATGAATTGGTGGCGCGGTCGGGCGAAGGGGATCTTGGCGGGACGATGCGTCTTGGTGCCTATACGGCGGCTTTAAAACCTGGCTCCCGTGTGGCGGCCATTTATGGCAAGACTCACATCAGTGAACGCCATCGCCATCGTTATGAAGTAAACACCGCCTATATTCCACGTCTCGAAGAAAAGGGCATGATCTTCAGTGGCCTGTCTCCGGACGGGAAATTGCCGGAAATTGTTGAAATTCCAGATCATCCATGGTTTGTCGGGGTACAATTCCATCCGGAATTAAAATCCAAACCGTTTGATCCGCACCCGCTTTTTGTGTCCTTTATCAAAGCCGGATTGAACAAAAGCAGGTTGGTGTAATGCATGAATGTTATTGAGAAAATAAACTCATTCCAAAATTTATCCCCTGAATATGACGGGATGCTCAGCAATCATCTGCCGATGGCATTATATGCACTAGATCAATTGGGTGCGAGTCACGATGAAATTGAAGCCTTCGTTTCCTCATATTTTAAAATGCATGATATTCCTTTATGCAGCCCCACTTCCGTAATTGATTTGCAGGATGAAAATTGGCACAGCTTTTTAGGAACGCGGCGATACTATACAGATTTCAGATTATTTTATCTGTCCCGTTTGAAACGGCTCGGTCGTGATCAATTTATATCTCGATATTTTATTCCTTTGATCAAAGGGTATGCATCTGCCGCCTATCATGGTTTATTACGGCTGTCTTATGGCGTTTTATCGGGGAACGATGAGGAAATTGCGGCGGGGATGGCGTACATGGCGGATTCCTTTCTGGAAATGAAAGGACCTTTGCCGAAGATTGCAGAGGACGCATTATCGTTACATAGTCAGCTAAACCTTGTTTCAAAAAAGTTTGAAGACGGACAGATCATGCTGCCGGAGCTGAATGGGATCATATTTGAACGAATGGATCAGATCAGCAGCCCAAACGTTTTTTGCAATGCAAAAGAAGTTTTGTCCATACAACCGTATATATCATTGCGGGATTTTTCAGAGGCAGCACTTAATATTTATCTTACAACTGACAATTTCACAGCGCTTCATATGCTCACAAGTTGCCACGCTGCACGGATTATGATGCCCTATGTTGCGGACAAGACAGAAATGTTACGTTATGTGCATCAGGCGTTTATGGCAGCGTATCTGAGCATCGGCGCGCCGCGTATCACCGAATTTTCTGCGAATGCCACAAATATTGATGCAGAAACTGTCAAAAAATTATCTCGCAATTCGCATGACGATCATTGTGTCAAATTGGCCTATAGCTGCGTGCAGGAATCGGCTGCATATGATAATCCGCTATATTTATACGCTGCCATTGAGAAAAACAGGCGAAATGAAGCCGGGCTATGCGGTGGATAACAGCGCAGCCCTCCATTTTAAAAATGAAGAATTGGACAAAAGCAGTCTTGTATAAACAAATGCAAGCATATACGCTTGCAAAATGAATTTATATATGGTAGCATAAAAAATGAAAGTGGTACTGGATACAAATATTATCGTGTCAGCCTTGATGAGTCCCGATAATGCGTGCCGCGAGGTATTGCGCATGGCTTTTGACGGACGGCTGCGTCCCCTGATCGGGAATGCGTTATTTGCGGAATATGAATCGGTATTGGCGCGGGACTATTTGTTTCATGGATGCCCGTTTGATGCGGATAAACGGAACATGTTTCTGGATGACGTATTAAGCGTATGTTCGTGGGTTGAAATCCATTACCTCTGGCGACCGAACCTCCGTGACGAAGGCGACAACCATGTATTGGAATTGGCGTTATCGGGCGGGGCAGAGGTGGTTATAACCCAAAACCTGAAAGATTTCAGGGCGGGAGATTTGCAGATGATGAATCATATCCGGTTTCTTCATCCGCGTGAATGTCTGGCTCTGGTGCGGGAGGAAAAACTATCATGGCAACATTGACAATTCGCATACCTGAAGGAAAGGCGGATCGCCTGAAAACATTGGCCGAACAACGCGGAATCAGTGTCAACAAATTGATGGAAGAATTGGCCACCATGGCGATTGCCGAATTTGACGTGGAGTCGCGGTTTCGGCTGCGGGCGGCCCGAGGATCTGCGTCACGTGGATTGGCATTCTTGGACGAATTATCAGCGCATTACAGGCAGGAGAAGGACTCGTCTTCTGCCCCCTCTTCTGCCCCCTCTTCCTCCCCTGGCTTCCACGATTCCGCGCCGTCAACCTTTACCCCTAAAGAAAAATAATCCGATACTTGGTTTTGTGTCCTTTATCAAAGCCGCATTGGATAAAAGTCGATCGGTATAGATTATAAATCCATCATTGTTTTATAGGGATGGAGAAACGTGTTTTTGTGCTGGCGGAATCTCCGGGGAAATCTGTTGTTCAGGTTGTGATGCTGGGGCTTTTTGCGTTAATGGTACTTGGATATAAATGTCTGATTTAAGCTCTCCGCCTTTATTTGAAAACTTTGCAACAGCTGTTACATCAATCACTTCCATAGAGGCATCCCCGTCCGCTTGATTATCTGGAAGTTTTAGATTGTCTGCGTCTGAGGCAAAGCCATCTTTTGCAATTTTGTAGGGCTCTTCCGTTAAATTGTCCAAAATATAAAATTGACCGTCATCTGGATTACGCGTAACGGTAATGGAGTGGCGTTCTGCTCCAGAGGACCCTTCTTTAAAATGATATTTTACTGTTGCTGCAACGGTGTACACATCTTCTAGGCCTGCTTTGTGGAGTAATTCAGCTTTTACGAAGGCAAAGTCATCGCAATCACCTTCTCCTTCGTGAAATATATTTGCTGCGGGTTTTGTATCTTCAGGGGTACAGCTTTCTTGGTCTTTGAACTGTATACTTGTGTTGACAAAATGATTAATTAAATGGATTTTTTCTGTCGGAGAAAGGTTTTTTATACTATCTAAAAAATCTGTAACAAATTGTGGGTATGATTTTATTTTTGTTTGGGGTGCCATATTGTGGTCAATTTCTCGCCACCTATCTTGTTGCCAATCTTCTAAATTTTCCGGCAACTCTTTTTTCATATCCCATCCGTTTTCATTTAGAAAATGTATAAAGTCAGACATTGGGAACCTCCAAGAATTTAAATCATAGTGATCCTCTGTTAAAATCATCTTAAAGAGCAGCGTTCTTGCTTAAGAGTTTCTAATTTTCCTTGCAATCCCTGTTCAAATCTGGTTAAACACCGCATCAAAAAAGCCAGAAAAAGCCACTACACGTTGATCGAAAGCGATTGCCCTGCAATCAGCCATCATTGAAATGAAACGATCCGGCATCGGCCGCGAAAAGAGTGTTTACGGGTTCCACGACGTGACGCAAAAGAAAATGACCGCCCGCGAGAAATAATCTATTTTTTAGCCCTTTATTACTATGTTGACATAATAATAAAAAACTTATATGCCACTTATTATGGCCAGGTTATATCTTGCTTTCTCCAATTCAAACCCGCCCCCCAAACTGGGCGATCTTGATATTGATCTTATAACAACTTTAGCTTTTAAAGGGGATCTCCAAGAGCTATCCCGCTTACTAACCAGAGAAAATGTTAATGAAAAAGATTCCTATTCCGAAACTCCGCTTATGACTGCGGCACAAGCCGGACATATTCACATCGTCCGCTATTTAATAGAGGTTTTGGGGGCAGACATCTTTATCAAGAATAACTGTCAGTTAACAGTGGTAGAAACCCTTAGCGTTCTTATTTCAAATCCCCCCGCCGATACAACAAGAACAAAACAAAAAGCTGTTCTTGATTATCTTCTTGAACTTTCCCAAAATCCAGGTCCCGCCGAAGAAAGAGCCAATAGGTCTTTCCCTCGCACTGGTTCC
Source organism: Alphaproteobacteria bacterium (assembly GCA_016794145.1). Taxonomy (GTDB): domain Bacteria; phylum Pseudomonadota; class Alphaproteobacteria; order Micavibrionales; family Micavibrionaceae; genus UBA1573. The sequence continues at coordinate 102,092 of JAEUKP010000006.1, read as the reverse complement.
CGGAATGATGGCGGCAAGCACCTCAGTCTTATTGTCAAATAGCGTATGGAGAGCCCCCATCTCGGCCAAAGTGCCCCGCACGTAAGATCGGTATATTCTTATTTTAGATGGAGCTATATTTAGATAGAGCTATATATAGTCTCTTTCTTCCATCAATAAGACACCCGGTATGGATGCATATTTATGCAGGATTTCGTCAAACTCACCTGATGTTATGATTTCTTCTGTCGCTATATTCAGAAGATTGACCAAGTCATCTTCCCCCATCGCTACAGGAATGGTATGACCATATAAACGTAATGGCTTATGAAGTTTTACGGGCTGAATTTTATCTGGATTTTTGGCCATAAATTCGGCAGCCGTCCACGCATCGGTAAAGGTTATATCCGCTTTTCCATTTGCCACATTTAATAGCAAAACACTCGCATCACTTAACTGGGGAACAGATAAAGTCCGTGCTTCAGAAAAGCGCGCACTGGCAAGTTGTGACGATAATTCTGAATCCATCGTTGAAATGACAATGTCTGGCGAATTGACTTTTTCAATATGATAATCGAAGCGGGTATCCCCCACACTGACATATGCATTGATAGGCAGATAATAGGTTGGCTCCGTAAACAGCACTTCTTTTGCAGTTGTTGCCTTGGGCCATGCCCCGAAACACATGGCATCAATGCGGCCCGTGTTGAGAGCTGTTGGAAAATCGCCCCAGCCCACCTCTTCCGTCCATTCAATCTTTAAACCCGTGTGCTTCCCGATTGCCTCCACGTAATCGTAAAAAATGCCATTCAACCTTCCCGTGATGGGATCCTTATTCATGCCAGGGCGCCAGATGCCATAGCCGCAGCGTAGGGTATTGGTACGAATGACACGTTCAAATGCTGTCTCTTCTGCCGGTGCTGCCCCTTCATTATGGCTTTCAAGCGTGCTCAATTTAGCAACAGAGGCCGCAATAACTGCTGTTCCCACACCTCGAAGAAAAGTACGTTTATCCATCGGTCTGTCCTTACCGTTTTAAAAACAACCACAACTCAAAATAACACATGACATATTATATATTTATCCCCCAAAAATCAAGAAATTCAGATAGCTAAATCCCGCCTGTTTTGTATTCCTGTGCCAAGGCCGCATAACGATCGGCAGAAATTTGCAGATATTCAATCTCTTCCGGTGTCATATCGCGCATATAGCGGGCGGGGCGACCTCCCCATAATTGATGGCGCGGAATCCGCTTGCGGGGAGTCACCATGGATCCGGCGGCCACCATGGCTTCGTCTTCCACCACCACCTCGTCCATAATCAGGGATTGCATCCCGATAAACGCTTTGTTGCCAATCGTACACGCATGCAACAACGCCATATGCCCCACGGTCACATCATCGCCAATATAGGTACCCTGCACCCCCAGCGACGTGTGAATCACTGTGCCATCCTGAATATTCGTGCGTTTGCCGATTTTAATATCATTCACGTCCCCGCGCAACGTGCATCCGTACCAGATACCCGTCCCCGCACCGATCGTCACATCGCCGATCACAGCCGCGTTTTCAGCGATAAAGGCCGAGGAATCAATTTCCGGAACGATGTTCTTATATGGCCTGATAATCATGATTAATTCCTGAGCGGTTTGCCGGTATCGAGCATATGTTCGATGCGGGCAAGGGTTTCGGGGTTACGCGCCAATGTCATAAATTCGTCGCGTTCCAATCGCAACAGATCATCTTCGGTTAAGGGCACCGTCCAATCCGCTTTATCGCCACCGGATAACACCTTGGCCAAAGATCCGCACACCACCACGTCATAAGGGGACGCTTTGCCGGATGCACGAAGATCGTCGACCGCCATCTCTAACACCACACGTCCGGACGGCCCCGCCAAACGGATATCATCGCGCGGCACAGGAGGGGTATAGTTTTGTGCCAACGCCAAGGCTTTGGCTTTGGCGTCATATAACAACCGGTTGCGATTCATGGTGATCCCATCCTGAGGCCGCAAATACCCGATATCTTTGGCATCCGCTGCCGATTTGGCCACCTTTGCGGTTCCGATTGTCTCGAACGCCTGACGCGTCGCCCCCATCGGAGTATTGGCAGGAGAGAACCATAACGGTTTGCCCTCATTGGCCGCCTGCACCATCGCGGCTTCCGCCGCCTGATAGCGCAGAAGCATTTCCTTGCACCCGCCCCATCCCGGAATAAAACCGACACCCACCTCGACCAGACCGCAATAGGTTTCTGCATCGGCCTGAACATGATCGGAATGGAGAAGGATTTCGCACCCGCCGCCCAAAGCCAGACCACTCGGGGCCGACACGACCGGAAATGGTGCGAATTTCAAGGATTTATAAGCCCGTTGCCCGCCTGCGACCAGTTCTTCGATCTGCGGCCACAGAGCGATATTCGCCGCGAACAGAGCCAAACCAAGATTTGCCCCCGCCGAGAAAACCGATCCTTCGTTGTACACAACCAACGCCGTGAAGGCTTTATCAGGGCCCGTGATTTTGACCGCCTGATCAATCGCCGCAAAGACCTGATCATCCAGCGCATTCATCTTGCCAGTGAATTCCAGACACAGAACCTTATCCCCGATATCCCACAACGCCGCCGAGGGTGTTTTGAACACAGGTTTCGATTTCAGTTTGATATCTTTTAAGAGCAAAACACCTTCGGGTCGGGTGATGGCATGATACGCGCCATCTGTTCCGAAATAATACGGCGTCCCGTTATCCACTTTGTAAAAAGATCCATCGCCCACCAGCGTGACCAGTTTTGGTACGGGCCGACCCAGCTTGGTCAATTCGGCCGCAAACCATGCGGCCCCCAATTCGTCAATCATTTCGAACGGGCCACGTTTCCAGTTATACCCCAGACGCATGGCTTCATCGACATCGGCCACTGTATCGGCGATTTCCGGCACCAAGGATGCCGCATACGCCAAGGTGCGCATCAACACGTCATACGCATAACGCCCCCCCGCATCCGGTGCCGTGATCACTGCCTTTAACCCCTGCTTTCCTGCCGCGATAGATGGCAGAGAGATATCTTTCGCTGCAGGTTTATATTGCGCTTCGGCAAAGCTGGCCGCATCCATCTGCAGCGCCTGTTTTTTCTTTTTCTCATCCAGACGGTAAAATCCGCCCTTCCCTTTGCGCCCTGTGTATCCAGCAGAAATCATGCCATGGATAAAGGGAAAATCCTGATACAGGGCGCGATATTCATCTGCGGCCGGCAAAGTGGACAGCATCGAGGTGGCGAGTTTCGGCATCAAATCCACACCGACCAAATCGATCAAACCAAAAATACCTGTTTTGGGAATCCCGACGGGTTTCGACATCACGGCGTCCGCAATCTCGATCGATACGCCTTGCTCCACAGCGGCATTCACCCCTGCCTGCATCCAGAACACACCCAAGCGGTTGGCGATAAACCCGGGAGTATCATGACATTTGACAACACCTTTCCCCAATTTCACATCACAAAACTCGGTCACGTCCGCAATAATATCCGGACGCGTTGTGTCAGAGGTCACCAGTTCCAACAATTTCATATAACGTGGTGGGTTAAAGAAATGGGTAATGAGAAAATCGCTCGCAAACTCTGCGTCAAATGGCTCGGCCAGAGTGTGCAACGGAATGGTGGACGTGTTCGAAGAAATAATCGATCCTTTCTTACGAACTGCATTGAGCTTGGTATAGGTTGCATGCTTGACCGCCAGATCTTCCAGAACCACTTCGATAATCCAATCAACATCGGCCAAGAGATTTAAATCATCCTCCAGATTGCCTGTGGTAATCAGCGTCGCATTGCGCGGATGCATGAATGGAGCCGGATCGGTTTTCAACAACCGTTCCACAGCCGATTTGGCCAGATCTTTGTCCGGCAATTTAATATCCAACAAGACAACCGGAACGCCAGCATTGGCCACCTGTGCAGCGATCCCCGCCCCCATAACGCCCGAACCAATCACGGCAACTTTATTGATGGTCATTTCCTTACACCTTTTCCAAAATAATTGCCGTGCCTTGGCCGCCACCGATACACATGGTGGCAAGGCCATATTTTTTATTCTCGCGCTGTAAGAGCGTGGCGAGTTTCCCGACAATCCGTGCCCCCGATGCGCCCAAAGGATGGCCCAGCGCAATCGCCCCACCATCCAGATTCACCTTGGCCAGATCCAGCCCCAGTTCCTTGACCACCGCCAAAGACTGCGCCGCAAAAGCTTCGTTCAGTTCAATGATATCCATGTCTGCAAGAGTTAATCCGGCGCGGGCCAGGGCTTTCCGGGTTGCGGGTACGGGCCCGATCCCCATGATCTCGGCCGGACATCCTGCCACAGCAACGGATATAATCCGCGCCAAAATCGGCAAATTCTGCGCCCGTGCATACTCCTCGGTGGCCACCAGCACCGCCGAAGCTCCATCAGTCAACGGAGAGGCTGTTCCCGCTGTGACCGTTCCCTTTTCATCAAAGGCCAGTTTTAATCCCGCCAATGTGGCCAGAGTTGTTTCCGGACGGATACATCCATCCACCGCCACGCCATTTACGGACACAATTTCGGATGCAAATTTTCCCGAAGCCGCGGCAGAAGACGCCTTTTGTTGCGACGTCAGTGCAAACTGCTCCTGCTCTTCCCGTGAAATGCTGTATGTCCTGGCCAAATTCTCAGCGGTTTGTCCCATCCCCATATAGGCTTGAGGATACCGCACGCGCAATGCGGGATTCGGCATCGGGTTAAATCCCCCCATCGGAATGCGGGTCATCGATTCAACACCCGCACACAAAAAGACCTGCCCCGCACCCATTTGCGCATATCCCGCCGCCATTTGAATCGTCGTCATCGACGATCCACAAAAGCGGTTGACCGTCGTGCCCGCAATCGTGGGCGGAAGCTCCATTAATTGCGCCACAATCTTCGCAAGATTAAATCCTTGTTCTGCTTCGGGGAAGGCACATCCCATCAAAACGTCTTCGATATCATCCACCTTCACCCCGGTCTCGGTCAGCAAAGATTGCAACACAGCCGCCGCCATATCATCCGGACGTGTTTTGGCCAGAGCGCCTTTATTGGCAAAAGTAAAGGGAGAGCGTTTATAGCCACAGATAACAACGGAAGTTTGCATAAGATTCTCCTGAACAAGGGCGAGGTAAAAAAAGCCACCCTATCATATAGAAAGTTAACAAATTTTCCTATACAAGAAAAATCAGCTATAGCCCTATTTATCAAGCGCTTGGTTAAGGACTATCTTCGTGTTAGTCCTCCAAGAACACCACGTATGACCTGTGTTGCAATTTGGCGGCCAACCTGTGACCCGACAGCACGAATAACAGATTTTACCAACGCCTCGCCTAAGCCCTGACGGTTTGATGATCGGCTCGACTCTTGCCTTGAATCAGATCGAGCCGTCCTTTCATCCTGATGGGAATCATGATCTTGTAAACCGTTCTGTTTTACTGATCGGCCCTTTAAAATCTCATAGGCTGATTCTCGATCCACAGCCTCAGTATAGATCCCGGCAACTGGGCTATTCTGAATAAATGTCTTCATGACATCAGATGATGCCATCCCAAGCAATGATGATGGAGGTCGTATCAAGACGCGTTCAACAATACTCGGCTCTCCCTTTTCATTTAAAAATGAAACCAGTGCTTCACCCAGCTTCAGCTCCTGAACACTTGTTGCAATATCAAAAGCAGGGTTAGCCCGAAACCCATTCACAACGGCGTCAATTGATTTTTTTTGCCCTGGTGTAAAGGCTCGCAATGCGTGCTGAACTTTATTTCCCAACTGACCCAAAATAGCGTCAGGAATGTCAGAGGGGTTTTGTGTTATAAAATACACACCGACTCCCTTTGACCGAATCAAACGCACAACTTGTTCGATTTTTTCCAACAATACCTTTGGGATGTCGTTAAACAACAAATGGGCTTCATCAAAAAATAAGACCAGTTTTGGCTTTTGCAAGTCCCCCACTTCTGGAAGATCTTCAAAAAGTTCGGAAAGAAGCCATAGCAAAAATGTAGCATATAATTTAGGGGCCATCAGCAGTTGATCCGCTGTCAAAATATTCACAAAACCCCGCCCATCATAAGCCGTCCGCATCAGGTCACGAATATTTAAGGCGGGTTCCCCCCAAAAATTTTCACCCCCCTGCTCTTCCAATCGCAACAAAGATCTTTGAATCGTCGCAACTGATGTTGCAGATATATTCCCGTACTCTTTAGACAATTCAGCAGAGTGATTGGCAACCTCGGTTAACAAAGCACGCAGATCTTTCAAATCCAGAAGCAATAATCCCTGATCATCCGCCATACGGAACGCAACATCCAATATGCCCTGCTGTACATCATTCAACTCTAACAAACGGGATAATAATAATGGCCCCATTTCAGAAATGGTTGTGCGGACGGGATGCCCTTTTTGTCCATATATATCCCAGAATATCACAGGGCATGCAGCCGGAACAAAGGGGGTCAACCCGATATCATCCGCGCGTTTAATTAAAAAATCCTGCATGGCAGAGCCCTGACAAATTCCGCTTAAATCACCTTTTACATCGGTCATAAAAACCGGAACACCACTGGCGGAAAAAGACTCTGCCAAGGCCTGTAATGTAACTGTTTTTCCTGTCCCTGTTGCCCCTGCAATCAATCCGTGACGATTGGCACGGGCAAGGCAGAGATTTATCTTATGATCCGGATTGCCTGTCACAGAACCTATATAAATTTCGTTTACCTCATTCATTCGTAATCCCTATCATGATTCAAAGATGGTATTGCTGACCGGAAGAGCTGACTTTCTTTTCGGTCAATATCTGCGTACAAAATGATCGGCTGCACACCTGCCTCTGCGATGACTTTTCCCCAAGGGTCCACAACCATCGAATGTCCATATGTCTTCCGATCGCCGTCATGGACACCACATTGAGCCGCAGCGATCACATAGGCTCCATTTTCAATGGCACGCGCACGCAGCAAAACCTCCCAATGTCTTTCTCCTGTTGAAACAGTAAAAGCAGCTGGGACAAGCAACAAATCAGCACCTGATTTCGACAATTTGCGGTACAAATCCGGAAAACGAAGATCATAACAAATGCTCAATCCAAAATGGCCTATCTCTGTCCGCAGATCCACCACCTTCTTTCCAGGCTTAATGCTTGAACTTTCACGACGCGTTTCACCACTCGGCAAATCAACATCAAACAAATGTATCTTATCGTATTGCGCTGCTATTTCACCAGAGTCCGAAATGATATACGAACGATTGAATTTCCTATCCTGGTCCGCGTTTATTTTTATAGATCCCAAATGAATCCAAACTTTTAAATCCTTTGCCAGATTTTTAAAATGGGAAAGGAAAGGATGATCGTTTTCGCTATACCCGTAGGATTGATTCTTAAAATGATCATCCGATATAAAATCCGAATTTTCAGGACTCGAAATAAAAAGAGCTCCTTTCGACGCAGCTTCACGAATGGCATCCGTCAAATAGGCAAGGTTTGAAAAAATGTCCGCCCCGCTTGTCATTTGGACCAAAGCAATTTTCATCTTTCGGATGCTCCTAAAAGCCGATCCAGATCTCCCGATTCCTCTAACGCGCGAAGATCGTCATATCCACCAATTGGTTCACCATTGATAAATATTTGCGGGACAGTCCTGCGCCCACCTGACCTTTCAACCAAAGCTAGCCGTGCTCCATCATCACCTGTCACATCAATTTCGCTATAATCAACATTTTTTGCATCCAATAATTGCTTTGCACGGATACAATATGGGCAGTAGCTGGTGCTATAAATCTCAATTTTTACCATTTAACCCTCTCTTCAACGAAAATAGCGTTTGCCCACAAAATGTAAAGTTATAAAAAAACACAATATAGGGTTGCAATTTAATACGAGAGTATGTATACATATGGTTGTATTTTGAATTTCACAATAAATCTGGGGTTACCATGTTATTAAGAGTATCATCTTTGGAAGTCGATCAACCATTATCAAAAGGATCCATCCGTCGATCAGGTCTTGTCAGCAAAAATATCACTATTCGCGGCCACCGCACATCCATCCGCCTTGAACCAGAAATGTGGGATGCACTCACTGACATTTCTAATCGCGAGAAAACAACGATCCATAATTTGTGCTCACTTATTTCTATGCGAAAATCAGATACATCATCACTGACTGCATCTATTCGTGTATTTTTAATGCTTTATTACCGTGCTGCCACCTCACAGGAGGGCCATTCAAAAGCAGGCCATGGCAATTTTGAAAATATGAAGCGTCGCGCAAGAGTGACAGAAGATTCCTTAAAAGGCACAGCCTGCAATTACAACCATTCCAATTAAAAACAAGAAGAGCCGCTTAAAAGCGGCTCTTAACATTTCAATAGCTTAAAGATTAAGCGTTCTGAATATTTACAGCAGCGGTTTTTCCGCGATTTGTTTCGAGTTCATATGAAACCCGTTGCCCTTCGTTCAATGTTTTGAAACCAGAACGTTCAACAGCCGAAATGTGAACAAACACATCTTTTCCGCCATCATCAGGAACGATAAAGCCAAAACCTTTTTGTCCGTTAAACCATTTTACTGTACCAGTCGCCATTATATGCTTCCTTAGTGTTAAGTGTGGGTCGTATCGTCTCAGGAGGCTAGTATAAGGCAAGTCGTATAAGGTCGTACACGTTTAGCTTTCATAGTCCGCAGAAACTTCTGGTGAGATATTAACCTAATCAGTGCCTCTTGTATATAGCGATTCGTATTGGAAAACAGATTGTAAAATAGGCAAAAAAACAGGCCCCTACCTTGAGGAGCCTGCTTTTATAGAAATAAATAACAGAATCGCAGATGCAGATTACGCGTTTGCAACATCTTTCAGATCATCTTCAACAGAAGCCGATGCCGCCCGTGACCGTTTACTTTTAATCATATTCTCAAGACGTTCTGCCGCTTCAATTTCTGTAATCTTCTCAACCGCCGCCACTTCACGCGCCAATCTTTCCAAGGCTGATTGATAAATCTGGCGTTCAGAATAAGATTGCTCGCTCTCGTCATTGCTGCGCTTCAAATCACGCAAAACCTCAGCAATCGCGACCGGGTCACCGGAATTAATCTTGGTTTCATATTCCTGGGCACGCCGTGACCACATTGCACGCCGAATCTGGGCACGCCCCTGCAATGTTTTCAAGGCATCATCCATCCGATTGGACGTAGAAAGACGGCGAAGCCCGGATGCATGGGCTTTAAACACTGGAACCTTCAAACGCATCCGGTCTTTTTCGAAAGCGATGGCATAGAGTTTAATTTCCATTCCGCCGATGATTTGAGTTTCAACAGCCTCGATCTCCCCCACACCGTGAGCAGGATACACGACATAATCGCCTTTTTTAAATTCAACTTTTTCAGACTCTTTTGCAACAGGCGCCATCTGACGAGCAGGCTGAACAGGCGCCAAAGGTTTGTGAATTACCTGAATCGGACGATAAACAGGACGCGTTGACTGACCAATATTCAATGAGTCCCCCTGCCCGGTGGTTTTGGCAACTGCCATCTGTGCAGGACGTGTAGTTGCGATAACACTTGCACGAATCTCTGTTTTTACGGGGGCATTTTGATTTTCAGGCATCTTTACAATAATTGCTTTTACATCTGATTTTTCAGAAGGCTTAACAGTTTTAAGAGCCTTGACAACCGGTGTTTTCACAGCAGGCTTTGACGCCATCTTTGAAACCACAGCAACCTTTACAGCCGCTTTGGCAGGCGCAGGCACAGCCTTCTTAACAACTTTTTTAGCTGCTGTTTTAACTGATTTTTTTACCAGTGTTTTAGCCTGCACCTTAACGGCTTTTGCTGGCTTAAGAGAAGCTTTGGCTACTTTTTTCTGTGGTTTCGGATCTACCTTTGAAGATTTAACAGGTGAAGATTTAACAGGCGCCTTCATTTTCGATTTTTTAGCCACTGCAGAAGACACTTTCGAAGAAACAGGAGACTTCGCCTTCACAAGTTTTGCAACCGTTTTCTTTGCCGGTGCCTTGGTAACAGATTTTGCAGCAGATTTAGGAGCTGCTTTTGACGCAGTCTTGACAGGGGCCTTAACAGAATTTCTGGCAGACGCTTTGACAGTTTTGACGGCAGTTTTGACCGCAGTTTTTTTAACAGGCGCTTTTGATTTTGTTGCAATAGATTTTTTTGCGTTTGTTTTCATACTGTTATACCTTTTTTCTTATAAAGTGGTTTAACTCTTAAGCTTGGTACAAAAGGACAACTCGCCAACAGATAAAGTGTTTAAAATTTAAATCACTGTTGACGAGCGTTACCAGACAGTTTAAAGGGATAAAAGGCCTTTATTGCGTCTGCTGTTGTTAAGCATTGTAGCAATATAGCAGATTTTTCAGATTTTTCAATTTTTTCTTTTACGAATCTTTCATTTTTCTGTTAAGCGCCATGAAAACAAAGAGTCTTTGACCAGAATCAGAGACGATCCTGATCTTTTCGACGGAAAACTTCGCCCCCGATTTCATCTAGATTGGTATTTTCCTTTTTAGCGATGTTTTTGGCTTCCTCCGCCTCTCGCTGCGCCTGTATAATTTCGGCTTTTTTCTGCTCGGAGAAGGCTTCGCGCATTTCATCTTGGGCTTTCAGAATGCGTGGCTCCATCATTTCGATCAATTTGTTCAATTTTTCAATTTCCGTATTAACACGAGCTGCATAAGCCACAAAAGAAAACATTGCGTCAATCGAATTCGCTTTATTGGCCAAAACTTCTTCGCGCTCTATCTCTGAAAGCAAAACCCGCTTTCTTCCTTCCAACAATTCCGTTTGACGAAATAACTCGGCCAAGGCCTTTTGTTTTTCCTCAACACGATATTTCCGTAGCCGGATAAGGGGGTTTAAGTCTGTCATCAAACAACTCTAGCATAAATTTGCCAAACCCACGAATAATGGATCCAATAAGAAATGAATCATAGGGAAGACCCAATCCGTTTTATTTCCCAATGCAGATCAAGTCCAAATCGATCCTTTGCCCGACGACGAATCTCCTCCCCCAGATTTTCAAGGTCGGCAGCCGTTGCCCCACCTGTATTAATCATAAAATTCGCATGTAATTCTGACATTTGGGCCCCTCCCACACATAGCCCCCTGGCACCAACCTGATCGACGATCTGCCAGGACTTGGTTCCCTCTGGCAAGCCACACGCGGCCAATTCGTCTGCCCGCGGATTCGCGAAAGTCGACCCTCCCGTTTGTGAGCGGATGGGCTGGGTTGCCGCGCGCTTTTCACGGATCGCCGTCATATGTGTCAAAATTTTTTCAGGGGCCGCACGCCCCGTTGATTTTAAAACGGCCCCCGTTGCAATCCATCCTGTCGGGATTTCAGAATGCCGATATGTCATTTTCAAATCATCTGCGTTTAAGTGATGCAAGCAGCCATCCCTGTCCAAAAACTGGGCTGAGAGCAAAATATCTCTCATTTCGCCCCCATAAGCTCCGGCATTCATGGCAAGAGCCCCACCAATCGATCCAGGCACACCACATAAGAACTCAAGCCCCGTTAAACCCGCCTGTGCTGCAACTTCTGCTGTATTCACATCCAAGGCCGCAGCACCAACAGACACGAGACCATCTGGGGTTGTTTCAATCCCTGCAAATTCACGGCCTAAACGAATAGTAACGCCCGGCACCCCACCATCACGGATAATCGTGTTAGACAATACACCCAATATGGTGACAGGAATATTCTTTGGGCACTGGGCAAGAAAGCTTTGTAAGTCCTCAAGATCGAAAGGCTTAAACAATATCTCTGCTGCCCCCCCTGTGCGGAACCATCCCACCTGACCTAAAGGAGCATTTGCCGAATACCGGCCCCGCACAACCGGAAGATCCGATAAACCAAATCCAATGTTTCCTATTCCATTATTGATTGCAGCCTGCATTTTTATCCCTTCGCGTTTACGCGCTTAACTTATATGTCTGGATTAATTCTAATTGCGCAGGCAAATCATGGGCCCAATAGGTAATATTCCCAGCACCAAGGCATATCACCATATCTCCAGATTCAGCAATCGCGGCAACTTGATGAGGCAGTTGTGACGGATCCGAGATAATATCAACATGGCGATGACCAACAGCCCTGATACCTTCGGCCAACGATTCCTTGTTAACCCCTTCAATTGGCTGCTCACCCGCTGCATAGACATCCGCAACCAGAACGACATCCGCTTCATCAAAGCAGGTACAAAATTCCTGAAATAAATCATGAAGACGTGAATAGCGGTGCGGCTGAACAACCGCAATAATACGGCCTTTCCCGTCCCCAACTGCCTGACGTCCCGCCTTTAAAACTGCTGTAATTTCAACAGGGTGATGCCCATAATCATCAATCACCGTTACTCCACCCGCAACACCTGTGCGCGTAAAGCGGCGCTTAACCCCCTCAAATGCCGCCAATGCCTTCTTCATCTGATCTTCAGTCAATTTTAATTTATATCCAACAGCAATCGCAGCCAGAGCATTCTGTACATTATGAATCCCCATCATGGGTAGGAACACATCTGATAAAACTTGCTCCCCATCATTAATTTCAACATCAAAGACACTTCCCATGACGGATGACCTGACGTTCACAGCCCGGATATCGGCCTGTTTATTGAACCCATAAGTCACAATCATCCGATTTTGAATATCCGGGATCATCCCCTGCACCACAGGATGATCAAGGCACAAAACAGCAAATCCATAAAACGGGATTCGTTCAATATAATCCAGGTAAGCCTGCCGGACATTTTCAAAAGACCCATAATGCTCCATGTGTTCCGGATCAATATTGGTAACAACGGCAACAGTCGCAGGCAACATCTTAAACGATCCATCGCTTTCATCTGCCTCTACAACAATCCAATCGCCGTTTCCAAGCCTTGCATTCGTACCATATGCATTTACAATTCCACCATTAATCACGGTTGGATCAATGTCCCCAGACTCTAACATCGCCCCAACCAGAGACGTTGTGGTTGTCTTCCCATGTGTCCCGGCAATTGCGATCGCCCATTTAAGACGCATCAACTCGGCCAGCATCTCTGCACGTTGGACAACAGGAATACGCCTGACCCGTGCCTCCAGGAGCTCAGGATTATCTGCTTTAATGGCTGAAGAAATAACGACTGCGCCAGGATAGGTTCCATCTGGTTTTTGCAAATGTTCTGCCACATGGCCGATTTTGATTCTAATTCCACGTGCACGCAAGCGATCCACATTATAATTTTCAGTAATATCAGAGCCCTGAACATCATAGCCAAGAACAGACAAGGCCTCGGCAATTCCGCTCATGCCAATTCCGCCAATACCAATAAAATGCAGAGTCCCGATATCGGGAGGAATATGCTTCATCATATCTATCCTTTGATTAAAGGATAGATATGGCAAAAATCGCCCCGTTTCTCAATCATATTTTCACTGGAATTCTGTAATAGTGTTTGCCAAGCGTTGCGTTGCGTCAATACGACCTTTATTTTTGGCAGAAATTGCGGCTTTTTGGAGAATTTCGGGAGATTTCAATAAATTTTGTAAAACCAGCGTTAGCGCCTCAACCGTCAGATCCTTTTCTAAAATCATCCATCCTCCCCCAGCTTTTTCAACCTGACCAGCATTAAATACCTGTTGGTTGTCACGATTCCAGGGAAAAGGAACATAAATCGCAGGCCGGCCCGCCGCTGTCAACTCGGCAACTGTACTTGCCCCTGAACGCGTAATAAATAAATGCGACCTTTTAATCTGTTCCGGCATATCATCAAAAAATGGACGAATTTCAAACTCAAGAGATGTCTTTGCATAAATTTTTTCGACCGCCTCTATCGCATCAGATCGTGATTGTTGAATAACACGTAAACGATTCTGTAGATCGGGGGAAAGAGCTGCAATCGCAAACGGCACAACATCGCTAAATACTTTTGCACCTTGTGACCCACCCACAACCATGATTGTTATTTTCTGGTCAATCGGTGGGTAAGCCGTTATCGATAAATCAGCAATCGTACGACGAACAGGGTTTCCTGTATAAACCGATTTCGCTTTTAATTTTAAAGACAACCCAACTGTATCTTCGTAAGACAGTGCAATTCTATGAGCCATCGGCGCCAATAATTTATTGGCCAGCCCAAGAATCGCATTTTGTTCATGCAAAATTGTTCTTACCCCGCATAATTGACCCGCAAATAAAGGTGGTGCAGATGGATACCCCCCGAAACCAACAACCGCGATCGGCTTTACCTGGCGAATAAGAACGATCGATTGGAATACCCCCTTGACCAATTCAAAACCACCAAGCAGTTTCCCCCAAATTCCACCTGTATAGGTCCCCGATGCAATAATATGCCTTGGAATAGACGGGTCCAAAGATTCAAAATATTTAAGCCCCCGCCTGTCTGTTGCGACAACAATTTGATACCCACGGCCCCTTAATTCCTCGGCCAATGCAGAAGCAGGAAAGACATGCCCCCCTGTTCCACCCGCAGCAAGGATAATCGTCGGAATTCTAAAATCCATTATCATTTCCCCCTTAACCGTGATGCAAGCGACATACCAGCACGTGCAATAGATGTTCTGGCCTCACGACGTGTCAGCCCCAAAACAACACCCATCCCGAATCCCATCGCCAGAATGGATGATCCCCCGTAGCTGATAAAGGGGAGAGTCATCCCTTTTGTTGGAAGAAGGTGCAAACTTGACCCCATATGGACAAATGCCTGAAGTCCAAACATACTGAGAATTCCACCAGCAGCAAGAACAACAAACATATCATTACTTTCCATCAACCTCCCAAAGCCACGCAATAGAATAAAAGCATACGCCCCGACCAAAGCCAAGGTCGCCATCAACCCCAACTCTTCCCCTGATACAGCAAAGATAAAATCAGCATGAACGTCAGGAATCGTATTCTTGACTGTTCCCTGCCCCGGGCCAGTTCCAAAGAAACCACCATTTGCAAAAGCCTCTAACGACTTATCAACCTGGTAGGTATCCGCAGCCCCATGTGGATTCAAGAACTTGTCCATCCGGATACGAACATGGTCAAACGAGAAATAAACACACACAACCGCGACAGATGCCAAAATCCCCATCATAAATAAATACCGAAGAGGTAATCCAGCCATAAAAATCTGGGCTGCAAACATACAGGTCAAAACCGTTGTCATTCCAAAATCAGGTTGGGACATCAATAAAAAAACAATAAATGCATAAATCAATGCACTTAATAAATTACCCCGGAAATCAGGGCTTTTTTTCTGATGCGCGATCAACCATGCCGATACAATGGCAAAAGCCGGTTTGATAAATTCACTCGGCTGCAATGAAAATCCACCCAGATTAATCCAACGTTGTGCCCCTTTAATATCCGGCCCCACAAAAGGTACCAATACCATCAAAAAAATAACGCCCACAAAAACAATCGTACCAATCCGTCTGATCCATAAATGATCCAGAATAGATATTCCAATCATGATCAACAAAGATGGTACAACAAAAATAATATGCCGCGTAATAAAATGGGAATGTTCAGACCCAATACGATTTGCAACAGATGGGCTGGCCGATGTTACCAACGCGACTCCGATCACCATAAGGATCAACAAACAGACAAGAATTGAACGATCAACCGTCCACCACCAACGTGCAATTGCGGAATGATCTGTACGCGCAAAAAAACTGGTTAAAGATTGGGATGCCGTCATATAGTTTTATCCTTTTTACTTTCTTCCTTCTGGAGAGTGGAAACCAGATAAGCAAACATATCCCCACGATGTTCAAATGATTTGAATTGATCCCACGAGGCACAAGCAGGCGACAATAGAACCACCCCTTTCTGCTTTATCTGCGCGGCATGATGGGCCTTTTGAACTGCCACATCCAAAGTTCCACACTGTGTAAATGGAACATTTCTAAGGGATAACCATTCTGCGAATTGGTTTGCGGCTTCTCCGATCAAGTAGGCATGATCAATCCGCCCCATATACTCATCCAGGCCATCCAGCCCCCCCTCTTTGGGCTGCCCCCCCAGAATCCACTGAATATGACGAAAACAGGCCAACGCGCGGGCAGTTGCATCAGCATTTGTAGCTTTACTGTCATTGACATACTGGACACCATTGATCGTTGCAACCAGATATTGACGATGGGCAAGCCCGCCAAAACTCATCATTGCTTTTATAATCCGATCTGGTTCAGCTCCATATATCTGACGAATAATTGTATAGGCGCAGGCAATGTTTTCATGATTATGTCGCCCATGCAGATTTTCGAATGTCTTTAGATCCGCAATCTGGGTTGCCCCCTCTTCTCTCATTTCATAGAGAATACCCTCTTCAACATAGACGCCCTTATCCAATCGTTTCTGTGTTGAAACAGGAACAACAGACCAGATACCATCGTCTTCAAGTTCTTCTGCGATATCATAGCAATCTTCAGTATCAATACAAATAACAGCAATTGGTTTACGTTCTTGATTCGGCGGGTTGGAAAAGATTTTTTTCTTTGCCTCAATATATCCCTCCAACCCACCGTGGCGATATAAATGATCCGGCGTAATATTTAAAAAGACAACACCCACGGGTTGAAAAAACTGTGAAAGCTCTGTTTGGTAAGAGGACATCTCAAGAACATATGTTCCCTCTGCTCCCATGGGGTCAAGGTCCAGAACAGGAATTCCAATATTCCCACCAATCTGCGTAGGTCGAAATTCTTTCAATGTATGTCCGATCAATGCGGTTGTTGTTGATTTTCCGTTTGTACCTGTCACACCGATATATTCGGCATCCGGTTGTGATATGCTTAAAATATCAATATCTGATATCATCCGGATACCTTGGGATTTTGCGCGATCCGCAACAGGATGAGGCGATGGAAATGTATGAGGAACCCCAGGAGACCAAACCAGGAAATCAACAGAATCAAATGTAATACCAGTTAAATCAGTACATTGAATTCCTAAACCTGCCGCGTAATCACGTGCCCCTTCATCATCATCCCACACAACAACCTGTGCGCCGACAGATTTCAAAGATAGAACCGTTGATAAGCCTGTTTTCCCAAGCCCCATAACAGCTATTTTTTGTCCTACAAACTGGGATAAATCAATCATTCCTATGTCCTAATACATTTTTAACGCAGTTTCAGAGTTGATAATCCAATCAGTGCCAAGATAACAGCAATAATCCAAAAACGAATAACAACCGTTGATTCAGACCATCCTTTTTTCTCATAATGATGGTGAATAGGAGCCATTAAAAAGACCCGTTTTCCGCGTAATTTGAATGAAGCCACCTGAATAATTACTGATACAGTTTCCATCACAAAAATACCGCCGACAATGGCCAAAACCAATTCATGTTTCACCATAATCGCAATCGCACCTAACACACCCCCCATAGACAAAGATCCAGTGTCCCCCATAAAGATCATTGCAGGGGGTGCATTGAACCACAAAAATCCCATCGCCCCACCAACCAATGCACCACATAAAATCGATAGTTCTGCTGTCCCTGGAACATATGCAATTTGAAGATATTCAGAAAAGTCAACCCGCCCAACCAAATAGGCAATCAACCCAAAACAAGCCGCTGCAATCGCAACCGGCACAATCGCAAGACCATCAAGACCATCTGTCAAATTAACAGCATTCGATGCGCCAATCATAACAAAAGCTGCCCATATAAAAAAGAAAACACCAAGTGGAATGAAGTAATGCTTAAAAAACGGGATCGCAATACTCGTGGCAATATCGACAGGTAAAAAATGCACAAACCCATATGTTGCAAACAAACTGATGATCAATTGACCAATCAGTTTCTTGCGCCCTGATAACCCATCGGTATTACGTTTGGTCAATTTCAAATAATCATCCCCAAACCCGAGTAACCCAAAGCCCACCATCACCAATAACGCCAGCCATACAAAAGGATTTGATGGATGCGCCCATAAAATTGTGCTGGCTGTAACAGTGATAAGAATCAACAACCCTCCCATTGTTGGGGTTCCGGCTTTCTTAAAATGTGTTTCTGGTCCATCTGTACGAATAGGCTGGCCTGCCCCTTGTAAGGATTTCAACCATGAAATCATGGCTGGACCAATCGCCAGTGACATTAAAAAAGCGGTTATAATTGCACCCCCGGTCCGGAACGAAACATAATTGAATAAATTAAATCCCATCCAGATATCTTTTAAATCCGCAAGAAGTGAAAGCATCCCAATTAATTCCTTTCTAACGTCGTTTGATTGGCAGATTTCGTACATCTCATAGGCATTTCACGCAAAGCCTCAACCACCAACTGCATTCTGGGTTTTTCTCCCCCACCACGAGATCCCTTGACTAGAACAACATCCCCCGGGACAAGGACGTCGGGAACAATCTTTGCCATCTCAGGAGCCTCATCGCGATGCTCTCCACGGTTTTTCTCTGGAAGTGCATCGTAAAGATTTTTCATCAAAGGCCCACAAGTATAAACCAGATCAATACCGGCTGCTTTCAAAGGAAGTTCTAAATCACGATGCATCTTGGCAGAGTCATTTCCCAATTCATACATATCTCCTAAAATAGCAATCCGGCGCCCCCCACGACCAGGATCAATCAACGCCATAACTTTAAAAGCCGCCTGCATTGCAACAGGTGAGGCATTGTAACTTTCATCAATTAAAGTAACCGGATTATTTGCATCACCAATGTTTAATAATTCACGTTTACCTCGACCTGCTGGTGGTTCAATATCATGCAAAGCTGTCATCGCTTTCACCATATCTCCCCCCATCAATTTAACAGCCAGTAAAACGGACATCGCGTTCATAGCATTATGAGGGCCAGCATCCTTCATAGTAAAAACAAGGTCTTCTCCGAGAATATGCGCCTTAATTTGCGTTCCATTACTAGCCACCAGACAATCAACCAAACGTGCATCAGCATCCGCAGACGTTCCAAAAGTAAATATTTTACGAATCCCCTGACGCTCCGCCTCTTCTACAATCATTTCAAATTGCGCGTTATCACGATTCAAAATAGCAATCCCATTTTCATCCATTCCAGAAAAAATTTCTGACTTTGCCTTTGCGATTCCCTCTAACCCATCCACAAAATGTTCTGTATGAACTGGTGCAATCGTTGTAATAATGGCAATATGTGGTTTGACCATTCCAGATAAAGGGGCGATCTCGTTTGCATGATTCATCCCCATTTCAAAAACACCATAATCACAACCGGCATCCATCCGGGCAAGAGATAAAGGTACGCCCCAATGGTTGTTTAAACTTTTTTCACTGTAATGCGTAATACCGATGGCTGAAAAAGCATGCCCCAGCATCTCTTTGGTTCCCGTCTTACCAACACTTCCTGTTACACCAATAATCCTGGCTCCTGTACGCGCCCGTGCAGCGATACCTAAATCCTGCATCGCCTTGAATGTATCGCGAACAATTAATGCTTTCTCGGGTGGCACACCCTGAACATCGCGATCAATCACAACGGCAGACGCACCTTTTGCAAGGGCCTCAACAGCGAATGCATGTCCATCCATTGCATCACCACGAATTGCGATGAATAAATCACCCTTTTGAAGAGTCCGTGTATCAATCGAAATCCCGCTTGCAACCCATTGCCCCCCTATAGCGCCACCCGTTGCTTTTGCGGCCTCGGTTGAACTCCAGAGTGAATGGGAAAAAGTCTGTTTGGGATATAAGTCGGTCATATAAAGTACTTTCTGTTCTTTAAAGTGCGGATTAGAAAATTTGAAAATCAAGAAAAAATAAGAAAATAGAAGAGAGCTAGTCAGAATAATTAATAAAAAGGATTAGTAAGAAAGAGAGGAAATGGCAGTTTGGATTTCAGTAAGGTCATCAAATGGTTCTGTATGCGTCGCAAAAATCTGGCCTTGTTCATGACCTTTTCCGGCCACAACAAGAACATCTCCTGCTTGAAGATATTGAACAGCTTTTTGAATTGCTGAACGTCGTCCTGCAATATTTATCAAGCCAGAAGCACCCGACAAAATTTCAGACCGTATCACGTCAGGATTCTCAGTTCGAGGATTATCATCTGTTACAATCGCAATATCGGAAAGGCGGGCGGCAATTTCACCCATGACCGGACGTTTTCCTTTATCCCGGTCACCCCCACACCCAAAAACACAAATTAATCTACCGGTGGTATGCGGACGGAGTGCCGTTAGAATTGTTTCCAACCCATCCGGAGTATGGGCGTAGTCAATGTAAATACCAATATCTTTCAAACCATGCGAAACAGGTTGTAACCGCCCGATAACACCAACCAACCGGGGAAGAACAGGCATCACGGTCTCAGGTGTAAATTTCCTATCCGCCAAAACAAGCCCTACAGCGCAAAGTACATTCATCGCCTGAAACGCACCCACCAGATTCAAATGGACGGTATAGCTTTTTCCAAAAACATTCAGGACCAAATCTTGTCCGTCTACAACCGCAGATCGTTCAAGAATACGGATATCAGCAAGCGGCGAAAACCCATAAGAAATAATTTTCAATCCACATGATTTCACCGTTAATGCGATATCTTGAAATTCAGGGATATCTGCATTCAGAACAGCAACACCATCACGAGAAACAATGTCTGTGAACAACCGGATTTTTGAAGAAAGATAGTCTTTCATTGACCCATGATAGTCAAGATGATCCCGGGTCAGATTTGTAAATCCTGCCGCCTGAATCTTAACTCCATCCAAACGGTGTTGGTGCAATCCATGACTTGATGCCTCCATCGCAAGATAGTCAAAACCCTTAGATGAAACTTCTGCAAGTGTTGAAAACAAAGAAACAGGATCAGGCGTTGTCATCCCCGCATATCCCTGAAGCCCATTACCGATCAACCCGAGAGTGCCAAGAGAAGCGGCCTTAACACTCAACCCCTCCCAAATCATACGGGCAAAATTAACAGTAGATGTTTTACCATTCGTTCCAGTCACAGCTACAATATGTTCAGGTTGCTTTTGGTAAAAAGAAGCCGCTGTTCTGGCCAAAAATTCACGCGGATTTTTGACTTCGATCCATTCTACCGCTCCAATATCTTGTTTAGGCGTACCTGCCTGTACGGCGATATACTTTGCACCGTTTCTAATGGCATCCGTAATAAAAAGACGGCCATCATTTTTTCCCCCCGGTAATGCAACAAAGAGAAAACCTTTTTGAACCTTCCGGCTATCTGCTGATATTCCAGATATCAAAGAAACATCAAACGAAATATTATAATTCATTTTAATGCTCCCCTTTCACACTGTGAATAAATTGTTTCAGTGGTTCGGAAATATCAACCTCATCACGACGAGGATGAATCCCTAAAATAGAGACCATATCGGATATGACACGACCAACTGCCGGTGCAGCAACCCACCCTGCCGTTGCATATCCATAGCTTGTCTTATTCGGGTTTGGCTCATCAACCATTACAAAAACAACATATCTAGGATCATTCATTGGAAATGCCCCAACAAATGCGGCCATTCGTTTGTCTGCGACATAACGGCCATGAACATTTTTTTGTGCTGTTCCCGTCTTACCACCGATATTATATCCGGCAACATTTGCCTTTCTTGCCGTTCCATTGCTGACAACAAGTCGCATTAACTGGCGCATTTTCAGGGATGTCTCTTTTGAAATAACACGAATACCAGAGTCCGATTTTTTCCCCTCTTTGTCGCGCATCACCAGAGACGGTTGCACCCTTACTCCTCCGTTTACAATCATACCAACAGCCCCAACCAATTGGAGCGGAGTTACCGCTATTCCATGACCATAAGATGCGGTTAAGGTATTAATCTCACTCCATGGATTAGGAATAATCGGCGATCCAACTTCTTCTATTTCAAAATCAGGTTTTGTCATCAATCCAAAATCATGAAACGCTTTTTTCAGATTCCCTGTCCCGACCTCCTGGGCCATATGCGCGGTTCCGATATTAGATGAAACCATAAAAATTTCAGGAATCGTCAATGGTCGTTTTTCAGGATGATAATCCTTGATTGTGAATCGTCCCTCACGGATCGGATTGATAGCATCATATGTTTTAGCGAACGATGTCCGTTTTAAATCCAACAGAGCTGCTGTTGTAAATATTTTGAAAACAGAGCCCGGTTCATACACCCCCAACGTTACACGATTAAACATTTCGGGTGCAGTTGGATTCGACGTCACACGGTTTGGATCAAAATCAGGCAAAGATGTCGCCGCGAGAATCTCGCCGGTATTAACATCCATAATTACCCCGGCCCCTGCAACAGCCGTAAAATCTGAGATCGCACGATTCACTTCACGACGAAGAATATGCTGTAAACGAACATCAATACTTAAACGCAGGGGATCTTTGCTTCCGTTCAACAGTGTATTAAAACTCCGTTCGATCCCAGCAAGACCATTCCCATCAACATCACTATACCCAACCATATGGGACAGGAGATTACCCTGCGGGTAGAGACGATGATAATCATAATCAAAAACCAATCCAGGCTCACCTAAATTCAAAACGGCTTCCTGCTCGGTCGGCGTCATATTGCGTTTGATCCAAATAAATCTTTTTCCACTTTGCAGTTTTTTTAAAGTGTCACCATATGTAAGCCCAGGGAATATTTGGACGAGTCCCTTTGCCGTCTCAACAGGGCTTAGTATTTTTTGAGAATCTGCAAACAAAGAAGCTGTCTTTAAAGAAGTCGCAAGCAAAACTCCGTTACGATCCAGAATATCCGCACGAAATCCGGACTTTTGCGCGTCAGATTTCTTCTGTTTCTTTTGATCATCCACGCCAATTGCATCAGGTTGTTGACTTAAATATCCCTGAATAATTGTGGCATCAATCAAACGTGCACCGACAACGAAATAACACAACATAAAAAATGCTGTAATCAGAACCAATCTGCCACGGGCTAGATTTAAATGATCCGATTTTTCGCCCATAATACGAAATGACAACCGAGAGAATGGCGATTTACGACTCATTCATCATCCCCCGCAGCACTTTTTAAAACTCCATCAAAATCAGATGACTTTGAATCCTCTTTATCATCAATAGGCCGGGCATCAGGCACGCCGTTTACTTTGGTTTCTTTCTGGACAGAATGATCTCCGGTTGACACCATAACAGGAACATCATCTTCGGATTGCATCATTTGAGGTTCAGGAATCGCATTTGCATCACGCAACAAGTTATCAGGCGCAACAGGCTGCATTTGATTAAGATATTTAGCGGCCAGTGACTCTATCCGATCAGGGCGATTCAAATAATCCCACTCAGCATTCAGAACACGCATACCCTCTTCTTCACTGGATATCTGCTCCGCGATTCCCCGTTGCTCACGCTCCAACATCTGGACCTGTTGGGACACCCAGAACAACAATCCTCCCAAAATTGTTGCCAAGAAAAATACCCCGAGAGTAGATAATTTAAGTTTAAACCGTCTCATACAGGATCCCCCAATCTTATCGCCGCACGCAATTTTGCAGAGCGGGAGCGAGGATTTATTTTCAATTCAGATTCACTGGGGAGAACAGGTTTTTTGGTGACAAGCGAAAAGCTCAACCTGTTTTGAGGAACATCAATTGCGATTGGCAAATGACGCGAGGGGGATGGAGCAGGACGCGCACGATCCTGAAGAAAATTCTTAACAATCCGGTCTTCAAGCGAATGGAATGTTACAATCACCAAACGACCACCGGGCTTCAATACTTTTTCAGCAGCAGAGAGAACAGCTTCCAATTCACCCAACTCATCATTCACAGCAATCCGCAGAGCCTGGAACGTCCGGGTTGACGGGTCAATTTTATCACGAGGTGACACCCGAACAACAGACCGGATGATTTCAGCCAATTTTTTGGTTGTATCTATTTTTGCAACAGATCGAGCCCTAACAATCGCCGATGCAATATGCCTAGATTTACGCTCCTCACCATAGAGATAAATCAAATTTGCCAAAGATTCTTCGGCCATTGTATTCACAATATCTGCGGCTGTCTGACCAGAGCCACTATCCATTCTCATATCAAGCGGGGCATCGAAACGAAACGAAAATCCACGCTCCCCGTCATCAAACTGCATTGACGAGACACCAAGATCGAGCACAATTCCATCCACCCGATCACACTCAAGACCAGACAAAATCGATTGAAGATTTCCAAAACTGTTTTTAACAAGAGTTAAGCGATCGAGATAACCACCACCCCAGTTAGCCGCGATATCATGCGCCGTTTGATCACGATCCACCCCGATCACGCGGCAGGTTTTGGCTGCATCCAAAATGCCCCGTGTGTAGCCACCAGCCCCCAGAGTTCCATCCACATAGACCCCTCCATCAGCAGGGCGCAAAGCCGCCAGAACTTCAGGCAGCATTACCGGAATATGAGGAGCTTCTGTCATGCCGCACCTCCCCGATTGGTATCAAGGCGCGGAAGTGTCAAGCCTTCGCGGATGACATTCTCGCGCGCCGCCACACGTCGCGCTTCAAAGGCCACGCTATCCCAAATCTGGAATTTCCGGCCAAGCCCGACAAACGTCGCTCCTTCGGAAATTCCGGCAAAATCCAACAACACTTGCGGCACACCGATGCGGCCCTCGCTATCAAAGGGGCATTGTACCGCTTCGGCAAAAATGGCTGTCGCCAAATCATCTTGTTGATTGGAAAACAAATCGAAATGATCCATCCGCGCCGATAATTCGTCCATCGTGGCGAAATCGAATCCCTCCAAACAGGGATGCCCCGTTGCCTTGAACAACACCACCCCTTGAAACGCCTGCCCGACCAAAGCAGCCCGAAAAGGCGCCGGAACCGAAATCCGACCCTTTTTATCGACCTTATTGGCGTATGTTGACAGAAACAGAGGCATTTTTGATGGGGCGCACGCAATTGATAAAAAATGGGAATTAACCTTATATTAATGGGATACCATGGGAAATCATGGGAAAGCAAGCAAAACAATGGGGCAAACAGGGGATTTCTGCCAAATTCCTCTGGATAAATCTGTGGATAAAATAATGAGTTATCAGTGTTATTTTTCATATAATAATGGCTATATTCAGGATTCTTTATGGGTTTTTATATAAAATCGTCTGATGCTTATTGGGTATATTTGCAGAACATAAGGAAAGCATTAAGTAAAATGGATTGGTTTAAAGAAGCAGAATACGCCGCGACGGATTTATTGAAAGGCCGCATTGAAGGTACTATTACTGAGGCTGAGGCGGCTAAGCACCCCATCATCTCGAATGGCTACGTATCCCAGAAGGAGGACGGCTACCTTCACATCACCCCGATGAATTTTAGCGAGGGGGACCATTCAAACGGCTGGAAATTCCACCTGAGCGTTGACCCCACACAAATCAAAGCGGCCTTTAATCAGATAGCCCCTGAACTAATGAAGGAAGGCGTTACGTTTAAGATCAGAGAAGCAAATCACCATGCTAGTGTCGGTGATTTAGACAATGACCAACGAGGCAAAGGAATTGTTATCTACCCTCAAGATGGCAAAGACATGACCGACATTATGAAACGCATCGAACAAAAATTGGTCGATGCAGGCATTAGGCCTGGACCATCCGTGAATAATGAGAAAAAACTGGGTGGCTCCAGCTACGCTTTCTACCGCAATGATCAGGATGAATCAGCCAGATATATTAAGGCAGCGGACTTGGATAGACTTCCTGAACCCCAAAGATTTAACCCTTTGAATAAGCCGGATCCATACCAAAACATGGACGTATCCCCTGCTCGTCCCGCCATTAAAACCAGATCACCCTTACTTTCTGTTGCCACACCGCTTACAAACCCTCTCCAACATCCGACGAGTGATGCCCGCATACACTCAAACCCGGGGATAAAACCCCCAAAGCTCACTGAGCCAAAAGATCCCAGCAGACAACTTATTGCAACGACTGAGATCACCGTCACGAGTAAAGGCAACTATTTGGGCGTAGGATTACGCCCTACAGATGTAGAGGCCATTCATACCGCATTAAAACAACAGGGCTTTCAAGAAAGCATTGATTACACCGTAAAACCATCATCTTTAAACAATGGTGGCAATGTTATTGCACTAACTGATCAAGGATCCTCACGAGTTGGCATGATTAAAGAAACCAACAAATCAGAAAGCTTAAGAACTCCGGAAGCAGTGCGTTCTACAGAGGAAAATCACAGAAAGATTATTGCAGAATCTGCCCCAACATATACAGACAAAGGAATCTATATCGGTGTTGGTGCGAATAAAACCGAACTTAAAACGTTGCAAAACGCATTAAAACAACAGGGCTTTCAAGAAAGCATTGATTACACCGTAAAACCATCATCTTTAAACCAAGGCAACGATATTATTGCCTTTTCAAAAAGTGGTGAAGATCGTTTTATGGGCATTCGGGCCGCGCATCACGAACAGACCACAAAACCATCTGCGAAACCAGAACAAGCCTCCCCCATCGCCCTTAGTTCCAAACAAGGAAATAGTGGCGGAGTATCCTCATCGACCACCCCTATTAGGGTTTCTGCAAACGCTACGCCCACAACAGAGGCCACGCCCCCCACCCATTCACCTCCCACTGCATCCCTACAAAACCAGCCATTACCGCACAATCCCACACCAACAATGGGAAGCTTGGCGTTAGCACCGGAACCAGAAATTCCACTGAAACTTAATCCTGCCCCGCAACAACCTGTTATTGACCAGACGGTTTCACCCCCCCCTGCTAACGCCTCAAAAATGAAACCAGATGAATCACCCACCCACACAAAAATATCTGCAGGTGGCGTAGGTCAAAAAATGGATGCTCATGCAGGCAAAGCATCACTTTCTATTCAAGTTGCCAGCGAAGCCGCCAGAGGAAATTATGTCGCCGCAACAGCCACGGCTGCTGTTGCAATTGCCGAACAACAAGGAATCAAATTCATTGCAAAACGTATTCCTGTTCTAGGCGGCGTAATTACTGCAGGCATGACATTATGGGGAGCAGGCACAGAAGCTGCTAAAGGAAACTGGAAAAAAGCCGGAAGCGAGCTTGTCGCAGGTGCGGCAGAAACAGTAGGCAACGTTGTTGGGTTCGGCGCGGGAGATGCCCTACGCGAAGGCACGCGCAAAGCCATGTTAGTTGCAGGCGTTAAGACAGAGAATGCTCCTGACAAATCAGGCCTACGCGTTGCCGTAGAAACAGCATACGATCTCGGGAAAGTAGTCACCGATACCGCAAAATTAAAATCGATGAGCAAAGCTGATTTGGCGAAATCTATTCAGACCGACCCAACGCTACCCCATAAGCTGAATCTACGCGGCCAAGAAGTCACACTGGTTCAGGCAATGGAAGATAAAACATTTAGAACCACTTTCATCAAAGGAAAAGAGGAGGAAGCAAAAAAGAATCCTGCTGCACAGAAGACCGTAGCCGCTTTAAAAGAATATGCCGCCCGATTGGAGGCATCACCCCAAACTCAGCAAGCAGCATTAAAACCAACTACAGCAGCTTCCCCTGCCACACCTGCTATATCCGCACAACAAGTGGCACAATATAAATCCATGTCTGTTAATCAACTGGGCGCAGCCATACAAAAAGATGATGTTTTACCAGATAGAGTTAAAATTTCTGGCAAAGAGGTAGATTTAGCTGAAGCCCTAAAAGACAAGAACTTCAGACAAAGCATGATTAGCAATATGGAAGCAGCCCAAGCAAAGGGAACGGATATGGCGACACAAATTGCCATGATCAAAACATACGGTGAAAAACTTGATACGACCACTCCGGCGGCAGCTCCACTTATGGCCGCCAACAAACAGAAACCAGCCATCGCAGCACCTGTTGCCTAGAATTTAGTATTGAATATAAAAAATGCCAGTCGGCCTATAAGCCGGATTCTGTATCCCTGTTTGCACAAAGACGAGAACCATTCCTCTCCGATCTGTGTTGCCACAGACCTCTAGCAACCTACCCGGGTCACGATCCGGAAACAGATCATGTGTAACCCCTATTTGGTCTTGCTTCGGATGGGGTTTGCCGTACCTGTCTGTTGCCAGACGAGTGGTGCGCTCTTACCGCACCGTTTCACCCTTACTGGCCCGAAGGCCAGCGGTTTTCTTTCTGTTGCACTTTCCGTCGGGTCGCCCCGCCCGGTCGTTAACCGGCATCCTGTTTCCGTGAAGTCCGGACTTTCCTCACTGGCCTTACGGACAGCGCGGTTCTCCGACCAACTGGCGCGGGTACTATGGCCGTATTTCAGATGAAAAGTCAAATATTGCCTTCTGACGCCAATCACCCTATTCTTAATAGCCGAGGCACCAGAAATGTTCGATGACGATTTAGACCCGAAAACACAGCGATTAAAACCCAGGAACCTGGATACATTATCTATTGATGATCTAAAGTCCTATATTGATGACCTGAAAGCTGAAATCTTACGCGTCGAGAAAAACATCGCCCAAAAAGAAACCCATAAAAATACCATTTCAAATCTTTTCAAAAAGAAGGACGAAAAATCATGACAGCCCTGCCCCCAAAAGTCGCCTTAATTACCGGATCAACAAGTGGCATCGGGTTAGGCATTGCCCATGCCCTTGCGACCGAGGGATACAATATTGTTTTGAACGGCTTCGGAGATCCTGCCGAGATTGAAAAAACACGATCTGATATCGAAACGAGATTTGGTGTGAAATCCATTTTTATAGGAGCCGATGTCACAGATTATGAAAGCGTTGCCAAAATGATCGCAGATGCCGAAAACAAAATGGGATCCGTCGATATTATTGTCAATAATGCGGGTGTTCAATTTGTCTCTCCTGTTGATGAATTTCCACTTGATCAATGGTTAAAAATTATCAACATCAATTTAACAGGAGTCTTTTATGGGATCCGTGCGGCTCTGCCCGGAATGAAAAAACGGGGCTATGGTCGGATCATTAATATCGCGTCTGCACACGGATTGGTCGCCTCGACAGGGAAAGCGGCTTATGTTGCCGCAAAACATGGTGTTGTTGGGCTTACGAAAGTAACTGCTCTTGAAAATGCCCGTGCGAATATTACCTGCAACGCAATCTGTCCAGGATGGGTTTTAACCCCTCTCGTACAAAAACAAATTGATGACCGTGCCGCACAACAAGGGGTATCAGTTCAAGAGGCCTCGGATACCCTATTACTTGAAAAACAACCGAATGCCCGCTTTGCTACCCCTGAAGAAATCGGGGCCATGGTTTGTTACCTCTGCTCAGACGGGGCACGAAATGTAACCGGAACAACCCTTTCCATAGATGGGGGATGGACAGCACAATAATAAACCCGTTTCTTGACCTTCGCTTAAGGACAGGTTAGGGTATGCGACTTTATAAAACAAGGATAGACATCATGGAAGAAACCCAACAACGCCTAAAAGACGCCGCCGAAGCCTGTATTAAGGCCTATGAAATCTGGGGAGGGTCCAAAAAAAATGCAGAAGCCCGCGAGCAATTACAAGAAGCCGTTCATGAGTTACGTAAGGTTGCTGCTCGTCTTGAAATTGAGATGGCCTCATCCGAACGCGATGAAATGACACAACGCCCGATTGCCGTCCCGCCTCATCGTGCATCTCGCCCGCGCAATGCAGAAATCGGAAATGAGCTTCCAGACTTTATCACAGATGGCCGATCAGATCGTGACGACACAGCAGATGATGGGCAACAACCCTCAAGCAATCAAGGACAAGGGCAAGCTCAAAACCGCACACCCAGACAACATTCTGGCGGTCGCCGTCCATTTTCAGGGCAGAATCGCCGCCCCTCTTCCCCAAGTGGTCAAGCCGCAAACCAAGGAAACCCGTCAGAATAGCATTTAAACCCAATCAAGCTGACCGATCAATTAATAGATTTTCTGTACTTTCTAAGTAAAACCAAGTGAAGGGCCGTTTCTCGGTTTTCAAACCAGGCAAGAAACAGCCCTTTTTCTTTGCTGAATTCTTTTCCCTGAATTCATTCTTTTATTTTTCTTTCTCCTCTTGCACACAGAGTCATCGTTGGATTAGACTAAGATATTGATTCGTCACACCGAGTCGGTTTAACCAGCACATTTCCCCATAAAAAATTTATAATAACCTTATCTTTGCAACCGATACACCCTCGGGAGGAGCCCCCTTCGATTATGATTAACATCAGGATGAATACCGTGACCTCAGATTCTAAAAAACTGTCCCCCAAAATTTCTGTCATCGGCGTTGGTGGGGCGGGCGGAAACGCCGTTAACAATATGATCACATCCAACCTAAATGGTGTTGACTTTGTTGTTTGCAATACCGATTCCCAAGCCCTTCTTGGGAGTCTTGCGGAGCACAAAGTCCAACTTGGAACGGTCGTTACAGAGGGACTCGGCGCCGGAGCAAAACCTGAAATCGGACGCGCTGCCGCAGAAGAAAGTCTTGATGATGTGATGCAATATCTGGAAGATGCCAACATGGCTTTTATTACCGCAGGTATGGGCGGAGGAACAGGGACAGGGGCCGCTGCCGTCATCGCAAAAGCTTGTCGTGAACGTGGGATACTCACTGTTGGGGTGGTTACAAAACCTTTCCACTTCGAAGGAACTCGCCGTATGAAGATGGCAGAAGAAGGCCTTTCAGAACTTCAAAATTATGTTGATACTCTGATCGTTATTCCAAACCAAAATCTGTTCCGTGTTGTAAATGATAAAACAACATTCGCAGACGGATTCAAAATGGCAGATAGCGTCCTTCAATCTGCTGTCCGTGGTGTCACAGATTTGATTGTAATGCCTGGTTTGATCAACCTTGACTTTGCTGACATCCGTTCTGTTATGCAAGAAATGGGCAAAGCCGTCATGGGCGCAGGTGAAGCAACAGGCGACAATCGCGCCATTGAAGCTGCAGAAAAAGCCATTAGCAACCCATTATTGGATGATGTCTCAATGAAAGGTGCAAAAGGCGTGATCGTCAATATTACTGGCGGATACGACATGACTCTCTTCGAAGTAGATGAGGCATGTAACCGCATTCGTGATGAGGTTGATCCCGATGCCAATATCATTTTTGGTTCAACATTTGATGAATCACTCGAAGGCACAATCCGCGTGTCAGTTGTTGCAACAGGCATCGACGCTGCTGTTTCTCACCACAGCACAACAGTATCTAGTAATGGTGGTCGCGGTTTGATTGGCGCTGTATCGGGACACACTATATCCGGACACATGACGGGGGGCCGTTCGTCACGCATTGAACAGTCACGTCCGATGATGTCCCGAAACCAAGATCGTCCACAGGATCAACGTGCAGTCGACACTATCACAAAAACATCCCTTTCTGGGGGATCGTTCCCTAAGAGTGTCTCTTATGCCCCTGTATCACAACCAGTCCAGCCACCATATCAACCTGCCGAGATGCCCCAGCAACAATACCAATCTGTTGGGCAATCCGTATCCCAACCGGTATCACAACAACCGATTCCCCAACAACCGGTATCGCAGGGCGACAATGCCTACGCACGCGGAACAAGAATGGGCGATGCCTTTATTCCCCCACAACCCATGGAGGTTTCAGGAAGCAATGGGTACGCATCCCAAATATCACAACACCCGCCTATCCAGGCTCAGCCTGCCCCGGCTTATTACCCTCCTGAAGAATACCAAGTCCAACATCAACCTCAACCACAGGCCCTACAACAGGCCCGTCGGAAATCGCCGTCCCTGTTTGAACGCATAACAAGTGGCTATCGCCGTGTTGAGGCCAGCATCGAATCTTTATCAACAAATGATGGGGATGATTTCGGTACCTCGCAGACACAACCACACCAAGGACAGCAAATGCAGCAATGCCAGCAACAGCGTGTTGTTCCAACTGTATCTGCACCGATTGCGGAGACAAACACGATTCCTGCACAGGGTCGTCTGAATATTGATGCCCCATCAGCCCCGAAGACAGAGGAAGATGAATTGGATATCCCCGCTTTTCTTCGTCGTCAGACAAGTTAATTGATTCATTCTTATCTTTGATCACAAAAACCCACCTTCTTTGGTGGGTTTTTTATGCCAATCCTGTATCAAGACGTTAAC
Source organism: Alphaproteobacteria bacterium (assembly GCA_016794145.1). Lineage (GTDB taxonomy): Bacteria > Pseudomonadota > Alphaproteobacteria > Micavibrionales > Micavibrionaceae > UBA1573. The sequence continues at coordinate 70,045 of JAEUKP010000006.1, read as the reverse complement.
GACTTTTCATTTTAAAAAAGTTATAATATCCCTATGGCCTCTCATCCCCCGACACTTCCGCCAGCAGCATTTGGCAATCTATCTGCAAAAGCCAAAATGGACCATATCGCTGTCCGGTTGATATTTGTTCCTGACCTTGCAAAGAACACAACACAATACCCGGTCAAAGTATCAGGAACTGTTAGTGGAGCCAATCCAGATGGATCAATGACCGTCAAAACAGATCATGGCGAGATTCGTATTTTACTGAAAGACCGCGCCAGCCTTCCTACAGGATTACAGATTGATCTTGAGATTCCACCGGGGCGCACACCACAACAAGCTTATATCAAACCGAACAGCCCATCCGTTGGACATCTTCCTGATACCAAGCCTGGCGAAACATCTGACACCGTTGTCTTAGAATCCTTACAAAATAAGCTGCCGCCAGATACTGCACGTGCAAATGAGTTGGTTAAAATAACGGCTGATAAATTGAAAGCAGATATCCCTCTTCCACTTTCAACGAAATTACAAACAGAGACTCTCCGTGATGTGATTTCATCAATGGGAGCCCCACTACCAGCGCAAAAATCATCTCCACTCCCTATTGCCGGAGGGATGTTACAAGCTGGTCAGATGATAAGACTATATCCTCTTGCCCCCAACAGTCTTCCAATCCAAATTTCACGACACCTTCCTAAACCTTTGGATATTATTGGGCTGATCTCGAATCTTATTGATCAGATCGAAAGTCTTCCAAACAATCAAACCGCGCTTCGCCAGTCTCTGATTACGGTTTTAAGTCGATTTGACCCGGCTTTGATTTCGGCAGCGTTTAGATCCTCGCAAAGCCCTGAAATGCTTTCTATTCTTGATCCTCTTATAAACAAAATGAATTCACTCTTCCAATCAATTGGAGCATCTCCGCTCTTTAAATCGGTAGGGACTATTTTTTTTCCGAATGAAATGCCTGGCTCTCTTTCCCTCTTTAATCCTTCCAAATCGGTTGATGGGGAAATTATATCTTTGCCATCTATCTCAGGATCACAAAATGGATTACCCCCTCCCTCCACCTTACCCTTATCAGGCACATCAGAGTTGTCAAAACCAACACTGCAAACCACACTGCAGACAATCATATCACCAGCCCAAACACTTGGCTTTACAGATGATGGCTTACCTATCTTATCTGTTCCACTGCCGGGGACAGGACTATCTCAAACCTATACTCTTCAATTTAAAGCCAATAATCTTGAAATAGGATCACCCGTTCTTATTGCCCTTGATCCAACATCCACCAAGCCGACCGAAACCCTTTTACCCCATATCAAGAACGAATCCTTGTTGATCGAACACCAACTGTCTTATCCCGTTCTGAGTAAATGGATTCACTCTGGAACATGGGATTCGCTTGATGACTTGTTAAAAAATCTGACTTATTTATCCCCCCCGCATGCAGACTCATTTGCACGCATTATTCCTAATCCTGCCAATCCATCCTCAATACCAGCCCTTAGCCTGTTTTTCTTATCACTGCTGCGATCGGGACAAATGGATGGATGGATTCCGAACGAAACGCTTTCATTCATGCGGCAAATGGGGAAAAATGATATTCTCCGATCCGTAACATCAGATATGATGATCACCTCTCGGCTGGAAACCATTCCACTTCCTCAGGATTGGCGAATGACAGTCATTCCATTTCTCTGGGAACATCAGATTCATAAAGCTCCTGTATACTATAAACAGTTTTCTGATAAGGAAACCCAAGATCAAGAGAATGCAGAAAAGCGACGAAAACTGAGATTCCTCTTCGACCTAAATTTATCCCGGATGGGAGACGTCCAAGTAGATGGGTTTATGCAATCAACCCGTCTTGATATGATCTTGAGAACGAAATCTCCCTTAAGCCCTCCGATGCAGAGAGAAATGAAAAAACTATATGCTGGTGCGATGGATAAATCACACCTAACAGGAGATTTATCATTCCAGTTCAAACCGGATCAATGGGTGAATCAATGGCCCGAAGAATGGGCAGATTTATTTTCAAAACAGGAAAAAACTGGCCTTGATGCCTAAAACTGATTGTTTTTGCTTGCAATCTTTAAGATTCATGTTAGAAATCCACCATATTTTATATCCGAAAGGGGTGATGACTAATTGGTAACTGTATCTGTACGTGACAATAACGTGGATCAAGCACTGCGCGTTCTAAAAAAGAAAATGCAACGTGAAGGTATTTTCCGTGAAATGAAAATGCGCCGCGATTTCGAAAAACCTTCGGAAAAGAAAAAACGTGAGAAAGCCGAATCTGTTCGCCGTTCTCGTAAAATGGATCGGAAACGTAAAGAGCGCGATGGATTTTAGGCTCGTGTTCTAAAATTTCTTTATTTTGATTCTTTCCTCTTTCAAAAGCCACCCTAAGGGTGGCTTTTTCTTTGATTGAAGATCAAATGAAGAAAATAAAAAAAACCACTCCCTTTTGAAAGAGTGGTTTCTGAGTTTTATTGCAACCAACACACCCAAAGGGCATGAAGCTCATAAAACATGTTTATTACTTCTTATGGGGGGGGAGTTTTTTCTCTTCAAAGAGAACATGACAGCCCGGCTTGCCTGTTTCAGCATTAATTGCACGGGGGTCATATTTACGGAAAGACATTTTTTCCGTAATGTTTTTAGGATTCTTCTTAACATAGTAAGTAAATCCTGTTGGGTTTCCTTTCGCGTTCTTACCAGAACTGACGAGACGAACCTTAACAACTGCGCCTTTTTTAGCCATTTTTAGTACCTTTTAAATATGAAATTCAGGCGTCACATTAATGATTTTCAAGACGCTGTCAAGAAAAATGACACTGTTTTTAACTTTATTCTTTATTTTATCGCGATCAAGCTCCAAAGAAAGGAACAAAGAGATGTTAATAAACAGTTTTATCCCGAAAAAACCTATGTCATAAAGACCTCATGAAAATTATCTGGCATTTTATCCTTTTTGTCTTTTCCATCAGTTGTCTTGCTGCGATTGCAGGGGTCATTCTCTTTGCAGGCATTATTTATAAATTCGGGCAAGCCCTTCCCGATTTTAAGAATCTAGAAAACTATCACCCCCCCGTCATAACCCGTGTTCATGCAGGCGATGGTCGTTTTCTTGCCGAATTTGCGCAAGAACGGCGTATTTTTGTTCCCGTTACAGAGATTCCAGAAAGAGTTATTCAAGCCTTTACATCGGCTGAGGACAAGAATTTTTACAATCATAAAGGGGTTGATGTCATCGCGGTTACGCGTGCGGTCGTTACAAACCTGAAAAATCGTGGAAAAGATCGCCGCCCAGTCGGAGCATCCACTATCACGCAACAAGTTGCAAAGAATTTTCTGCTGACCAACGAATTATCTTATGAACGCAAAATTCGTGAGGCGATCCTGGCCTACAAGCTTGAGGAAAGCTTCTCAAAGAACAGAATCCTTGAACTTTATCTCAACCAGATTTTTCTTGGGCAACGATCTTATGGTGTCGCCGCCGCAGCTCTGAATTATTTTAACAAACCTTTGAATGAATTAAGCATTGCAGAAGCCGCCTATCTGGCGGCACTGCCGAAAGCACCCAACAATTATAATCCAGAAACACGTCATGAAGAAGCGATAGGTCGTCGCAATTGGGTGATTGACCGCATGTTAGAAGATGGACATATCACACAAGAGGAAGCTGATGATGCCCAGAAAACGCCTTTGATTACTGTTCCTAAAAGCGATTCGGATGTTGTCAATGCGCCTTATTTCGCCGAAGAGGTCCGCCGCGAGATTCAGAAAACCTATGGGGATGAGGCATTGTATCGTGGCGGGCTATCCGTCAGGACAAGTCTGGATCCCAAATTACAAACTATCGCAGAAAAAGCTCTTCGGAATGGGCTGATGTCGTATGACAGAAAACGAGGATGGCGAGGTCCGATTGGTCGAGCAACCGATATAAAGGATTTTAAAACCACCCTTAAAAATATCCCCCCTCCCCCCGGCATTATTCCTGAATGGCGGATTGCAATGGTTTTATCACCAAAAGGAAGCATCGGATTTTCAGATGGAAGCGAAGGAAAACTTGCTCCTGATGATATCAAATGGACAGGATCAAATCCCTTAAAATCTGGCGATATCATCATGACCGAAGCTTTTTCAGACAAGGCTGATGAGACCATAAAACAAAAAAATATTTTTAACATCCGCCAAGTTCCAAAAGTTCAAGGAGCATTAGTCGCCCTTGACCCGAACACAGGCCGTGTTCTTGCGATGCAAGGTGGATGGAAAACTGAAGGAAATGAATTCAACCGTGCAACCCAGGCAAAACGTCAACCTGGATCCGCCTTCAAACCCTTTGTTTATCTCGCCGCTTTAGATAAAGGGTATACACCATCATCAATTATCATGGATAGCCCGATCACATTCACTGATACCGCCGGAAATGTCTGGAAACCTGAAAATTATCACGACGATTTTTTAGGCCCCACCCCACTTCGTGTTGGTGTTGAAAAATCTCGAAATTTGATGACTATTCATTTAGCTCAAGCCATTGGAATCGATACAGTTGTTGATTACGCAAAAAATTTCGGAATTAATGATAAAATGGCACGCAACCTTGCGAATGTATTAGGAGCAGATGAAACAACCCTGATGCAATTAACGGCCGCCTATGGAATGATTGTGAATGGTGGTAAAAAAATATCACCCATTTTTATTGACCGTGTTCAGGATAGAACCGGTAAAACCATTCAAAGCGGAGATCACCGTATCTGCACTGGATGCGGCCCATTAATCAAATGGGAAAATCAAGAAACCCCGGATATTCCAGACAATCGTGAACAAATCGCAGATCCACGAACATCCTATCAAATGGTCTCTATCCTAGAAGGTGTTGTTCAAAGAGGCACCGCCAAATCCCTCTCCGACCTAGGGATCCCATTAGCCGGTAAAACAGGTACAACGAATGATTCAAAAGATGCATGGTTTATTGGATTCACACCTGATTTGGTGGCTGGTGTCTATATCGGTTTCGATGAGCCAAAATCTTTGGGTGATAAAGAGACAGGTGGATCATTAGCCGTTCCTGTTTTTAAAGAATTTATAAAAGCCGCCCTTGAAGATATTCCAGCAACACCGTTCCGGGTTCCTGATGATGTGCGGATGGTTCAAGTAAACGCCAGAACAGGAAAACCTACAAATGCAAGTGACCCGAATGCTATTTGGGAACCGTTTCTTGATGGAACAGAACCAACAGATAACAGCCCTTTCTCATCTGAAAATGGGGATAGAGCCACCAGCGAAAATAATGATTCATCTTACGATGGCGTCTATAAACCTCCATCAATTTCTACGCCACTCCCTGCAAAAGAAATGCTGACACCAAACCCGGATGACCGATCAGGAACATCGTTGGAGGGAACCGGTGGGCTGTATTAATCTGATATGTTGAAATCAGCACCTCTTTTTCTTTTTCAAAAAAGATTTGTATAAAAAAAAATTTATGTTAGATTGTCGCCGTTCTACCTCATCAGAGCTTCATTTTAGAAAGCTTGATCAAAAAATAAAAACTGGGTTCCCTACTGGAACCCAGTTTTCTTTTGGGATATGATCAGAACATGGACTTTATATCAACACGTGGCGGAACACCCCCTTTAAAGTTTAGCACGATCCTCCTTCAAGGATTGGCCCCAGATGGCGGCTTGTTTGTTCCATATGAATGGCCCCAGATTCCCCCAATCCTTGATACAGATAATTACACCGAAATCGCTTATAAGGTCATATCTCCTTTTACGTCTGACTGTATTCCAGAGGAATCTCTGCGTCAGATTTTAAGTGATACTTATTCTGCCTCAGTCTTCAAGAACTCGGATATTGCGCCGCTTAGCCCGATTGGCGATGATTTGTTCCTGATGGAATTGTTTCATGGACCAACGCTCGCCTTTAAAGATATCGCACTCCAATTCCTAGGTCGTATTTTTGATTATATTCTTGAGCAAGATAGACAAAAAATTACAATTATTGGCGCAACATCAGGGGATACAGGCTCTGCCGCTATTGAATCCTTTAAAGGCCGTAAGAATATTTCGATTACCATTCTGCACCCGAAAGGCCGTACATCAGATATACAACGCCGCCAAATGACGTCTGTCATTGAAGAAAACGTTCACAATATTGCAATTGAAGGAACATTCGATGATTGCCAGAATTTGGTAAAAACTGCGTTCGCTGATCCCCAGTTGCGTGAGAGTAGAAATTTATCTGCGATCAATTCTATCAACTGGGCCCGAATCATTGCACAAACTGTTTACTATGTGTCCGCCGCAAAATCTTTAAAGAAAGAAGCCGTTTTCTCGGTCCCGACTGGAAATTTCGGCAATGTTTACGCAGCATTTGTTGCCAAAAAAATGGGCGCCAATATTGGCCCTCTTGTGATTGGGTCGAACCGGAATGATATTCTCACACGTTTTTTTGAAACAGGCCAAATGAAACTGGAACCTGTTATTCCAAGCCATAGTCCCAGTATGGATATCCAAATTTCCAGTAATTTTGAACGTGCTCTGTTTGAAATAATAAATCGTGATGCCCATCAATTGGATATATGGATGAACGCTTTTAAAAAAACTGGAGAATTCAACGTCCCTGCCCCCTATCTTGAAAAAATCCGCTCTGAATTTTTGGCCTATCGCTGTTCTGATGCAGATACAATCACTATGATTTCAGACACCTATACCAATCACCAGCATATCATTGATCCGCACACGGCTGTCGGACTTCATGCTCTCAAACAATCAGGTTACATTCATCATAAACCTTGCGTAGCTCTTGCCTGCGCACATCCTTCAAAATTTCCTGATGTGGTTAAACAGGCAACAGGCGTATCCCCAAAGTTACCACCCCATTTGATTGATCTGATGGAACGTCCTGAAAAATATCAGATTATGCAGAACGATTATCAATCCCTCAGAGATCATCTTCTGTCTGTTTAATTCTATTCTGACGATTTCTTCTGTTGCCTATATTCGGACGGAGAAATTCCCATTACATCTTTAAAAACACGATTAAATGTCGGTAAAGATGAAAAGCCAACTTGTTCTGCAATAACTGACATCCCTGCATTTGTTTGTTGTAACAATTGCAGAGAATCTCTGATTCTCAATTCATTGATCAGTTGCGGCAATGATTTATCGAAAGATGCACTGATAATACGAGAGACGTTGGCCTCGGATATATCAAGTTCCCTGGCCAAGTCGGCACGCGAAAAGTTTTGTTCCTGATAAACTTTATCAAGTTCTAGAAGAGTCTGAATTCGGCCAACCACTATTTCATCTTCTTTGGAAAGTAATTTTTCTATTTTCTGTTTTTGACCACCCCTTACAGTCAACATCACTGCCTGCGGATAAATCCTAAGCAAGCTGGTTGACGCAAGATAAACCATGCCAATCCCCAGAATATCCCTCACCAACACAAAATCAGCTTCACGAATATATCCGGAGACCTCTAGGAAAGACCCTAAAATAATCAGAATATTCATGATAAGAAAAGAAATAATAAGCCAATATCTTTCTTGTTTTGTATATTGATCCTCTCTTAAATCTGAAAAAGATTGACGCCCCCCCCAAAGCCCCAGAAAACATAGACAACCAGAAATAATCCCTAAGGTTTTTAAAACATCCTCATCATCAAGAACAGTATAACCAAGACCTGCTATCAAAAGAGGCAAAGAAAGAGGAACCCAATAAGAGCGGGAAGGAAACTTTCCAAAATTGGCAACTTGCCCGATGAATAAAACTGAAAAAGCAGGGACTGAAATCCAAATCAAACTACGGATTAATTGAATATTCACTGAATCTTTCAAGCGTGGAGCCGCAAAATCTGCCGTAAAAGATAGCCCTAAAATACAAAAACACATTGACGGAACAATAACATTCCGAATATGTCCTGCTCTGAACAAGATATAAACAATCAAATAAACGGACTGGACCAGCCCCATAAGAGCCAGCAAATCCCCGAAATTGAAACTTCCTGTCATTATTTTATATTTTCACACAAAGGATTCTTTTTCCTCTGTTCCGGCATTAAAATATGATTACAAATCTGATCAACCATATAATTAATCTCAACCGGGTCAAGATCTTGTTTTTTATTTTGAAGAGCATCCAACATCAGGTTGTACGCCATTTCTTTCTCACCAATCTTGTCAGCCAATATGGCCTTCATCTGTAGAGACCATCCAGGCATGCCAGGTTTATACGTCTTTGATAATTCATCTGCCAATTCCATCGCCAAATCATTATCTTTCATTTTGTGATAGGCCAAAAAAACAGCCTGCCCCAGATATCTCCATTTATCTGGTTCGGGATAGGTTCCAACGCGACGAAGATAATCAATAACTGGCATCAGCTTAGACGGATCTTGACTCCCTCCGAAATAGTAAGCTGCCAAAAAAGGGACATAATTTGAACGGCCATTAAGCTTATCTGTTAGATTAAACCATGTTCCTAAATTCTTGTAATTATAATCTTTTAAAGCCTGAACCTGGCCAGTTGTGTTGCCAAATCCCTGTAATGTGAATGCAATTGATCGATATGCAAGCTCGTTATCACCCAGAAAAGCAGCAGTTGTTCCTATCTCAGAAGGCGCCACAGGAACATTTGCCCATTGAGGCAAACGCGGAGATGTATAAATCCAGACCCCTAAATTCAAGAGCAATACACCCAAGAGAATCAGATAGTCAGTATATCGCAAAAAAATGCCCATGATTAAAATTGTCGCCGACGTAAATCAAGCCAGGTTGCAACACTCGCCAATAACAGGAACGCGCCTCCTTGCACCACAATCAATGCCCAGGATGAAAAAGTTCCCCCACCATAAATCAACCAGGAGGTCTGCGCCAAAAGGTCAAGACGAGGAAATACAATCGAAATCAAAGAAAAGAGATAGCCAAGCCCATTCATAACATATTCCTGAAGACTTACAGGATCAGGGCTGTGATGCAAAATGGACAATAATTGTCCCATTAATCGTGAAAGAATATAAAAACCAAAGGTTGCCATTCCTGCAGTGACCGGACTCGACAAAACCATCGAGAAAAAGAAGGCCACATTGACAACAATCATCAATTCAAAAGTTACCCCGAAACACCATAAATAAAATGAAGAGTGAACATTGTAATGATAGGCAACAACCGACATGATCAAAGAGATAAATAAACCAGAGACTATCGTCAAAATCGAAAATGCCAGAACATGCGAAAAAACAAATTTTCCCTTCGAAATCGGGCGTGTTAACAGAAATTCAATATCGCGGGAATCAAACGATCGTCTGATATAAAAAATCGTAAACAAAACAAGCCCTAAAAGCGCAATAATGCGCAACCCCCCTGCCATATAGGTCAGAATAAACTGGTTTTGTTCAACAATAGCAGCAGACCCAGAAAATATAGACAGGCAAACGCCCAAAACTGACATGGCAAGAATTCCCCACAGCAGCCTGTCACGAAGCGCTGCCGTCAGAACATATTTTACGAGAACAAATGACATTTCTGCACCACCACTCTGCACCCCACGGCTTATAATTTGTCGGGCCTACGGTCTTGGGAGAAGACACGGTAAAGATCCTTATCTGTTTGGTGGATACTGTCGGCTGCATTATCCAGAATGGTCGCCTTAATGAAAACAACCAGCTCTTTCTTCTCAATTTTATCGCCCTGGTTTCTGAAAAGTCCACCGAAAATCGGAACCTCACTTGCCCCCGGGATTCCCTCTTGCGAAGATTTTGCACTATCTTGAAGCAAGCCGCCCATCACCATCATTTGTTTGTCCTTCATATTCAGGACGGAATCCGCCTCCTGCACGTTCATCACAGGAATCTTAGATTCAATATTTAATTGCGCACTTGCTGATACAAACGCAACGCCGGGATCAGTGACATAACCATCAATTTTTGTGACAGTCGGGCGAACCTGCATGGATATCGTGCGTCTGGCCAAATCAATCGATGGAAGAACGTTAATTAAAACACCTTCAGGAACTGTTTTAATTTCAGAATTTACAGTTGTTGTTCGAACAACATCAGAACCAGTTCCGGTTACGTCACTCTGGACATCCAGTTCAAAATAGACTTGATTCTTTGCAACATTCAAAACTGCCGCCTGATTATTCAACACAGATAATCTTGGGCTAGCCAGGGCATGAACTGTCCCGAATCGAGACAATGCAGAAACAAAAGAAGATAAATCACTCCCAGCAAAACCAAATTTAAACGCATTCGTTGTGGTGGGAGAAAAACCAGGTGCCGAGAAATTCCCTGACGTCAATTGGAAGTCCCCAATATTGTCCAGAAGAGACCAATTAATCCCTGCAGAAAACTCGTCAGACAACGTGACCTCAAGGACCTTTGCCTCAATAAGGACTTGAGCTGTCATTGATCGCCGCAATTCATTCAAATACGTTTCTATTTGTTTATGCAAACGTTGGTTTGCATAGACAGAAACAATCCCTGCCTGCTTGTTAATCGAGAAAGCAGGGGTAAAAGAAACATCATTCGCGCCTTTTCCATTCCCGCCCGAGAAAGAGGTTGGCAAAGACTCAACTTTTAAAACAGGCGCCTGGGCCGGCGGAGCAGGATTCGCGCTTAACGGCTGAGGTGCAACTGACGGCACAGGGGCAACCTGAGGCACTGGATCAGTCGAAGGTTGATCTGTCGCTGGCTGAGCTGCTGAAGGAGTCGGAGTGGCAGTCGGAGTGGCAGCCGGAGAGGTTGTAGGCGCCACAGCAGAATCAGCAGGCGGAGTCACAGGGGCAGTGTCAGTCGATTCTTGGGAAGGCAAAAGAGACGTGGACGAAGATGCTGTATCAGAAGGCAAAGAAACCGGAGAAGATATGTAATCCTCTATCCCCGCCTGTGGCGCAGTTTCGGAAAGAGCAGCCCCATCAATCGGCGGAGCAGGTGGAACCGCAGGATTAGCTGAAGTCAACGAAATCAGAGGATCTTCATTCGTTTTAAGATAACTGGGTGACGCATTCGAAGCAAGAATCTGTTTTAGATTAAGATCCAACTCCGCCCAAAAGCTTGACTCAGAAGAGCTCTGTACCCCAAAGTTCGAACCGCCCCCGGCCTTAGCTTCGCCGGAAGCCGAAATAGAGACATCTGTCTTAATCGAACTATCATTCTTACGTACAAAATTCAGATAGTCGATTTTGTAGTTTTTGCTATAAGGCGTATCAATTTCTATACGAATAGTCTGGTCATCAAATTTATACCGCAAGCCTGATATTTCACAGATTCTATCAATAACCTCATCAAGGGGCCTGTTTCTGGCCGTAAAAATAATCGAACCACTGATCCTTGGGTCAAGTTCCACATCATAATCAGCCTGTTTGGCCAGCTCGAAAATAGCCTCCCGCAAAGGGATGCTCTGGTTAATTGATAAAGAGACAAGCGGCGCAGACTTCATTGACTTATGGCTATCCGCAACATAAGGCTCAAGATCCGGGATTCCGTCCGCGCCCCCTGACGCACCAGGAATTTCACGCGGAGCCATGGCATCTCGGTAATCCTGAAACTCACTATGCGTTGACCGATCAATCTTTGTAAAATTATTACCAATATCACAGGCACTCATCGGCAAAAATGCAGATAGCGCAAAAAAACTTGTAAACGCAACCTTACGGCTGAATGCTTTAAAAACCATGACTCTTCTCTGTAATGCTTTGAGATGTTGACTAAAAAAGACCTGTAGAAAATTCGTGTGCCTGTAATTACGCCAAATTCTACATCATTTTTGTTTGATTGACTATAGCCGATTACTCTGAAATTTTTAAAATAGACGTATCCATCGCAGATAAGCCACCCGCATTTATACCAATCTTAATTTTTTGAATCTTAAGACGCATATCACCAGGCAAATCACTTTGGGAAATAGCGGTCTCCTCTGAAATAATGCCAGTTTCATAAAGCTGAACCAAAGATTGATCAAAAGTCATCATACCAGCCATTTCATTAGCCCCCATCACCTCTGAAAGCTTCGATATCTTTCCATCGGCGATCAACTCTCTCACCAGCCCCTCATTTAACATGATTTCGATAGCAACAGCCAAATCCCCATGTATCGTTCGGACGAGACGCTGAGAAATAATTGCCCTTAAATTCGTTGCCAAACTTGCCCGAACCTGACTCGCGGCCTCCTCGGGGAAAAAACTAACAATTCTTTCAATGGCTTGATAAGCATTGTTCGTGTGGAGCGTTGAAAGACAAAGGTGCCCGGTTTCAGCAGCCATAAGCGCCTGCTCCATCACTTCTCGATCTCGAATTTCTCCGACCAGAATTGCATCCGGCCTCTGCCTCAAAGCATTCTTTAATGCCGTCGCATAACTCTCTGTATCCACACCAACTTCACGTTGCGTAATGACAGATTTTTTATGATCATGAAAATATTCAATTGGGTCTTCTACGGTTAGAATATGCCCTGATGAATTTCTATTCCGATAGTCAATCATAGACGCCAGAGTTGTTGTTTTTCCTGCCCCAGTCATTCCTGTTACAAGAATAAGACCCCGCTTTGTCAAGGACAGTTTTTCAAAAATTGGCGGCAACCTGAGCTCCATAAAACTCGGAATCCTTGAAATAATCCTTCGGATCACCATCCCAGACTGAAGCTTTTGTTGAAAGATATTGACCCGGAACCGACCATGCACCCCCAAATCAATTGCTGTGTTCAGCTCTAATTTCATTTCAAAATCACGACGTTGGCGCGTTGTCAGAATATATGACAAAACATCATTCATCAGAACAGGGTCCATTGCTTTATCAGATATGGAGACCAAACGATCGTCAACACGCATTGTCGGCGGAACCCCTATTGTTAGATAAAGATCCGTTGCATTCTGACGTTCCATTTCAGTCAGATATTTGAAAATAACCGGCTCTGTCAAAATGAATACCCACTATCACCACCAGATGATTCCTCAAGACGGTCATCTGATGATCCACTTTTAGTTTTTGTTAAATTGCTTGTAGATGGAGACAGTGCAGGATCTCGATCTGCGCCATTCTCGTCCGTTGATTTTGCAAGAACAATTCTTGCCTCGTCCTCATCAATAATTCCTTGATCCAAAAGATTATGAACAGAATCCTCCATCGTAATCATTCCATACCGTGACCCGGTTTGAATCATAGAATACATTTGTGGAATTTGGTTCTCACGAATAAGATTTCGAACAGCATTTGTTCCAACCAAGATCTCGAAAGCGGCAACACGCCCCTTCCCCCCTGATCTTTTCAAAAGTGTTTGCGCAACAACCCCTTGAAGAGAGCTTGCCAACATCGCACGGATCATTTCTTTATCACCCGTTGGGAAAACGTCGATAATACGGTCAACTGTTTTAGCAGCAGAACTAGAGTGAAGTGTTCCAAAAACCAGGTGCCCGGTTTCTGCGGCGGTCAAAGCCAAGGAAATTGTTTCGTGATCCCGCATCTCCCCCACCAGAATAACATCCGGATCCTCACGTAAAGAGCTTTTCAATGCCTTTGCAAAACTATGCGTATCGTTCCCCAATTCCCTATGATTAATCAAGGATTTTCGTGAGGTGTGAAAGAACTCAACAGGGTCTTCAATTGTCAGGATATGCTTGGGCTGCGTTTCGTTAATATGATTAATCATAGAGGCAAGTGTCGTTGATTTACCGGATCCGGTCGGCCCCGTTACCAAAACAATTCCTTTTTCCAATTCTGCAAAACGACGGATAACAGGAGGAAGATCAAGGTCTTCCATCGTCGGAACAACAGAGGGAATTGTTCGAAAAACAGCAGCAGATCCTTGACGGTTTGTAAAGGCATTCACACGGAAACGGGCTTTTTCACCAAAAGAAATCGCAAAGTCCAACTCCATATCACGTTCATAATCTGCCCGCTGATCATCCGTCATAATCGAATACAACATTCCACGAATACTTTCATTCGTAAGAACGTCTGCCTTTAATCTCTTCAAACCACCATAGACACGAACAATAGGAGGATTCCCCCCGCTTAAGTGAAGGTCCGAGGCATCGTTTTGCATCACGAAGGCCAGAAGCTGTGTAATATCCATATGTTTCTCCAGACTACAAAGACCGCGACATTCTATTTTTACCAACTAATTACAAACGGATGGTAAATTTTTAGCCTTCCCTTATATATTCTTTTTCAAATAATCTCATGGTCTGTCTAAATAAGCCAGCGTATTTGATTTTCTGCGACCACGGCATAAAGAAATACTGAAATGCTTAAAAATAAGGCTCCATAAATATAAAAAGGTATTTTTTTCTTCTCTATAAAAAGCAGAAAACCGGCAAGAGAGAACGGCAATGCCAGTACAAACAAAATTAAGGGGATTCCACCGCCCCCAGATAAACAAAAAAGCGCCATCGCAATCACGCCACATATTTCGATTATAGGATAACGAACAGAAATAGGCGCTTTGCAATACCTGCACCTTCCTTTTAAAAATACCCAGGACAAAATCGGCACAAGATCCCATAACGACAATTGATGCAAACAAGACGGACACGAAGAACGGGCAGGCTGTGATCTGGCTGAATTTGACTTATGATCTACGATCCAACTCTTTTGATGTGCAATACGATAAGAGATGGCCCCCGAAAAGCTGCCCAAGCAAGCCCCCATCATCGCGTATGCCACAAAAATCAAAAACATCACAACATGATCGGAGCTATACATACCGGCTTCTAATTCCTTCGAATACGGGCCAAACGATCATAGATTTTTTCTTTCGAAATGCCCCCTCGCCCCTCACTATAGATCGCATCAACCTCCAACGCCTTCTCATAATACATGACAGCCTGATCCGGCTTAGATGCTTTTTCAGAAATAACCGCCATATTATAAAAATGAAGAGGATTCTGAGGATCCATTGCCGCAGCCTCACCAAGATAACGCAAAGCATCTGTGTAGTTCCCAGATTCTGCATAGGCAACCCCGAGCTGCGCCGTTACAACACTGCTCCCTGGATGATTGATATGCAAATCCAACAATTTGCCTAAAGCAACCGCGGGATACTCCTTCCGAATGAGCCCCGATAAATTGACAATCGCATCCGTATCATTTGGATATAAATTTAACAGCTCTTCATAAGCTGAAATTGCCTGGCCTGATAACCCCATCTTCTGCATCAAAACTGCTCTCCCCGACAAAATACGGATATCACGGGGATTCAGCTGATAAAGTTCATCATACATTTCGCGGGCGGCCTCATAACGACCCAATTTCAAAGCACGATCAGCTGATACCATCTTTGCATCAAGCGGCGTTGTTTCAATTTTCACCTTTCCAACGGACTTGGAGGATCGCTGTTCTTTTTTTCTACTTTCTTTATGAACAACGATAACGCTTTCATTCTTTCCCTTGTTTGGATTCATGGAAGGCGCAGGAATCGCCTGAAGAATTTGGCCACCCGGAGAATCAAAATACTGATCCAGATTTGCATCATCCAGAACTTTTTGTTCTTCTGTTGATTTTATGATGACAGGATCTTTTGCAGGCTCTAACCTCGAAGTCTCTGTCTTTGAAGAAAGATCGGGTCCATTGGACTCTTTTGAATCTGAAACGGAGGCCAGAGAAGATGCTGGCGGAGAATCTGAAATGGCCCCATCCTTAGATGGCGCAGGAGATGCTGTAGGCTCGCCTTTTTCGGATCCCGAAACAACAGCAGGACCAGAAACCGATTCTGGGCTCTCCCCCAAATGAGACGAAGAGTTTTCTTTTTCACCAACCTCAGGAATAGGTTCTTGTTTCGCTTCGCCCTTGACATCCTCTGCAGCGTCTTTTTTGACCTCTGGGTCCGCCTTTTCCTCGACAATTCCTTCAGCTTTAACCTCAGCTTTAACTTCTGGATCTTGCTTTTTATCAACACTTGACGCAGAAACAGTCTCTGCATTTTCTTCTACAACCGTTCCCCTCACCTGCTCAGCCTCATCTGGGTTTTCCGCAGTCTCTTCCAAAGAATCTGGCTGAACAACCTCCGGCTTAATCGCCTCCATATCCGATTCATCCATATTTAAAGCAGGAGACAAGGGGTAAGACTCCGCCCCATCACCGGTTTCAATATTATGCCTTACTTTTGATAGAATATCTGGATTTGAAATATAGACAAATCCACCAACCCCAACAATAGCAAGCAAAGAAACCGCCCACATGAGAGAGCCAGTCTTTTTTCTTTTTGGTTTCTGAAGATGAACAGGATCAAATATCTCATAAAACCCATCCTGATCGTCGGTATCGGTATCATGATCCCCTAAGCTCCCTTCAACCTTCCTCGAAGAGCTTTCCAATCCCACCTGAAAATCATCTGTTTCTGCATGATCCGTAGAATGAATTACAGACTTAGGAAAGACCACATCGTCAGAAGATCGTGTTTCCTGATCATCATTGTCAATCATACTATCAGAACTGCCCACCTGATCTTCTTTAACGGAATTTTCTTCGTCGACCTTTGAATTCCCGCCCCCAAAGATGATGTCATAATCATCACGCTCGTCTTTGCTGTTGTCGGACATTTCATATCACCATTTTGAAAGAAAACTGAGAAAGGTATAAGTTCACGGCATACTACATCATTCTAACGGGGTTGCATAGAGTCAGGCGGCTTTGCCGATAATTTTCAAAAATGATTTTTCTAAATATTGTTCCTGTGTTTGCACCTTCATTTCAGATGGTGTCCCAGAAAACTGTACATGACAAGAATCAATAACCGTCACAATATCGCAAATCTCATCCATATCAGCAAGAATATGACTACTCAGAATAACAGTTCTTCCCTCTTCTTTAACGGATCGCAGAAGATTTTTGACAAGACTTCTTGCCAATGGGTCAAGGCCACTCATCGGCTCGTCCAAAATCAGAATTTGACTTCCTGTCAAAACCGTTGCGACCAACCCCAATTTCTGACGCATTCCCTTTGAATAAGTTTGAACCTTATTTTCTAAAACTTTTGGATCAAGAGCAAGCTTTTCGCACGCACTTTCAATGTTTGAGAGTAAAACTTTCCGTCCATAAAGAGACGCCGCAAATTCTACAAACTCTCCCCCCTTTAGGAACCACGGTGGATCAAACCGTTCAGGCAAATAAGAAATATCGTATCGAACCGCAGAGTCCGAAGACTGCCTCCCAAAGACCGTCACACATCCGGACTGAGGTGATTTTAGACCCAAAGCGATCTTAATCAACGTTGTTTTACCAACTCCATTTAACCCAATCAGACCATATGTTTGACCTTTTCCAACAGAAAAAGAGACATCTTTTAAAACCTGTTTTGAACCATAGGATGCGCTCAAGTTAACAACATCTAAAGCTGAATGGGATTTGTTTTCAATCATATCATGAACTCACGTAATTATTTATAAGGCCGGAAGAAAAATGCGGGTATCCAGATTAAACCGTTGGTTCATACGCAACCGAATCGGAAAAACCTGATTCGTTGCGCCGTCGAACCACTTCAATTCAATAAAATCTTTATAAACGCGCAAATCAATCGCCTCTGAAGGAAGGGCGTCAGGAGTCACTCGGTTATTATTTAACCAGATTGTCCAATCATCCGGAGTATTATAAGCGATTCCTCCCAATCGAACATCACGCAGAAAGACAGGAGGTCTATAATTAGGGTCATTAGGATCACCCGCGCCTCCCAACTCCTGTAAGGTCGGGGCACGGGTATTAAATCCAATCCGGGCCTCCCTTAACAAGGCATATTGACTGGGTGTAAACACAAGAGATGGAACAGAGCTTCTTTCAAAAATATCTTTTCCTTTTTTCTTCTTAACCTCCATCTCGATACTTTTAAGAATTTTCAACTCCGGAGCATCAGAAACCCCAGAGCTTGATTGGGATTCTGGATCCACAGCCTCTTCTTGTAACTCTGGGACAGCAGATGAATCAGATGGCGAAGGGCTTGCCTCTTGCGCACGCGCAAAATTCTGGCTGAACCCACCGATTAACAGACAAAATAAAAATACAGAACATAGAAAAACAAGAGCGTGATTAAATTTCATTTTTGCCCCCCTTCCAGAGGCGCGACAACATCTTTTGGTGCCATTGTCAACCAATCAAATGAAATTTTTGCATCAACAAGTGCCGTTGGTTCACCCGAACCTATCTTACGAAGAATGGTCGCATCAAAAATTTCCATCCGGCTTAGCGAAAACGTAACGATATCGATTCGCCCTGGGAATTTTTCTTCAACAAATTTCATGAAACTATAGACGTCAACGTCATCAATTGACTTTGCTTCAATACTAACAGGGCTTTTAACAATAACCTGCCCAGCGGCTTCAGCTCCGGAATCCTGAACCAATTTTCCCGACCCAAATTTTAAATTTGCTTTCAAGAGTCCAGCATACTTACTAAGCTTATCAAGTTTATCAACTGCAGATGCTCTTTCCTGATCATTAAAGAACCCCCTCGCCTCTAACTCTTTATACGCTCTCAATTGACTCTGCAGAAGGACATATTCTTCTTTGAGGCGTGCGACCTCTTGATACTTCTCACGAACGGCTGACTTTGATGTTGCAAGTTCCTGCGTCGATTTCTCATGCGCTGGAACAATAAAATTATAATAGGCGTAGGCCAAGAGCCCGAGCCCCCCGACCATACAACAGATAAACATCAGCCTTTTGCTACCCAGGACTTTTAACATGATCAACCTTCTGAATAAGAATTTTTGAAGTATATCGCTCACTTAAAGCACGTAAATTTGCAGTCAATCCAACCTCACGATCAACAGCACCAGAGAATGTCAGATTCTGCAACGGAACAGATACTGTGGCCAAATAGCCCATATCGTGCAATTTTTTATTCAAGCGATCAACCAAGTCCTGCATCTCTTTGTTGCCATCTTGGGGGTTGACGTTTCCGGCATAACTAAAAGAAAGTTCTAATCTTGCATTCCGAACGGGCGGAATATCGGTCTTTGAAGGTGAACTCCATAAAACATCGCCCTCATTTTTAAAGTCAAAGGAATCAATCCGAAGATTATGAAGTTCGCCGCCAATAATTTTGAGGAGACCAAGAACATCAATGTGCTGCCTTTGAATTCGCCCATCAATATCAAGAGAGCTTGTAATCGCATTTACATCAATCCCTAGGGCAGATTTACGCTTGATTTCATCCTGATAAATGCGTTCAATTTCAGCAAGCTGGAGATTAGATATTTCAAGATTGCGAGAGTCTTGATACAATCCCTGTGCCTCAACAGACGATTGATAAAGCCCAAAACCAAGAGCACAAACCAATAACATCATCATTATAGATGCAATCTTGCGTGGGCCTGAAATTTCTGAAATTTCCTTAGAAGATAAAGGCAAATCAAGAGCAATCTTTTTCCCACTCCAAGCCGCATGCAGGCCATCTGCAAAATGATCACCATCCGCAAAACTTAACTTCATCCCCAAGAGCTTTGCCGCCTCATATGGCGATAAAGCTTCAAAGAAAGATGGAACAGAAATCATCCCATCCAACATATCTGCAAATTGTTTATTCCCAATAATAATAATGTTTAAGCCATCATCCGGAGAATACCCAAAACGCGATAAATAACTTAAGGTCGCCTGCAATTCACCCGATACATCTTTGGCCCACAAATCGGGATCATCCTGATTCGGTTCATCCACCGGCGTCACACGTGTTAAAGCCAGCTCGTTTTTACGCACCACAATCTGACGCAGTCCGCCGCCGCGGTGTTGCCCCACTAGAATTGTCCACTCAGCTTTAGAAGGTGCCTTGCGTTTTTCTGCAAGTTTCTGGGCCAGGAGTTTCAACATCGTAGCCGATTCAATCGGCAACAACCCGTAGCCAAAGAAATTATAATCTGTCTCATAAATACTTCTGACTAGACGAGAAAATGTTTCGGTCGATGGAGACGCCGCAAACAAATAGGATTTTGCTTTATCCGCGTCTTTATCCTTCTTCTCACCCTTATTCTCTGGTGCCTGCTTATCTTTTAGCTCGATTGCAGCCCGCATCGGATAGCTTGGAAATGCAACATTTAACCGGCGTTTGATAATATTTGCTTTATCAAAAGAGGTTGGTATCAAAACACGTTCTTTTCTATAGTGCTGCTCGACCGCATCATTCAGGATCAGAACAGATGCAACATTCGCCTCATTCAAGATTTCAGTGAGTCTTAAATCAAAATTGTGCATCTTCCAGGGAACTGTATCAATATATGTTGCCATACCACCGACAACTTTATGTATACAGACCCCTTCATCCATCATCATAATGACGGCACGACTAGGAGGAAAAAAAGGTATCGTAGGAATATCCATCATTCACCGTCTATGTTTGTATATTTGCAAAGCTGCCATAGATTGGTCCAAAGACCCCAACAGCAATCCATAAAATGATTACGCCTAAAAGAGCCGTTAGCATAGGCTCAATCATTGTAATTAAGCCTTGGACCGCCTCATCCACATCTTTTGTATAGAATTCAGAGACCTGCATCAAAACAGGTGTTAAATTCCCGGATTCTTCACCAATTTTAATCATCCGGATCACAAGTGTCGGAAATTCGCCTGAAGAATTAAAGGCCTGAGACAACGGAGCCCCAACCTGGACACGGGCCTGAACTGTTTCCAGAGCCTCAACCAGGGCAAGGTTAGAAACAGTTTTTTGCGCCGCCTTCAAGCAATTAATGACATCAATCCCGCTTGAAAAAAGAGACCCGAATGTTTGAGCATAGCGTGCAATCGAAACCTTGCGGATAATCGGTCCTGCAATTGGCAACCGTAAAAAGAGCGAATCCATGTGATACGCAAAACCCTCAGAGTTCTTACGAACCAGCTTATAGACAAAATACAAAACAAACGGGGTCCCCAAAACAACCCACCAATACGTCTGAAAGAATTCAGATGTAGCAACCAAAGCCGTTGTATAGAATGGAAGATCTTGCCCAAGATTTTTAATAAATCCAACAATCTGAGGAACAACCACCCCCATCATAATCGTGATTGTTAAAATAACAACAACAAGCAAAATGGTGGGATATCTTGTCGCCTTCTTGATCTTTGTTTGCATATCATCAACCCATTTCAGATATTTAATGAGCTGGGTATAAGACTTCTCCAGATCCCCCGTATCTTCCCCCGCTTTAATAAGGGATATATAAAGATTGTGGAAAACTTTAGGATAATTATTCAACGATTCGGAAAGAGACGCCCCATCGGACACACTCCGATGAACATCTGTCATAATATCTTTAAGCGTTTGGTTGTCCGCAGAATCCCTAACATCAGCAAGAGAATCAAGCATCGGAACCCCTGCCGCTTGCAACTGTTCAAGATGCATAAAAAATTGAATCAAGTCTCTTGTTTTGATTTTGGGCCGCAGGAAAGACGCACCGCCAAGCCCGGATTCCTTTTGAACAAGAGAACAAGTCACCAACTCCATTCCCGAACTTTTCAGTTGGTTATAAAGGTCGACCTCATTCGCTGCAGAAACAACACCCCGCACAGCCCTGCCCTTGGCATTATAAGCTTTGTACTTATAAGGTTGAATAATAGACCTCCAAAATTAATATGCTCAGAGCCAGAACCGGCTTTAATCCTTGTATATGTGAACAGCAGCAGCAACCTCTTCAAGGCTGGTAATTCCATCCAACACTTTTAAGATACCATCATCTCGCATACTTTTGAATCCCTTTTGTTGGGCCGTACGTTTTAGTTCGACTTTTGTCCCCCCCCGCGCAATCACCTCGTCAAGATCCTCATCCATTAACAAGATTTCTGCAATCGCAACACGCCCCTTATATCCCTGACCAGAGCAAGCATTGCAACCACCTTGGGCAGCCCTGTAAATATGCCGTGGGTCATCAGACTGAATTCCCAGAATTTTACATTGATCAGGATCCGGAGAAATTTCTTGCTTACACTCCGGGCATAATTTTCTAACAAGCCGTTGGGCAAACACAGCAATAACAGCCCCGGCAATCATCCCGGGCTTTAACCCCAGATCGACCAAACGAGGGATCGCCCCAAAAGAATCATTTGTATGTAAAGTTGTATAAACCTGGTGCCCTGTCATCGCAGCTTTCAAGGCCATTTCACCCGTCGTCCCATCCCGAATTTCACCAATAAAGATAATATCAGGGTCCTGACGCAGCAAAGCCTTAATCCCATCCGCAAATTCCAGAATACCTTCACGAACATACGTTTGACGTATCATAGGAAGAGAGTACTCAACAGGATCTTCCAATGTCTGAATATTCACCTCAACCTTATTGATTTCATTAATCATTGAATAGAGAGATGTACTTTTACCACTGCCGGTTGGGCCCGTCACAATGATAATCCCTTCGGGACGAGCTTGCGCCCGGCGAATACGCGCAAGATTTTCAGGGCTAAACCCTAGTTTTTCCAATGGCTTAATACTGGCACTTTTATCCAAGACACGAAGAACGATATTTTCCCCATGAACCGTTGGCAAAGATGAAACACGAAAGTCAGCCTCCCGGTCCCCGATATTTAAATTAAATCTTCCATCTTGTGGTGCCAATTTATCCGCAATATTCATCTTGGACATAATTTTGATACGCTGTGAAACCCCATTCCAAATCTTTTTATGAAGGATTTGGGCCGTAAACAAAACACCATCCAAACGATACCGGAGCCGGACAAAATTCTCCTCCGGCTCAAAGTGAAGATCTGAAACCCCTGTTTTAACAGCCTCAATAAGCAGGGCATTGACCAAACGAACAATAGGATGAGAGTAAGCCTGGTCTTCGGAAACCTTAATCACGTCTTCTGGATTTGTTTTTCCAGAGTCTAACTCCTTCAAAATATCCTCGATAACACTTGAATATCCATAAGCGGCATCGATTGCATCAGATAAAACAGAAGGCGTTGCGATTAAATATTTTACCGTCGTTGTTTTGGGTACAATCCGCTTAATACTATCCAATGCAACAATATCGTAAGGGTCAATAACAGCAAAAACAGCTGTATCTTCTCGATACGATACGGGCAGAATTCTTAACTTTTTAGCATCCGCCTTTTCAATCAAGGCTAAGGCATCTCCGTCAAAAACTGTTGATTTTGGGTCAAAAACATGATGACCAGAACTATCCGCCAGAAACTCAACCAGCTGGAATTCCTGAATAAACCCAAGATCAATTAAAACCTGACCGAGCAATCTTCCACTAATTTTCTTTTCCTGAAGAGCAACATTCAACTGTTCCAGGGTAATCATACCACTGGCAACCATGCGCTCACCCATTCGACCACGAGGATCAATTCCCCTTGCTGCTGATGAATCGTCGCGGCTATCGCGCGATCCAGCCTCCGATAAATCGGCATTTTTAGGGACAATGCGTCCAGAGCTATTCAGATCACTTGACCTCCCAGGATAGACCCCATCAAGACGGGCAGGAAGATTACTTCCTCCATCCCCTTTCTGATTGTTTGTCAAATCTATCACTTCCATCTGGATATCCTAATTCTAAAAGAAATATGCTGCTCTTTTCAAAAGGCCAGAGCCTATGGTCCAATTAAACAGATTAAGGGGAAAGTGTTAAAAAAAACTTATGTTTTTAAGCCTTGCAAAAACTCGGGAAATCTATAGGCTTCTCAAGCAAACAAAACGGATTAAGAGCTTTTACATTATGGCTATTGAAATTAGACGCCTCATCTTCAGCCACAACGAGGCAATCGAAGCGATCAAGGTTTATGGCACCAAAAATAACATCACCTTCCCTGACGGTAAGATTGTCCGGGCAAAATTTGCAGGCCCGGCCGAGTCTGAGATCAATACGTTCAAACAGATCAAATCTGAAATCAGAAGCCACTATAATGTCAAGGAAGACCGAAGGGCAGTTATTCTGACAATTTTTTCAGAAAAAACACTGGAGCAAAAATATTTCAACCTAAGTGCCGGATTCATTAGTATCGCCTTGATTGAATATTGCATTGACCATAAAATTATTCTGCCGAAAGATGCTGAGAAAACGCTTGATTTAACAGAATTCAACATCTGCCTCGACATCAGCCGCGATAGTTTCACAGAAGACGACACTTCAGCAACCCGTCTCAGCCTGATTGACTAAAATGTCAATCAATCATGTGAATATGTTACTTTAACAAGTTGAATCAATGTCAAAATATTCGTAAAACGAATACATGAAAAATTTACCGAATGCTATGACGATTGGGAGACTCCTCACTCTCCCACTCCTTGTTATATTAATGATGATCGATGCAGCCTGGGCAGCCTGGTCTGCCTTGGCACTTTATACATTAGGCTGCATAACTGATTATCTGGATGGCTATCTGGCCAGGCGATTTCATTTAGAAAGTAACTTTGGAAAATTTCTAGATCCGATCGCTGATAAAATTTTTATTGCGACAGTCCTCATCTGTTTAATCGCAAACCATCACTTAAGCGGATGGGGAGTTATTCCGGTTTTGTTGATTTTGTGTCGGGAATTTCTAATTTCAGGCCTACGCGAATTTTTTGGCCCCCAAAATATTCAATTCCCGGTCTCAAGATTGGCAAAGTGGAAAACAGGGATTCAAATGTTTGCTTTGGGCTTTCTGATTATGGGCGAATACGGAACAACCGTCATCGCTTGGAATGTTGAAATTGGGTACATCTTGTTGATTTGTGCGACGATCCTGACGGTTATGACAGGTTGGACCTATATGAAAGAAGGGATGAAACATCTTTAAAATGTATAAGACTTTAAAGCCCCTGATCTTTTCTTTATCACCAGAGACAGCCCATCGCCTGACATTGTTCGCCTTAAAACATGTTCCTGTTGTGTTATTACCACGACCTCAATCAAACTCACCCCGGCTAAAAGTAACCCTTTGGGGGAGATCTTTTCCAAATCCTGTGGGCCTCGCTGCTGGATTTGATAAAAATGCCGAAAGCCTGAACGGACTCTTTCGCCTAGGTTTTGGGTTTATCGAAGCAGGAACAGTCACCCTCAAACCCCAATCGGGAAATCCGCGCCCACGTGTTTTCCGTTGCCCTGAACACAATGCTGTCATCAACCGGATGGGGTTCCCGAATTGTGGGGTTGTTACCTTTCAAGACAATCTGAGAAAATTTTTAGAAAAGAAGCCACGCCCAAATGGCGTCTTGGGCCTAAATATTGGAATGAACAAAGATCAAACAGAGCCCTCAAAAGATTATGTAGCTCTGGTCCGGTTATTAGCCCCGATGGCTGATTACCTCACCATTAATATTTCATCCCCGAATACCCCGGGTCTGCGTAATTTACAAGAAAAAGAGCCTTTGAGAGAACTCCTGTCCGCTGTACTTGCAGAACGCAAAGCATCTTGCGGGGATTTTCAACCTCCTTTGCTTGTTAAACTTGCTCCGGATCTGACGGACACACAAATCGACGATATCGCATCGGTATTATTGGATCTGAAAATTGACGGTGTTATTTTAAGCAATACAACTTTATCACGGCCTGAAAATCTACCAGTAGCATTCCGGGAAGAAAAAGGTGGATTAAGCGGCGCGCCCCTGACAGATCTGTCGACCTCTATTATCCGTCGGTTTTATAGCGCAACAAAAGGCGAAATCCCGATTATCGGGGTTGGGGGAATCGGTTCAGCCAAAGATGCATACACCAAAATCCGTGCTGGCGCTTCTCTTATACAAATCTATAGTAATTTAATCTTCCATGGCCCTTCATTACCAAGTATGATTAACACAGGGTTGATTGATTTGTTACAACAAGATGGCTTTTCTCATATTTCTGAAGCTGTCGGAGCAGATCACAGAACGAACACCACAAAAAATGACCCCGGGGACACACAAGAAAACGATGGAACCGCGAAACTTGCTTGATAAATTAACGCAATACCCTGCTTTCTGGCTCGGGGTTTATGCCTGTGGAAGTTTGATGACAATCACAGCAATTGCGGGCACCGCAGGCGCAGTTGCTGCAGGCTCCGCCACTGGTTTCTTTCTTCTCGCGGGTACATTTGGGTATGAATCCTTAACCCGGCGGAGTCTTGAAGAAAAAATCGGTAGACGTGTTAATGATATCGAATATAAACAAACCAAGATAGCCCGTGATTTATCACATACCCAAAATCAGATTGATATCTTGAAAGATGATATGTCTGAAACCGCACAAACGTTAAATCGTGAAGTCCATAAAATCTTGAATCAAGCAGAGCCTGCAGCGCGTGCCCCAGCCCAGGCCATGCGGCTGATGCAGAAATCTTTTGAACGCATGGGACATAAAACACGTAATGATCGTTTTATTCCAGAAGATGCAGCTGCAAACGGGCCTCTCAATAGAACAGAAGATGTCCAACAACAAAAAGATCTGAGAGCATCTCTGCGCCCCCCCTCTTCATCTTCAAAAACACAGAAATATAAAGACTTATTAATGATGGCAGCGTCACGTCATCAAGAGGTATCAAACGAAGAAAAAAAAATCCCCCAAAATGTGCCTGAATATTCGGACACAATCATTGCAGAACTGATCAACCATGCAATAGAAAACGAACGTATTGAAATCTTTGCACAACCAATCGTAAAACTTCCATCACGACGCTTGCAATATCTTGAACTTTTTGCACGAATCCGGGCTCGATCCGGGATCTACCTCACCGCACAAAATTATCGACCACTTGCCGAAAAAGAAACAAAGATCGAAACTGTTGACCATCTCTTGCTACTGCATGTGTTAGATACGATCCGCAACGATGTTCGTCGTGGCATTGATCTTGGTTATTTTATTAATATTTCATCGCGGTGCCTGCAAGACAAAAACTATATGACTGATTTATTGGAATTTGTACGTATGCGACGTGAATTATCCCAACGCCTTGTATTCGAACTTCAGTATTCTGATATTCAAAATTTATCACCTGCCAGCTTTAAAATGATTGATGGCTTGGCGCATGTCGGATGCCAATTTTCAGTCGACAATATTTCAGATTCGAATTTTAATCCTGACGACCTCGCGGAAAAAGGGTTCTCCTTTCTTAAATTCAATGCCAGAAAGCTGATGGAAATGTGCTCTTCTTCACATGGAGAGATGGAGGTCGCACGCATGAAATCCGGCCTTGATAAATCCAGGCTCACATTAATTGTTGAAAAACTGGAAACCGAACATGATTTGAAAGAATTGCTCGATTTTGAAATCGATTATGGCGAAGGCTACCTCTTTGGCCGTCCGGATCTGGAAATGGCCTATCGCCCGCGCCGCATGGCCTAAATTTTTTGACACGCTTTTTTGATACGCTTTTTTATATACGGAGTTTTCCAATGAAACGTCTTCCTCTGTTCGTGGCACTCACTCTCCTGACGCTTCCCGCAACAAGTACAGCCTTCGCGGCGCCGCGCTCTGCCATCTCGCTCTATGGCGATTTAAAATATCCGGCCAATTTTACCCATTTTTCCTACGTCAATCCGGATGCCCCCAAAGGCGGCACGCTGAAACTCTCTGCCATTGGATCCTTTGACAATCTGAACCCCTATATTATCAAAGGCGAAGCCGCCGAAGGTGTGGATGCCCTGACCAATGTCACACTGATGACCCAATCCTATGACGAACCGTTTTCGATGTACGCCCAATTGGCGGACACAGTCGATCTCGCCGATGATCGTGCGTCCATGACCTTCCATTTAAATCCCAAAGCCATCTGGGATGATGGAACCCCCATCACAGCCGATGATGTTGTGTGGACATTTACCACCCTGACCAAAGACGGAGCCCCTTTCTACCGTGCGTATTACGCCGATGTGGCGACCGCGAAAGCAGTCAACGCGCACAGCGTCACCTTTACCTTTAAAACCGCCACCAATCGGGAATTGCCGTTGATATTGGCACAAATGCCCATCCTTCCCAAACATTATTGGGCCAATAAAAGTTTTGGCGAAACAACGCTGACACCTCCCGTCGCCGCAGGCCCGTATAAAATCACACGTGTGGTTGCGGGGCGATCAATTGAATTCACGCGCAACCCGCACTGGTGGGGCAATGATCTTCCGACCAATGTGGGCCGCTATAACTTTGATAAAATTGTCTATACCTATTACCGCGACCAGAACGTTGCTCTGGAAGCCTTTTTTGCCGGAGAATTCGATATCCAACAGGAAAGTGTTGCCAAGCTGTGGCAAACGGCCTACACCGCCCCCCCTGTCATGGATGGACGCATTATCAAACAAGAAATTGCCAACACCCGCCCCGTCGGGATGCAGGCGTTTATCTACAATCTGCGCCGCCCTGTATTTCAAGACATCGCGGTCCGCAAAGCTTTGGCCTATGCGTTTGACTTTGACTGGGAAAACAAACAATTCGCCTTTGGATCCTATCAACGCACGCGCAGCTTCTTTGAAAACTCGGACCTCGCCGCGACCGGATTGCCATCGGATAAAGAAGTGGCGCTTCTCTCGCCGCTCAAGGACACACTCCCTCCCGAAGTTTTTACCGCAGCCTATCAGCCCCCCACAACCGATGGCAGCGGCAATAACCGCGCGCATTTGAAAACAGCCGCCGATATTCTGGAATCGGCCGGATATAAGCTTGGCAAAGATGGCATTCGCGTCCATGAAAAAACCGGCGTGCGGTTGTCATTTGAATTTGTAGATGCCAATCCGGCATTTGAACGCTGGATCCTGCCTTTTACCCAGAACCTGAAACGGATCGGGGTCGAATGCCGCTTCCGTGTTCTGGACAGCAGCCAATATATCAACCGCATGCAGAAATTCGATTTTGATATGACGACATCGGTCTTTGCCCAATCCGATAGTCCGGGCAATGAACAACGTGAATACTGGACATCTGCCAAAGCCGATATTCCGGGATCCCGCAATTATATCGGCATAAAAAACCCCGCTGTAGATACGTTGGTCGATCACCTGATTCATGCCCAAACACGTGAGGAGCTGGTCACATCCACCCGCGCCCTTGACCGCGTCTTGCAGTGGAATCACTATGTGATCCCGAACTGGTTCTATAACAAATGGCGGCTGGCATGGTGGAATCGTCTCGACCACCCGCAACATCTCTCCGGCACCACACCGGCCATTCTGGATACATGGTGGATCAAGCCCCCCGCACCTGCCAAAGAAAAGGCCAAAAAATAATGAACACCGCAATTATTATTCCAGCCCGTTATGGATCCACCCGCTTTCCCGGAAAACCTCTGGCCATGCTGGCGGGGAAAACCGTTCTGGAACGCGTGGTAGGGATCGCCCGCCACGTGGCCGACACCCTCCCGAATGTGACCTATGCCGTTGCCACGGACGATACCCGAATTCAGGCGTTTTGTCATGAAACATCCATCCCCGTGATTATGACGGACTCCGCGTGTGAAACCGGCACCGATCGCGTCATGGCGGCGGCAAAGACGTTGCCGTCTTCCCCTGATTTCATTGTCAATTTACAAGGCGATGCCCCGTTTACCCCGCCCGATTTTGTGTTGGAATTAATTCACGCCTATCAGGATAATCCCACAGCCGACATTGTCACGCCCGTTGTGCAATTGTCCTGGGACGAATTGGATGCGCTCCGCGATCATAAACGCGACACGCCGTTTAGCGGCACGACAGCCATCGTGGATTCCACAGGCCGCGCCCTGTGGTTTTCCAAAAATATTATTCCTGCCATACGCAAAGAAGAATCCCTGCGATCAACCCGACCTCTCTCACCGGTATATCGCCATATCGGGCTCTATGGATATGCACGCCCTGCATTGGAACGATACGTGACCTTGCCCCCTTCCCCTTATGAATCTCTCGAAGGATTGGAACAACTCCGCGCCCTTGAAAACGGCATGACCATTCAGGCCGTCATTGTCGATTACAAAGGCCGTCCGGCTATGACAGGGATTGACAGTCCGGAAGATCTGATCCGCGCCGAAGCTTTATTAAAAGGATAATCCCGCTATGACCACCACATCAACCACCACAACACTCATCATCGCTCGCCACGGCAACACCTTTACCCCCGATCAAACCCCGACCCGTGTCGGGGCACGTACCGATTTGCCGTTGGTCGAAAGTGGCGAGGACCAAGCCCTGCGCCTTGGCCATCATTTAAAAGCCCAGAAACTGGTCCCCGATATTGTCTTTACCTCCACACTCCGCCGCGCCGTTGTCACCGCGCGTCTGGCCTGTGTGGCGATGATGTGCCCCGCGCCCAATGCGCCGCTGCATTTTTTAAACGAGATTGATCACGGCCCTGATGAAGGCAAAACAGATGCCGAAATCACGGCACGCTTAGGCGCAGACGCTCTCCCCCAATGGGATAAAAACGGAATTATGCCCGCCGAATGGTCACCCCGCCCCGATGACATTACGGCGCGGTGGCAGGATTTTCTGAACCGCTGTGCCACCGAATTTGTCGGGCATAAAATTCTGGTGGTTACCAGCAACGGCGTCGCCCGTTTCGCTTTAAAGGCTGCCGAAAACGGGGCCTCTTTTCCCCTGAAACTCGCCACAGGGGCCTATGGCGTATTAAAATACGACACCATCAACTGGATGGTCACCGACTGGAATGTCCGGCCATAAGAACCACCCAATTAAGCCCCCCAATTAAGCCCCCAATTACCGAGCATCTTTCTTGATAAGACTGGCGCGTATCCACGCGGCAAATTCCTCTTCGGATACATCGCCGCTGGCCACTTTCAGCATTGTCAAAACGCACGACGCATCATCGGCAGTCAGCTCATACCCATTCAGATTCAGAAATAATTCTGTGACCACAAAAGCCGTTCTTTTATTCCCGTCATTAAACGGATGATTTCGTGCGATGCCGTATCCGTATGCCGCGGCCAGATCCGCCACATCCGGAGATCCATACCCCAACAGATTTTGCGGGCAAGCCAATGCAGACTGCAACAGCTTCATATCCCGTGCCCCCGTCAAACCACCATGTTCGACTAACTGTTCCTCATGCACGGCACGGGCAACCGACTCTAATATCCAGATATAATTTTTCATTTTGCCAACTCATGCAAAACATTCCGGCGTTTTTTCATGATAA
The DNA here is from genome assembly GCA_016794145.1 of Alphaproteobacteria bacterium. Lineage (GTDB taxonomy): Bacteria > Pseudomonadota > Alphaproteobacteria > Micavibrionales > Micavibrionaceae > UBA1573. The sequence continues at coordinate 39,057 of JAEUKP010000006.1, read as the reverse complement.
GCCGTGCAGCTTCCATCTGGGCTGCAAAATCCGGATCATAAGGGGTCAGGGAAATCCCTGTATCTGACTCCCCTGTCATCCATAGGCTGTCTCCTTTTTCAACATTCAGTCGCGCAGCAACCTCTTTGGGAAGCAAGACTGCAATTGAATTTCCCGCTTGAATGACTTTTAATTCCATGATCGCACCTCATATGTTATTACTTATGTTATAACGCGGGGTGGAAAAAGTCAAGAACCGCCCCTTCCCCATCGGTTCGAAATATGGTCAAATGCGGGCATGTTACATTACATCCTTCGCCGTCTTGCCCTGATGATCCCGACTGTTCTAGGGATTTTGCTGGTCAGTTTTATGATTATCCAATTTGTGCCCGGCGGGCCGGTGGAGCGCATGATCGCGCAGTTGCAAGGCCATAACGCCGATGCCACAGCTCGTTTTTCCGGCGGCGGAGGAAGCGAAACGGCCAATGCGGCCATGAATGCCACTCAAATGGCGGGACAACAATCCACCTATCGCGGGGCGCAGGGGCTGGATCCCGAATTTGTGAAGGAATTGGAACGCATGTACGGCTTTGACAAGCCCGCCTACGAACGTTTTGGCATTATGATCAAGAATTATCTGCGTTTTGATCTGGGAACCAGTTATTACCGCGATATTAAAGTCACCGACCTGATTTTGGAAAAAATGCCGGTATCGATTTCGCTGGGCTTGTGGTCCACCTTGCTGATTTACCTGATTTGCATCCCTTTGGGCATTAAAAAAGCCGTCAAAGATGGCCAGAGCTTTGATATCTGGACGTCGGCCGCTATTTTTATCGGCTATGCTATCCCGTCCTTCTTGTTTGCGATTTTGTTGATTATCCTGTTTGCGGGGGGGCGATATCTGGATTGGTTTCCCTTGCGCGGTATTATTTCCGATGATTGGCAGAGTTTCCCATGGTGGAAAATCGCGCTGGATTACCTTTGGCACATGACTCTCCCCGTCATTGCGGTGGTGATGTCGGGCTTTGCGGGACTGACCATGCTCACCAAGAATTCGTTTCTGGATGAAATCAACAAACAATATGTTCTTACGGCACGGGCCAAAGGCCTCACCGAAAATCGTGTGCTCTATGGCCATATTTTTCGCAATGCCATGCTGATTGTGATTGCCGGTTTTCCGTCAGCCTTTATGCATATTTTCTTTACAGGATCCCTGTTGATCGAGGTGATATTCTCCCTCGATGGACTGGGGCTTTTGGGATATGAATCCATCATCAACCGCGATTATCCGGTGGTGTTGGGCACGCTCTATATCTACGCTCTGATTGGTCTGGTGATGACCCTGCTCCGCGATATTATCTATGTCCTTGTTGACCCTCGCATCAATTTCGAGAGTCAGACTTGACATAAGTAAAAATTTTCTATAAAAAATGCCAAAACTGAGTCAGCAAGAGACATTATATCAAGGGACGTTGTATTATGAAACTACGCTATGTGTTATCACGCATCTTCTTAAAATGTGCAGAACAAAAAGAATCTGCATCCGAACCGATTAAAGCTTTTCGCAAAAGCGTTCGTGATTTCAACAACCTTTGTGATCTCAACAGAGATGGACTTTTTCAAGATTCCGATCATCTATTAGGCATCATCACACCTCTTTACACAAAACATAAAAACACCCCTCTCGCCTTTCTTTGTGCGTTAGCACAACACTCTGAAACACGGATAAATGAACCTCTGTTTAAATCCGCAAAGGCTATTTGGGATACTTATTTGCGTCTGCCTAAAGAGCTTTCCTCTATCGCCCAAGACCAATTACCATCCCCGAAAATGGTTTTTGAAAGCTATGCTCAAGGCGTTGCCACACGAATAGAGACCAAAAGAATGCTGGACGAACTCGCACAAACGATGACTCTCACTTCCTGAAAATCAGGGATTGTTATCCCCTTCTGACATGCTATCCTGTCCGCATCTACACTATAAAGGCACAGGATAGCATGTTGTTCTCTCCCTCCCCCATCACCCGTCGCCGTTGGGCACAGTTCAAAGCCAATAAACGTGGATTTTGGTCGTTGGGGATTTTTCTGGCATTCTTTGTTCTGGCGTTATCGGCCAATCTGGTGGCCAACTCGCGGCCCTTGCTGGTGTCATATAAACACACGTTATTTTTCCCGACCTTTGTGGCGTATCCGGAAAAAACCTTCGGCGGAGATTTTGAAACAGAAACCGATTACCGCGACCCGTATGTGCAGGATCTGATTACCAAAGACGGATGGATGATCTGGCCGCCCATTCGCTATTCTTATGATACCATCAATTATAACTTGCCAAGTCCCGCTCCCTCCGCCCCAACTGCCGATAACCTGCTAGGGACCGATGATCAGGGCCGCGATGTGCTGGCCCGCGTCCTGTACGGATTCCGGATTTCCGTGTTGTTTGGCTTGGCGTTGACCATCTTTTCCTCTGCCATCGGAGTCACAGCCGGAGCCATTCAAGGATTTTACGGCGGCAAGGTCGACATGATTGCCCAGAGGTTTATCGAAATCTGGTCGTCGATGCCCAGCCTCTATATCCTGATTATCTTTTCGGCGTTGTTCGCCCCCGGGTTCTGGACATTGCTGCTGATTTTATTGCTGTTTTCGTGGACCCATCTGGTGGATGTCGTGCGGGCCGAATTTCTGCGCGCCCGTTCGCTGGATTACGTCCGTGCGGCCCGCGCCTTGGGAGTCGGCAACTTTACCCTGATGTACCGCCATATTCTGCCCAATGCGGTGGTCGCCACCCTGACCATGATGCCCTTTGTTCTGACGGGGTCGATTACCGCCCTGACCTCTCTGGATTTTCTGGGTTTGGGTCTTCCTCCGGGATCGCCCTCCTTGGGAGAATTACTGGCGCAGGGGAAAAACAATATCCAGGCCCCATGGCTGGGGATAACGGCTTTCCTGTCTTTGGCGGTAATGCTCACTTTATTAACCTTTATCGGCGAAGCTGTCAGAGATGCGTTTGATCCCCGCAAAACGAACCTATAGGAACAGCCATGGCCGATGACCGTAACAATCTGTTGAGTGATATTGTCGAAGAGGTAAAAATGTGCCGCCGGGATTTACACCAAAATCCGGCGACCTGTTTCGAAGAGGTCTACGCCTCGGATCTGATTGCTCGCAAACTTACCGAATGGGGAATCCCGTTCGAACGCGGGTGGGCCAAAACCGGCATTGTCGCCACGATTGAAGGCCAATCGACCACCAGTGGCAAACGGATTGCCTTTCGTGGCGATATGGATGCGCTTGATATTCTCGAAGACAGCGGTGTGCCGCACGCGTCCAGGATCGCAGGAAAAATGCATGCCTGCGGCCATGACGGGCACACCTCTATTCTGCTGGGGACCGCCCGCTATTTGCACCACACACGGAATTTTAACGGCACCGTCCATCTGTTTTTTCAACCCGCCGAAGAAGGCGGAGGCGGCGCGTATAAAATGGTCGAAGAAGGTCTGTTTGACCGTTATCCGGTGGACAGCGTCTATGCCATCCACAATTGGCCCTATGCCCCACGCGGCATGGTGGGAATTAAGGGCGGGCCGATCATGGCCAGTTCCGATGAGTTTTTTATAACCATTACCGGCAAAGGCGGCCACGCTGCCATGCCCAATCAATGTATTGATCCTCTGGTCATCGCGGCCGAGGCCGTTCTGGCAATCCAGACCATCATCACGCGCAACATTGATCCGCTGCAACCCGCTGTGATCAGCGTCACGAATTTTCAGGCCGGCACAGGGGCCAGCAATATCATCGCCAATGATGCCAAACTGATCGGGACGGTTCGCACCTTTCACAATGATATCCGTGCCCAGATCGAAAAACGGATTGATGATATTCTGCGCGGCCTGACCACAGCGCATGGCGCAACCTATACCTATTCTTATGAACGCAATTACGAACCCACGATCAATGATCCGGCGACCGCGGCCACCTGTACACACATCGCGCAGACTTTGTTTGGCGCAGGACGTGTTATGACCGAATTTCCGGCCAGTATGGGGGCCGAAGATTTCGGGGCCATGTTGATGCAAAAACCCGGATGCTATGCCATTTTCGGTCAAGGCGAACCAGACACCCCCGATAGCCCGCATAATTACGGCCTACACCACCCGAAATACGACTTTAACGATGCGATCATCCCCGATGTAATCCGGTATTTCACGGCCATCACCGAGAAGCAGTTAAAAATTTAGACTTCTTATCTCTGGATGATAGATATTTCATTTCCTATTGCAGCCAGATACGCCTTAACGGCCCTATCCCAGCCCATATCAAGGGCATCGGATGTAATGGCATGACCAATTGAAACTTCTTTACATTCTGGAATCGCTTTGATAAATCGCGAAAGATTTTCTAAATTTAAATCATGTCCAGCATTCACACCCAAACCACAGGATATTGCTGTATCTGCTGTTACTTGATAGACCGTCAGAGGAATTGTTTTTTCAAAATATGGACCAGTATATAACTCAATACGATCAGCACCAATCTGTGCTGCCAACCTTGCGATATCAGGGTTCGGATCAATAAATACAGAGACTCTGGCCCCTGAATTTTTGATTTTGAAAACAACGTCTTTTAATTCATTGAAATGGCCCGCAACATCCCATCCATGATCAGATGTTCTTTGATCCGGCGCATCAGGAACCAGTGTTACTTGATCACAGGATATAGAGCAAACCAGCTCCAGAAAATCCGGGGTTGGATACCCTTCGATATTAAATTCTATACTGGGAAGAGATTTCAGAAGCACCTCCAACTCATAAACATCTGTTCTCCGAATATGCCGCTCATCAGGGCGTGGATGAATGGTAATACCATGAGCGCCTGCCGCGATCACCGCTTTCGCAGCCCCAAGAACAGATGGGTATCCACAATCCCGCTGATTACGCAACAAAGCAACCTTATTCAGATTGATACTTAAGCGAGTCATTCAAAAATCCTCTATTTAAATAAGAAACTACCCGGCCAATTTCTGTTTAACGATAGCCCCTGCTTTCCCCATATCAAGTTGACCTGCATATTTTGTTTTCAATTCAGCCATAACTTTCCCCATGTCTTTGATGCCAGAAGCTCCCACAGAAGAAATCAAACCTATAACAACCGTTTCCACATCGGAATCAGACATCTGGGCAGGAAGGAATTTTTCAATGATTGTAATTTCAGATTCCTCCTTTTCAGCAAGTTCCGGACGCCCGCCATCACGATACATTTTCGATGATTCCTGACGTTGTTTGATCATACCCTGCATAAGAGATAAAATTTCACCATCAGAGATACCATCTGGATTGCCTTTTGGCCTTGCCTCAATGTCTTCGGCTTTCATTTTGGATATAATCATACGCACGGTATTTAATGTTAATTCATCTTTCGCCCGCATGGCATCTTTCATGGCATTGGTAAGTACTGTACGAATTTCTGACATTTTATGTTCCCTTTCTGAAGATCTTTGTTTTTAAACTCTTCTGGCCTTAAAATCCATCTTTATCATAAATTTCAGATTTTATGCGGCAAGAACCCACCGGCCTGAAGGCTCCACAAATGAGCAAAAGCTCCCTTTAAGGCCATCAACTCCGCTTGCGTGCCATCTTCGACAATCCGGCCATTTTGCATCACAATCAACCGATCCATATGCGCCAAAGTCGATAGACGGTGCGCCACCACCAACGTCGTCCGCCCTTGCATCGCCGTATCCAAAGCCGTTTGGATCAGGCGTTCTGTGTCCGAGTCCAAGGCAGAAGTTGCTTCATCCAGAATCAGGATCGGCGCATCTTTTAAAATGGCCCGCGCAATGGCAATCCTCTGCCGTTGCCCACCCGATAATTTGATGCCCCGCTCCCCGACCAACGTGTTATATCCATGCGGAGTGGCAAGGATAAAGTCATGCGCCTGTGCCGCTTTTGCGGCCGCCATGACCTCGGCTTCGCTGGCCTCTGGCCGTCCATAGAGGATATTTTCGTACAAACTGCGGTGGAACAAAGACGGATCTTGCGGAATAACCGCGATATTCCGGCGCAAACTGTCTTGGGTGACGCCTGCAATATCCTGTCCGTCAATCGCAATTGTCCCCGAAGTCACATCATAATTGCGCATCAATAAATGGCACAGGGTTGTCTTCCCCGCCCCCGACAAGCCGACAATCCCGATTTTTTGCGCCGGAGGAATGACCAATTGAAAATCATCAAATACACGATGACCGGATTGGTACGTAAAGCCCATGCGGTCAAAGGTAATTTGCCCGTGGGGAACCGTCAGCTCGACAGCATTATCTGGATCCTGAACCCCGATCGGCACCACAAATTCATTCAACGCACTTTGCATCCGCCCCAAATCGCCGGATAATTGGGTTAAGTGCCATGAGAAGATCCCCATGCGCCACCACATATCCCATGCCACCAATACACACACGGCGATATCTCCGGCAGAGTAGGAATTACTGTCCTTGTGAGCAATCAAATACCAAATGAAACCCAGTACGAAGCCGCTCATAATGATATCAAAGCTCCCCCAGAAAATAATCTGTTGTTTTATATACTGACGATATGCCCCAATATAGGGACGATGAATATCGCGGAGCAAAGAAATCTCATGCCGTTTCCGGGCGAATATTTTTATACTGGATACGTTCGTCATCGCATCCACCAACTGCCCGGATATATCCGACTCTGCATCTGCCAAATGGGCGGACGCTCGCCCCAACATTTTCCCCAAACCGTAGGAGCACATCATAACAAGGCTAACCACTCCGATGAGAATCCAAGATAAAGAAGAATCCACAAACCATAAAAGGATAAACGATGATATCGTGGCGGCTATAATCGGGATAACTCCTTCATTGATCCGCGCTAATAAAATATCCCGAAAAGACAAAATTAAAATATTGATTTTATTGGCCAATTCTCCCGCAAAGCGGTTGTGGAAATATTCATGCGAATGATCCAATACACTGTAAAAAACGCGTTCTCTGAGATCACTTAACAGTTCGGGAACGACCAAAGCATCAAAAATATCTTTGGAACGAGCAATAACCGTTAAAAAAAGAACCCCTACCGCAACAATGCCAAAAGGATACGCCAAATCCTTCCATACGTGTTGATTGTCACTTGTGGGAATCCGCTCTACCAAAAGCTGGAACCCATAAATTACACAGATATTGCTTATCACAACCGAAATAGTAATCAGCATCATCGCCAGAACAAGAAATTTGTGGCGAGCACTCATATTCTTTAACGTATAAAGGATAAACGCCACCGGCCGGCGTGGAAATTCAATGCTGGTCATAATTTATATCCATTTGTATAGGGTTTTTCATTCATTAGAATTACCTCCACTCTCCAACCGAGAACACCCATTTGCTGCTCACGTTCGACTGTCCACCATTGGCGCAAACTCGTAATAGTATCCTCTTTTGTCGCATATTGACTAAAAGAGTCTGGCAAGGTGTCAATTAACTCTGAAAAGCTGGCTGCTCGGAATATTTCTACAACCTTTACAATCACTTTACGAGATTGCAATTGAGGCTCCATGTCCCAGCCAGAAAAATCTTCCCAGAACTCAATAAGATCACCGACAACAACCCCTTCCCAAGCAGGTTCATCCAGTCTGAAATCTATCGATTCCCCATTGTTAATAAGTGCCTCTAACGGTTCCGGCGTGAGCTGGATATGTTTTTTAATGTCCATTTATTTTCCTCAACAAGGGACCCTTTCATAAAAGAAGAAAGATTTTGTACGCTGATACGTATATTCGTTAATTTTTTGATCTATACTTCGTTCAGTTAATAACCCGAAGAACAGCCCCCTCACCTGACTTCGGCTAAAGGCTTATAGCCTTAAGCCTGCGTTGCCCTCTCCCCCGCGGGGAGAGGGTGGGGTGAGGGGGAAATCTTTCGCCAAGATTTCCAGATTATTCACTGAACAGAGTATATCATTCTTCATAAATTGATAAAATGCACTCAATTTTCCTTGTGTTCTTATGGCTTTGTGCCTATAGAATTCCTTTCTAGTGCCCCATCTTGGAAATTACAAGGCCGTTACTGATACGACACGTTATAAAGGACCACTAGACATGTTTACCAAATCCTCTGCTCCCTCCCCCAAACAACCAAACGGCGCGACCGGTGTTATTGTGCTGGCCGATGGAACCGTTATCTGGGGGCATGGTGTGGGCGCCGAGGGAGAGTCGGTCGGAGAAATCTGTTTTAACACCTCGCTGACCGGATATCAGGAAATCCTGACCGACCCGAGCTATGCCGGACAAATCATCACCTTTACCTTTCCCCATATCGGCAATGTCGGCACCAATGGCGAAGATATTGAATCCATCACCCCTGCAACTCGCGGTTTGATTATCCGTGAAGACATCACCGCCCCGTCCAACTGGCGCAATACCGAAGAGTTGAACGCGTGGTTGATCCACCATAAATTGACAGGCATTTCCGGCGTTGACACCCGGGCCCTCACCCGCCTGATCCGTGACAACGGCGCCCCCAACGGCGTGATCGCATACCGGAAAGACGGGCAATTTGATCTGGCCGCGTTGCAAAAAATGGCGGCAACATGGTCAGGGTTAAACGGGCTGGACCTGGCCAAAGACGTGACCTGTGCCGCCCCTTATAGCTGGGATGAAAGCCTGTGGACGTTGGGCCAAGGTTATGCCACCCAGACCGCCCCCACCTATCACGTCGTGGCCATGGATTTTGGTGCAAAACGAAATATTCTGCGCTGTCTGGCGGCTTCTGGCTGCAAAGTCACGGTTGTTCCCGCCACCACCTCGGCGGATGAGATTCTCGCCCTTAATCCAGATGGCGTCTTCCTGTCCAATGGCCCGGGAGACCCAGCCGCAACAGGGATTTATGCTGTTCCAACCATTCGCGCTCTGCTGGATAAAAACATGCCGATCTTTGGCATTTGTCTGGGACACCAGATGCTGGCACTGGCCTTGGGCGGACAAACCACCAAAATGCCATTGGGGCATCGCGGCGGCAACCATCCCGTCATGGATTTAAGCACAGGCAAAGTTGAAATCACCTCCCAGAACCACGGTTTCCATGTCTTGCCAGACACATTGCCAGGCAATGTCGAGGTCACCCATATCAGCCTGTTTGATAAAACCAACGAAGGAATCCGCGCCACCCATAAACCGGCTTTTAGCGTGCAATACCACCCCGAAGCCTCCCCCGGCCCCGAGGACAGCCATTATCTGTTTGGTCGCTTTATCGACATGATAGCAGCTACACAGAAAGCCACATCCGCGGCATAAGTGGGTTGACGAGTGGGTTGACAGTCTGCGGATGCACAATATCCTTCAGATACTCGGCGTTATCATCCAACACCATCTGATTGACAATCAGGCGAATATGATGCGCCTGACGCCGCATGTCACACTGACCATCATAAACATTGTCAATGGCGTCGGGGACCGCCTCCAACAGGTACAAAAACCTGTTCTTTTCCATGCAATACCGTCCATCTGTGAGTACATAGTCCTGCAAACATTTGGCAAGGAAATATAGCTGGTCTTTTGGGGCCATGCCCTGCTCAAACATATCGATCATCTTCGGTGGGAAATATGCTGTGACCAGATCCCCTATGCTCTCAATCGTTACGACTGGACCCTTTTTCATTGCTTCTCTGACCAATTGGATGAGCGGGTCAATCGTATTCGTGAGCTGTTCGTAATAAGGCTCGATCTTCATGGCTTTGCATAAATTCTGAAACGCTGCTTCAGTGCCCCAACGTTGCCTATTTCTCTTGGTCCACAACAGTGTCACAGTTTGAAACGATCCTGCCAGCAACTCGTCTTGTCCTGCCACTAGGCACTCATCGCCCGCCATCACCGCAACATTGTAGTAAAGCGCCAATTTTATCTGGGCATTTTTGGGAGGAGTGGTAGATGACAGCATAGAAGCAGCTCTCTGTGCAGCGGCAACACGACGAGCGTCCCTTTGAGACAGTCCCCGCTCAAAACGGCGCAATTCACAATCAATTGCAGCACGTGACAGAGCAATATCATCATCACTGCTGTAGTCACCGGTATAAAGATCGATCAGCGCCTGTAAAATCGTAGGGTGCAGAGACAATCTCGGGTCATCCGTCAACGGCACCATCTGCGCCGGATGAATTCCGATATTCTGACAAAACGTTAATAAGGCCGACGCCGGTAAGTACATAAATGGCCCATCCGGATGATCCCGATGCGCGATATAGTCTTTTTCCGACAAGCCGAATTTTTGATGCAGCGCGGGATCAAAATAATGTCCATCAGAGACATGAGACATCCACACACCAATCTGATCCCCGTCATTTTGAAGGATTTTCTCGGCCAAGCGATCCGGAATAGACCCGAATGCCCATTTCGGATCTTTTTTTACATTCCACCATGCCTCTATCGGTCGATTTTGCGCCATAAGTTATTATTTTTGTAATTATGATTTTCTATTTACAGAACTTATGACAAAATCTATAAAAAAAAGCAAGCCATTTTCACGGCTTGCCAAATATTTATGAATATTTATGTGGATTAGGCGCCCAGTTTGTCGACGACCTCAACCAATGTCTTCACCGCCGCAACGGAATGATCAAACATTTTTTGCTCTTCGGCATTCAGTTCGATTTCAACAATCTTTTCAACGCCGTTCTTGCCGATCACGACAGGCACGCCGATATATAGACCTTTCACGCCATATTGTCCGGACAGTTTGGCCGCACATGGTAACACGCGTTTTTTATCGCGCAGATAGCTTTCCGCCATGGCAATGGCTGACGAAGCGGGCGCATAAAACGCCGATCCGGTTTTAAGCAAGTTAACAATTTCCGCGCCACCATTGCGGGTCCGATCCACAATCGCATCGATTTTTCCCTGTGTGGTCCACCCCATTTTGACACAATCCGGCAAAGGAATACCGGCAATAGTCGAATAACGGGTGAGCGGTACCATGGTATCGCCATGCCCGCCCAGTACGAACGCGCTGACATCTTCCACCGACACGCCGAATTCTTCAGCCAAAAAGCAACGGAAACGTGCGGAATCCAGAACACCAGCCATCCCGACCACTTTGTTGTCGGCAAAACCTGTCGCGCGTTGCATGACTTCGACCATCACATCCAACGGGTTGGTAATCACGATCACAAATGCATTCGGTGCATGTTTCTTGATCTGGGCGCCAACGCCTTCGACAATCCCTTTGTTAATGCCGATCAAATCATCACGACTCATGCCTGGCTTCCGTGGAACCCCTGCGGTCACGATAATCACATCCGATCCTTCCAGAACGCTGTAATCATTGCTGCCTGTGATCCGCGCATCAAATCCTTCGACTGGTGCCGCTTCGGCAATGTCCAATCCTTTTCCCTGTGGTACCCCTTCGGCAATATCCACAATCGCGATGTCGCCCAATTCTTTTAACCCCGCCAACAAAGCGAGTGTTCCACCAATTTGACCTGCGCCAACCAAACCAATTTTATTGCGTGCCATCATAAAATCCTTTTTCCTTAGAATATGAAAGAGACGTCAGAAAGATATCTAACGCAGATACACTATATAAAGAAAGTTACTTGTTAATTAAAATTGATCTGTTTTATGGCTGGTCCTGAGCCTGAGGCAAAGCGGCCCCAGGATAAGCCAGCACATACCACCGATCATGAACTTGCTGAATATAAGAAATAATTTCGTCAAAATACGCAGCAGGATCCGGTTTTGATGTTGCAAGGGTCAAGGCCGAGAAAATAACAGTATAAAAACGATTGAGAAACGCGGCATCCTCCCCACCTTTTTCCAAATCGATATTAGACTGCAAGGCTTCTAGTATACTAAAATTCTTTTCAATATATTGGCACATCACATCCAATTGATTGCTTTGCCAGTACTGCTTTGCCAATTTTGTATTTTTAATCATACCCTTGTAAAGTTCGACAACGATCTGAAGCGGCGTTAGGGTTTCATCGCTTTTTTTCTGATAGGCCTGAGAGGCTTTTTGATAAGGATTATGAGACAATTTGAATTCCTTCATACACGGTGATTACTAATTATTATTACTATTATCGCTTCCAGTCAAAGCCCTTAATTGAGCCAACACCGTCTGGGCCTGGGCTAATTTCGCTTCAAAATTTGCATATTTATTAATAAGACTATCTCTATAAGCCCCTGCTCTTTCCAGAACACGTGCGGAACGATCCGCCAACAACGTATTCTGGCTTGTGATTCTTGCCATTTCTTTCGAAAGATCGCCGGTTAGAATATCTGTAAATTTCGAAAGGCTGACATCAAGTGAATCAGCAAGACCTGGCTGAACTCCGATGTTGACAGTCGTATTAGCTGTTCCGATATATGCAAAACTCATTCCTTCATATACAGTCCCAACCTTGCCAGTAATCGTGGTTCCACTGATATCAAAGAGATTCGTGTCCCCACCAACTGATACACTCGAAATCGTGGGGCCAGACATCGTAATCTGCATCGCAAAAGATTGCGCGCCCGAAGTCGATGTGTTTTTCGACATCCTGAATTCAGAATTATCGACAGTTACTTTTGTCTGGAAAATATCCCGGACTTGTTCAAATTTATCAATCGTTGCAGTATCGAAAATAGTTTCATCCATGACCAATTTATTGTTCTGATCAAGGGTAATTCCAACGCCACGTAAAGTCGCAAGATTCGATCCACCGGCACCATAAGATCCTCCGATGATACTTTGAAGAGACCCACTCAAATTCGATAGGATGCTATCTCCAAACAAAACAGCTGATTCAGAAACCACTCCACCATCACTGACAACCTGCTGGGATTTGATAAAATCACGCAGATTGTTGTAAGCTTCCATAAAATCCTGAATTCCAGATTTTACCGCTGAATTATCATTCTCAATTGAAAGATTAATTTTCGTTCCAGGATCAGCGTTCTTTACATTGATTGTAGCCCCAGGAATTAAATCTGTGATGCTATTGGTATCCCGAGAATAAGAGATCCCATCAAGATTAACCACAGCAGGCTGAGCCACCTGTAATTCTGTTACAAACGCCCCTCCCGCATCTGTGACCCCAATATTCCTCATGACATTATCACCAGAAATACCGGTAATCTCAATCTCTTTATTAATATCAGAACCCGTCAATACCAATTCGTATTGAGTTGCAGAAACCTTTGCAATCGTTGCTTTTACACCAGATGTTTGTGTCCCTGTATTAATCGCAGCGGCGAGATCTGTTAAAGTCATTCCTGCGGTTACAGAAACACTGGTTGCAGCTTTACCTGCGACCCCAATTGAGAAATCACCGACAAAGCCCAAAGGCACGGTCGCACTTCCTGATGTAGAACTTGCAACACGATGAGCCTGGCCCTTTTTCTCGATCGTCAGCTCATAAGCTCCAATATCTGTGCCAGGATCAAGTTTAACATCAATCAAGGCTGCTGCGGAAACCGATGTATTTGTTGAAAGGGCCCCCGCCCTTTGATCAAACATAGCCTTGTTATCGGATAAAACAGAATAATTCTTCTTTATATTTGAAAGAGATGTCTGGACAGCATTCGACAAACTACGGATTTTATCATACGCCTCGTACTTCGCTGTATTATTTTTTACCTGAATATCAATCTTATCTGCCTCAACTTTACGAGCATTATAGGCAGCAGTTACCAACGCCGACGTATCTATCCCAGATGCCGCCCCAAACAGGAAAGTTCTACTTCCTAACGTCGTAATTCCGTTTGTTGTTGCCATAATAATACCCCCAATTTACGACCCGATAAAATATTTTTTGAATAGCCTGACTAGAAAGGGGAGATTAGCAAGTTTTGTGCCAATCCCCCCTATTCTTTTATTATTTATGTTTCTACCTTGGAAACGAATTATTATCTAACGAGGGACAACAATGATGATTTCATTTGGTTCGCCTGAGAGAGAGCTGCAATAGCGGCCTCTGTCAGAACTTGTTTGCTGACCAGGTTGGATTGTTCAGACGCAATATCCACATCCATAATCGAGGACACAGCAGCGTTCAAGTTTTCCATCGAGCTGTCAATCACGTCGCCGCGATATTCAAATCGAGATAACAAGGCCCCAACGTTTGCACGCATTGCAGATACTTTGTCAATGTCTGCATCAACCAATGGAGAGGCCGCAGCAGCGTTTGCATATGTATCCGTGTTAGCGGCTAGAGATGTCAAGTTCGCAGCAGTAACTGTTGCGGTTGTCAAGTCAGCCACGATAGTATCAGCAACGGCAATCCCAACCTGGAATGTTGCCACGTTGTTGGTTGCGTTGAAGTTACCATCAAGGAGTTTGGTCCCGTTAAAAGTCGTGTTGGTACCGATAGCGATCGCCTCAGTTTTCAGCGCATCATATTCCTGGTCGATAAATCCACGCGATGTTGAATCCACAGAACCGGAAATTGCCTGAGCTGTCAGAGCTTTCATCCGTTGAAGAATGTCACCAACGCGGGTCAACGCACCGTCTGCCGTTTGAAGAACGGAACGAGCCTGAACAGCGTTATTGGCGGCAGATTTCAAAGTACTGACGTCAGCCTTTAAAGAGGCACCAACTGCAAGACCAGCAGCATCATCAGACGCACGAACGATACGAGAACCGCTCGAGAGTTTGGACAATGATTTGTCTTGATCACGTGAGTTTTTATTCAAAGAAATAAGTGCAGAGTTAGCAGAGGTGTTGGTTGCGATTACTGGCATGGTAGACTCCTTTCTAGAGTTGTTAAATTGCCATTTATGTTAATCAGCTCTCTTCTGAGAACCGGAAAATTGTTTCACCTTCTGGCGAATCAATTTTCTTATAATGTACTTACATTACCATCTTTTTAGATTGTTTTGAATCCCTTCATTGCAATCCTTATTGTTTAAGCATAGCCGATAAGTTATTAATAAACAGTTTATATCATTCCGATTTTTTAAGATTCATCGAGGCCCCAGGATGTCATCCCCTTCTAATCCGCCATCTTCCGTCAAAAAAAATTATTTAGAAGGGATAAAGTTCCACAAGAAAAACAACCTAATGGAAGCGGAGGCTTTCTTTGCCCAATGCATTGCTGAAGATGAAACATTCCATCCGGCCTGGTTACAACTTGGTCTTGTCTGGTCGAAAATGGGACGCGCACAAGAATCATCTGAAGCCTTTCAAATGGCTGTTAGCCTTAATGAAACAGATGTCGACAGCCTTTATAATTTAGGACTTTCTCTTTTAAAACAGGGCCTCGAAAATGAAGCTCTCCCCTATTTGAGCAAAGCCTGCGAGTTCTCTGAAAATACAGATATCGCGCAATCTATCGGGGATTTTTTTTATAAGTCGGGAGAGTATAAGACCAGCTCTTTTTTCTTTTTAAAAGCCTATCAAAAAGACAAAACAACCCCGCAATTACTTAAATCTCTTGCCGTTTCACTCTTTCAGGATGGCGATACAGCCCGTGCCGTGCATTTAATCCAAGGCTTATTGCTGAGATTCCCGAGCAATGAAAGCTATCGTGCACTTTTTGCCGAACTGATGAACAAATATGCCGAAGAGGAATTTAATCCAGATACAAAAAAAGCGATCGAAATCTGCCTGACACAGGAAAATATCAGACACCGCAACCTTGCCCCATCATGGTGCGCCACATTCCTCACAGATCCGGATTACGAAGTCCTAAGGAACTTCCCAAAAACACCAGACACCCTAGAAGCAGATGTGTTTAAAGCCCTTAAAACCCCGTTTCTTTGCATGGGATTGCGACGAAGCATTACATCAAACGCTCCCATCGAATTTATTTTAACTCATGTCAGGCGTTATTTGCTCTTGAATTGGGAGAATTATACGTCATGGCCTAAATCCATCCTCGAATTCATTTCATCACAAGCGATTCAATGTTGGTACAATGATTTTATTTATTTCGAAACATCTGAGGAGAAACAGAATCTTCAAGCTCTTTTATCGCATTTGCAAACAGAACTTTCTCCGTCTGCGAAAATCAAGGATGATACAGCAAAATTACTCGCATTAGCGTGTTGTTATAAACCTCTCTATGAAATTTATACAGATGATTCAGACCCATGTTTTGCGGCCTCTTGCAAAAGCATCATGGCCCCTCTTCTAAAAGCGCAGTTTAAAAATCCACGTTATGAAACGTCTTTGATTCCAAAAATCAAAAGCTTTACAGAAATCGAAGATGCGACATCGAAGGCTGTTCAAAAGATGTACGAAAATCGCCCCTACCCAAGGTGGACGAGCCTGAATAGTACCAAAACATCAGAAATCCTTAAAAATATGAGTAGCAACCTTGAAATTCTGGTTGCCGGGTGCGGAACAGGTCAAGAACCTTGCCTTTACGCATCCATATTACCCGAGGCAAAAATTACCGCGATTGATTTATCCCGCTCAAGTATTGCCTATGGAATGCGAATGGCCGAAGAATTGGGATATCTCCCCCGCATTACCTTTCTACACGGGGACCTGATGAAGGTAGGAGAGTTAGACAAGACCTTTGACTATGTTGTCAGCTCAGGGGTTCTTCACCATCTCAAAGAACCAGACAAAGGTCTGGCCGCAATTTTGAATACATTAAAGCCTGGCGGAAAAATGAGTATTTCGCTGTATTCAAAAATTGCGCGCGATATGATCTTAAACCCGGCCAGTGATTATATTCGGGAAAAAGGTTATTCATCATCGCTCGATGATATCCGGACATTTCGCCAGGACATCTTTAAAATGCCCCCTGGCGATCCCCGGACATTTTGTACCCATGCGGGTGACTTTTTTAACTTATCCGAATGCAATGACTTGTTATTCCACGTCCAAGAACACCGTTATACATTTCCATTAATTCAGGAATTGGCAGACAGACACGGATTATCCCCCTATACTGTTAGCCTTTCTCCACAACGCAAACGCATTTTTGCTGAAATGTTTCCAAATGGGGATTTATCAGATTTAAAACTGATGGATCAATTTGAACAAAAAAACCCTGAAGCTTTTGCCGAAATGTATAAAGTTTATTTTCATAGAAAAAATGAAACCTCCCCTCACCCCCTTGATATGTTAATAAAAATCGGCGCTCTTTAAAAAAATTCAATTATTTTTTTCAACTGTGCGCGATTCTTGCATAGACCTTTTTGAATCGATACCAAGATTAAAAAAAGGATATGATTATGGCAATAATTACCCAAGTGTCGACAGGAACAAGCCTTAAAGGCCTTTCGGGGACAAAAGTCACGACCACAAAATCCGATACCAATACATCGGCAAATACTGCTGCTACGGATAAAGCCAAAGAATTAAAAAACCAGTTTCTAAGCATTCTCTTAACACAGATGCAGCATCAAAGCCCTCTCGACCCCATGGATACAAAAGAATTCACGGGTCAATTGACCCAGTTCTCTGCGCTTGAACAACAAATTGATACAAACTCAAAACTTGAAAAAATGCTTTCAAGCCTCAATCAAAATAATGTTTCTGGAGCGTTTGGTTATATCGGGCAAACAGTCGATATTGCAACAAATTCTACAACCGTTCAGGATCAATCTGTAAATTGGACCTACGCGATTCCATCAGATGCAAAATCAGTCGCAATTTCCGTTACAGATTCCCAAGGAAAGGTTGTCTATAGCGGTGCAATGC
Source organism: Alphaproteobacteria bacterium (assembly GCA_016794145.1). GTDB lineage: Bacteria > Pseudomonadota > Alphaproteobacteria > Micavibrionales > Micavibrionaceae > UBA1573. The sequence goes on along the minus strand of JAEUKP010000006.1, from coordinate 21,441 downwards.
AAAATAACGCAGGTGGAAGTGCTATTAACGCAGGGACCTATAGCCTCAATCTTAAAAACACCGACCTGACCCGTGCAACGGTTGATGGAGAAGTCCTCAAAGTATCCATTACAGCAAAAGATAACGCCGGGAAGGCAATTACTGCCGACATCCATACACATGTTAAAGTTGATAGCGTGCAATCGGATACAACAGGCACCTATCTACAAGCAGGTGGCATGCTTTTTGAAATAGGTGATGTGAACAGAATTATAAAAACACAAACAACAACACAAACAACAACATAGATTGAAAACAAAACAAGTTTTTAAAATTTTAATGAAGGAGAGTAAAAATGAGTTTGAACGGTGCATTAAATGCTGCAGTTTCTGGCCTCCGCGCACAATCGACGGCGGTTGCTGCGGTTTCTGAAAATATTGCAAACGCGAGTACAACCGCCTATAAAACACGTCAAGTCTCTTTCCAATCACTTGTAACAGGTGCAGGAAGCCGTGCCGGTGGTGCGGTGGTGTATGAAACAAGCCAAGATATGCGGGCCCAAGGTCAAATTCAGGCAACAGATAATAGTACCAATATTTCAATCAACGGGAATGGGTTCTTTGTTGTTTCTGACCAGGTTGACAACCAACCTTCTGCTTACACGTATACACGTAACGGGAGCTTCTCAACCGATGCACAAGGATACTTAATTAACTCAGAAGGCTATTACCTTCTTGGACAAGCCACTGATGATCTTGGAAATGTTATATCCACTTCCTCCAACGACCTTAACTCACTTGTTCCGGTGGATGTAAACTCGATTTCTGGTACGGCACAAGCAACTGCAGAAGTGCGTTTTGATATGAACCTTCCGGCAGATGCCGCCATTGGTGATACCTTTAGCAACTCAATCGAAATTTTTGATGCTCTCGGTGTTAGCCACCAGATATCAATTACATGGGCAAAGACTGCCGCTAACTCATGGACAGCAACCTTCACAGATCCGATACAAACGGGCACAGCCACAACATCAGGGGTGATTGATACAGATCCTGCAACCGCGGGCGCCCAGAAAACAATTAATGTTACCTTCAACGGGAATGGGTCGGTCGCGACATTTACACCAGCAGTTCCATCCTTTGATATTACAGGCTTTACAACGGGCGCGAATAACTCTTCTGTCGCGCTTGATTGGGGTACGGTTGGTGGAACAGACGGCCTGACCCAATTCTCGTCAAATACAACAAACCCTGGACTTGAAATCTATCTGATTGACCAGGATGGTGTTCGTTTCGGGCAATTGAGTGAAATTAATATTGACGAGAAAGGTCTTGTCACTGCATCGTTTGAAAATGGTGTTCGGCTCCCTGTCTATCAAATTCCTATCGCTACATTTCCAAACCCGAACGGATTGAAACACGTTGAAGGAACTGTATATGATGAGAATGAAGCCGCAGGTAACTACAACCTCCGACTTCCAGGACAAGGGAATGCAGGGAATATCATTTCAAGCGCTCTGGAACAATCAACAACGGACACATCAGAAGAGTTCAACAAAATGATTGTAGCCCAACAAGCCTACTCGTCAGCAGCACAGGTTGTCAGTACTGTTAGCGAAATGTTTACAGACCTGATTGGTGCTGTCAGATAAATTCTAAGGCAGAAAAGGATTTTTAAATGACTATACTCGATAGCATTCTTGAAAAATGGAATAAGGATAAAGATATAGAAGCTCTTATATCTGCAGACTTTTTTTCTGATCCACGTGCTATCGAATTTGCTCTTGATCAACTGAATGAAGATCAAAAACAAGGTGTTATTGCACAATTGAATGACATAGAATCGGCTCTTCTTTCCTATATAGAAAATGTTGATCAGCAGCAGAAAGATATCCAAAAACAACTAAATAGCACATTAAAATCAGCACAGGCTTGCCTTAGCTATGGATCATCAATTGATATCCAGAACAAGGGCAAAGAGTAAAAAGTAAGAACAGAAAAACGATAAGGATGTAAAATGGGATTAACTGCAGGTTTAGATATGGCCATCCGTGGCATGATGACGACAGCGGTTAAAACGAATTTGTCATCCCAAAATATTACGAATGCTGATAAATCTGGTTATTCCAGAAAAAACCTTGAAGTTGAATATTTGACAACAAGTGCCGGATCAACCCCTATGGCTGGCGTTATTGTTGGAACAACTGATAAATTTATGTTGAAAGCACTGGTTGGTGATATTTCCACCTATGAATCTAGAAATGTTGTTAGCGAATCACTGGATTATTATATCACCCAAGTTGGAAATACTGACGGCACAAACTCAATCAGCAGCTTCTTAGATGGTATGTATTCTACACTTCAGTACCTTGCAACAAATCCGGAAACAACTGCAAACAAATCAGAAGTCGTGCAGACAGCGGATAGCCTCGCATCATCATTACGGGATCTGTCAAACGACATTCAAAAATTACGCTTGGCAAATGAACAGAAGATTGCGGATTCCATTACAAACATAAACGCAATCGTTGGTCGTATTTATGATATCAACGAGAAAATAGCCGGCAGCGTCAACAAAGATGCAAGCACTGCAGAATATGAAGATCAACGGAATAAAGAACTCCAGAACCTTGCAGCTGAACTGGATATACAATATTTCTATACAAATGATAATCGTTTACAACTTTATACAGGTTCGGGACAGGCTTTATTACTATCTGACCCACAAACATTGACATATAATGTAACAAATCAGGTTACGTCGACTACCCTTTATCCTGCAGATTTCTCGCCCATTTTACTCAACGGAACAGATCTCACAACAAATATAAGATCAGGAAAGTTAGCAGGATATATTGATCTGCGTGATAATATTTATGTTACAGAGCAAGCAAAATTGGATGAATTCGCATCCGTTCTTAAAAATCAGGTTAATACCTTGTTAAATACAGGGGCATCTGTTCCATCTCGGACGTTGATGGAAGGATCGTTAAAAAACCTAACCAACGCAACTGGTTTCTCAGCAACAGGAAGTATTCGCATTGCCGTCACAGATCGCGCAGGAACTGTTGTAAATTTTTCAGATATTAATTTAGCAGGCATGACGACAATTAATGATGTGCTGGTTGCCTTATCTGCTGTTCCGGGCATAACTGCATCTCTTAATACTGATGGTCAATTATCCATTTTAGCATCCCCATCCACAAACGGCGTTTCAATTAACCCCATGTCCAGCTCTGTAACATCTTCCACGGGCGAAAGTTTTTCAAGCTATTTTGGTCTGAACGATATGTTTACAAGCACATCAGGCGCATCAGATATAAAGGTCAGCACCTATCTATTAAACGCACCAGAATATCTATCTATCGGTGTTCTAAGCCCAAGTGCAACATTGGCGATTGGAGATCGTGGAGTGAACCGTGGTGATGGTACGATTGCGCAAAGCCTTTCAGATATGCTCAACAGTAACGTCCCATTTAACGCAGCCGGTGACTTTGCTTCACAAAACAATACATTACAAAGATATGCTCAAGCCATCATGTCATCTGCCGCATCAAAAGCCGACTTATCACAGAAAGATACGGACACATCATTTTCTGTTTATAAAACAAGCAGCGACCTACTCAGTAGCAAAAGCGGAGTGAATGTCGATGAGGAAACGGCAAAGTTGTTAGTCTATCAAAATCAATACCAGGCAGGTGCACAGGTCGTTAAAACAATCCAAGATATGCTGGATGCGCTTATCGCTGCGATCAGGTAGGAAAGAAAGGATATAAATCATGGTTACTCGTGTTGCGACATTTTCATTTACCAACCAAATGATTTCTGAAAACATGCGTTTGCAAACAAAATATTCGGATATTAATACTCAAATCAGTTCTGGTTTAAAATCGCAGGACTACAAAGCTATTGCACGCGACAGCCAATATCTATTAGCGATTGAGAGCTCTCAAACTAAACTGGTCTCATATAATGCTAACGCAAATACGGCCCTCTCGAATGTAAATATCATGTACTCAACAATCGGCAAGATCGAGGATATGGCCAATATCATGTTAAGTAACGTGACAACGGCTCTTGGTGGAAACCAGGTTCCAGGAACCATTACAGCCAATCAAGCAAATAACGCGTTGTTGGAGACAGCAGGTCTTTTAAATTTAAAAGTCGCGGGGCGTCATCTTTTTGCCGGTTCTGATATTGATACGAAACCCGTTGATTTGAATGACCCGGCATGGATTGCTCAAACATCTCCATCCGTTGTGAATTCAAGTTATTATCAAGGTAATAGCACACTTACATCGGTACAAGTGTCAGAGACTTATTCATCAACCTATGGTATTACAGCAGATAATCCTGCATTTGAAAAATTGCTCAGAGCCTATAATCTTCTTATCAACACGCCAACAGGCCCCGCAGAAAGAAATGAGGCCCTCGATCTCATTCAACAATCAATTGATGATATCGGGAACCTGAGGGGATTGCTTTCAACACAAGCAAATTCAATCGAAAAACAGACAGATAAAAACGAACAGGATCATGTGTATTTGAAGGAATTATCGTCTTTCATCAAAGAAACAGATATTCCATCCGCATCAGTTAGACTAACAGAAATACAAAGCCAACTTGAGGCGTCATACTCTGCCTCTGTTCGTATCCTACAATTAAACCTTGTAAATTACTTATGATACCTTCTTAATTTTTTGACAGATTTTATGAAGGATCTCCTTATAAATCTGCGCCGACCTGAACTCTATCTCCGATGTCAGGGGATACGTCGGACGACCAGAGAAATCGGCAAGACGCACATTATCCGCCTCACGACAGAGGCCTGTTTGCATTTCGACGACATGCACAGGGTCAGACGACAAATTCGCCATTCCGTGGATAGCCCCACGTGGAACAAAGATAGATTGACCAGAGCAAACCTCACAACAAGTCCCGTTCAAAATGACCGTGAGGATTCCAGACATAACATGCCATATTTCTTGCCGTCCGCGATGGCGTTGCAGTGAGAGCATATAATCGGGATTAACCACCAGATCTTTTTTACAAAACTCATACGGATGGATCAAAATCCCTGCCAAATCGTCCGGATTAATGATGGAGGATGGATCAATGGAATATATATCCCCTGCCGGATAAAGCCCCGAATCAAGCGATCGGTTACGTCCCCATGGCGAGATAATCTCATCCCCCCCACCGGCACGAAACGCAGGCATATCCATTAAATTCCCACGATCATAGGCATCTTGCTTTTGGATCTCGGCCTGATGCGCTGCATCCTCAAACGGATAATCAGGGTTCCAATCGGGGGGGAATCGGCCCAACAGTTTACTTAAGTAATTTTCTTGCATGACTCTCTAATCCCAACAAACCAATAGCATCATGCTTGATCATATAGACAGGGATCTCTTTCATCAACTCTGACATGCGTCCTTTAGCCAAAAATTCTTCCATAAAGCGGGATTGATGGAAATAATCTCCCAATTTTGTGGGAATTCCTCCGGCGATATAGATCCCGCCGCGTGCATTCAGGGTTAGCGCCAAATTCCCGGCAATCCGGCCCAAGAAGGCCAACATCAAATCCAGTGACTCTTTGCAAACATCGCAAGATCCAGTCATTGCCTTTTGCGAAATTTCGGGCGCTTCCAAATCCGGAAGATCAAATTTATGATCCAACACCCGAATGGCGTTATACAGATTTTCTAACCCCTTGCCAGAACACACGCGCTCTGCCGAAATATGGTGATATTTCACCCGCAAGCGGTGGAAAATATCAAATTCCCTGTCCGTGGTGGCCGGCATCGTCACATGCCCGCCTTCTCCAGGATTGGCCAGATAATCTGTACCATTCCACATCAACGAGGCAACACCCAATCCCGTTCCCGGCCCCAGCACACCCTTCGCCCATCCAGCCTCTGGTTCCGGCCCGCCCATTTTATGCAACAAGGTCGGAGAAATATCGGGAATTGCCAATGCCACAGCTTTAAAATCATTCATGGTTTCAAAAATCCGAAAGTTCATTTTTTCCTGAACTTTGGAAATCCGGAAATTCCATGGGCTACCCGTAAAATTGACCAGATCCGCCACAACAGGCCCCGCAACGGCAAAAACCCCGACTTCCGGACGATTCTTTATACCGATCTGCCCCAGATACGCTTCGGCCGCCTCAACGGGGCCCGTATAATTGCGGCATTCCAGATAAACCAAATCGCGTATCCCTTGCGAATCTACAATCCCGAACCGCGCATTCGTTCCTCCGATATCGGCAATTAAAGCTGTTTTCGACACATATATCTCCTGTTGTTAGCAAGACTTACTTCGTAACGCACCCAGACCTAAAAATCGATAAAAATAAACATTGACCTTTTCGTTAATATTATGTAAATAATTAAAGGTCTTAAGGTTTCTGTTTAAAGCGGTGTTAAATAATTTGACAGAACGACACATTTGCTGTTAGGCAACCAAAAGATAAACGATCATCAACAAGTTACTAATGGGTGAAAATAATAATGGGTGCATCTGTTAATTCCAAGTATTTGAATAGTTCCCTTAAAGATCTTATTCAAGCGATAGAAGATGTTAATAAGACGGGATCTATAATAACTCAGATTGACGCCGCATTAATTTCAACACTAGAAACACTTCTTTCTCGCATGCTGACAGCCAAATTTAATGGTAAAGCTGGCTTCATGATCGACCTAGATGGAGCTTCAGTGCAACGCCCACCGCAAATTCACGATCCCGTACAAGCTGATCTTGATTTCGATAGGACAATTCATTCCATTCTCGATTCAGGAATTCCATTCTGCATTAATACCGGACGACCAGCGATTTTTGTTAGAAACATATTTCCAACAACCATCACCGATCATCATCGCAGCTCTTCACACTTTATGGTATCAACAGAGTACGGGGCCTGTATCCGCGGACATACCTCATTTGAGGTCATCAGTTCTTTACCTAATAGAGACGAACTCAGTAAAATATTTCTTAAAGCCGCCCAAGATCATCCAGGTGCCGTTTTTGAGAGAGAAAAAGAGCATTCTATTGCAATTTCTTGTGCAAACGCACGCGATAAGCAAAGGGCTTTTGACGCGATATATGAGCTTGCCAAACACCATGCTGATATAGAAGGTAATTTCCATGTGATAGGCGTTATGAAACCAGATGATGCCTACGTCGAACTCGTCAATCCATATATCCATAAAGGTGTAGCGACAGATCTTATGTGCGCGCAGATTACATCCACTCATGGCCCACACCAGTTTTTCGCGTTCGGTGACACAAATCCCGATATACCAATGTGGGAAGCAATTAAAAAACATGGAGGAGTATCTATTGGTGTGGGAGAAACAGCACCGGAAGGCGCAGATTTCTATATCCCTAACCATATGGTAACACAACTCCTTTTACGCCAAGTAAGTCTTGGATAATCCCCCCACATTTCCCTTTTCATCACGGTCAAGGTGTTTCAGAATATGGGATTCGTTTTTTCAATGTGGTTAATTTTTCCCTCTGAGATAAAAGTCGGAGAATATAACCGTAAGAAATATTTACATAAAAATATATTGCTATTATTGTTATTTTATGCCACCATGCCGCCCAATTTCACAAATAACTAGATCTGAACTTTAACTTTTTTCAACCGAGCTCTTAGGAGAAAGAATGACAGACGCACTCAGCATGATTATGATTGACCATGATGGTACATTTGCCACGGGCCCTGAATTAAGAAATAGGGATGTTTTACAGAGCATTGTGGACACATTCAGGGAGAAGGCTGAGATCAGCCAAAAACTAATGATTGACTGGTCTATAGTCGCAGGACAAGCAGAAACCCGCATTTATGATTGGATTGTAAATAATTTGTTTCCAGGAATGCGAGATCTCATTACCTCCTCAGATTTTAGAGATATGGCTAAAGCTGGTTATGACTCTCAACAAGCAGATTGCACCCCAAGAGATGGGATGATCCAGCTATTAAAGGAATTCGGAGATAAAGGTATTCCTACATGCCTAGTGTCAAATTCAGATAAATTTCCCATCCATGACAGCTTAGAGAGAGGTGTAGCCTCAAATGGACACTGTATAGATACACTCTTTCCTATCATAGTCACAGCAGATGAAATTCGCTGCCACGGCAAGAAAAAGAAACCATCTGGCGACCCTTATCGTTTAGCATTAGAATTATACAATAAAAAATTTGGAACAAATTTTACCCCTGATCAACTTGCGATTCTTGAGGATAGTCCGACAGGGGCTGAAGCAGGACTGGATACAACAGGAAAAAACTCTCGTGTTATTCAATTTGTAGATTACACCCCCCCTTCAAATTCTGCTGGCCATCATATTCGGACTGTTCCAGAATGCAGAGATATACTACTGGGACTTTGTTAAGATAAGAAGGAAGAAACCGTCATGCGCATTGGAATTGATTTAGGCGGGACAAAAACAGAGATTATCTGTCTGAACGCCGACAATGGAAAAGAAATTTACCGCCAACGGGTTCCGTCTCCGGTCGGGGATTATGACGCAACGGTGAAAAACATCGTCCAACTGGTCACTTTGGCCGAATCGACACTGGGCGAAAAAGGAACTCTGGGCATCGGGATCCCCGGAACCATTTCTCCCGCCACCGGATTGGTCAAAAATGCCAACTCGACATGGCTGAATGGACATCCTCTGGACAAAGATCTGGAAAAAGCCTTGGGCCGCCCTGTCAAAATACAAAATGACGCCAATTGCTTTGCCGTTTCGGAAGCCGTTGACGGAGCCGGTGCCGGAAGCTCCGTTGTCTTTGGTGTCATTATCGGGACAGGGTGCGGCGCCGGTATCTCGGTGAATGGTCAGGCTGTCACCGGATTGAATGGTCTGGGCGGGGAATGGGGCCACAACCCTTTACCTGCTCCGCGTTTTTTCACCGAAGACACGCGCCCCTATATAGATCATTTCACCAAGAACTCTGAACAGGTCGAGACGTCCGAGATATACCGGCACAAGCCCCCGGTTGGATTCTTTGCCGAGAGTTGGGAGTCAAACGAACTTCCGGGGCCGGCCTGTTACTGCGGACGGCGTGGCTGTATCGAGACATGGCTGTCCGGCACAGGGTTCCGCAACGACCATATCCGCGTGACGGGAGAGATGATATCGACCCATGATATTATTGCCGCCGCAAATCAGGGGAACCCCGCTGCTGTCGCGAGCCTGAACCGCTATGTCGACCGGATAGCCAGATGTTTGGGGCATATCATCAATATTCTGGATCCGGATGTGATTGTTCTGGGCGGTGGCATGAGCAATGTATCCCAACTGTATGAGATGGTTCCACGCATTTGGGAAAAATACATCTTCACCGATACGTGCTCCACACCTCTTCGTCCGCCCCGCCATGGCGATTCGTCTGGTGTCCGTGGGGCCGCATGGTTGTGGAATAATTTAAATTCCAGATCCTGATTTATTCATTTTCTTCCCTTTGTCTGGAGCATCAATAAAAGAAAAAACAGAAACAAGAGTCCGGATGATCTCTTGCATATTTCTATGAGTTTCGAATCTCCAAATGCTGTAGTTTTCCATTAAACACAATCACATACTCAACCCCTGACCGAAATAATAACGCTCCATCTTGAGCCCTGCCACTTAGCTCGAAATCAATTTTTACAACCCCAAGACGCTCTTCACTTATGCTTTTTATATCCCAATATAAATCACTATATGTAGAAAAAAATTTTCTTTGCATATCCATTATTTGTGATACGCCTAGAAAAACCCCTGTATTTTGTGAACTGTATGTTGTTTGATCCGTCATAAGGTTTTGTATCCCATCCAAATCGCCTTTATTTGAAAGATCAAAGTAGTTCCTTGCCAAATCGACTGCAGAAATCATTTATCACCTCTTAATGATATACTTTCCCCCTCCCCACTTCCGAAAAGATCGCGGAGGAAAGGAAGGGTGATATGTTTCTTTTGCGCAGTGGCACGACAAATAGCCTCTTCCACCAAATGATCGAGGGCTTCCCATGACCGTTCCATCCGCGTCACGGCAAATTGCAGCGCAGGTGGCGCCACCACATACCCCTGATCATAAAATCGCTTGGCCAGAACTTTGAACAATAAATCATCATCGGGGGCCGCAATCTCGGCATTCGGGGCCGCACGAAAGCGCGAGGCCAGATCCTTGATTACAAATCCCAATGTTTCCGGTGACAGGCGCGATAAAGCCAGAAACGACAATCCTGCCTGTTTATAATGATTATAGAGATGGAATAATTTTTCTTCCTGAACCGGATCGCCAACCAATTGGTCAATCCGGTCAATCACCACATTCCTATCCCGCGATAACAGCGTATCCAGAGAGGTCGCCGCAAATTCCCCGGCACTTACAAAATCGGCTCCGGCACGGATGCGCCAGACTTCAGCCAAATGGGTTTTGCCCGATCCCCGTTGCCCGTACAAAATCAGAACCGGCGACGACGCCCATCCCTCCGGCCATTTTTCCACCCAATGCACCGCGAATTCGTTGCATCCACTGACAAAAAAATCCTCGCGCCCCTGCGCCGGAACGGATCTTAAATCAAGCGGAAGTTGGTGGGCTTGCATCGGGGGCCTCGTTATCTGTCTTTGTTTGATAGTATGGGCTCTTCTTGTATTCCGAAACGGCAAAATTCACAAGAACACCGATACTGGCCGCCACCGGAACCGCCAGAAACATCCCCAATAGCCCCATCAAAGACCCTCCTGCCATCAAGGCAAAAATAATCCAAAGGGGGTGAAGCCCCACACTATCGCCCATCAATTTGGGAGTAATAAAATTTCCTTCAATAAATTGTCCAGCAAAGAAAATAACAGCAATGATTCCAACAAAACTTAAATCTCCGCCCGTTTGAAGGAATGCAACAATAACACTTGTCAATAACCCCAGCGTTGACCCCACAAACGGAATAATCGACAGCACACCAGTTGAAAGACCGATCACAAAGCCATAGTTAAGCCCCGCAAGAGATAAGGCCACAGCATAAACAAACCCCAGCGCCAAACAAACTGTAATCTGCCCACGGACAAAACCGGAAATTTTTATATCAATATTCTTCCCCAGCATTGAAACCGTAGAGAGATGGTCACGCGGGATCACCCCATGAACCCAAGTGACAATCTTTGGCCACTCTTTCATCAAAAAATATGCCGCAACAGGGGTAATCAGAACAGTCGTGAAAAAATCAACGATTGCTACTCCTCCCATTGTAATCCCGCCCAGAACACCTTTACCAATCTGGAAGGCTTTACCGATATTTTCTTCGAGAACAGCTTGAATTTGTTCCGATGTAATTGCATACCCTAGCTGTGCTTGGATCCAGAGAATCTTTGGTTCAGCTAATTGCCAGAGCTTTTGCGTATATGCTGGTGCAGATTCGATAAATCCGGCGGCCTCACGCACTAAAATCGGGGTAATAATGGCCAATAATCCAGAGACGAAAAGGAAAAATGTTCCAAGGATTGTAAGAACAGCCGCTTGACGCCCCAATCCCTTAGAGCAAATCTTGTTCACAATCGGATTCAATAAATATGCAATGGTTCCGCCCAAGACAAATGGAAGAAGAACAGCTTTAAAAAGCCATATCAAAAGAACAGCTATGAGGACTGCAAATCCCCAAAAAACCTGCAGAGACGAGATTTTCATTTTAAACCCTTTATACTAAAATCCATCAGGAACACGTTTCAGGATATACGAATCCGCAGATTGTGGAGTCAGGAGCAGCCCTCTTGATTTTAAAGATCCCAACATCTTATTCCAATCCTTATATTCGATGACCGTATCGGCCTGGTTTGTTTTCAACGTTACAATCCGAATGCCTCTTAACCCATCCAAATGTGACAATTCTTTCTGTAAAGAAACCCATTCAGACATACTGGTAAAAAAGACCTGCACATTTGCTTCACCTTCATTCACACTGGCATTGACACTGGCATTGACACTGGACTCAATCCCCTCCCCAACTTGTGCCTGATCCTGATCAGCCACCATTACATCTCTTCCCTGGTGTGTTAACAAATCCATTTTCTGTTGTCTCTGTTGGTCTAGAGACTTTGCAATCATTTGTTGACGAGCAGCAAGAGACATTTTTCCACGCGGAATTTCTCCGTTATTTTCAGGGTCGAAATTATCAAACTTGATTTCAGATTCAGGAATTTCAGTTTCTTCTTTCTCGGTATTGTTTAAAGTTTCAATCGAATCCAGTGGAATATCCTTAGATTCAGAAAGTCCGCCCAGAATATCAAATGTTTCTTTTGCAATTTCTTTCGGATCAGCATCAAAATTTTTCAGCGGAATAGGAGTTCCAGAGCTGACATCCTGAATATCAATATTGATTTTGGATTGATCCTCTAAATCAACACGTGCGGTTGCCACAACGATTTGCGTGACATCATATCTTGCCTTTAAACGGCGAACCGTCGTCGAGGAAAGATATCCGGGTGTTTTATATCCAATGTCGGTTAGGTCTTGAATATTTCCCTCTGGTAAGATGACATATGTTCTATCCTTTAAGTCTTCTAACAACGATCCCCAAAATGGATTTTGGGCTTTGTTAAAAACAATTTGCTTCTTTTCCTCATGATAATAAGGAATCAACAGGATCTTTTTAACATCGGAAACGGTGTCTTCAACGAAGTAGACAGGCCCACGCCCAAAATACTGGTGCACAGGGCCAGCCTTAAAACGAAAATCGAATACACCTTTATACCGTTTGGTTGAAACCTGCTCGCTTGCAATTTTAAAATCCTGGATAAAACCTGATAATTTTTCATCACTCGGAATTTTAAGGACTGCCAGCTCACCTTCCGCATAAAACCGTGTTGATAGAATCTGGAATGCTTTTCTTTGGGCTTCAGCAAAAGCTTTATTCCTAGCTTTAACAGAACTTTCATCCAAAACATCAACCTCGACCCCCTTCACACTGTAAGGGGAATTTTGGGCAAATACCAGTTTTCCAGAGGAAATAACCCAAAAAAGACTGATCAAGGTGATAAAAAATACTATACGAGCCATGTTAAAACGTCTAAATAACTGTTGCATAGCTATCAGTTTACAACAGAAAGGCCAATTTTCAAAATGAAAGCAAACGCTTATAAAGAAGCTGGTGTTGATATTGTGGCCGGAGATGCCCTTGTTGAACGCATTAAACCCTTCGCCAAATCAACAAACAGATCCGGCACGATGGGTGGCCTCGGAGGTTTTGGGGCACTTTTCGATACAAAAGCGGCAGGTTTCAAAGACCCTGTTCTTGTATCCTCGACAGACGGAGTTGGAACAAAACTTCGCATTGCGATTGATGCCAACACACATGATACAGTGGGAATTGATTTGGTTGCCATGTGTGTGAATGATATTTTGGTTCAAGGTGCAGAGCCTTTGTTTTTTCTGGATTATTTCGCCAGCAGCCAATTGAATGTGGACACAGCCGCCACCGTGATTGAAGGCATTGCCGAAGGCTGTCGCCAAGCCGGATGCGCCCTGATTGGCGGAGAAACCGCCGAAATGCCAAGCATGTATGAAAAAGGCGATTATGATCTGGCCGGATTTTCTGTTGGTGCCGTAGAACGCGAACAGGTTTTAACCGGGGAATCAATCACAGAAGATGATGTTGTGATCGGAATTGCATCAAACGGAATTCACTCAAACGGTTATTCTTTGGTACGTAAAATCGTGTCGGACAACAACTTCACATATTCTGAAAAATCACCATTTGATGATGCCCCAACTTTAGGCCATGCCCTCTTAAGACCGACCAAAATTTATGTTCGTGCTCTTTTACCCCTGATCCAAAAGGGAGGATTGATCAAAGGCCTATCACATATCACAGGTGGCGGATTAACCGAAAATATCCCCCGCGTCTTGCCAGACGGATTGGGTGTTCAATTGGATGCAAAACTCTGGTCATTCCAGCCTGTTTTCAAATGGCTTAAAAAATATGGAAACCTAACGAATGACGATATGTCGGTCACCTATAACTGCGGACTGGGAATGATTGTGATCACACCAAAAGATAAAGCAGAGGAAGTCTGTACAGCAATCAATGCATCCGGTGAAAGGGCGACTGTCATTGGCCAGGTCGTCAAAGCGGAGACAGATATCCGGGTCGGAATTAACCATATGGATACCGAATGGGCAACCTAGAGCAACAAAAAACTCCAAAGCCTGGAAAATTAGGACTTGCTGTCCTGATTTCAGGGCGGGGGAGCAATCTTCAATCGATTATCGATGCGTGTCGTATCGATAATTTTCCAGCTCAAATAAACCTTGTTCTTTCAAATACCCCTGATGCCTATGGCCTTGTTAGAGCTAAAGAAAACGATATTTCGACACGTATCGTTTCTCATAAAGATTTCGAAACAAAAGCGGACTTCGAAACAGAAATTCTTTCTATATTAGATGAATTTAATATAGATCTGGTTTGCCTTGCGGGATTTATGCGAATCCTATCGCCGACTCTTATCACACCTTGGGAAGGTCGCATTATTAATATACACCCGTCCCTACTGCCGAAATATAAGGGCCTGCATACCCATCAAAGAGCAATCGAGGCTGGTGATACGGAAAGCGGCTGTACAATTCATTACGTCACCCCTGGCGTTGATGAAGGGGAAATTATTTTACAGAAATCCGTTCCCATTATAGACGGAGACACAGCCGATAGTTTGGCGGCAAGAGTCTTAACCCAAGAACATATCGCTTACCCGGAAGCCATCCGGATCATAGCCCAAAAACACCACTCTCTTTCATAACCATATCTTAATGATTTTAGCCGAAAGTTGATTGATGTGGTCATTTTGACCACTTCATTTATTATGGTTTGGTTACTTCTATGCTTATGAAACAATTGAGTTTTTTAAGTTTTCTTGTGGGGATGACATTTTTTTGCCTGTCGATTCCCTTCCCTATCCACGCGCAAACACCTCCCACCTCCCCGGCAACACCGACCACTCAATATCAGGCTCTACAGCTTAACGACACCCAAACGCAGTATAATTTCCAGGGAAAAGTTTACGCGATCAGGGAGGGAAATACGCCGCTCACAATTGAATTGATTGAACAGAAAATTAGAAATGGTGAAATTACATCGTCAAAGGTTCCGGATAGTCATATCAAAATCAGCGGGCAAGAGGCAGGAACATGGATTGTTTTTCCAATCGTCAACAAAAGCAAGAAAAACATTTGGTCACTTGATCTTGGATCGTTAAAAGATGGCCGTTTTTCAACGCTCAAAGACATTTCTCTTTACAATATGAATACTAAAGAATACTTCGTCAACACACGAAATCTGTATGAGAAAAGCAAAAATATCGGAAACACCCTCACTCTTAACATCCCTGTTAACCAGACAAGTTTTTTTATCTTATATGCAAAACCGAATCTCATGGCTCCGACCTATTTCAAAATGACATTGTCGGATCCCAACCAGTCCAATATTACAGATATTCTAAGTTCACGATTGATTATTCTTCTAGCTTTCAGTGGATTTATTTATTTTCTAAAAGCATCAAAAGATTCATCTTCTCTGTCTGACTTTTTTATCTCTCTGATCTGCCTTTCATTCTCGTTTGTGCTTCTCGTGAATTCACGTTTTATCTATTTCAGTGGAATGGATATGGAACTGTCTTACCCTGCAACCTGGATTATCACTTCACAGGGATTAATGTTAGGCTTTATGTTCGTCAAAAGAAACAGACATGAACTCTCGTTAAGCTTTCTAGGCGGAATTACAAGTGCTAGCCTCATTACAAATCTTGTTGGGCTTGTTATTCTAAAATCGATCCCCTCTGTTTCGTTACTGTTGATATTTGGCCCCGTTCTTCTCAGTTTAATCATTATTATGGGGATCACATGGGGCGGTGCACTCAGCAATAAACGGCTTGCCTATACACATATAGCGAACACGGCTTTCTTTCTATTCATCCTCTTAATCTGGGTTATGATTCTGAATTTCGAATTCTTCCCACATAACAGTGTCACACTGATGTTTCCATCTGTTATTCTGATCTCTGCAATTCTTGTTGCCATCACAAGCAAAGTGCCAACAGAAAAATCTGTTACTGTTGATATTGTTTCTTCAGAAGATGTTTTTGCAGACAATCAAGTCCCCAAAAAAGAAATAACAGAAATTCATGAGGCAAAGGAAAAATCTGAATATTATCGCCTTATGCAAGTGATTGAACAAGAACGCAAGTTAATGGCGGATTTACAAGTTAAAAGCGCTCAACAAAACGAGGATATGCGCAAAGCCAAAGAGGCAGCAGATGAAGCAAACCGTGCAAAATCAGCTTTCCTGGCAGTTGTAAGTCATGAAATCAGAACCCCAATGACAGGAATTATGGGGATGCTGCGCTTACTTCAGGATACACAACTGAGTAAAGAACAAAAAGAATACGCATCAACAATCAAAGATTCTGGTGATGCCATGTTGGCATTGCTGAATGATATTCTGGATTTCGAAAAAATCGAGAGTGGTAAAATGGACCTTGAAAACATCAACTTTGATTTAAAACGCTTAATCCGAAGCGTGCACACACTCATGCGTGGCCACGCAGAAGCCAAAGGTGTTGAACTTGTACTGGAAATGGATCATCAAGTTCCAAACTGGGTTTATGGTGACCCAACACGGATGCGTCAGGTTCTTCTTAATCTGATCAACAACGCGATTAAATTTACAAACAAGGGATCCGTCTATCTTCGTGTACGTGATCTGACCGGAGAAAGTACAGGAGTATCACAAAATCTCCATCAAATTTATTTTGCTGTTCAAGACTCTGGCATTGGTATCGGCCCTGCTAGCCAGAAAAAACTTTTCATGCCATTTGCCCAAGCAGACACATCTATCAGTCGTAAATATGGTGGAACAGGTCTAGGGCTTGCCATCTGCAAACGCTTGATTGAAGCAATGGGTGGTGCAATCAGCATCAACAGTAAAGAAGGTGAAGGAAGCACTTTCTTCTTTACCATCAGCATGCCGGAAGGCACTGAAATCCTTGATGAGAGTGCAGAGGCTTTGTATTCAGGCGAAAACACAGCCACACAAACATTTAAACTCACCTCCCCTCTCAATATCCTAATCGTTGATGATAATGGTATTAACCAAAAAGTTGTAGCAGGGTTTGTTGATAAAATTGGTGCAAAATCAATGACAGCAGGAACTGGCGCAGATGCTTTGGATCTTCATGCCAAATACCAATTTGATGGTATTCTACTGGATATTGAGCTACCAGACATGAATGGGATTGAGGTCGCAAAAATTATCCGTGGACTTCAAATACCGAAAAAATCAAACTTACCGATCATTGCCTTAACAGGAAATATTCAGGATGATGATATCCGAACCTATACAGCAGCAGGTATGACTGATTTTGCTGGAAAACCAGTTACATTTGAAAAGATTTCTGAAATCTTACAAAAAATTGATAATGGCTTTTATGCCCATCAAAAGGCTTTTGCTGATATTGACTTTTCGGATGATCGGGTTGAAGAAGAGATCAAAAATCCAGACATCAACGATGTTTCTCCTTTGGCAGTCTACAGTTCTCAGATGGAATCTCAATATATTCCAGCTATGCTCGACGACAAGGAAGATGAAGAAGACACTTTCGCCTTTGCTGTTAAAAAGTTTGAAGAAATGGAGCGTCGGAACGCAAATATTCTTTCTCTCAAAACGACCGGAGGGAGTGAACTTACCCAAGCTGGCCTTGATGAAAATATTCTCAACTCCCTCAAATCCGGTTTATCTATTGAGCATATCCAAGAGATATTGGTTAGTTTTTATGAAAAAGCAGATGAGTTAATCGCAGATATTGGAAATGCGTATCTTAATCATGATGGAATCGGTCTGAACGCAAGGGCTCATGAGCTAAAAGGAATGGCTGGAAACTTTGGGTTTTCACAGTTAAGTGAAATGTGTGCTGTCATCGAAAAAGCAGGGAAAGAAAATAATCTGGATCTTGCAAAAGAGCAAATTGAACACCTTGGAGAAAATTATGCGATTGCAAGAGGGTGTATTAACAAGTGGCTGAATCAATAGAATTTTTTGTTTCTATTTTTTTTAATTTCTTGAGAAAAGAGACTTGCCAAGGGAATATGAATTGTGTAGTTTCTGGCTCTCTAACAAAGTTGGGGCGTCGCCAAGCGGTAAGGCATCGGTTTTTGGTACCGACATTCGGAGGTTCGATCCCTCCCGCCCCAGCCATCTAGTCTTAAGCTATTGATTTTAAACGATAATTTTCAAAAATAGCCCGCAAACTGCGGGCTTTTTGCCGCCCTCATTTCCCGACACGCACTGAGAATGAGAATTTTGAGTTCCCATCTCCGATTTTTCTCAGTTGCGATTATTTTCGCGTGGCGGAATTGTGCACGAGAAAAGTTTTAATGACTCCCCGCCCTACTGCCCTCCCTCCTACTGGGGAGTCATGCTCGAAATTTTCTTGACTTTTACGGGCATCCATAGGAATAATATCCTCATTAGCGCCACAGGTCCGCCGCTTCTTTCGATGTTTTGCAGGTCAAAAAGTCTTTGAACCGCTTGGGGCATTATATTCCACCCAAAGATATCGGCATTACCGATATCCCTGATAGTGTTTTATTGTCTGCCATTAAAGATTTTCAAAAATCATTGGGGTTGGATGCAACTGGCACAATCAATCCCGATGATAAAACATTGGCAGCGATAAATGCCGAATTAATCAAACCACAAAAGGGATATTACGTGTGGCGCACCGTCCATGACAATCATGTGCGTGCTGACCATGCGGCGAAAGATGGAATGACCCGCGCATGGGCAAACTCCCCCGATCCAGGTGATGATTTTAATTGCAGATGTTGGGCGGAGCCTCTCCCAAACTCGGCAGAAGATCGAAAAAATGCATTGCTTGGCAAAGGGATGGCTGACTTCAAATTAAAACGAGATCTTCAACCCCTCAACGATAAACCTTGGTATGCAATTGAGACAAAGAGCGAGGTCAATGAAAACAGGCTCATTATTGAGGATGAATCAAAGGCTGCAGGTATAAATCCAGATCTTATAAAAGCCATTATTTATGTGGAAACAACACAAGGCTATTATGATGAGTATTACCCACTTAATAAATCAATCCGTCCCATGAATATACAAGCGGAATATTGGAAGGAGCTTGGATACTCGCGAAAAGATCTTGAGACCCCACGACTCAATATCAAGGCTGGTATTGATTTGGTTAAACGAATATATTTACAAAACCCTCATGCGTCAGTATCTGAGGTGGCCACACTTTACAATGATTTGGGTGCGAAGAGAATTAATGACTACGTTGCTCGAGTTGGGCGGGTGATGAAAGAAAAACCATGGTTAAAGAAAAAATAGCCCGTCTGATTGCCTATGTAGGAATAATTCTAGGTGTTCTTGCTGGCATAGCCGTTACTCGGGCAGAGCTATATTTAAGCCCCACGAGTTATATCGAAAGCTATATGGGACTTGTTTATTATTTTTATTTTTTTCTTTCAATCGTTGCGTCCCCATTTCTAATGGCTAGCATTTTAATCAGAACAAAGCATAAAAAATCTGTATGCTTTTCCTTGCTACTTACAAGCATACTTTTGATACTATTGTTCTGGTACGATAGTGGCTTCGGACAAAAAATATTTCTGATCATAACATCATTAGCATTTCCAATTACTTTGGCAGCTTTGTTGTTAAAAGATGGTCGCTTGTCTTCATTCGTTAAATTGTCAAAAAAAGTGATCAAGTGATGTAGAGTGTGTTGTCCATTAGACGTCTCCCATATGATGTTTAATATGGGGGCCACAAAATTTACCAAAGAAAAATGGACAAAATTTTATGAGACTGTTAATCACCATGACTGGACAACCCCCGCAAAAGAGAGCCATAGAAGTTCAGGGGATATAAAAGGAAACAACTGGGCGAGGAATACATTGTTGGGAATTAAAGAAAACAAATAATTCAGAGTTATTTTTTTATTTCACGGTAAAGATACCCCCCACCAAGTAGGAATAATAACGTTTTTTCCATCTTTGTCTAAATCTGGCGTCACGAAAAGCTCGCGAAGTGATTGGGCACTAACATTAAAAATATTTTCAAATCCACGTACGCGAGCATTTTCTTTTTCTGTCATTTCAGACATGTAATAAAGTTGATAATCCGTCTGTGGTTTATTGATAACAGGATTAAAATATGTACATTTCAGAATAGTGCACGGGTATCTTTTACGATAAAGCTGCGCAGTTTGCTGGGTTAACTCAGCGAGAACGATATGGATTTGATCCTGCAATATTCCCGGAGTATACTCACACGAACACCCATAACGATGATAGCTCCCTTTCATATCATCAGAATTTTGTAACTCTTATTTTTAAATCGAACCTTTCATGATTCCACTTTTATTCCCGATCGAAAACTCTATGACTCCTGATATATCGGGACTTTCTTATTATCCGGATTTTATTGCCAAGGATGAGGAAGCCCTTCTGATTTCTATTATTGATTCTTACCCATGGATGCATGATTTAAAAAGAAGGGTTCAACACTACGGTTACCGATACGATTATAAATCAAGGCAAGCAACGCAGGAAAGTTACATCGCCCCCCTGCCGGAATGGATATTACCAATTGCAGACAAACTTACAGATGATGGGATTTTTTCCACCTGTCCCGAACAGGTTATTATCAATGAATATTTGCCGGGCCAGGGGATATCCGCCCATATTGATTGTGTTCCCTGTTTCGGGAATATCATTGCATCATTAAGCTTAGGCTCTTCTTGCGTGATGCGGTTTGAGAATACCAAGATCGGCATGAGTGATGATTTGTTTCTGGAACAACGCAGTCTTGCTGTTTTTCGCGATCAAGCTCGCCATCTATGGACACATTCTATCCCGGCACGAAAAACAGATGTTATCAGCGGAATGAAAATTCCCCGCTCCCGCCGTATATCCCTTACTTTCCGCACCATGGTCTTTTAAGGTCAGCAACCGCCTATGTGAACTCTCCACTGCAAATTCTTTCTTCTGCCATTATGGTTCGTAGGTGACTCCCCTCCCCCCCCATGGAGTCATTTCGAACTTTTCTCAGATCTTCGACAACACAAAAGTATGAGCGATAAAATGATCTATTTTGTCCCCGCATGATTATTTGATGATAAAAAACTATTCATTTCAGTCACTTAATGACAGTCAAAAAATCCGCCATTCATAGTTTCGAATCCTATAGTGCCCAGCCATCTAGTCACCGGTTTATCGAACGGTGAGGATTATCCCTCAAATATCGCGCAGTTCCGCGCTCTTTTCAGGTATAGTAATTTAAATTAGCAATTAGACGTTACAATAGTATCAAGAGTGGTATTGGGCGGAGCATTTTTCCAGTTTGTTTTCATGACAGAGAAGCTATTTTCTATCGGGTTTAAATCGGGCGAGTATTCAGGGAGAGGAAGG